>JACPPF010000044.1 GCA_016191165.1 Planctomycetota bacterium
AAACACGCCGCCAGCAGCGATTCGGTCGAGCGTGGTTTGGCCGAGATCCCCAGCGTTTCAAACGCTTCCTCTACCCACTCCGCCCCTACCACCGCCACCCGACGGACAACTGCTCAGGGACTTGTAAAATGGCCATCTAGCGAACACCCGTGCGGAGGGAAAAAGTAAAAGGAAAAAAGGAAAAGGTCAGGGGGCGACTTTTTCCTTTTTTCCTTTTACTTTTTACTTTTTATTCTCTCACGCATCAAGAGAGGGAACCCTACCATGCCGCCAAGCCAAAACTGGAAGGAAATCATCCCCGCGGACGAGGAGGCCCGATTCGCCGAGCTTGCGAAACAACTGGTCGAGCTTCAGCGCATGCATGCCGTTGACGGTCGTCCAGCGCGTGCTTTGCACACGAAGTTTAATGGCGGGTTTGAGGCTCGCCTGGAGATTTTCGGCGACTTGCCTGAACCTTGCCGGCACGGCTTGTTCGCCGTGCCCCGAGTTTACGATGCCCTGGTGCGCTACTCGAACGGTTCGGGTGTGGTGCAGGACGACGCCAAGGCCGACGTGCGCGGCATGGCGGTCAAGGTGCTGGAAGTGGACGGCCCCAAGGCCATCGGGACCGCGCGAACCCAGGACTTCCTCGGCATCCTGCAATCCACGACGCCGTTTCGCGATGCGTATGAGTTCGTCGGCGTAATCTGGGCGTCGCGGAATCCGTGGCTCTCGTTGCCGCGTTTGCTTTTCACGGTCGGCTTGCGGGCGTTTTCGATTCTGCCGAAACTCATCCGCGCGGTCAAGGTGCCGGTTGATTCGCTGGCGGAGAGTAGGTTTTTCAGTTCGCTGCCGATGTTGTGCGGCCCGTATGCCGTCCGGTTTGCCTGGTTGCCGCTCACCGCGCCGGCGGCCGACGGCCCGCCCGCCGGTTCGACGAAATACGCCGACGATCTGGCGGACCGCCTGCGAAAAGGGCCGATCGAATACGCCCTGGAACTGCAATTCTTCGTGGACGAGGGCAGTACGCCGATCGAGGACGGTTCGGTCGATTGGCCTGTCGATATTGCGCCCTATGTTCGTGTTGGCAAGCTCGTCATCCCACAACAAGACGCGGTCAGCGAGCGCGGTAAACGTATCGCCGAGGTCGTCCAAAGCCTGTCGTTCGACCCCTGGCACGCCCTGGTGGAACACCGGCCCCTGGGTAACATGATGCGCGCGCGCAAACAGGCGTACTTCGCCTGCGGCAAGGGTCGCAACGCTGCCGCGGAACCTGACGGAAACATGGCCTGGCTCAAGTGAAGGTCCCAGCGAGCCGCCGGGCTTGCCCCGGCGGTGCATCCCGTTCCGCCGTGGTCCACCGCCGGGACAAGCCCGGCGGCTCGCGGATTGTTTGTTACACTAAAATCGATGGATTTGCACCAGGCCGAAAAAAATGCGTGACCTTTGCTACAATCACCTCATGGCAAACCACCCTGGAACATCGTTGACCCGTCGACAATGGCTCGGAGCGACGGGACTGGGCGCACTGGGGTTAAACCTTGGGACGCTGCTCCACGCCCAGGCCTCGACCGAGCCGCGTTACAATCCGCCTCAGCGACTGCGCGCATGCATCCTGGTTTATCAATATGGCGGGCCGAGCCATCTCGACACGTTTGATCTCAAGCCGACCGCGCCCGCGGAGATTCGCGGGGAGTTTCGCCCGATCGCAACGTCGGTGCCTGGTCTACCAGTGTCCGAACATTTGCCTCGCCTGGCCGGGCACATGCATCAGGCTGCGGTGATCCGCAGTCTGCATCACGGCAACCGTTTGCACGATGCGGCCGGCATCGAGACGCTGACGGGCCGACCGCTGGCGGGCGGCGATCGGGAGTTATTTGCCCCGATCCCGCAGTTCTTTCCCAGTTATGGCAGCGCGCTGGCGTATCTTTGGCGTGGCCGGCGTCTGGACGTGCCGTGTGCCGCGTTGCCGTTTTTGTTTCACAACGTCGTTGATGTCCCTTGCCAGGGAGCTGGGTTTCTCGGAGCGGCATACAACCCGTTCTGGATCGAGGGCGATCCCGCGAACCGCACGTACCGCGCGAACATGCTCGCCCTCCCCGATGACCTGACGCGGGCACGTTTGCAACAACGGCGCACGCTGCTGGAAAACCTGGATCGCATTCAGGCAAGCAACCAGCCGGGCGGCCTGCAACTTCGCCGCTTTGCCAACCGGGCTTATCAACTGCTCGAATCCGAGGCGATTCGCCGTGCCCTGGACCTGTCGCAAGAGAGCGAGCGAACGCGCGAACGCTATGGCTATTTCGACACGACGCGCGCTTACCAGGGGGGAGGCGGCGGCCTGGGCCACGGTCGGCAGATTCGCGGCCAAAACCTGCTGCTCGCCCGCCGACTCGTCGAGGCGGGCGTCCCGTTCGTTACCATCAACGATTACAAGCAACAGGGCCAAAACTGGGACGCTCACGCCAGCGGTTTCCAGGAGCATAAGCATTATCTCTTGCCTCCGTTCGATCAAAGCATGTCGGCACTAATCGAAGACCTCGACGCGCGCGGCCTATTGGACTCGACGCTGGTTATCGCCGTCGGGGAGTTTGGCCGGACGCCGCGCATTAACGGCAGCGCCGGGCGCGACCACTGGCCGGATTGTTATTCGGTCTTCCTTGCGGGCGGGGGCGTTCGCGGCGGCTACGTTCACGGCGCCAGCGACCGCATCGGCGCCTACCCCGCCCTCGACCCGGTCACCCCCGCTGACTTCGCTGCCACCATCTTCTGGCGCTTCGGCATCGACCCGGCGACCGAAATCCATGACCTGACCGGCCGGCCCTACCGCCTCGCCGACGGCGATCCAATCGAACGTCTGTTTGACAGGTAGTCCTTTCCGCACGCCATGTGTTTAGGCGTAGGCGAAGGTCAGGCTTTCCAGCCCGACGTCAGGCTGGAAAGCCTGACCTACTTCTTTTTCACAAGTAGGCGTACCATGCGAATCGCATTCGCCGAGATTGCCCAGGAAACCGATTCCTTCAGTCCCATCATCGCCGAACGCACGGACTTTGAAGCATACGGCCTCTACTTTGGCAATGAAATCCTGGAGAGGATGCGCGGCGTCGGCCCGATCGGCGGGTTTCTTGATGTCGCTGCCGATCAGGCCGATGGCGTTTCCCTCATGCCAATCGTACGCGCCTGGGGCGGCGCCGGCGGCACCATCGCGGCCGAAACGCTCGATTTTCTCATCGCGCGTTTTGTCGACGGGTTGAAGCGGTCGCTCCCACTCGACGGCGTTTTTCTTTCCTTGCACGGCGCTGCCGCCTCTGCGAACGAAGACGATGTTGAAGGCCACGTCCTTCGTGCGACCCGCGAGGTCGTTGGCAGCGCGGTGCCGATCGTGGTGGCGCTCGATCATCATGCCAATATCACCTTGCAAATGGTGCGCTGCGCCGACGCGTTGGTTGGACACGAAACGCAGCCGCACGATCCGCCAGCGACCGGACGCAAGGCGGCACGCCTTCTTTTTCGAATGCTGCGCGGTGAAATCCGCCCGACGCTTCGCTGGCAGAAGATTCCCATGATTGCGCCGCAGGATCAATTCCTGACCTCGGCGGGGCCGATGAAAGAGTGGTTCGACCTGGCCCGGGCGATGGAACTTCGCAAGGGTGTCCTGGATGTGTCGCCCTATCCGATGCAGCCGTGGCTGGATGTTGCCGAAGGGGGTTGGGCGGTGGTTGTTCACACCGACAACGATCCCGAACTGGCGCAGGCGGTTGCCGTCGAGATGGCGAACAAGGCGTGGAGTCTGCGCGAATACTTTTGGCGTTCCGAACGTGTGCCGCCGGCCGACGCGGTTCGGCAGGCCGTTGAAGCCAAAAGCGGGTTAATGATTCTGTCGGACACGGGCGATTCGGTATACGGGGGCGCTCCCGGCGACAGCACCTGTATTCTTCGCGCGATGCTCGAGCAAAAGATATCGTGCAACGCCCTGGTGCCGATGATCGATCCGGGCGCCGTGCATGAAGCCAGCGCGGCGGGTGTTGGCGCAAAGATCACCATTGACCTTGGCGGGAAGTTTGACAACATCTTCAATCAGCCGGTGCGAGTCACGGGAACCGTGGCCGCGGTTTCCGACGGATTCACGGTTGATCTGCACGATCGCGGTGTGTGCGCTCTGCGCCGCACGGCTCTCTTGCAGGTCGGCTCGGTCTATATTGCCTTGCTTGATCACCGCAGTTTCGCCGTCAACCATCCGGTGCTTTACACCCACCTGGGGCTGGAAATGGCCGACGCCAAAATGGTGATCGTCAAGACGGCCAGCAATTTTCAATTCTTCGGCCGGTGGCGCAAGGGATTGATTCGAGTCGATTCCCCCGGTACGACGCAATCCGATCTGACCGCATTTGCATGGAAGCACCTGCCGCGACCGATCTACCCGCTTGATCCAATCAGCGACTGGCAAGCCTGACGTGGTACGCGGAACATTCGCGCGGGCAACCGTTCGACCGGGGCGTTTCGGCCATGTTCCCGCCACTATCCCAAATCCCGAAGCGGTTGGCCGGCAGAAAGGATCGGGATAGGCCGGCCGGTGAAGTCGAGAAACTCATGCCCTGGATCGATGCCGAGGTGCCGATAGACGGTTGCGAGCAGATCCTGCGGCGTTAACGGGCGCTCACGTGGATACTCGCCGCGGCTGTTGGTGGCGCCAATGACCTGACCCATGCGGAAACCCCCGCCGCTGACCAGAGCGGACATGGCCTGCGGGTAATGGTCGCGGCCAAGCTTGCCGTTAAGCGTTGTCAAGCGCGGCGTACGGCCGAACTCGCCCAGAGCGAGGATGAGAATATCACGATCCAGGCCGCGGTCGTGGACATCCGCTATGAGGGCGGACAGCGCCTGATCCATGAACGGGGCGCGCCAGCGCATGCCTTCGGCCAGGTCCCAGCCGGGTTGCGCGTCGGCGTGATCGTCCCAGCTAAAGTAGATGCGCTGGTTTTGCACTGGCGCCAGGGCATCGACGGTGATGACGCCGGCGCCCGCCTCGGCAAGTCGGCGTGCCAGCAAACAGCTTTGGCCCCACAGGTGCCGGCCATAGCGATCACGTACTCGACCGTCCTCTCGGCCCAGATCAAAAGCATGCGCGACCTGCGGATTGGACAAGAGCTGAAAGGCCGCCTCGCGCAACCGATCGGTCCCTTCAAGCCGGCCATGGGCGTCCATGTCGCGGCGAAGTTGATCGAAGTTTGCCAGCAGGCGGCGGCGACTGGCGAATTGCTCGACCGTGACGCCGCCCGTCAAACCCAGATGCGGCGGACGGTACCCAGCGGCCGAGGGATCGCCGGCCACGAAGGCCTGATGATTGAGGCCCAGATACGTTGGCCGGGTCATGAAGGGTTGCGTGGGAATGCCGACGTACTGAGGCAGCCCGTCTGGCCGGAGACCGCGCGACCGACTTGCAATCATGCCGAAATCGGGATGGTCGGACCGGGCAGTCGAGGTCGGATCGGGAACCGTTGGCGTTTTGCCGGTCAGCACCTCGATGGAGCCATCGTTGTGCGACGACATCGTGTGGTGCAACGAGCGAACCAGGGCCAATCGTTGACCTTGCTCGGCCAGGCGCGGAAAGAGCTCGCAGACATCCATGCCCGGAACCGTCGTGCGGATGGGGCGAAACGGCCCGCGATATTCAACCGGAGCGTCCGGTTTGGGATCGAAAGTCTCGAACTGGCTCGGGCCGCCCCACATCCAGAACAGGATCACCGACGTCGGCCGCGAAGTTTGGCTCGCGCGCGCGGCCATGAACTGCGGCAAGGCGAGCCCGCCGAGCGCGAGAGTACCCAGACGCAAGAACGCTCGCCGCGACATCGGACCGGGGCAGGACGCGTCACGCATTGCATTGCTCCCGTTTTTTCACCCGGCTGTTCGCCCACGAAAGACACGCCGGCCCACAGGCGGCAGTTTCATCCTACCGAATCCAATCGGAATTTCCCGTTTGAACCATCGGCAACCTGTTCCATGATTCGTCCGCTTGCTCAGATTTTCCAAAAAACTTGACCAGCCCCCAGCGCAAGCTGGGGTTTTGGGAGGCCGCGCCCCCCGCGCGTGCGCGTGGGGTTGGCATCGCTCCACTTGACGAACGGTACCGCGTGCAGAATTGGCGAAGGTCGATATTACTTCCGGCCGTCGAGGCCGCCGGTGAGTTTTTTGTGGACGCCCCGCACCGCGAGCGCCGCGAGAATGCCGGCGCTGGCGCCCACGAGAGGGGCCCAGAGCGTGTCCACGATTCCCAGCTGGCTCAGGAGAAAACCGAAGGCCGCACCGGAGATTCCGCCGAAGGCCGCCGACCCCAGACCCTGTCCGACCGCGCCGGCAAAGACGCGCGTCTCGCCGATCCCCTGAATAACATAGAAGAACACCGGCGTCAGAAAGATACCAAACAGCGTGACGCCCAGCATGCCGCTGAAGACGGCGATTCCCAGCGACCGCCGCATCTCCGAACCAGCGCCCGAGGACAAGCACAACGGCAGCACGCCCAGAATGAACGCGAACGACGTCATCAGGATGGGGCGCAAGCGCAAACGCGACGCCTCGATCGTCGCGTCCCGCACGGATTTCCCCGCGCCGTGCAATTCCCGGGCGAACTCGACGACCAGGATCGCGTTCTTGCAGGCCAACCCGATCAGAACCACCAGCCCAATTTGCACGAAGATATTCACCGACGTATTCGCCAGCAACACACCGACGATCGAGCATAACATGCACAGGGGCACCACGAGGATCACAGCCAGCGGCAACGCCCAACTCTCGTAAAGCGCCGCCAGCGCGAGGAAGACACACACCACGGCCAGGCCGAACACGATGCTCGTGGTATTCCCCTCGCGAATCTGCAAGTACATCAACTCGGTCCATTCCGCGTTCATGGAACGCGGCAGCGCATCGAGCGCGATGCGATCGACCTCCTCGATGATCTCGCCGGAGCTGGCGCCGGGCAATGGCGCGCCGGTAATCGGCGCGGCCGTGTAGAGATTGTAACGCCGCACGAAGATCGGCCCGGTCTGTTCCTTCACGCGCACCAGCGTGCCCAGCGGAACCATCTGGCCGCGGTTGTTGCGCACCTGAAGCTGATTGATGTCCTCGGCCCGGGCGCGAAACTCCCGGTCGGCCTGCAACGTCACCTGCCAGTAGCGGCCGAACTCGTTGAAGCGTGTCACGTTCAAGGAACCGAGATAGATCTGCAACGTCTGATTGACTTCGTCGAACGGGACCCCCATCGACGCTGCCTTGACGCGGTCAATGTCCATGTAGAGCTGCGGGGTGTTGGAGCGAAACTGCGTGAGGACGCCGGCGAGCATCGCGTGGCCCGGTTCGCCGGACTGGTTTGCCTCCTCCCCGATTTGTTGGCGGATTTTACGAATGAACTTGTCGGTCTGATCTTGGAGCGTTGGCAAGCCCAGGCCGCCGCGATCCTGCACCATGACCTTGAACCCGCCGGACGTGCTGACTCCCGGCACCGGCGAGGCGCCCGCCACCACCACCCGCGCCTGCTTGACCTTGGCCGAGAATTCCTGCCGCAGGCGCGCCATGATCGCCTCAGCGCGAAGGCTGCTATCCTGGCGCTCGGCAAAAGGATCGAGAATCACGAAGAACGAGCCGAAGTTGGACCCGTTCGCCGATTCGACGAATGAGATCCCGCTCATGCCGATGGTGTGGGCAACGCCCGGAACCTTGCGAATAATGCCATCGACTTCCTTGATGACTTCCTCGGTGCGGTCCTGGCTGGCGGAATCGGGAAGCTGCACGCTGACCATGACCCTGCCCATGTCCTGGCGTGGCACGAACCCGCGCGGCGAATCGCGGAAGACCACGTAGGTCAGCACGAGGAGACCGCCGTAGGCCAGCACCACGATCGCGCTCAGACGCAGGCATTTCCCAATGCCCCAGCCGTAGGCATCGGTGAGCCGATCGAAGGCGCGGTTGAAGTAGCCGAAAAAAAGCCCCATCACCTGGTTGACGGGCTGGATGACGAACCAGCCAAGCGTCAGGCCGACCAACAGGCCGGGCGCGAACAAAAGAGCCGTTGATCCCCAGCCATGCCAGGCGGACAACTCCTGGGGATCACGCGGATCAAACGCCCAATCCGTTGGAAGGAGGAACCCAAGTCGTGGCAGCCATGAGAGCGTGACGAAGCCAAGAGCGCCAAAGATCCACCACGGGAGCGCTTCCCGGCGACGGAGTTCTCCGGTCGCTGACGCTCCCGGCTCGCTGGGATTCTTTTTGAAGATCAGCATGGCCCGCGATGGCGTCATCGTCAGTGCGTTGACGGCAGAGATCACCGTCGAGGCGGCGATGGTCACCGCGAACTGGCGAAAAAAGCGCCCCGTGATGCCGCTGATGAAGGCACAGGGAACGAAGACGGCACAAAGCACCACCGTGATGGCGATGATCGGCCCGCTGATCTCCGCCATGGCCTGGAGCGTCGCGCTGCGCGCGTCAAGCCCCTTCGCCATCTGCCTTTGGATGTTCTCAAGAACGACGATGGCGTCATCCACGACGATGCCGATCGCCAGCACCAACCCGAAGAGAGAAATGTTGTTGAGGCTATAGCCCAGGGCGGCCATGACGGCGAACGTGCCAATCAGCGAGACCGGCACGTCGATCATTGGCAAAATCATGGCCCGCCAATCCTGCAAGAACAGGAGCACGACCAGCGCGACCAGGATGACCGCGTCGCGCAGCGTGTGGAACACTTCAAAGATTGATTCGCGAATGAACGGCGTCGTGTCGTAGGCGATGTTGTAGTCCATGCCGTCGGGAAAGCGTTTTTTGAGCTCCTTCATCTTGGCCTTGACGCGGTCGGCAACCTCAAGCGCGTTGGTCCCCGGCAACTGATAGACGCCCAGGGCGATGGACGGCGTGCCATCGAAGGTGCAAGAGATGTTGTAACTCAGAGCGCCGAGTTCGACGCGGGCCACATCCTTGAGACGCACGATACTGACGGACGGCGCCAGCAAGGCGGCAGGCTGGATCAGTCCGCGATTGGGCGCCCGGAGCCGGGCGCGGCGAGCGGTGGGCGTGTTGACGGCAAAACCCGCCAGGCCGGCGAGCGGACCGTCGTCGTCGCTGTTGGCGCCGCCGCCCGTGGTGCCCCCGCCACCCGCGTCGGCGCCGCCACCGACCCCGGCGCCGCCTACGACAGCGCTGGACAGGTTGCGCAGAAACATGGCATCGGTCGCCACGCCGTCGTCGCTGCCCGAACCCGGCGATGCTGTCGGCGTCCCGCGCCGCGGCATCTGTGGGCCGGCGTGACCGACCTTGACGATGATTTCCCCGAATTGCTCAGGGGTGGACAATCGGCCCAGCGTATCGATGGGCAACTGAAACGGCTGGCCTGCCACCGCCGGGGGCCGCCCGATTTGTCCCGCGGCCGCCTGTAGGTTCTGGCTGCGCAGGGCCGCGGCCACGTCCCCCGCGGTCATGTGCCGTGACGCCAGTTTCTGCGGATCGAGCCAGGCACGAATACTATAATCCCGCTGACCGCGAATGCCCGCGTCGGAAACGCCATCCACGCGCTGGATTTCATCGCGCAGATTGATCAGCGCATAGTTGCTCATGAACACATCGTCGTAGATCGGTTTGCTGATGGACCGGAGGTCTTGCCGGGCCAGCGTGTATTTTTTCTTGTCGGCGTCCACGGCCACGATCGCTTCGTCGTCTTCACGTTCGATCCAGGCGCGCAAGGTCGTGCCATCGTGTCGCTCGATGTCCACGGCCGAGACGAAGTTGATCATGCAAAGCATGTCGGGGGTCTTCTTGCGGATGCTGATGCCCTGATTCTGAACAGGAGTAGGCAGCCGGGGCATGGCCAGGGTGACGCGATTCTGCACCATGACCAGGGCAGTATCGAGATCGACATCGACATCGAAGGTGACCGAAAGGGAATAGCTGCCGTCGTTGCCCATCTGCGAGGACATGTAGAGCATGCCGGGCACGCCGGTGACTTCCTGCTCAATCGGCGCCGCCACGGTGTCGGCCACGACCTGGGCGCTAGCGCCGGGATAGTTGATCGAAACCTGTACGGAGGGTGGCGTGATGCGCGGGTACTGCGCGATGGGGAGAAACCAAAGCGCGATCGCCCCGGTCAAGGTGATGAGCACGGACAACACGGTCGCGAAGATCGGGCGATCAATGAAGAACCTGGACAACATGGAGCGTTCCGATCCCTGTGCCGCTTGCGGCTTAGCGTCCAAGCGGCGCCGCGCAAAAGCTAAGCCGCAAGCGGCAAACTCAACCCTTCTTCGCCTTGGGCAACGCGGGCTCCGAAAGCGAAGGCATGTTTTGCAGGTAATCCGGCTGGACCGTCATGCGCGGGCGCACCTGTTGCAGGCCGCCGATGAGGACCCAGTCATCCTTCTTCAGCCCCTGCGTCACCACGCGCATACCGTCGTCCTGAAGCGAGCCGAGGGTGACCCGGCGTTCCTCGACTTTCTTGTCCTTGTCCAGCACGTAGACGTATTTGAGCCCCTGGTTGGAAGTGATGGCGCGGTCGATCACGAGCAGTTCGTCCTTGGGCTGGCCGATCGGCAAGCGAACGCGCACGAACATGCCGGGCACGATGAGATGCGTGCCGTTCTTGGGCTTCGGATTGCTGAGGACGCCGCGCACGGAAATGCTGCCGGTTCCTGGGTTGATCTGGTTGTCCACGAAGTTGATTGTGCCAGCGTTGGGGTATCCGTCCTCGCCCGGCAGGCTGATCTGGATTGGGACTTCGGACCCCTCCTTGGCACGCTTGATGCGCCCCTCATTGATGGCGCGCTTGATGCGCAGGAGCGTCGGCTCGTCCATGTCGAAATAGACGTACATCGGGTCCATCGACACCAGCGTGGTCAGCTGAGTCGTGTCCTGGTTGACCAGATTGCCGACCGTGAGGAAATAGCGGCTGATGTGCCCGTCGATCGGCGCCTTGATGACGGTCCAGTCGAGATTGAGCTTGGCGGAGGCGAGATTGGCCTTGGCCAGGTTCAGATTGGCGATGGCCTGGTCCTCCTGGGCCTGATATTGGTCCAGTTCGCGCTCGCTGACGGCGCCTTTTTGTTTCTTGTCCAACTCCTTGAAACGAAGGTTTGTCGCCTTGGCGTAGCGCACGTTGGCTTCATTCTGGGCAACCGCCGCCTTGGCCGCGTCGAGCTGGGCGGCGTAGGGCCGGGGGTCGATTTCAAAGAGGACGTCGTCCTTCTTCACGTCGGCGCCTTCCTTGAAGGGCATCTTCATCAGGTAACCCGTGACGCGCGGCTGAATCGTGACAGCGTGCTTGGCGTTGGCGCGTCCGGTGTAATAGACGTAGTCCTTGACCGCGCGCTGGGCCGGATGGCTGACCGGCACGATCGGCGTTTCCGGGGCGGCAATTCGCGGCGCGCCCCGCTCGCAACCTGCATTGAGCGTCATGAACAAAGCGGAGATTCCCAGCGAGCGGACGTAACGTGGCATGACAGCCTTCCCAACGTTTCTTTGCGCGGGTTCACTCAGGGTGAATACCTGGGCAAAATATGCCGATATTATCTACAGTGCCGATTGCGCGGCTGCCTGGCAAGGACTTGGGCGGAGATTTCCTGTCCCACCTGACCGTGTGCGCGCTGATGTCGACGGGGTCTTGCATGGTGCGTGCCTTGATCCGCTGTGCGTGCTGGACCGTTTTCGCCTTGAGCGCATCGGGTTGCGCCGTGCTGCCGCCCTATTTTCGCAACGGCTTCAAGGTCGGTCCTAACTTCGAGACGCCGCCCGCCACGGTGGCTGAATCGTGGATCGACGCCGATGACAAACGTATTCACCCGAATGCCGAGGTTCCCGATACCTGGTGGACCGCTTTCCAGGATCCGGTTCTCGACCAACTGATCGCTGACGCCTCCCGTCAAAACCTGACGCTGCGGGAAGCCGGCTTTCGCATTCTCCAGGCGCGGGCGGAGCTGGCTCTTACCGTCGGCGGATTGTTTCCGCAGGCGCAATTCGCGCAGGGCAGCTATCAGCGCAGCAAGACCAGTTCCGCCACCGCCAGTAGCCAGTTTTTGAGAACGAAGTACTTCAGCCAGTGGAACCAGGGATTCACGCTCGCCTGGGAACTCGACTTCTGGGGCCGCTTCCGCCGAGCAGTCGAATCGTCCAGCGCGGTGCTTGACGCATCGGTCCACGATTACGACGACGTGCTGGTCACGCTCCTGGGGGATGTCGCGTCGAATTACGCTCAGGTCCGCGTGGCCCAGCAGCGGATACGCTACGCGCGCATCAATGCGTCGTTGCAGCGCGACACGGTCGGGATCGTCGAGAACCGCGAAAAGGTCGGCCTCGCCAAGCAACTCGACGTCGATCAGGCCAAGAGCGTTCTCTTTCAAACCGAGGCCGCCATCCCGGAACTGGAGATCGGCCTGCGCCAGGCGACCAACCGACTTTGCACGCTGCTGGGCAAGGCCCCGGAAGATTTGCGCGCCCGACTCGGGATTCCCAATACGCCCGAGGAAGCCACCGCGGGGATGCTCGCCAACCTCGTGCACCGCGAAATCCCCAGTGCGGATGCGAATATCCTGGTCGGCATCCCGGCCGACCTCCTGCGGCGCCGACCCGATGTGCGCCGCGCCGAACGCCTGGTCGCCGCCCAGTCCGCCCAGATCGGCATCGCCAAGGCCGAGTACCTTCCCCATATTCTCATCAACGGCACCCTCGGCGGCTCGGCCGCGGATTTCACGACGCTGTTCAAGGCGCCAGCTTTCACCGGCAACGTCGGGCCCGCGTTCACGTGGAACATTTTCAACTACGGCCGAATTCATAGCAACGTGCGACTCCAGCGCAGCCGCTTCCAGGGCCTGATCACCCGATACCAGGGCACCGTGTTAACCGCCCAGCAAGAAGTAGAGAACGGCCTGGTGACGTTTCTGAAATCCCAGCAGCGCGCGAAGTTACAGGGCCAAAGCGTGGACCACGCCCAGCGAAGCGCCAGCATTGTCCTCGCTCAATACGAGGCAGGCACGGTGTCGATTTCCCAGTTGATCCTGATCTTGCAAAACCTGGTACTCCAGCAAGACACGCTGGCGCGCGCCAAGGGGGACATCGCGCTGGGGCTGATCCAGACCTATCGCGCCCTCGGCGGCGGCTGGGAGATCGGCGAGGCTCAGCGCCCGCCGCCGCGCCCTCATTTCGGGCGACCATTCTGATGGAGCGTTTGCTGGAACCTACAAAGCGTCGGGAGCTCCCGGTCCCATTTCTGCCCTGTTGCCACTGCCGACCACGCGGACGCCGGAATCGTGGACGATGCGTTGCCCGCCGGTCCGGGTCAGCGTTGTGTCGCAGGCCAAGTTCCATTTGCAATGTCAGTTGCTGCAATCTCGCCAAACCTGCTCTGGTGAGTTCCGATCACCCCCGCCGGTGGCGACCCTGACAGTTTTGCAGGGGCACATGGCGGCGGCGCCCGCCGAATCGCAATGTCAGTTGTGCCACCACCCCCGTCCCGTGAGAAGTCCTCGAAAAAAACGTGGCAAACAATCTATCTGCAAGGACTTGCGACGCGATTACGACTATTCACTTACTCGCCGCCCAGCTCATGGCCGAGGTTCCGGCGGCCCTGAACCTGCCGCGCGGACCAAAGTCGCGGTTGACAGCAAAATCCTTTTCCGACTATAACTGCGTTCCTTGAAAGTGTGGATGAATGCGCTTTGAATGACGCCTATCACGCACTGATTCGCGGGCAACGCTCTGGGGTGCTTGCAGCCCTAAAGCGAGCCGGCTTGCGGACGCTGAGTCTCGGGTATCGCCTCGGCGTTTCCTTGCGAAACCTGGCGTTCGAGCGCGGGTGGAGGAAGACTTTCCGGGCGCCGGTTCCCGTGGTGAGCGTAGGCAACCTGACCACGGGAGGCACGGGCAAGACGCCCTGTGTGGAATACGTCGCGCGATTCTATCGCCAGCTTGGTTTGCAAGTCGCGCTGCTGAGCCGAGGCTATGGCAGCGAAGCGGGCCGGAACGATGAGGCGCTGGTGTTGGAAGAGAATCTGCCCGACGTGCCGCACCTGCAAGGAGGCGACCGGGTGAGTCTGGCGCAAACGGCGGTCGAAGAATTGGAAACCGAAATCCTCGTGTTGGATGACGGGTTCCAGCACCGCCGTTTGCAGCGCGATCTCGACATCGTCCTGATCGACGCGACCTGCCCGTGGGGGTATGGCTACCTGCTTCCGCGCGGCCTGTTGCGCGAGCCGATCGGCAGCCTGAAGCGGGCGGACGTCGCGATGTTGACCCGATGCGATTTGGTCAGGCCGGAGGTGCTGCGGGAGATTCGTGTCGCCATCGCACGAGTCACGCCGGGACTGCCGATCATCGAGTCGGTTCATCGCCCCGCTGCCTGGCGCAACGCGGCCGGGATGGAATCGGCCCTGGACGATCTTCGAGATCGGCCGATCGCGGCGTTTTGCGGCATTGGGAATCCCGAGGGTTTTCGGCAAACGCTGGCAGGACTTGGGATCAACGTGGTCGCGTGGCGAACGTTTTCCGATCATCATGCGTATACCCGCGCGGACATCGAGGAACTTCAGTCCTGGGCGAGGCAGTTGCCTGCTGATGCCGTGCTGGCCACGACGCAAAAGGACCTCGTCAAGATTCGCGTGGACCAACTGGGCGAGCGCGCTTTATGGGCGCTCGCGATTCGGCTCGAAGTGACTTCCGGGCAAGACGCCCTGGAGTTCTTGCTCAGGAAAACAGCAAAAATCCAGGGGTAAGCGCAGCATACCCCTGGGCGCGCTGAACACTCATGGAGGAGAAGGCATGTCCGATTGTGCAAACAATAGCCACACCGCGACCAACCCGCCGCACTGGTCGGCGTTCACGCAAGTCAAGCCCTACGATCTGGCCGCGCTGAAAACATATGACCTCAGCTCGCGTCCCTCCAAGGTGTTCTACGACGACCTGGGTCAGCCCGTGGACGCCGACGCGAGTGCGGAGGACTGGCTGTTGAGCCTGCCGCGGCAGTTGGCGGCCAACGACATCCGCCGCGTGGCAAATCACCTGTGCCGGGCCTATCGCGAGGAACGCACCGTTGCCGTCGCCTTGGGCGGACACGTCATCAAGACCGGCTGCGCACCGTACTTGATTGACTGGATCAAGCGCGGCGTCATCAAAGCGGTCGCGATGAACGGCTCCGCGGCAATCCACGACTTCGAGCTGGCCTTCGCGGGCAAGACCAGCGAGAATGTCGCCAACCAGTTGCCCAAGGGCGAATTTGGCATGGCGCGCGACACCGCCGACGCCTTTGCCGTGGCTGCTCACAACGGCGCGGAAAACGACGTCGGCCTGGGCTGGGCGCTTGGCAAACACCTCGACGACATGAACTGCCCGCACGAGGAATCGAGCCTGGTCCTGGCCGCGTATCGCGCGGGTATCCCGTGCACGATTCACGTCGCGCTCGGCACCGACATCGTCCACATGCACCCGCACGTCTCCGGCGCCGCCATCGGCGCCGCCTCGCTTACCGACTTCCGCCGGCTCTGCACCGTCGTCGCCGGCATGGCGTATGGGGTCTGGATGAATCTCGGCAGCGCCGTCATCATGCCGGAGGTCTTCGTCAAGGCCGTCTCCGTCGCCAACAACTTCGAGCACAACCTCGACGGCCTGGTCACGGTGAACCTCGACAAGCAAGCCCAGTATCGCTCGCGCGTCAATGTCCTGGAACGGCCCAGTTCGGAAGGCATCGAGCTGATCGGCCACCACGAGATCATGCTGCCGCTCTTGCACCTGGCGGTGACCTGCCAGATGGCGAAACGGGTGGCGCTGGAAACCGCGGCGGCGTAAAGAAAACCCAGAACGCCGAGGGATGAGCGCCGCGAACCCCTGGGTTGGGATGGCTCATCCCAGGGGTTCGCGGCGCTCACCCCTGGGCTTGACGTTTGCTTCATGGAGGGATGGTAATGTCCAAGGACCTGGTCGATCTGGTGCAAAACCTCGGCGCCCCGCGCGTGCTGGTCGTCGGCGATGTGATGATGGACCGCTACGTCTGGGGCGATGCCGAGCGCATCAGCCAGGAGGCGCCAGTCATTCTCTTGCGGGCAGACCGACGCGAGGAACGACTCGGCGGCGCCTCCAGCGTGGCCACCATGCTACGCGCCCTCGGCGCCAAGGTGCAACTCGCCGGCATCGTCGGCAACGATCACGACGCGGGACGCATTCGCCAGATGCTCACCGATCTCTCGATCGACCATGAAGCGGTCATCACCGACGTCGACCGGCCCAGCACGGTCAAGGAACGCTACGTCGGCCGGGCGCAGCATCGCCATCCGCAGCAGATGATCCGTGTCGATTACGAAGACCGCCGGGCGATCAGTGATGCCATGCGCCGTCAGATCTTGCTGGCGATCCAAGGTCATCTCAAAAAAACCGATATCGTGCTCATCAGCGATTACGACAAGGGCGTCTGCACGCCCGGGCTTCTCAGTGCGGTTATCACGGCCGCGCGCGGGCTGGGCGTTCGCGTTGTTGCCGATCCCATTCGCGGACACGATTACCGCAAGTATCACGGCTGTTCGGCGATCACGCCCAACCGCCTCGAGGCCGGTCTGGCCTCGGCCCGAACGTTGAACGACATGAACGCGGTTTGGGAGGCTGCCGCCCATTTGCAAGAAACACTCGATCTCGAGGCGGCCGTCATCACCCTGGACAAGGACGGCATGGCGCTGAAGCACCGCGACGGGCGCGCCAAGCACTTCCCCACTCGCCCGCGGCAGGTTTACGACATCACCGGCGCCGGCGACATGGTCATGTGCGTGCTGGGCATGGCTCTGGCGGCGGGCGCGGATTACGAGCAAGCGATTCAGCTCGCCAACATCGCCGGCGGCCTGGAAGTCGCCAAGATCGGCGTCGCCACGGTGAGCCGCGACGAGATTCTCCATGACCTGTTGACCCCGGGCCAAACCGGCGCGGGCTCGTTCAACAAAACCTTGCCCCTGGAAGCAACCGTGCAGGAACTGGATTATCGCCGGCGTCTGGGGCAGCGCGTCGTGTTCACGAACGGTTGTTTCGATGTGCTTCACGCCGGGCATGTGCAGTACCTGCAAGAGGCCCGGGCTCAAGGCGATCTACTGGTCGTCGGACTCAACAGCGACGCCTCGGTGCGGGCACTCAAGGGCAAGTCGCGCCCGGTACAAGCGCTGGCCGCCCGGGCTTTGGTGCTGGCTGCCCTGCAAGCGGTCGATTTCGTCACCGTCTTCGAGGAATCGACGCCGATGCACCTCATCCAGGCCATCCGCCCCGACGTGCTCGTCAAGGGCGCCGACTACAGCAAGGAAGAAGTCGTCGGCTCCCAGTTCGTCGAATCCTACGGCGGCCGGGTGCATCTGGCCACGCTGCACCACGGGCATTCGACGACGAATCTGATCGATCGCATGCGGGCGGCATAGCGGGTTTCCCTATCTCTCAAAGGGAAAGCGGAAATTGGCCGAAAGCAGGAACATGAACGTCGCAATCTTCCTACCCAACTGGATCGGTGACGTCGTGATGGCGACCCCGGCGCTGCGCGCGCTGCGCCAGCGGTTCGCGGGGGCGCGCCTGATCGCGGTGGGCCGGCCCTATGTTGCCGACGTGCTGGCGGGTTTACCCTGGTTTGACGCACACTTGTACCTCGATCGCACTGGTCCCTGGGCTCATCGCTGGCCCACCACTGCCTGGCAACTTCGCCGCCAGGGCATTGATCTGGCCGTGCTCATGCCCAACTCGTTTCGCTCCAGCCTCGTGGCCTGGCTCAGTGGCGCGAAACGCCGGATTGGCTTTCAGCGCGACCGTCGCGGCTGGATGCTCAGCGAACGGCTTCAACCCATTCGTGACGATCACGGCGCGTTCAAACCCAGCCCGATCATCGATGACTACAACCGCATCGCTCAGGCCGCCGGGTGTCCCGATCCAGGATATCGCATGGAGTTGGCGACGACGCCGAGTGACGAGTCGGCGGCGGACGCCGTCTACGCCAAGTTCGGCCTCACCCAGCAGGACGACGTGATCTGCCTGAACCCCGGCGCCGCATTCGGCGCGGCGAAGTTTTGGCCCACGGATTCCTTTGCCCGGCTGGCGCAAGACCTCGTCGCGATGGCCGGCGTCAAGGTGCTCGTCCTGTGTGGCCCGAGCGAGCGCGAGCAGGCGCGTTCCATCGCCCGGCTCGCGAATCGCGCAAAAGTTTACACGCTGGCGGATGAACCTCTGTCGCTGGGGTTGACCAAGGCGTTGATCCGGCGCACTCGGTTGTTGGTCACCACGGACAGCGGCCCGCGCCACTTCGCGGCGGCATTTGATCGGCCTGTCGTGTCCCTCTTCGGCCCCACCTTCATTGACTGGACACGCACCTATTTCGCCAAGGAAATCATGCTGCAAAAGCCGGTTCCGTGCGGCCCGTGTCAACAGCGCGTCTGCCCGACCGATCATGCGTGCATGAGGCTGCTGACCCCGCGCGAGGTGCTGGCAGCCGCCCAGCGCGCTCTCGAAGGCTCCCTGCAAAAGGCGTGTTGACATGGCCTGGGTCGAAATTCTGCCGCGCTACGCATCACTCTTCCGCCGAGTCGGCCGGGACTCGGCGGCGTCGTTTCTGGCCTGGACCGGCGTGCTCGTCAATCAGCACCGCCATCGCCAAGTGGAGCAGGTGGGGCTTGCGAATGAACTCCCCTCACTCCTGGCCCCTCGTCCCGGGGAGGAGGGGCGGACCGATCGGTTTTTCATCAAGAAGGAATACGCGGTAACCTGGCGGGATCGACTGCGAAACGCCTGGCACGGATTCGGGTGGTGCGCGACATCGGTGCGCGAGGGAGCGATCTTGCAGGCGCTGCGCGAGGCGGGCATTGGTTGCCCGGACGTCGCCGCGCTGGGGGAACAGGGTCGGGCCGCGTTCGTCGTGCTGAGCGATGAGTCGGCCAGGGCGGAATTGCGCGCGATCTTGCCGACGCTGTCCCCGCTGGACCAGGGTCGCCTCGCTGAAGCGCTGGGCCGGGAACTGGCGCGGATGCATGATGCGGGATTCGAGCATCCGGATTTGTTCGCAAAGCATATTCTCGTATCACCCGATCCACATTCCCTTCGTTTTTGCATCCTGGACTGGCAGCGCGGCCGGCGCCGGCGCGTGGTCCGCTGGTCCGTGCGCTGCCGTGATCTGGCGCTGCTTGACGCGACCTTGCATGTGGCCCTGGCAAGCGATCTGCTGCGCCTGCGATGCCTGCGCGCCTATTGCAGGGCGACGAAATCCGAGGCGCCGCCGCTGGCGCGCCTGGCCTTGGAAATTCGCCGACGGTCCGAGCATTTGGGACGCAGTCGCAGTATCCGCGAGGTCGGCGGGCTGGCGATTCCAAAAAAGGATCAGCAATTCGTGCCGCTGTGCGAGGGGCGATTGCTGGTTGTGCGTTCGTTTCTTGACCGGGCGGTTGAAGAGAAGGTGGCCTGGCTATCGCGCCTCATGGAAACCAATCCTGTCACCGGTGCGTGTTGCCTGAACCTCGGTGAGCAAATTCTAGAAGTGGAAATTCATGGCGTCAGCCAGCCACCAATGCCGCGCTCGATGCCTGTCCTGGCGCATACGCTCTTTCGCCTTCAGCGCTTTGGTGTGCCGGCCCCGCGTTTGCTGGCGGTCGGCTATCCCGCCGGCGGCGCCTTCGTGCTGGTCGAGTCGCGGCGCACCATGCCGCTGGAACAGGCTCTCGCCAAGGCGGGGCTCGGCCGGCGCAGGCGCATGATGCGCCAAGCAGGCCGGCTTGTGCGGCTCATCCATGACGCGGGGTATCGCCTCCCACCTGGCGACGCCTGGGAGCGCCGCCTTGGCGTCGTGTCGTCCAGTGACGAGGTCGTCCTCGTCAGGGTGGAACCGTTGCTGCGTGATTCGGCGACTTGGCGGGAAAAGGCGCCCCTCGAATTCGCGCGTCCGAACTTGCGCCTGTCGCGCGGCGAACAAGTGCGGTTTCTGCTGGGTTACCTTGGACAGAAGCGCTTGCAGCACCACGATCGCGCCTGGATTTTCGCGTTCTCCGTGGGCCGAGACTCCGATCGGGTTGGTCACTCCCAACCGGATCGATCCTCGCAACCGCGAACAGGGGAAAGGCAGTCGGCGTCATGAATCCACTCCTGGAACAACCGGTCCGCCCGGGCTGGTGGCAACGGCTGTGCGCCGGTGCGCGCCGCCTCTTCGCGCGCGCCGACTGGCCTGACTTCGCCGGCACCGACTGGGCCGAGCGCATCATGGCTGTCGAGGTCACCGACGATTTTCACGCCAAGCAAGGCCGATCCACCGGTCGGTGGCTCTTGCAGGCCGCCGGCAAACAACTCGGCGTCTATTTGAAACGACACTATCAACTCCCACGCTGGCACGGTTTGCTGGCCGCACTTTGGCCCGGCGGCGACTGGTCCCCCGCCATGCAGGAATGCCGCAACTTGCAATGGGCCGCGGGGCACGGCCTTCCCGTGCCGAAGGTGGTGGCAGCTGGCGAATTTCTGGATCCCTGGGGAAAGCTGCAAAGCTTTCTCGCCATCGAAGAGTTGACCGACATGCTGCCGTTGCACCAGGCCATTCCCCTTGCCGCGCGGGAGCTTGACCCGCTCACGTTTCGCATCTGGAAGGCGGGGTTAATTAGGGAGATTGCGCGCTTGACCCGCTTCCTCCATCAACAAAAACGATTCCATAAAGATTTATATCTGTGCCATTTTTTCATCGCCCGTGCCGATATTAAAAACGTTTCCTGCTGGAACGGGCGCGTCTTCATGATCGACTTCCACCGCCTGGCGCACCATCGTGTGACCTGGGGGGTCTGGGAATCCAAGGACCTGGGCCAGCTTCTGTATTCGTCCGAAGTCGCAGGAATTGACGTCCGCGATCGGTTGCGGTTCTGGCATGCCTACCTCGGCGATACTCGACGCACCGCCTGGGGTCGCTGGCTGCGGCGCGCCGTCGTGATGCGCGGCGGAAATTATCGCAAACACAACGTCAAGAGCGCGGTCAAGCGCGCCGCCGAGGCGAAAACGAAACAGGCCGCTTGAGGGGTTTTTGTTTGCCCGCTCGCCTTCGGCGCGCGGGCGCGGCAGGTGAACGCTCGCCCAAGGCGAGCGGCAAAACCGGGTACCGAGAATGCGTGGAATGAATATCGCATTTTGCTACGAGAGCGTGCTGCCGGCGCGTGGCGGATGCGAAACCTACATCGCTGACCTGGCTCGACGACTTCTGGCCGATCGCCACGAGGTCCACCTTTACGCATGCCGCTGGGACGAACAGGCGCTTCCCGCCGGGATTCATTATCACCAGATTCCCACCAGCTGGGCGCCGCGTTTTCTCAAGCCGTGGCGCTTCGGCAAACGCTGTCTCGAGGCCATATCGCAAGGCAACCACGACGCCACGATTGGCTTCGACAAGACCTGGGGCCAGGATGTGCTTTACCCGCAGGGGGGCCTGCATGTCGCCAGTGCCGAACACAATCTCCGCAAGCATTACAACCCGTTGGTCCGCCGCCTGGCTGGCGTCATCAAGTGGTTCGATGCCGCTCACTGGTCGTATTCGCTGCTCGAACGCAAGCAATACTTCGGCCAGCACGCGCCGCTGATCGTGGTCAACAGTTTCATGGTGCGGGATCATTTCCTCAGGCACTATCACACGCCGCCGGGCCAGATTCACGTGGTGCGCAGCTCCATCGATCCGCAGCGGTTCCCGGAACAGGACCGCCTGAAATGCCGGCTGCATTGCCGGGAGCAATACGGCATCGCCGCGCACGAGGTCGTCGGCCTATTCGCGGCCATGAATTACCATTTGAAGGGTCTCGAACCGCTGCTGTATGCGACGCAGCGGCTCCTGCAACGGCCGGAGTTCGCGGGCGTCACCCCAGCGTTTCGGCTCCTCGTCGTTGGCAAGCCGGAGGCGCGCGCCTATGAACGCCTGGCGAACCGGCTCGGCATCCGCGATTTCGTGCGTTTCGTGGGCTACTGCCCCGAGATGCGCAACGCTTATTTCGCCTCCGATTTTCTGGCTCACCCGACCTTTTACGATCCCTGTTCCCTGGTCGTGCTGGAAGCC
Organism: Planctomycetota bacterium; assembly: GCA_016191165.1. Lineage (GTDB taxonomy): Bacteria > Planctomycetota > Planctomycetia > Gemmatales > Gemmataceae > SIAQ01. The sequence goes on from JACPPF010000044.1 coordinate 22,013, forward strand.
CTGGCGTGCGGATTGCCGATCATCACGACCCGGTTCAACGGCGCCAGCGAATTGATGCACGCCGCCAGCCCGCAGCAAGAAGGGTACGTCTTGAGCGACCCGCACGATCATCACGAACTTGGCTGGTGCCTGGCCCAAATGCTCGATCCCGCGCGCCGCCACGCTTTTGCTCTGGCCGCCCGACGCACCGCTATGCAATGGACCTTCGAGCAACACTATCGGCAACTCCTGGGCGTTCTGTCCGAAGCCGCGCAGCGCAAGCAGGCGGCATGATCTTCTTTGTTCAAACGTCCGAGCCTGAGCGCCAGCGAAGGACCGAGCGCGCCCTTCGCTGGCGCTCAGGCTCGGACAATTTCGATGAACCAAAAAAAACACCGCCGCGCGCGACCGGGGGCAGGTCGCGCGCGGCGGCGCTTCGAGCGCGAGCTTCCCGGGCTCACGCCATCGGTCGGCCAGGCACAAGTTTCTCCAAGCGTTCACTCTTGCTTCCGGCACTCCGGAAGTAAATCGCTCCTTGCCGTGCCAACCGAATCTGGAGGGCCGAAGCCCCCATGGAAGCCGACCCCGAGTAGAGGGCCGATCGGGTAACGTCCTGCGGGCGCCCCGTGTCGCCCGATCCCGGCTTCGCGAACTGCGACAGCGTTCTTCACCGCCTTTCCATGCGGACCGATGAAATGGCGCCAGACCTCCCGGCGAGCCCTGGCCAGTCCGACTCAAATTAGGATCGGACCCGGCCGCACACCACTGTTCAAAAGGGCAATCACGACTCATTCGGATGACCAAAGTTACACTGCGAGAAAACCCGGTTATCCGCCCAATGGCCGCTTTTTCAGGGCCGCGTCCAGACTCTAGAGGCGCCCGGGTTAGCGTGAAGTCTCAGAAAATATTTTTCATGCGTGAACGAGATTAGCTCTCACGTTTTCAGCTGACCGGGTTTGGCCACGTTTTGGAAGCGTGAGCGAAAGTTTTTCGGTTCGGATCAACGTTTATCGGCTACGAGCCGCGACGGTAAAGGAGCGGAAGCGAGTCCAACGCTCCCTTACGGTCGCGGCTCGTTAGTGAGGACAGGTCATTTCGTGGCGCGTGCGGTATACTATCGAGATGCCATTTCGTTTTGAGTTGCTGCAAACCGAGAAAAAAGCCCGGCGTGGCCGCTTCCATACGGCACACGGCGTGGTGGAAACGCCGGTGTTCATGGCGGTCGGCACGCAGGCGACCGTGAAAGGCTTGACCCCCGATCAGCTCGATGCCGCCGGCGTGCAAATGCTGCTGGGCAACACCTATCACCTGACGCTACGTCCCGGGGACGAGGTGATCGCCCAGCTGGGGGGCCTGCATCGGTTCATGGGATGGCGGCGTCCCATCCTCACCGATAGCGGCGGATTTCAGATCTACAGCCTGGCCGCCAATCTCAAGATCGACGATCACGCCGCCGTCTTCCGCTCTCACCTCGATGGCGATCTGCTTGAGCTTACGCCGGAGAAAGCGATTCGAATCCAGGAGAACCTGGGCTCGGACATCGCGATGTGTCTGGACGAATGCCCGCCCTTCGACACCCCGGCCGAGTATCGAGCCGTTGCCGTGAACCGCACATTGCTCTGGGCCGAGCGCTGCCAGGCGGCTCATCGTGCTGCGGATCAAGCTCTCTTCGCCATCGTGCAGGGTGGAACCGACATCGCATTGCGGACGCGTTGTGCCGAGGCGCTCGCAAAACTCAACTTCCCCGGCTACGCACTGGGCGGCTTCAGTGTGGGCGAAACCCCCCAGCAGATGGCGGCCGCCCTCGAGCCGTCCGCGGATGCCCTCCCTGCCGACAAGCCCCGCTATCTGATGGGGGTCGGAAAGCCGCTGGATCTGTTGCTGGCGGTGGCGCGCGGCATCGACATGTTCGACTGCGTGATGCCGACGCGCAACGGTCGCAATGCGACCGCGTTTACCGGGACCGGGCAGGTGAAACTTCGCAACGCCTGCCACAAGCGAGATTCGGGACCCCTGGAGTCCGATTGCCCTTGCCCGACCTGCACCCAGTTCAGTCGGGCCTATTTGCACCATCTTTTTTTGGCCGAGGAGATGCTGGGCCCAACGCTGGTGTCGTTACACAACCTGGCTTTTTACAACCGCCTGATGGCCGATATCCGCCGGGCGATCGAGGAACAACGGTTCGGCCAGTTTTACGCGGATCGGCTTGCCCGCTGGGGGGGCGAATTTCTATGATACCCGTTGAACTTGCGGCTGAACGGTTACCCGCGCGGCGCGAACCGCAGCCGGGTTGCCCTCGCCCCGACCAGAAGAACCAAGGAAAGAAACGAACATGCTGAGCGCACTGATCCTTTTTGCGCAAGACGAAGCCAAGAAAGGCCAACCGGAAGGAATCGGCGGATTCCTGGGCAGCAACGGAATCATCCTCCTGCCGATTCTGTTCATGCTATTCTACTTCGTTGTAATTCTGCCCCAACAGCGCAAGCAACGGAAGGAACAGGAATCGCTGATGTCGGGCATGAAGAAGAACGACGAGGTCGTGACCGCGGCCGGCATCATCGGCGTCATCGCGAATATCAAGGAGGGGGGCGACGAAGTGGTTCTGAAAATCGACGACAACGCCCGCATGCGCGTCTTGAAAAGCAGCATCGTTCGTATCGTGAAGAAGGAAGAACCCAAGGAAGGCTCGACGCCCGCGGCCGGCGCGCCGCCAGCCAATACGAATGTCAAGCCAGCGAGCTGAATGCGAAAACTCGTGATGCACGCGGCCCGGCTGCACGCGATTGCGAAGAATCCTCACGAAAAAGCCCCAGCCACGAAGGCCGGCGTCTTTTCGTTTTTCTTTTTGGTGCCATTGCGTCATGAAACAATTCATCTGGAAGTTCTTGCTGTGCTTCACCCCCTGCCTTCTCGCAATCTGGGTGACGGAGGACGCCACGGTCAAGTTTTATCGCGGCGATTCGGGCGGGTTCAAGCTCGGCGTCGATCTCGTGGGCGGGACCATCCTCGTCTACGAAATCGATCTGCGCAAGAACCTGGCGGATGCCGACAACAAGTTCGATCCGGTCCGTGACATTAACGTCCTCGCCGAATCGCTCAAGCGACGCATCGACCCCAACGACCTTTTCAACATCACCATCCGCCCCGCGGGCGGCGAAGGCCGCATCGAGATCATCCTCCCCACCGGCGGCATCCATCGCGCCAAGAAGGCGGACGCCGACTGGAGCGAACTCCTCGCCAAGATGCAGGCGGAGTTCAAAGTTGACAAGAAGCTGGAAATCGGCCGCGGCAAGGTGCTCGAACTTGCGGATCAAATTCAGACGTTCAAATCGCAGTCGCTGTGGAAAGGGAAGTTGTTTGAAAACAAGGACGCCTGGAAACGTCTGCAACTCAAAGCCCTGGACGATTGGGCGTACATCGATCGCAAGCCGGCCTACAGAAAAGAACTGATGGCCGTCCCGGTCGGGGACCTGTCAGGGTTCACGACTTTCTTGTTGACCAGGCTTCAGAATACCCCTTATGCAACCTCCCGAAAGGCGATCCAGGCGTTTGTCAAAAGGCAGGCCTGGGACGAAACGATGACCCAGGTCCGGGCCAAATGGCCCTACCTCGAACCATTCAAAGAGGATATGGAGCGGATTCTCCCCGACAGCATCGACCAGTTGACTTCATTCGTACTGGCCAGGGGCTCGGTCATTGGGCAATCGGCGCTTTCGCTCCTGGATCCGCTGGTCGGCGAAAACCTGGGCCCGGTTTTCGCCGACACCAACGCCCCGACGTCGAAGGAGGTCAAGGAATTCATCGACGACCACTATGGCCCTCCCACCCAGAAGATTCTCGAGCAAATCAACGCCCAGATGGGCGGCCTTTCCAAGGACGCCAGTGTGGAGGACGTGCAGCGAATCAAGGACCTGGTCTCGAAGGTCGGCAGCCTCGAATTCCGCATCCTGGCCAACAACGTGGACGACAAGGCTGTCATCGACGACCTGATCAAGCTGATCAACAACGATCGCCCGGCGAACCTGCAGAACGAGCTCAAGGAATCCCGCGAGAAGGGCCTGCCCCCGCCAACCATGCGCGATGGGAAAGAGCTGCGCCAGTACAAGATCGTCACCGCCCACAACATGGCAAGCACGGTTACCTATAGCTGGGTCGAACTGGGTCCGCAGGAGCGGCGTTCGTTGGACCTCGACAATGCAGCCCGCACCGACTCGACCCGCAGCGCCGCCTGGCTCAAGGCCGCGGGCGCGCGCGATCGTGTCACCCAGCTGCCGCAACGGGGCGGGCGCGGCGAAGGCTTGCTCCTGCAGGGTGCTCTTTTTTTCAGCCGCAAATGCGAGGACCGCAATCTGCCCGACGAGGAACGCCGCCGCAAGGAATTTGAATATTTCGTCCTGACCCGCGATCCGGAGTTCGATCCGAAGAACCCGAAAGTTCGTACGCCCAAGATCGACGGCAGCTACTTGACCAACGCCCAGGGCGGACAGGGAAACGATTTTCGCCCGGTGGTCAATTTTGCCTTCAATAACGCGGGCGCCGAGTTGTTTGGCAACATTACGCAAAAGAACGTCTCCGAAGGCACCGGGGGCCCCGAGGAAACCCAGAAACGCCGGCACCTCGCGATTATTCTCGACGGCATGGTCATGTCCGCGCCGACCATTAACTCGCGAATTTCCTCCAGCGGGCAGATCAGCGGAAACTTCACGCAAAAAGAAGTCGATTCGCTCGTCAACATCCTGCGCGCGGGCCGATTGCCCGCGACCCTGAAGCCGTTGCCCGTCAGCGAAAGCACCATCGCCGCCACGCTTGGCGAGGACACGATTGCCGCCGGTGTGAAAGCGATCCTTTTCGCCTTCGTGGCCATCCTGGCGTTCATGTGCGTTTATTACCGCTTCGCGGGGCTGGTCGCCAGCATAGCGTTGACGGCCAATCTGTTGTTGACTGTCGGTTTCATGGTCGCGGTGCAGGCCACGTTTACTCTGTCGGGTCTGGCGGGGCTGGTCTTGACACTCGGCATGGCGGTGGACGCCAACGTGCTGATTTACGAACGCCTTCGCGAGGAGCGCGAACGCGGCGCCAGCCTCATCCAGGCCATTCGCAACGGCTATGATCGCGCCTTGCCGACGATCATCGATACGCACTTATCCAGCATTTTCACCGCCATCGTCCTCTATGTCGTGGGTAACGACAACCTCAAGGGCTTCGCGGTCAGTTTGTCCGTCGGCCTGATCATTAGCCTTTTCACCTCGTTGTACATGACCCGTGCCCTGTTCGATTTCTGGCAATTCAAGGGGTGGTTGACGAAGCTGTCGATGCTGCGTTTCTTCTCGAAACCCGACATCGACTTCATGAGCATTCGCTATGTCATGTTCGCCATTACGCTGGGCCTTTCGATCCTGGGAGGCGCCTTGTTTATTGGACGCTTGCCCAATGACCTCAATATCGACTTTGTCGGCGGAACCGCCTACGGCGGCAAACTGACTCAGGGCGTTTTTATCGGCGAACTCCGTGACCTCGTGGACGAAAAGAATCAAAAGAAAGTGCTCAGTAGCGTCGTCGTCAAGGAAATCGAGGGAAGCGAGGGACGCCGTTTCGATCTGACCTTCCCCAATGGCGACAACAAACCCTACACCGTGGCGTTCAACAACATTCCCGATTTCGCCACAACGGAGGAACGAGAAAAGAATGTTGCCAAACGCGCTGGGCTTCTTCCCGAACCGTCTGTGGATCTACTTTATAACACCACCAACGACGAGGAGATCAAGAAGGAGATGAAGGAAGGCAAGAGCCGCAGCTTTGTCATCCGCACCACGGAAAAGGAACCGGAACTGGTCCAAACCTGCCTGGATCAGCTGTTGCGAAAAAAAAATGAATCCGGAGTCAACGAGGCGTTGCTGGCGAAGGTCTTCCTTTCTGCCAGTCCGCTGGATGAAAACCGAGAAACACGATTGCAATTCTATGGGAACGAAAAAGACGTCGGCGGCAAGGAGCCGACGGCCTGGGCTGCCCCAAGTTTCGTCAAGTCGCAGTTAAACCGAGAACTGCGCCGCGAATTTTTGTCAGTGCTCAAGGACGAAAAGGAGCCGCTCCCGTTTGTTTTTGAGATCAATGCCGAGGGCGCCAGCGATTCCGAAGGCAAATTCATGTCGATGAAAGTCTCCTTCTCGGAATACTCGGCCGAAGACCGCGTCAAGATTCAAAAAGCTCTCGACGCAACCGTGACCGCGTTCTCCGCCCGGCCATTGCCTGATCGGCTGGAAAACTTCGACAGTGCCCTGGCCAATGAGACCCGCTTGCGCGCCATGTGGGCGATCCTTGCCAGTTGGGGGGCGATTCTCATGTACCTTTGGTTCCGGTTCGGCAACTGGACGTTCGGCTTGGCCGCCGTCATCTGCCTGATCCATGATTTGTTCTTTACCCTTGGCGCAATCGCCTTTTGTTATTTCATTCACGGCACTTTCCTGGGCGATATTTTACTGCTCGATGACTTCAAGTTGGACCTGGCCTCGGTGGCGGCCTTGCTCACCCTGGTCGGGTATTCGGTTAGCGACACCATTGTGGTTTTCGATCGCATACGCGAGGTCCGTGGCAAGAACCCGGACCTTACGCCAAAGATGATCAACGACAGCATCAACCAGACCTTGAGCCGAACCGTGCTGGCTTCGTTCACGACCTTCCTCGTTGTGTTCGTTCTTTACATCTGGGGCGGTCCCGGCGTTCACCTGTTCGCGTTCGTCATGGTGGTGGGCGTAGTCGTCGGCACTTATAGCTCGATCTACATCGCGAGCCCACTGTTGCTGATCTTCGGCGAAGGCAAACACGAGGATGCGCCCCCGCAGGGAGCCAAACTCCCCGCGCCCAGCCCGGAAGGGGCGGCCGTCTAGGTTTTCCTGGACCAACAATCGTGTACTCTTCGGAAGAGTAAGCGACGGGGTGTCAGGTAGGGCCGTCGCCTACTCTTCGTGGTCATTTTTCAACCTCACCGTTGTCTGCAGGTTACCCGCCTAGTCCACGCGGCAAAAAACGGCCTTCAGATAACGGCTTTCCGGGACATGAACCAGAAACGGATGGTCCGCCCCAGCTCCGGCGATTCGCAACACTTGCAGCGTACGCCCGGCCTGCCAGGCGGAACGGCGCAGGGTTTCCAGAAACATCTCCTCGCTGACCAGGCCCGTACACGAACAGGTCAGGAAAATCCCACCCGGCGCCACGGCCTGCAACGCGAGCTTGTTCATATCGAAGTAGCGTTTGAGCGCGAAGTCAATCTCCTCGCGGTCTCGGGTTTGCTTGGACGGGTCGAGGATCACGACGTCAAATCGTTGCCCTGAAGGAAGGATGTCGCGCAGCCAGCTGAACAAATCCCCCTGCACGAAGCGGATCTTGGCCTGATTGAGATTGGCGTTCTGCTTCGCCAGCGCGATGGCCTGTTCATCCAGGTCGACGCCGGTTACCTCCTCGGCCTGGCCCAGTGCTTTTGCATACACCGCGAAGCCGCCCGTGTTGCAGCACAGGTCGAGGACGCGCCTGCCCGCGCAGAAACTCGCCAGCAACCGTCGGCTTTCGCGCTGATCGGTGAAGAAGCCCGTCTTGTGCTTGCTGCCCGGAGTCACGCGAAAACGGACGCCGTGTTCCGTGATGATGTTGGCAGATGGCGGTTCGGGGGAACGGCAGTCGATCGATTCCTGCTTCTGCACGTGTTCCTCGGCAAACCAGTAAAACTGACTGTCCGGGAAATGCCCGCCCAAAATCGAAATCAATGCCTCCCGGAACCGGTACATGCCCGCGGAGAAAAACTCCAGCACGATGGTTGATGCGAACCGATCGACAATCAGCCCACTCAGCCCGTCTCCCTCGGAGTGAACCAGGCGATAGGCATCGGTGACCGCGTCAAGTTTGAGCCATTGGCTGCGCAGCTCGATCGCGCGCGTGAGCCGTCGCGCGAAGAAATCGGCGTCTATCGCCTCGTCCGGGTTGACGGTCAGAAGACGCAACGCGATCCGGGAATGCCAGTTGAAAAATCCGCGTCCAACCCACTGGCTGTCACGATCGACGATGTCCACCACTGTCCCGCCCGGAAGGCGATCGGCGGGTTTCTCGACCATCTTCTGGAAAATCCACGGATGCGATGATCGGCGGACCACTTTGAGTTTGACCTGCGGCAAGCCGGATGGGATCATGGATTGCCTCGAAATGGGCTTTTTCTCTGGATGGGAATTCCTATACTATGGGTGGCGAGGTCGGTCTCATATTGACAGATCGCCCGGGGCAAGCCCAGCGGCTGAGTGCGCCAAATCCCAGAAATTCCGAATTCAGGCAATCTCTCGGTCAACGAGGATCGTCTTAGTGAATAAAAGGTCGTTTCCAAGTTCCAAGGAGCCTCTCATGCGTAAGTGGTTTGTGTGTCTCGGTTTGGCGTGCGGATTGTCCGCGGCGCTCGTCCAGATTAGTGCCGCCCAGGTGAAAATCCAGGTTCAGGCCCAGCAAGGGATCCAAATCCAGGCCCAGCCGGCGGTTCAGATTCAGGTGCAGCCCGGAAATGTCGGCCAACTCGCTCTGCGCGTGGCGATGCCCGGCCCCGGTTTCGGCGGCGGCGCTCGCATGATGGACGCCGACGCGATTTTCGCGGGCCGTGTTGTTGCCTTTGAACCGATGGACGTGAAAGCGTCGCAGACCCCAGGCGGCCCGAAGGTGAACTATCGCGTGGCGGTCGTGCAGGTAAGCGAGGCGATCCATGGGCTGAAAAAGGGCACGCAGACCGTTCGCGTTGCATTTGTCACCCAGGGGAATAACGGCATCGGCGGCGTTCCGGGCAACGTTCAAATCCTGCCCGCCGTTCAGCCGGCCATCCAGCCGATTCGCCCAGGGTTTGGTCGGCGGCCTTATATTGGCAACGCCCAGATCACCCTGCAAATGGACCAGGATGGGCTCTTCACGGTCAGCAAACATCCCCAAGAAAAATTCTTCCTCTCCCCCGCCTACAACGGCTTCGTGGGGCGCCAAAACAACGCCAACTTCGACACCGAAGTCAAGAATGCCAAGCAACTGGCCAAGGTCCTCGGCGACCCGGTCGCCGCGCTCAAGGCGCAGGACAAGCAAGACCGCTATGTCGCGGCCGCGGTCCTCTTGACACGCTATCGCACTCCGTCGAATCCGACGGGTCGTGCCATGAAAGAAGAACCCATCAACGCGGCCGAGAGCCAGTTGATCCTCAAGGCCCTGACCGACGGCGACTGGACCGCCGGCCGCTTCAATGCCGCGGTGCCTAACCCCTATGAATTGTTCAATCGGCTGGGTGTTTCGCAGCGCGATGGCTACAACCCGATCAACATTCGCACTCAGCAGGATATTGCCAAGGCGATGCAGAAGTGGATCGAGGACAACAACGGCAAGTTCGTCATCAAGAAACTCGTGGTTGACCCGAATGCCAAGGTTCAGCCTGGCATCATTGATCGCCCGGAAATCCGCCCTGGCGTAATTCGTCCTGGCATTCGCCCGCTTCCCCCGGTCAGGATTCAGCCTGGCAAGATTCAGATTCAGCCGCTGCCCGCGCCCGTCCCGGATCAGGCCCCGCCAGGTCAGGCCGATCGTGACGACGCGCCGCAGCAAGCCCCCGCCCAGAGGGCGCAGCCGAAACGTCGTCAATAGGGGTGTCAAAACGCAAAATCCAAGGGGGCTGGGCCGTCCGAGCTCCTCGGAACGATGGCCTGGCAACCGCAGTGCACCAGGGCTCAGCGACAATTGTCGCTGAGCTTTTTTTATTCCTGAAAATCATTTAACAGCTGTAAAATACTGTTGCCTTGGGAAAGTGAAGATGGTAGAAATAAAAAAACTCTTCATGCAGGCAAGCGGAACGGTTGCCCGAGGAAGAGTCAAAGAGGTCGATCTAAAAGGGTTTCAGTCGATCGGTTTCGCCACCGCGTTGGAATTGGGTTCGGTGTCGGCAGGTTTTCCATGAATGGCCTCATAGACTTCCTGGCGATGCACCGGCACCTCTTTTGGCGCGACAATGCCGAGACGAACTTTGTCGCCGCGAATTTCAACGACGGTGACGGTGATGTCATTGTTGATTACAATGCTCTCATTCTTTTTTCTGGAAAGTACTAACATCGCCGTCAATCCTTCTTGGTGACAGGGCTACGGTTCCAGTATCTGATTCCCACGCACGAGGTTTCGAGTGGGGGACCGAAAGGTCCGCGCGCCGGTGAAGATCCACTTCGCCTGTCGGAATCAGTCGCAAGTCTCGAGAATGGGACCGGCCCCTGAATGCTGCTGCCGGGTGGATTCCGATCCCTTCGCGGGGCTCAACGTACCTTTATCGTACCCGTCTGTTTTGCCCAGGTCAAGCATGGCGGCGTGCAATTCCTCCTGGTTTTGCGAAGATTTGGCACGCTTCTTGGAATCAGCTGCATTCCTGTTTTCTTCGCTGAGACCGAAAAAATCGGCAAAATTGCGTGCTGATTTGACACTCTAAGGCGTTTAGCATAGAGCAGTTGCGGCCATTACTGATTGAGTGAAAACTCGCGAAATCAGCGGATGGGGCTTGCCTGCGCTCCCAAGTGTCCTAGTAAGGGGAGATGCGCGGCAAGCCGATTTTTTTCAATTTCTTCGCGAAAAGATTTGCCGTCCACACGCAGCTGCGCCGATGAAGCCGGCATCGTTCCCCAGCTGCGCGTAGCAAATGATGGTCTTTTCAGCGGGCACGGGAAACGCCAACTCCTTGACGTGTTTGCGAATGCGTTCCAGGAAGGCGTCGCCGGCCGCCATCATTCCGCCGCCGAACACGATCATGTCCGGGTCAATCGTGTGCATCATATTCGTCGCGCCCACCGCCAGGTAGAAGGCGGTGTCCTCGACGATTTTCTCCGCCAGTTTGTCTCCCTCCGCAGCCACGTCAAAAATGTCTCGCGAAGTCAGGCCGCCTTCCTTGTTTTGATACGCTCGCAACTTGGATTTGACGCCCTTTGGAGACAGGGCCTCGTTGGCGCGATTGACGACCGAAGTGGCACTGGCGTAGGCTTCCAGACATCCCCAACGCCCGCAGCCGCATTGGCGTGGGTTGGAGATTTCGATTTTCATGTGTCCAACCTCGGCGCCGTGACTGTGCTGACCTTGCACGACGAGGTCGCCGATGATAATGCCGCAGCCCACGCCAGTTCCCAGGGTGAACAGAACCAGCGAGTTTACGTCTCGGCCCGCGCCGGCCCAGAACTCGCCAAACGCGGCGGCATTGGCGTCGTTCTGAAAGGCAGTCGGGAGTTTGAATACCTTGTGGATGTGGTCGCGCACCGGGACATTGCGCCAGGGTTTGAGATTAGGGGGATCGAGAATCAGACCGGCGGGGATGTCCATGGTGCCGGGGGTCGCGACGCCAATGGCGCTGATTTGTTTCAAGTTCAGCCCGGCCGAGGCGATGGCCTGGCGGATGGCCTCGCACATGCGTTCCAGTCCAAACTCTTGTCCGCGATGGGCTTCCGTCGGGAGCGTTACCGAGGCCAGGGGCTGGCCTTGATCGTCCACGATGCCCGCCTTCATGGTGGTGCCACCGACGTCCAGGCCGACAAAATACGGCGTCTTCATGGTTGAATCAAAGCACCGGAACCAAACTCAAAGGCTGCCGGGGCAACTTGGCCTCGCTAGGAATTGGATTTGTTTTATAATCAGCAAACGAATTTGCCCACCACGCCTGGCGGTCGAGGGGTCAACGGAATGATCGAGCGTTTTCACAATCGCGGCGGGCATTACGCCTTGTTGCTGGCCATGGCCGGCCTTGTGTTCTTCGTCAACCTCGGCGCCGCAACGCTCTGGGACATGGACGAAGGCAAGAACACCACGTGCGCCTACGAGATGCTGATGTCGGGCAACTGGATCGTGCCGACCTTCAACGGCAACTTGCGTGTCGACAAACCCGTCCTTCTCTACTGGCTACAGATTTTTTCTTATTTGACGTTCGGCGTCAACGAGTTCGCGGGCCGCTTTCCGTCGGCGGTCGCGGCTTTGTGCACCGTGCTTTTGGCCTACGAGCTGGCGCGGTCGATGTTTTCGCGTACCACGGGCCTGCTGGCCGGGGTGATTGCCGCGACGTCGCCGATGCTGTGCGGGGCGGCGCGATTTGCCAATCCGGACGCCCTGTTGAATTGCTTCACCGTCCTGACATTCACGCTTTTCTGGCTGGGTTTGGCGCGCCGGTCCGCCGGCTGGTTCGCCTTGCTGGGCATTTCGATGGGCCTGGCCATGCTCGCCAAGGGCCCGGTCGGCATCGTCCTGCCGATGGCCGTGATCGCGCTGTTTCTCATCTGGGAGCGCCGTTGGGCCGTCCTTTTCGACTGGCGCTGGTGCATCACCTATGGCGTCTTCATTCTCACGGGTTTGCCCTGGTACATCCTGGTGGCCGTCGAGACCAAGGGCGAATTCTTGCGTGGCTTTTTCTTGAAGCACAACCTCGAGCGTGGCATGTCAGCCCTGGAAAACCATCATGGGTTTCCAGGCTACTACGTCGTGGTGCTGTTCGTGGGCATGTTGCCCTGGTCGGTTTTTCAGTTGGCGGCATGGTGGTTCGGATTCTGGTCGGCGATTCGCTCGCCCTGGGAGCGCGCGCGCGGGCTGTGGGCAAGCGTCGCGGATCAGAATCCGCAAGGCGATGCGGCTGACGCTCCGGCAGCGTATCGATTGCTGGCGTGCTGGATCGCCGTGTACCTGATTTTCTTCAGCGTGGCAGCCACCAAGTTGCCGAACTACGCCTTGCCCGCGGTGATCCCCTGTTGTGTCCTCATGGGACGTTTCTTGCAGCGCTGGCGAGCGGGGTCACTGCCTATTCCTGCCTGGTACACGTATGCGTGTGCAGCCTGCTTTCTTTTGATCGGCGTCGGATTGACGGTCGGCTTGCTTGTGGCGGATGGTGTCTGGGAATGGCCGATGCTGCGGGGCCGACATTTTCCTGGCCTGGCAGCCTGGGCGTTTCTCGGCGCGGTACCGGTGTTGGCCGGGCTGGCGTGCTGGCACTTCGGGCGCATGCGCCAGCCGACGCGCCTGGTCACGACCGTCGCCGCGGCCGCTCTGGTGTTGCTGGCGCCCGTGGTGGGATTTGGCAGCGGCGTGTTCAACCAGCGCAAGGCCCCGCAACCGCTCGTCGAGGAAACCGGCTCGCTCCGCCTTGACGCCGATATCCGCGTCGGCTGCTGGCAGATGGAGCATTTGCCCAGCCTCAATTTCTATCTCAAACGAAGCGTCGAACACCTGCACGACGAACCGGCGCTGGCCAGTCTGCTGCAATCCCGTCTGCCGGTCTACGTGTTTATTCCTATGCGAGACTGGCAAAACCTCGAAACCTCACGCCGTAGGTACGGCCGCATCATCGGCAGGCACTACGATATGTTCCATCACACCGAGATCGTCGTCGTGACCAATCAGATGCCCTGAAAGCCCGGGCGACGGCGGTCGGGGGGGCCCTGCGGATTTTTTTCGCTCCATTTGCCCCTTTTCGGGTCGGCCTCCATTTGCTAAGAAAGCACTTCCTGAAAATATGCCCATCGACCGAGGTGATTGACATGGGAATGCGCCGCATTCGCCGGATGCAACGGCAATTGGACATGAAGACGTCTCGCCGCAAAAACGGCGTGGTCAAAAAGAAGGAGATCGCGCGCCGCCAAGTCCGCATGACGGCCCTTCTCAAGGCAGGCAAGGTTCCGTACATCCCTTCCGTGATGAGCTGGCTGAGCCAACAACTCGGCAAGAAAAGCACCCGCATCACTCAGGCCGATGTGGACGCCCTGCTGGGGAGCTAATCCGCCTGGCCTCGTCAGCTATTTGGCCGCAGCAGGCACTGTCGGCCTGTGGATTTCGCAAAAGCACGTCCAGCGCGGGAAAAGCGGAATGATCCACAACAAACGATGCCAGGCCCAGGTCTCGCACACGGCCGGTTTTCGGCATTGGGAACACATCTTGGCCGTGCCATCCGGATAGAAGACGCAATCTCGCTCGCATTTCGCCTGGTGGTCCGCGATCTGGTTTGCCGTCACGCTCCGGCGTCGCAGCTCGGTCTCGATCATGTCAATCGCTTCAGCCTCCAGGCCGGCGCGAAAGGCGGTAATGCGGTCCAACAGGTCGTCAGTATTTGCCTGACGAATGTTCAGCAACATTTTCTGTTCGGTGGTTTCCATGGCATTCCGATTTTCATCAACCAGTTCGGGAACTATCCGCGGCCGACTCGCGTCTCACCGTCACCGACTTGTGGCACGGCGGGTCAGGGTGCGCTTTTTTCGTCGCGAATCCATTTGACACGGCAGCCGCAAGCATTCTATGATGACAGCAACACCATTGCCAAGAACCGCCTCGACGAGGCGAGCCGGGGTTTTGATTTTCCCAAGGGAGTGCATGAGATGACAGCCAATCGAATCAGCCGTCCCTGGTTGTTGTGCGTGTTGGGGGGCTTCGTGCTGGCGGGTTTTATTTTCATGACCACGCAGCCGGGAACCGCCCAGACCAAGAAGAAAGGCAAGACCGACAAGTCGGCCAAAAAGAAAGACCAAAAAGGCGATCCCCCCCCGGCCGAATTCCCGAAACGTTCCGATTCCATTGACCTCGGCGCGGGCGGCGCCGAGTATATCCATTTGATCGACGAACACCTTTCCAAGGGCTGGAAGGATAACTCCACCTACCCGTCGGAACGCTGCACCGACTACGAATTCCTTCGCCGGGCCTCGCTCGACATTATCGGTCGAATCCCGACGATCAAGGAGATTGCCCAGTTCATGAAACAGCCGACGGAGAAACGCCGGTCCTGGCTCATCAACGCGATGCTGGACGGGAAGGAATACGGCTCCGGCGCCCAATATGCGCAGAATTTCGCCAACCTCTGGACCGTTCACCTGCTGACCCGCACGGGCTCGAAGAAGCATCATCAGGCCCAGATGAACGATTGGCTTTACAACCAGCTCAAGGGCGAAGGGGAACAGGCCAATCCCGACTGGTCCAAGACCGTCACGGAGCTCATCGCCGGCGCCGGCGAAACCAATCGCAATGGCGCGGTCAACTATCTCCTGCACAATCTCGGCGAGGAAATCAAAGGCGACCGCACCAAAGACGGACATTGGGACATGGTGCCGGCCACCTCGCGAACCACTCGGCTATTCCTCGGCATACGCACCCAGTGCGTCCAGTGCCATGATCATCCGTTCGAGGGCGAATGGGGGCAGCACCACTTCTGGGGCATCAACGCTTTTCTGCGCCAGGTTGATTCCAACGGTCGCCCCAATCCCGAAGGCGGGAAGAAAAAGAAAGGCGTCATGGGCAACCAGGAATTTGAACTCAAGGATGTGAAGAGCTTCAACTCCAGCGGTCTGATCGGCTATGAACGCCGCAACACGGTTTTCCTTTTCACCGATGCATCCTTCCTCAACGGCAAAAAGATTCCCAAGCGTTATGCGGGCACGCGCCGCGATGCGCTTGCCAAATTCGTCATCGCCAGTCCCTGGTTCTCCAAGGCCTTCGTCAATCGCACCTGGGGTCATTTCTTCGGCAAGAGTTTCACCAAGGACGCCGTGGACGATTTCGGCGACCACAACCCGGTCTCGCACCCGGAACTCCTCGATAAACTGTCCGAAGACTGGGCCAAGAAGTACAGCCACAACCCCAAAGTGCTGATCCGCTGGATTTGCAACAGCCAGGCGTACGGTCTGTCGAGCCGGGCCAACAAATGGAATGACAAGGTCGAGGATGAAACGTTGTTCGCCCGCATGCTTTTGAAACCGATGACGCCCGAACAGATGTTCGAATCGATGATGACCGCCACCGACGCCAAGCTGGGCCAGGACAAGGGAACGCGTCTGGCAGCGAAGGAGAAATGGTTTGATAAACTGATCGTCAACTTCGGAAATGATGAGGGGGAGGAAGGATCGTTCTCTGGAACGGTCATTCAGGCACTCCTTTTGATGAACGGAGACGACATCAACAAGGCGATCAGCGATCCCAAGGATGGAGCGGTTGCCGCCATCGTCCGCAAACGCGGTGCGTCGTTCGCCGCGGCGCGCTTTGCCATTCACGACCTGTACATGCATACGCTAAATCGCCCGCCCACCGACAAGGAGTTGCTCGACATGGTCAGCGCCAAGACGAGGATGTGGGCCTTCCGCAAGAACATGAGTCCGTTCACGCCCATTCCCAACACACCGCAGTTCTGGACCAACTACTATCAGGACGTGATGTGGGCCTTGCTTAACTGCAACGAGTTTATTCTGAACCACTGAGATATTCCCCAGGCGTTGGCAAATGGCCCATTCGTTCAGCCGCGACCCGATAGGGAGCGCGGGCGCGCCCGTGCGTTATCCTGCTCGCGCTCCCCTTCGGGTCGCGCGTAGTCGTAAAGTTTGCCGTAGGTCAGGCTTTCAAGCCTGACATTTCGTGGCTGTAGTCAGGCAAGAATGCCTGACCTACTTCAGACTGTACCACTACCGGGTGGCGGCTAGACGTGTCACACCCTCCCGCGAGTGGTATAATCTTCGCGCAGCCTCGCGTAAATCAACGCTCGATTTGAGAATCGATACGAACCGCGAGCGTCAGGGAGCGGTCTGGACAAGACGCTCCCTGACGGTCGCAGTTCGCGAGCGGTAATTGACGTGCAGCGCCCAAGCGGCTTCCACGGCCGCTTGCTCCGTGCGTTGCTCCTTCGTCCCAACCATCGCTTCTAGCAAACCCACACAGGCTCGGCGCCGGGCAACCGGAGCCGAGACTTCGCC
Source organism: Planctomycetota bacterium (assembly GCA_016191165.1). Taxonomy (GTDB): domain Bacteria; phylum Planctomycetota; class Planctomycetia; order Gemmatales; family Gemmataceae; genus SIAQ01. Next base: position 38,722 of record JACPPF010000044.1, read on the forward strand.
TAACGCCGTATGCCGGCGTTAAGCAATCTGTGCGGTAACGCACCAACCGTCTATAATGACGAAAATTTTCACGCGGCGGCGACGAGCCGCGCCGAGGGAGGCATCGTGGTCGAGTACCGCACGTTTCGCAACACCGATACGCCTCATCTGGTTGCGGTCTGGAATGAGACGTTCACGCAGCGCGGCGCCGCCCGGCTTGCCAACAACACGACCTTCGAACGCTACGTGCTCTGCAAGCCGATCTTTGATCCCAAGGGGTTATTCGTCGCTGTCCAGGACGGCGAGGTCGCCGGCTGGGCCCACGCGGCCATGTCGCTCAACCCCTTCAATTCGCAATCCGTCGGCGTGACGTGCCTGATCGGCGTCCGGCCAGCGCTGCGCGGCCAGGGTATCGGCGGCGAGTTGCTGAATCGGTGCGAGGGATACCTGCGCGAAAAGGGGGCCGGGATCCTGCAGACCGGCGGGCATTGGCCCAATAACCCGTTCTACATGGGGCTTTATGGCGGCTGTGAGTCGCCAGGGATTCTGCAAAGCGACGGGCTGGCCGAACCCTTTCTCGTCAAGCGCGGGTACCGGGTCGAGCAAAAAATTACCGTCCTTCACCGCAAGCTCGATCAGCCCATGAAAATGTTCGACCCGCGTTTCGTGCCGATGCGTTCGCGCTACGACTTACAGTTCGGCTCGCCACGCCGACTCCTGAGCAGCTGGCATGAACTGGTGCATGGCAATGTCGATCCGCTGCAGTTCGTACTCCTCGACAAACAAACGCGCACCTGGGTCGCGCATACGCTCGTCTGGGAAATGGATGCCTTCTCGCACACCTGGCAACGGCCGACCGTTGGCATCTTCGACTTCGAGGTCAACACGCCGGCGCGCGGAACGGGCGTGGGCCGCTATTTCCTGTCGCTCATTATGAAATACATCCAGGAACAATTCTTCACTCTGGTGGAGATCCAACTGGAAGAAACGAATGTCGCCGGGCTCGATTTTTTGAAGAGCCTGGATTTTGAAAATGTGGATACGGGACAGGTTTTCGTGCGCAACGTTTAGCCGCTTGCGGCCTGGCGTTCGCGCGGCGTCTTGTGAACGCCAGGCCGCAAGTGGCCAAACCATTGAGGACTCGCATGGCAGCAAAATACGACGCAATCATTATCGGCGGCGGACATAACGGCCTCGTCACGGCGTGCTATCTTGCGCGCGCCAAGTGGAAGGTCCTTGTCCTCGAACGCCGTTATCTCGTCGGCGGCGCCTGCGTGACGGAAGAAAATATCTTTCCAGGCTACAAGGTTTCGACCTGCGCCTATGTCAATAGCCTCTTCAATCCGCAGATCATCAAGGACCTGAGAATGGCCGACTACGGCTTCGCCCTTCTAGAGCGCAATCCGTCGTCGTTCACGCCGTTCCTTGACGGCCGGCATTTGTTCATGGGGCCGGATGCGAAGATGAACCTGGAGCAGATCGCCAAGTTCTCGAAGAAGGACGCGGAGAATTACCCCAAGTATGAAAAGATGCTCGAGCGCGTTGCCTCCGTCGTCGAGCCGACGCTGCATGTCACGCCGCCGAACATCATCAACCCGGGCATCACCGGGGCCTGGTCGCTGCTTCAACTTGGCAACTCGTTCCGCAAGCTCGGCACCGAGTTGAGCGAGGCGATCGAAGTGCTCACAGGCCCCGCACGCACGATCCTCGATCGCTGGTTTGAATCGGAAGAACTCAAGGGCACGCTTGCCACCGACGCCATCATCGGCGCCTTCGCGGCGCCTTCCATGCCCGGCACCGCCTATGTGCTATTTCACCACGTCATGGGCGAGACCAACGGCAAGAAAGGCGTCTGGGCCTACGTGCGCGGCGGTATGGGCGGTATCTCCAACGCCCTCGCCGCGGCGGCCAAGGACATGGGCGTTGAGATCCGCTGCGATGCCGAGGTCGCCAAGATCAAGGTGCAAGGCGGCGCCGCCACCGGCGTCGTCCTGTCTTCGGGAGAAGAATTCGACGCCGCCAAGGTCGCCAGCGGCGTCGATCCACGCTGGACGTTTGAGCGGTTCCTCGAGCCCAAGGATCTGCCGGCCGATTTCCTCACCGCGGTCCAGCGCATCGGCTACGAAAGCGCATCGATGAAGATCAACGTCGCACTTGCCGCTCCGCCCAACTTCACCGCGCTGCCCGGCGCAGGCATCGGACCGCAGCATCACGGGACCATGCACTTTTGCCCCGATCAGGATTTCATCGAGCGCGGCTACGACGACGCCAAGTACGGCATGCCGTCCAGGGACCCGATCGTGGAGATGACCCTGCCCTCCGCGCTCGATCCGACCGTTGCACCGGAAGGAAAGTACCTGGCATCGATGTTCGTGCAATACGCGCCTTACAAGCTGAAAACCGGCACCTGGGACGACGCCAACAAGAACGCCTTTGCCGACCGCTGTTTCGATATCGTCGAGCAATACGCCCCGGGCTTCAAGGCTTCCGTCATCGACCGCCAGATGGTGTCCCCGCTCGATCTCGAAAAGACCTTCGGGCTGACCGGCGGCAATATCTTTCAAGGCGCGATGAACCTCAACCAGCTCTTCCTGTTTCGGCCGGTAGTCGGCTACGCGAATTATCGTACCCCGATCAAGAACCTCTACCTGTGCGGCAGCGCCGCCCACCCCGGCGGCGGCGTCATGGGCATCGCCGGGTACAACGCGGCGCGCGAGATGCTGAAGTGGTTGTGAGCGGTTTTATTTCAGAAGGGCAACGAAACCGGCCTGCTCGAAATGACGATCGCCCGTCAAAGCGTTGGTGATGCCTTCCCGTGTCATCACGACAAACGAGATGCAGTCGGTTAGGGACCATTCCTTGTCGGGGCGTCGGACGTAAAGGTCCACGCCGTCCTGAAACAGGGCATCATCACAGGGGATGACTTGGATGTTTGGATCAGCCTTGAGTTTCTCCAGCGTGCGGGCAAATTGATTCCGCCCGGTTTGGGTCCATGCCAGCGCATCGGCCAGTTCCGTCAATACCCAGCCGGTGGTCGTCATGCGGCCGACGTGCCGGTTGGTCAAATCAACGGCCTTTTGATGGCCCTGGTCGGTATTGTTTAGCAAGGCCAAGAAATAGAATGTATCGGCGAAAACGGCTCTCATTTCTTCGGATGCCCGTGAAGATAGTGATCGTGGTTCAACGCCATATCACTTGGCAAGTCATTTACCGTCCCGGCGAGTTCGAGAAGCCCGCGCAGCGTTGGCGCTCCCACGGGACGCTCGGGCAGGATCACGGTCACGCGCGTTCCGTCCGCAACCTGGATCGCGCGATCAAGGACAATCGTGCCATTTTGAAAGGTTCCTTCAACGGTCATCGTGAGTTCCTTTGTTCGTCGGGGTTCCGTGAATGTTGTGATCGCGTTGCGCCGCAAAACCCCTCGGCCGTTCGGCGTGCAAAGGAACCACCTCCCGCATTCTATCACGAAACCTCGCCAAACTCAAAACAACGTCTACCTCCGGTGTTTCTTTTCGGCCTCCTGGATAAAATGTTTGGCACGCCGCGAAGATGCAAGAAATTTAGAAACCGGAACAACCTCTCCGTCAACCGAAAGGGCCGTCATGCATCGCTGGGCTATCGCAATTGCACCGCTGCTGGTCGTCTGCACGTTTAGCGCGGGCCAGGAAGCCAAGAAACGGCCCATCCCGAGCAAGGAAGCCCAGGCCAAGATCGAGAAATTGCTGGATGAACTCTACAAGGACGATTTCGCCAAGTCGGAAAAAGACCCCGTCCTGCGGGCTCGACTGGCGCAGACTTTGCTCTTCGAGGGGAAGGAAACCAAGGACGATGCCGCGGGTCGCTATGTCCTCTTTAGCAAGGCGCATCTGCTTGCCGCCCAGGCGGGAGACGTCAACACCGCGCTCCAGGCGGCCGATGAGCTGGCGAACGATTTCGTTATCGCATCCAGCGTGATCTTTCAAATGAAGATCAAGATGCTACAGCAAGCCAGCAAGGTCAAGGGCGCGCCACCCGATGCCTATCAGTCGGTGATCGATCGCGCGCTTCTCACGCTCGATGATACGCTCGACAGCGACGACTACCCGTCGAGCCTGGCCCTCATCGAGTCGGCCGAGCAGGCCGCCCGCAAGCTCAGGAGCCTGCCGCTCGTGGTGACGATTCGCAAAAGGCAGGACGAGATCCTGCGGCTGCAAAAGGCATTCGGGCGCTGGAAGCCCTTTGCCGACAAGCTGGTCAAGAACCCGAAAGACGCCGAGGCGAATTTCGAGATGGGCAAGTACCACGCCCTGATCAAGGGCAACTGGGATCGCGGCCTGCCGCTCCTGGCCAATGGCAGCAAGGGGCCGTTGCAAAGCCTCGCGCGATCCGATCGCGCCAACCCCGCCACGGAAAAGGACCGCCGCGTGCTGGCGCTGGGTTGGTACCTGTTCGGCACCGGTGCAAACACCGATGCCGCGCTGAAGACGCAGGCGCTCTTGCGTGCCTACCACTGGTATCAAGAAAACCTGGCCGGCGCCGACGACAAGGACCGGATGCTGATCGAATCGAAATTGATCGAAATCTCCAATTTGCTGCCGGCCGAATATCGCATTGGCGAGATCACGACCGAGCTGAAGAAGATCGTCGTGCCGACCGGGCCTGTCTACGGTTGCGCGTTCGGTCCGGACGGCCGGCGTTTCATCATCACGGGCTACGACGGCAATCTGCACCTGTTCAACACGAAGACCTACAAGGAACTAAAGCAGTACGACGGCCACGCCGGCAAGGTCTGGACGGTTGCCTATTCCGCCGACGGCAAGCGCGTCGCGTCCGGCGGTTTCGACAACACGGTCCGCCTCTGGGACCTGGCCGCCGGCAAGGCCATCAAAACCTTCACGGGCCACAAGGACTACGTCCGCTCCGTGGTCATCTCCAACGACGGCAAGTGGATTCTCTCCGGCGGCGACGATCGCACCATGCGGCTCTGGAATGTCGCCGACGGCACGGAGCAGCGGGCCTTCGTTGGGCACGATCATACGGTCTGGTGCGTCGCCCTGTCGCGCGACGGCAAGCAAGCGCTGTCCGCCAGCCTCGACCGGACGGCACGCCTCTGGGAAACCGGAACCGGAGCGCTCCTCAAGAAGCTCGAAGGACACAAGGATACCGTGCTGTGCGTCGCATTCTTCCCGGACGGCCGACATGCCGTGACCGGTAGTTCCGACAAGACCTTGCGGCTCTGGGATTTGGCGACCGGAAAGACGCTCCAACTTTTCGAGGGGAGCAACGGCTACATCCAGAGTGTCGCCGTTTCGCCCGATGGCCGGCGCATTCTGTCCGCCGGTTCAGACAACGTGGTGCGCCTGTGGGACGCCCACACGGGCAAGGAGATCCGCAAACTGGAAGGCCACCGCGACTCGGTCTGGCACGTCGCCTTCTCCCCCGACGGCCGGCTGGCGATCTCCAGCGGACAGGACAACACGGTGCGGATTTGGAGCGGGGCGCGCTAACCTCGGTGTTTGAAGTAAAATGAAAACTAATGAGCTTGAAAACATAATGTACATGCGTATCCTTTGATTGGTGCTCGTAGCATTTGGACGCCAGGAAAAACGGGGATTCCCAATGAAGGATCGTTTTCTGTTCGAGATTGAGCCGGACGAAGAAATCGCGCCGGAAAAAAATTTCCGGCGAACACCGTCGCCGGTTTTTTTGAACGACGGCCCGCGCCCCGGCTCCGGCAAAAAAAAGCGAATCGCGTTCGGATGGTACGGCGGAAAATTCAGTCACCTTGAATGGCTGCTTCCTTTATTGCCCGCCTGCCATCATTATTGTGAACCTTTCAGCGGTTCTGCGGCGGTGTTGCTCAATCGATCACCTTCCCCAGTTGAGACCTACAACGATATCGACGGTGAGTTGACAAATTTCTTCCGTATCTTGCGCGATAACAAAGAAGCCTTTGTCGAAGCGGTCGGCTTGACACCGTTTTCACGGGAGGAGTTTTTCCGTGCCGTCAACGGCTGCGATGAAGATACCTCCGACCTTGAGAGGGCTCGGCGTTTTTTCGTTTGCGCACGACAAGTCCGGACCGGACTCGCTCAAACCGCTTCCCTTGGTCGGTGGGCCAACTGTAAAAACACGAGCCGCGCAGGCATGTCCGGCGTAATTTCTCGCTGGCTCGGGAGCATTGAAATGCTCCCAGAAATAGCGGAACGTCTGTTACGGGTTCAAATCGAAAATCGACCCGCATTGGAAGTGATTCGGCTTTACGATGATCAGGGAACCCTTTTCTATTGCGATCCGCCGTACCCTCATGAGTCACGGGGCGATTCTAAAGCCTATCGATTCGAGATGAGTGATACCGAGCATCGAGAACTCGCGCGCCATCTCGGAAAAATTAAGGGGAAGGCCGCAGTGTCCGGTTACCGCTGCGATTTGATGAATTCGATTTACAAGGGCTGGCGTTTGGTCGAGGCGCCGTCAAAGAAATGTCATTCCGTCAAAAAAGCCCGGCGAGAATCATTGTGGTTGAATTTTTAGCAAACCTCCCTTATGGCCAGGAAAAGCAAGAAATCCCTGATTGCCGACGCTCAGGAACGACTTGAAAAAAAATGGGCGGCCGTGTGTGAACGTGCGTCCAACGGCTGTCTGACTGACGAATTGGTGGATACCGACCTAGTCGAAACCATCAAGTCGTCGGTGAACTGCAAAACGAAGACCTACCGCTACGTGCTCCCCACGCAGGTGCTCGCCAAGCTAACGGATCATTCTCTCGATTGCCGGAGCCTGCAAGCAGGCGAGGGAAAAGCAGGTTCTTTTGATGCGCGGACCATTGCGCATTCCGTGATAGTCCCTTTTGATGGCGGAAATCAAAACGTTCTTGGCGGGTCAGAAGAACCTTATGTAAGCAATCCGTTGCGTGTGCCTAGTGTTAGTGTTCAATACCAGGGGGCCCAAAAAGATGGCGCTGGGTGGGGGCTCTTGTGCAAAGTGCTAGACCGTGTTGAAGAAGAAAGCAACCCAATTTTTACCGAGTCGGTCCTGACTCAGATCCTTGTTGAGATTCACCGCCGTTTGGCCGAAGTCCACATAGTCTACCCAGCCCCTCTACGAATTAGTTTGGGGCGTACAATTGATTTGGTCGAGCGGTTCCTCGTGGATCATTCGGGCGGTGATCGGGCGCAGGCGGTTGCATGTGCGGCTTTTCAATTGATCGGCAAGAAATTCGGCCTGTTCGCGACCGTCCGTAGGGAAGTAATTAACGCTGCCGATGCATCCACTGGTTTGGCCGCCGATATTGAATGCCTTGCGGATAATGGAGAGGTGGTTCTTGCCGTTGAAGTGAAAGACAAAGAACTTACAGTGGCTCAGATTGAGAACAAAATCCAAAACGCCCGCTCCAAGAAGATCGCCAATCTACTCTTTGTTGCCCAAAAAGGCGTGCTTGCAAACGAACATCCAGGGCTTCCGCAATTGCTTGAAGCCAAGTTCGCTGTTGGCCAGAATGCGTATGTCTTCGACCTCAAACAACTGCTTGGTGTGGTGCTGGCATTGATGCCAGAAGGTGCGCGCCCCGAATTCCTGCAGATGGTTGGTCACCAACTAGATGAATATCGTTCCGACCTTCGTCATCGGCGGGCATGGCGTGAATTGCTAGGGGCAATATGATTGTTTTTAATTTCTGCCCTTGCACGATTGATTCCCATGAGCACCCTCTACCTCGCCCCTGACCTGCCCACGCTGGCCGATCGGCTTGCCGATGAAATCGAGCATGCCGCCCACTCCGGCGATTGCTTCGTGCCCACCTCCATCGTCGTGGCGAACCGCTACGTCCGAAAATGGCTGCGCTTTCATCTCGCTCGCAAGCATGGCGTGGCCATCAATCTAAACTTTCTTTCCCTCGATGACGCACTCTGGCATTACTTGCAACAGACCGATCCCGCGGTGCCGACCACGCCGCCGGAGGCGATCGATGATAATACGTATCGGCTCATGGTCCTGTCGGTGCTTTTGGAAGAAAGCGACCCGCACCTGCAACCGTTGCGGCGCTACGTGCAAATGGATGACCAGGCGCTCAGTCGGTTGACGTGCCGGCGGGCCTGGTACCTGGCCGACCGACTCGGGCTGTTGGTTCGCGCTTACGAATACGATCGCCAGGACACATTGATTCAACCCTGGCTGCGCGGCGAGTTCGGCCTGAACAAGGCGAGCGAATTTCACACGATGATGGAGCGTGCTCAGCGCGCCTTGTTCTTGCACATCACGCGCGAGCCGGACGGACGACGTGCGCTGCTTAACCGGCTGGGCGAGCGCACGTTCAAGACGTTGCCTCAGTACGCGATGGAGCTGATGACAGCGAACGAAACGCCCCCCTCACCCCCTGCCCCTCTCCCAGAGGGAGAGGGGAGACCGGGCCCGCTCCCAGGGGGAGAGGGGAGCAGGGTTCATTTCTTTGGTTTCACGCATCTGTGCGACCTGCACGCGCGCACCATCGGCTGGCTGGGGCGCGTCCTGGATGTGCGTCTCTATTGCCCGAGCGTTCACGCGAGCCGGTTGGGCGCGGGGGCGAACAACGACAAACTGCCGGAGATTGCCCAGTCGCTCGTCAACGCGAGCGGCGAGTCGGCGGGCGAGCTCGCGCGTTTGTGGGGCAAGGCCGGCGCCGGGTCTCTGGCGCTCCTGGCGCCGTGTGCGTTTGACATCGACGTGTTGTCCGCGTCCACGTCATCCCGGCGACGAGGCTCAAAATCCGCGCCAGCAACCGTCCTGGCGCGTTTGCAGAATCTTCTCCGCGGCGGGGCCGTTGGCAAGGCCCGGCTCGCGCAGGACACCTCGGTGCAAATCGTCGGGTGCCCCGGTCTGATGCGCGAGGTCGAGACCGTTCACGACAGCATCGTCAACAATCTTCAGAACGATTCATCGCTTCGGCAAACCGACATCGTGGTGCTGACCACCGATATGCCCCGGTATCGAGCCGCGCTGCAATCGGTCTTCGAACGGCCGCCGCGCCGGCTTCAGTACAACCTCGTCGATTTCAACGCCGCCAGCGTGAGCACCTATGGCCAGGCCCTGCTGGGAATGTTCGACCTGGCGCTTGAATCTTTTTCCCGGTCGCGCGTCTTTCAGGTCATCTTGAATCCCTGCTTTCTGGCGAGAATGGGGGTTGAACGCCAACAGGCGACGGCCTGGCTGGAATGGGCGGAGAGTCTCGGTATTCATCAGGGTTGGGACGCCCAGGAAAAGCAACAGCAGGGCTATCCGAATTCGCCGCTCTACACGTGGCGGCACGGCTTGCAACGCTTGCGGCTCGGGCGCTTCATGGACGTGGCAAGCGAGAATGGCAGCGGGCCGACGGCGCGTTTTGGGCAGGTAATCCCGTTCGCCGACCTGGCCAGCACCGAGCGGGAACAGCTCGACGCGTTCTGTCGGGCGGTGGAAGGTTTGCTGCCAACGCTGACCCGATTGCGTTCGTCGTCTTTACCCGGAGCACGCTGGGCCAGCACGCTACACCGATTGGCTCAGGAATTTCTGGACGTGCCAGTGGATCGCCCCGAAGAAACGCAGGTTCGCGATCAACTCGTTGCGGGTTTCGAGACCCTGGCGGCCTGGGATTCGTTTCAGGAAAGCAAGCACCAATCGCCCGGCCTGCCGCTGGCGCTGGTGCGCGAATTTGTGCGCAGTCAACTTGAGGTCCTCGAAGGCAGCCGGGGAGACTATCTCATCGGCGGCGTCACGGTCGCGGCCCTTGAGCCCATGCGTGCCCTGCCGTTCGAGATCGTCTACCTGGTCGGGCTTGGCGAGAACACCTTCCCCGGCAGCAACGCCCTTTCGTCGTTCGACCTGCGCGACGCCGCTCGCCTGGCAGGCGACATTCGCCCGGCCGAGCAACGGCTTCATGATTTCCTGGCGACGATCCTGTCGGCACGGAAAAAGCTCTACCTCTTCTTCGACAACCATGACGTACAAAAGGACCAGGCCATACTCCCCTCGGTGCCGCTTCAGCAGTTGCAGCGCCATCTGGGCCAGTACGTGGTCAACGCGGATTTTGAAGAAATCAAGGTGCCCAATCAAGTCGATGATGCTTGCTTGCTTGACCTGGCAAAGCAGCCTTCCCATCAGGATGTGCTGGTGCAAACCCGCGACGTGGATCGGCTGCTCGCCCTGGCGTCGGCCGAGCGCGAAAACCGTCTCGCGCTGGACAAGAAGCAGCGGGCGGAATGGGACACGAAAAGCCGGGCATTCCAGACCGATTTCTCGATCGCGCCACAACCCAGGGAGACGCAGGCCACCGGTCCCACGATTCCGCTGGTCTCGCTCAAGCGATTCCTGCAATTGCCCGCGCAGGAGGCGCTGCGCCGGCATCTTGGGATCGATGACGACGATGAAAAAGACATGGACGACGACGAGCCGCTCGTCGCGCCCGATTTTGACAGGCGTTCGCTGGTTCGCCAGACGATTCAGGGGTTGATCCTGTCCGCGGTGGCCAACGGAGTGGACCAGGCGCTGGCAGGTTGGCAGCAGGGTTTTGACGCGTTGTACGCCGACGCCAACCTGCGTTGCCGCGTGCCGGAGGCGGCGTTTGGCGACCTCGATCGCGCCGCCCTGCGCGCCGATTTGCAAGAACGCATTCACGGGCAGGGGCGACTGGAATCGTTTCTGCGCGAACGGGCAGGCCTCACCTTCTGCGGCCCCGTGTTGCTGGGCGAGAGCCTGACGCCGATGGGCGCGCGGCTGCGATTCCCGGCGCTTGGCCTTCCGCGCGAAAACGACACGCCGATCCGCCTGGTCGGCTGGACGGAGTTCGCGTGGCATGACCCGGGCCGATTCGAGATCCTCGTCATTACCACGGCGAAGATTGACGACGGCCGAGAGATTCACACGACTTTGCTCGAGCCGGCACTGCTGCATCTGGCCTTTCTGGCGAACGCGGCGGCGAATGCGGAGGGTGTGTCGCCGCAGGCCTGGCTCGCCGACCGCGAGGTCGTGCTGCATGTCGCCCACACCGGCGGAATCGTGAGCTGGCAGTATCCGCCGGGGAGCATCACTCCCGCGGAAGCGACGGCGCACCTCTTCGAATTGTCGCGCGACTTGCTCGACCCAGGCCAGTTCGATTTGCTGCCGCTTGATGCGTTGACCCAGCAAACATTGCGGTTCGTCCTTCATGGCGATCAGCCGATGCGCCGCGATCCGGGAGAGTTCCGCGCAGCGTTGGAGGAAATGATCGCCGAGGAACTGGAGAAGGGTTCATTCGCCACCGTACGCATCCCTGGGCTCGTCCAGATGATCGGCGCCCGCGTGCCCGCCGATGCCCTGGCCAAGGTGGAACGCCGATTTCATCTGCTCGATCGCGGTCCGGCCCGGCAGCGGCGGCAGCCGGTCGTGATCAAGCCAAAGCGCGCGAAGGCGTCGGCCTCGAAGCGCATCGATTAGCGACGCTTCGTAAAAGGATTGCTTTCGACGCTTCCGCGAGGCGTCGCCAAGGCGAGCGGTCGGAATTAACTTGCCAGCCCGGAGCGCAAGCGACGGGGCAGATGTCCGCTGGACCCGGCGCTTGCGCTCCGGACTGGCGGGGATTTTTTTTCCTGCCGCTCGCCTAACCAGTTGGAAAACCATGAACGAAACTCGCGCAAGCGTGGAGGACTTCGATCTCGGCCGACATGCCGTCGTGGAGGCATCGGCCGGCACGGGGAAGACCTACACCATCGAAAACCTGGTGCTCCGGCTATTGACCGAGCAGGATGTCGAGCTCCATCAGATCCTCGTCGTAACTTTTACCGAAAAGGCGACGGGCGAATTGAAGGTGCGGTTACGCCAGACCCTGGAGCGCGCCCTGCGGAAAAACGACGAGTACGCGCCGCGCTTGAAGGAGTCGCTGGATCATTTCGATCAGGCGCCGATCTTCACCATCCACGGCTTCTGCCATCGCCTGATGCAGGAATTCGCCCTGGAGCAAGGGCACGATTTCGCCGCCGAGCAGACCGATGACGGCAACTTGTTGCAAACCCTGTTGCGCGAGATTCAACGCAAGGACTGGCGCCGCGAGTTCGGCCCGGCGCTGCGCGCCCTTCTCGAACAGGGCGGCTTTCCCGGAACACCCAGAAACCCTTGGGGCCGCCGCGTCCTGGAGATTGCCAGACGTTACAAACCCCAGTGCGGCCATCTGCTCCACCCCGCGCTCAAGCCCAACTGGTGGCGAACGCTCGATGCGCCGGACGCTGATGTCGCCGGGCAACTGGAAGTCTTCACCATCGAGCGCCTGCGCGAACGCCTGGGCGAGGTCAAGCGCGAGCGGGGCCTGGTCAGTTTCGACGACATGATCTCCGTCGTCGAGGAGAGCCTGGACCCGCAAAAAAACACGGCCGCCGAGAGTCTCGTGTCCCGGTTGCGCCAGCGCTTCCAGTACGGCATCGTGGACGAGTTTCAGGACACCGACCCACTGCAATGGCGCATCTTTCGCCGCATCTTTCTCGACAAAGGAGACTCCAGGCTGTTCATTGTCGGCGATCCCAAGCAGGCGATCTTCGGCTTCCGGGGCGCCGACCTGCCCACCTACCTTGCCGCGGCGAAGCAGATGATCGCCGAGCATGGCGCATCGGTTTACGCCCTGCCGGTCAACTGGCGTTCCGAGGTCAATCTCCTGGAGGGTCTCAACTGCATCTTCGGCGATGGGGAATGGTTTTCAGCCGAGAGCGGCATCTCGTATCTGCACGTGAAAGCGCCGGATGGCGATTGCCCGCAGGTCGCCATTGAGACGGATCGCAGCGACCGGGCCGCCGTTTCGCTCGTCGATCTGACCCATTGCGAGAAGATCAAGGGGGCGCAAAAGCAGTTCGCCAGGTTCATCGCCTACGAGATCGACCGCATGGTGCGCGGGCCGGACGGGCCGCTGATGTCCATCTCCTTGAAGGGCTCCCCCGCCCGCGCGATTCACGCCGGTGATTTTTGCGTCCTGGTTACAAAACGCGCCGATGCGCTACCGATCATCGAGGCCCTTGACGCCGCCGACATTACCTACAGTTTCTATAAACAGACGGGGCTGTGGGCGTCGGATGAAGCCAATCATCTGGAGGTCTTGTTGCAGACGCTGGCCCGGCCCGACGAACGTGCGTCGTTTCGCAAGGCGCTGCTGACCTGTTTTTTCCGGGTCTCCGCCGAGGAACTGGCGCTAGCGCCGGACGTGCCCATGCAGCATCCGGCGCGCCGGCTTTACCAGGCCTGGCTAGGATACGCCGTCAATCGAGAATGGTCCTCCCTGTTTCGCTCGCTACTGGAGGACACCGGGGTGCTGGGTGGGAACGCGGGGATCAACGTCGATCGCCTTCGGCAATTGCTCACGACGCTGGAGCAGGTTGGCCATGCCTTCAACTTCGATCTGCTCGGCCTGCTCGACTGGGTTCGCGAGCGCCGGCAGCAGCCGGGAACGGGTGAAGCCGAGATGCAGCCCGACGAAACCGGTGTGCCCAAAGTCAAGATCATGACGATGCACGCCTGCAAGGGCCTGGAGTTCCCGTTCGTGTTCCTGGCCGGCGGGTTCACGAAGGGCCAAAACAGCAACGCCTTCGCGATTTATCACGACGACGATGACCGCCTGGTGTTTGACCTGCGCGTGGACGAGGAGGCCAAGGAACGGGTTAAGAGTGAATACCTATCCGAACAGAGTCGGCTGTTTTATGTCGCGCTGACCCGGCCCATCTTCAAACTGTATTTGCCGAAGGTCACCATTCCACCAAAGTCGGCCAACTACCTCGGCCCGGTGGGGACGATTCTCCACCCGGCGCTGGAGCGCTCGTGCCCGGAGAAGCTTGGCCCGCTGGTCGCCGACGTCGTCGCGATGCCCCTCGCGGCCACGGTGGCGCCGCGGCCCGAAGAGGCGCCCGCCAAGAAGGAGCGATCGGTTCTGAAACTCAAGGGCCCGTTGTTTCCCAGGATCGACGCTGACCTTGGTAAACGCCGAATTGTCGTGCGTTCGTTTTCGAGTCTGGCGAAGCATCACCTGGCACAGGCGGGCGAGGGAGCGAGCTTCGGCGACGAGCCGAAGCCGAGCGACGACGAGGCGCCGGCGCCCCCCGATCGCGACGATCCGCTGCGTGGGCCGGTGTTCGGCGACATGGTCCACAACGTCATTGAGCGGATCGACTTCGCCGAGGTCGCCCGCGCCGCCACGTCCGCCGACCTCTGCCGCGCCGGCGCCCATGCCCGAAAGCTCATGGATCGGGAAATCCGCGCCAACATCGCCGGGCTGCGCTCGCGCGCACCGATTGAAAACCTTGAACAGACCTGCCGAGAGCAAATCGCCAGCCTCATCTGGCACACGTTGCGCACGCCGCTCGCGGACCTCGGGGCCAGGCTCTGCGACATTCCGCGCGGCGATCGGATTCACGAGATCGACTTCCTTTTCCCCGAGATTCCCGACGACGAAACAAACGCCGGTTTTGTCAGTGGCTTCATGGACCTGCTGCTACGCAAGGGGAATAAATACTATCTCCTGGACTGGAAAACCAACCTGCTGCCAGGCTACACCCGGGAGCAGATCGAACGCAGCATGACCGACTCGGATTATCATCGCCAGCATCGGCTGTACCTGAACGCGGCGCGGCGCTGGCTGGAGCGTGTGCATGGCGCCAAGTTCTCCTTCCTCGAACGGCTGGGCGGCGTGTATTACCTTTACGTGCGCGGCATGAATGGGCGCGACGACTCGTCCGGTGTCTACTTCCACCAGCCCACGGCAGATGAACTGGACTTGAAGGCGTTGTTGAAATGATCGCGAACAGGCCAGCGGCCACACAAGAAAAGACATCATGATATTCGGCGATTACTTCCCGTTTTTGAAAGAGATATTCCCGACCGCCGGGCCCGGGTTGCAGCGCCTTTTGCAAGGTGGCTTCGAGAACGCCAACTTGTTGCGCAGCGACTTCTACACAATGCGCGACTGGCTGGAAATCGCCGCGTATGGCGATGTGGAAGAAGCGCACGCGCTCCTGTTGCTGCTCTTGATGTCTCTGGAAGAAGGGAGCCTGTGCATCGAATTGAATGAAACCGCATTGCAGCGGCGGCTGGCCGATCTGGTCACGCCGGAGGAAGCCGCGGACTGGGCGCGGCGCATCGTGGCGGCGCCGGCATTCCCGGAACTCATCGGCCTGTCGCCCGACGATCATCGGCCCGTCATCTTGCACGTGGTCGACAACCGTCGCTATCTGTATTTCCAAAAATACCTTCGCGCCGAGATCGAATTCCAGCGTGAGTTGAAGAATCGCCTCAATTCATCCGTGCAAGCCGCGGGTTCCTGGCAGCAGATGATTGACGAGGTGCTGACCAGTCAACCGTTGCAACTGGATCGCGATCAGCAGGCGGCGCTTGCCGTGGCGCTGGGCAACAACTTTGCGATCATCTCGGGCGGCCCAGGGACCGGCAAGACCTCGATCGTGCTGACACTCTTGCGCTGTCTGATCCGTGGCGGGATCGCCCCGGAGCGCATCGCCCTGGCGGCGCCGACCGGTCGTGCCGCCCAGCGTTTGACCGACGCCCTGCGCGCCGGCCTGGAACGTCTTGCCGCCGGTGAAGCCGACGCCAGGTTGCGCGACCTGTCGGCGACCACGCTACACGCACTGCTCGGCTATCGTCCCTCGCGCCACCTGTTCACACGCCATGTGGAGAATCCGATCCCCGCGGATGTCGTCATCGTCGATGAAGTCTCGATGGTCGGGCTCGTCCTGATGTCCCGCTTGATGGAAGCACTTGCGCCGACGACGAAGCTGATCCTGCTCGGCGACAAGGATCAGCTTCCGTCGGTCGAGGCTGGCGCCGTGCTCGCGCATCTGGCGCCGGACGCCACGGAGGTTCAGTCGCCGCTACGGGATCGTGTCGTGCTGCTCAAAACGAACCATCGCTCCGAACAACGGATTCGCGAAGCCGCCCAGGCGATCAACCGCCAGGACATCACTCTGATCGATCGTCTGCCAATCGTCAGCCCCCATGCGTTCGATACTCTGGAAGCCGATGGTGGCTGCTGGTTGCTCGAACAGACGCAGGCCACGGCCGCGGAGCTGCGTGGCTTTCTCCAGCACTGGGCAGAGCAGGCTTTTTTCCGCAGCCGGCTGGAAGACGCCACGCTCGGCGCGTTGATCGAAGCCGCGGTTCTCGACGAGCGCGACGAGGACGCCGGACGTTTGCACCCGCTTTTCGCGCTCATGGATCGTTTTCGTCTGTTGACGCTGGTGCGCGACGGCGCCTGGGGCTGCGACGAGATCAACGCCTTCTTCGACTCCCACCTGCGCCCGCGCCTGGGCGGAGCGGCACGCGGCGGGTTGTTCGCCGGGGCGCCGGTCCTTATCACGCGCAACGACGCTTCGCGCGGCCTCTTCAACGGTGACGTCGGCATCACGCTTCGCGATCAGGCCGGGCGATTGCGCGTCGCATTTCAGCGGCAGGAAGGCGTGGTATCTTTTCCAGCGGAATCGCTGCCGGCGCACGAACTCGGTTTCGCGCTGACCGTCCACAAAAGTCAGGGCTCCGAATACGCCAACGTCCTGGTGGTCGTGCCGCCGCGCGCAGGCAAACGGCTTTTGACCAAAGAGTTGGTGTACACGGCGATCACGCGGGCGAAGACGTCGGCGATCCTGTGCGGGACCAAGGACGTGCTGAAGTTCGCGATCGGGCGGAAGATCGTGCGCGAATCCGCGCTGGACTGGGGCGTCTAGGTTCCTTGATCCGAGAATCTCATGGCGCATAAGTCAAGTTTCGATACAAGCCCGAAGCGTTAGCAAGGGAGGAAGTGGAAGATTTCCCTCGCTAACGCTTCGGGCTTGTGTCGCGGCCGTTTTTGGTCTGCGGTTCACCAAAGGCGAAAGGTTAAACGATCGGCAAGTTCAACAATCGCTTGGCATTGCGATAATACACCAGCGCCGTCACCTCGTCGGGCAGGTTCACTCCGCGCAAGGTTGGCGTCGGCGTTTCGCCGTGGTAATCCGCGTCGGCGATTGGACTGGCGCCGACCCAGGCGCTCTCCCACAGAGTTCGCTGGCACCAGTATCGGCTCACGTAGTGCTCGCGCGTCAGGTGATGGCGCGTGACAAGATCCGTGCCGAACAGGAATCGCTCCGGGTATTTCGTCAACAACGCCCGATGCGCGTCGGCGCGGGGCGACACCTCGCGCACTTGCCATTTCGTCGCGCTCGTGTCGATGTAGAACTGCGGATACTCCTCCAGGAGCGCCTGCAAATGATCGGGATGCTCGGCATCGCCGGCCATGTGGGCGCCGATCCAGACGAGGTCCGGAAAAAGCTGCATCATCTTTTCCAGGCCAACGTACTGCTCCGCCTTGGTGCCGAACTTGGCCGCGTCGGCGTAGACGGTGCGAAACCAGGCATCCGGGTCGGCGACGTGTACCATGACCAGGCGCACGCCCGCCGAGCGCGCGCGTTTGACCGCCTCGATCCGCCAGGGGGCGTCGATGAACAGCCCGCGTTCCCGGCCGCGCGGCGCGGACCAGAGCTTGACGCAGTGGATTCCCTGTTCCAGGAAGCGCTCAAGGTTGCGATAAGCTTCGCCATCGGATTCGTCGGCGGTCTTCTTGTTAATCATCGCGTTGAAGGCGAGGAGTTCACCGAAGCGCTCCCGCAATGGCGCGATGTCGTCAGCCGGACACATGGTGAGCGTTTGCATGACGCCGAAGTCGGCGCCAACGTCGAGCATAATCTCGGCCTGCGCCAAACTTGCGCCGGGGCCGGACCCGACGGGCGGACCGGTCGGCGGATCGCCCGGGCGCGTCCTCATCACGTGGGCATGAAAGTCGATGATCGGCCCATCATGCCGAAAATGGTCGCGCTCGGCGTAGTCGATGCCGGTAACGTTGTATTGGGGCGGTGAGGATGCCACGGGGTCGCCTCCTTGGTTTACGTCTAGCGCTCGCCTGGCGCCCGGCGAGCGCTAAACGAAAACGGACGCTAGAACACCACGGGCTTGTTGAGCGCGCGGCGCACGACCGTGAACTGCCCGCCGTGCATGAGCGTGTGGTTCGCGGTCAGAACAAGCAAATCCCCCAGCGTCGGCGCGAACTTCGCCATCGAGTTCTTGTTCGGCCTGTCGAGGTCGGCATCGGACAACTTCTCCACGGCAGCAATCGTGGCGGCGCGCATTTGCGCGAAACACTCCAGGTACTGCGCTTTGGGCAGATAACCCTCCGGCGGATCGACCTTGCCCGTGCGTTCGCTGCCCAGGCTCGCGATGGCCGGTGGAATCGCGGGGTATTGCACGCCAGGCAATTCGCCGTCGAGCAGAAACTTTTCGGCCGTGATGAGATGCGCGAGCTGCCAGGCGATGTGATTGGCGCCCGGCACGGGGCGGAAGACGATGTCGGCATCGGTCAGGTCGCCGAGGAACATCAACAGGGTCTCGTGGGTGGAAGCGAGGACTTTCTTCACGACGTCTTTGGCTTGCATCAACAATTCCTTTCCTGAAAAACTTGGCCGCGACCCGAAGGGGAGCGCGGACTGTGCATTTCGCAACCGCAAGGGATATCGTCCGCGCTCCCCTGCGGGTCGCGGCTGAGCGCTGTTGTTACATTATTGCCTTCATGAGGGGTGTTCGGAAAGGGCGGCACGCAATCGAGCGATTTCTTCTTCCTTGCGAAAGATCCAGTCGGCCGCGCCGATGCGGTGCAGCTTCCAGCCCAGGCGGGTGAGCACCTCGGCGCGCAGGCGTTCGCGATCGCGAGCGGTTGGGCCTTGCGCGTGCATGGGGCCGTCGAATTCGACGCCCAGCGCGAAACGATCCGCGCGTTTGGGATCGCGCACGCCGATGTCGAGCCGGCACTGCCCGCAACCGACGAGGGGGACGCCCTCAAAGCCCAGCTTCTTCAGCTCGGCAATCACGTCGCCATGCAGCCCGGTGACGGCGGTTGGCGGCGGATCCGTGACGTCCGCGATGGCCGCCATGCCGCGCTCGGCAAAGTCGAGATAGCGCTGGAGATGAGCGATTCCCTTCGCCTGGCTGTTACCCAGCTTGAGGTCGCTAGCGCGAATCGAACTGACGACGATCAGCTTTTGCCGGGCCCGGGTGACAGCGACGTTCAACCGCCGCTCGCCGCCGGGGCGATTGAGCGGGCCAAAGTTCAGGGCGATCTTGCCCTCGGCATCCCGGCCATATCCGACGCTCAAAAGGATCACGTCACGCTCGTCGCCTTGCACGGTTTCCAGATTCTTGACGAAGAAGCCTTCGAGTCGATCGCTTTTGAAAAACGCTTCGAGTTCGGGTTTCTCTCTGAGTTGGCGTTCGATCTCGTCCTCGATGGCATCCATCTGGGCGTAGCTGAAGGCGATGACGCCGAGCGTTTTTTCCGGGGTTTGCCGAAAATGTTCGAGCACCAGGCGGGCGACCGCCTCGGCCTCCCTGGGGTTGTCGCGTCGCCCGCCACGGTCATAGACGGCGTCCGGCACGTGATGAAAACGCACGCCCAGAGCCGGGTCGTCCAGAGTCGCCGAGGGAAACGTGAACAACCGGCCATCGTAGTAGGTCTCGTTGGAAAACGCGATCAGGTGCTCGTGCTGGCTGCGATAGTGCCAGCGCAGCATCTGTTGCGACACACCGGCGCCAAGACAGGCGTCGAGGATGCTCTCAAACAGCGGCGTGTCGTCGTCCTCGCCGCCATCGTCGGCGCCCTGCTGGAAAAACGTGGTCGGCGGCAACTGCTGGTTGTCCCCCGTGATGACGAGTTGCTGACCGCGATAGATGGCGCCCACGGCGTCCTCCGGCAATATCTGCGACGCCTCATCGAACACGATCAGGTCGAAGCGCAGTTTCTCCAGGTTCGCCGGCAGGAACTGGCTGACCGACAACGGACTCATCAACATGCACGGCTTGAGCTGAATGAGCAGCGACGGAATGGCGTCGAAAAGTTGCCGTAGCGGCATGTGCTTGGTCTTCTTGTGCGCCTCCTTCATGAGAAGGGCGACTTCCGGATCAGCGCCGGTGCGCGTCGATTGCATTGGGTCCAGGATGGCAATGATGCGCGCCGCCCCTTGATGGAGGATTCGGCGATCCAGCTCGCGAAATTCCTTCAGCAACTGCTCATGATCGTTGCGGCGATACTGGGCCAGAACGGGGTCCGCCTGGAACATCGCGTCGATCCAGCCGCTCCAGAAGCTTTTCGAGAAGAGATCAACGACCTGTTCGCGCACGATATTGTGTTGTTGCAGGTGATCCCAGAACGGTTTCAGACCCAAATGGGCAAAGCGTTCGGGCAAATAGCGCCAGTCAACCCAGTCGGCCAGTTCACCGACGCGCTCGCGCCATTTGGTCAATAAATCGAGCACCGTTTCCGGCGCATGTTCGCGCAGGGGCTTCCCATCAAGTTGCGGCCCCGGTGCGTCGTAGCGCAGCTCCAGACTGTGCAGCGCCTGGACGTATTGTTCGAGACCCTGTCGCAGTTCGCGCGATGACGGCGGCGTGCCGGCGGCGGCTTGCAACAAGAGTTCACTGGTGATCGCCGCCCCCTTTTGGGCATTTCCCTCCGAGCTCGGGGTTGGGGGTGAGGAAAGGCCTCCCTGCATCGCCGCCACACATTCGCGGATGGAGCGGGCCCAGCCGAGCGCCTTGCGCAAACCATCCCAGTCGGTCTCGACTCCCCGATAGGCGGGGCCGAACGCCTTCGCCCAGCGCTCGGCGTCGGTCGCCTGAGCGGCTTCAAACGCCAGCAACTCTTCCGCCTGCTTGATATCCGCCACGAGGGCAGGCATGTCAGCGGGCGGCGCGGCGCCAAGAATGGAATCGCTCAGGCCCGCGAATTGATTCAACGCCGATTGCAAATCCCTGGCATATTGGCCAAGCGCCGACAAGGAGCATT
Source organism: Planctomycetota bacterium (assembly GCA_016191165.1). Lineage (GTDB taxonomy): Bacteria > Planctomycetota > Planctomycetia > Gemmatales > Gemmataceae > SIAQ01. Next base: position 59,513 of record JACPPF010000044.1, read on the forward strand.
CCTCGAAACGCGCGCTAACGGTGGGCATGCGATCGGCCGGCAGCACCGACATTACCTCGTCGGTCAGATGCGACCAGGCCACGAACGACTCGGTCAAGCGCTTGACACTCGCCCGGATCTTGTCCGAAGCCGATTCCGATGTTAACGCCTCAATCGCCTTGGCCGGGAATCGCTCACATTCGAGCGTCGCGGCCAACTCGTGCGCCTCGACGGCATGACGGGCGGCCTTCTCCGCGGTGTCGATGTCGGTGTCGAGGCCCTTCTCGTACCGTCCGAGCAGGGGCGCCCGGCGCGGTTGATCCGCCTCGATCTGGGCGCGGTCGCTCAGCATCTGGGCGCCCAGTTGCATGTCCTGCGCCACCGTGGGGGGAAGATCCTCCATCGGCCGGCACTTCGCAATGGCGCGGCGATCCTTGCGGTACTGCCAGCTGAAAAAGGACCACCAGCTCTGGTAGGGCCCAGCATAAGCCTGCCCGATGCGAATCAAGTCGAGGTCGAACAGTTTGGCATCATAGAGCTTGAGCAGGGATACGCGAGTTTGCCTATGTCGCAGAATTACAGGCTTGGCGGCCACGATGCACGCCAGCGCGTCCTTCGCGGCTTGACGATTGTCCAGCCAGGTCTTATCCGGCGGTTCGTTGCTTGCGGCGACCGCGCTCAAACGCACGAAGGCACGGAGCCCTTCGATCGACGGATCGAGCTTGATCTCCCCCGCGCTGACCGTCGCGCTGGACCCGGCGCCGATCGGCATCGGCATGGCCAGCCATTTTTCCAGCGCGCGCACCTCGGTCAGCCAACCCGGAATACGTTTTTGCGTGTCGGCCACCCAGGCGCGCAGTTTTTGTTGAAGCTTCAGAAAGTCGGCGCCGCGCTCATCGCTCGGCGCCAGCAGCACCGCGGCGTTCTTCCACGCCAGCTCAATGCGACTCGCCGAACCAGCGGGCAACTTCCACACGGCGCCGCTGTACCGATCCGTGAGTGGCTTGCGGGCCTGAGCGAAGCGCTGCGTTTGCTCGGCACACTTCTCGAATTCGGCTGCCAGCGCCATCAGGTCGGGCGTCGTAAGCCACGCCGGCAGCGCGTGGGGCGGACGCTTTTCCAGCAAATCGCCCAGCCTGAGCAACTCGGACGACTTGCCCACAACGCCAAGCTGATTGGCGTATTGCTCGGCAGCCGCTCGCAGCTTGTCGTCGCGGGCGCGGACCTTGTCGATCAAGCCGACAATCTCATCGCGCAGTTGCAGAGAATAACGGTCGGCCTTGAAGCCTCGCCAGGGATAGTTGCCCTCGGTGCGGATATGCCAGTGCTGCTGCAAGCGCTGCAATAGCTGCGTCAATTCGTCGAGATGCCCGGCCGTGAAATCAGCGAGCGCGAGCTTGGTTGTCGTGTCACCGGCGGGGCGCGTCGGCGGCACGCCGAGCGGGACCATTGGCAACGCCTGCCAGCGCGGAAGTTCCGCGAGCGCGTCCCACACGCTTTTTTTCATCGGCTCCCGTTTCTGGTGCAACGCCAGGACAAATCGGTTCAGCCGGTCGCGCCGATCCTTGAGGCGAACGAAGTCCTCCTCGCTCGGCGTTGGCTGCGGCGCCAGCGTTTCCTGATAGCAACGGGCCAGCTCCTTGATCGCCTCACGCTTGTTCGCCTTGTGGCTATGCAACTCCAGGCAGAATTCACCCAGGCCGACCGCGGTCAGACGCTTGAACACCACCTCGAGCGCGGCCATCTTTTCGCTGACGAAGAGCACCTTCTTTCCCGCGGCAATGCGGTCAGCAATCAAGTTGGCGATGGTCTGACTCTTGCCCGTCCCCGGCGGCCCGATCAAGACGAAGCTCTCCCCCCGCGCCGCCGCTTCAAGGCACAGACGCTGACTGGCGTCGGCGTCGAGGATGTGATGCAGCCGGCGCGGGTCGATCTTTTCGTCAAGGTCGGCTTCCGTGAGCGGGGAAGCCGCGCTCATCAAGCCAGGCACGCCCGCCAGCGTTTGGACGATCGGATGGTTTTGCAAGCGCTCGGCATGTTCTTGCAAATCCTGAAAGATCACTCCCTTGAAAAACGAGAAGAGCGTCAGAATCACGCTCGGTTTGACTTCCCAGCCCGGCAGGCCCGTGATGGCGGCCGTCACCTCGGCGAGGTATTGATCGGGCTTCTTCATTTCCCAATCTTCCGGCGCCTCGGGCAACCGAAACTCAAAGTCCTGCTTCAACCGCGCCGCCAGCGCGGGATTCACGATCGGGTCTTCGTCCAGCGCGGCAAGTTGAAACGGCTCCTTGAGTGAATGGCGCTTCAACTCCACCGGCAGCAAAAGGAGCGGCGAGCGAAAAACCTCCTCGTCCTCGCCACGCCATTCCAGCGTGCCCAGCGCCAGGTGCAGGATGTGCAACCCGCGCTCGCGATAATCGGTCACCATCCGGCGATAAAGATTCGTGAGGATCTTCAGCAAAACCGGACGCTCCGTTTCGGCACCCAACAGCTCATTGGCCTTGGGCGCAGGCGGCTCCTTCGCGGGACCGTTCTTTTTGGCTGCCTTGGTGCTTTCGGGCGGCATGTAGAACGACCAGTTTTTACCATCCACGAAAAGGTGCTGGTAAACCTTCATCAGGTCAGGCTGTGCAATCTCAAGATACGTCGTATGGTTGGGCTTCAGGCTCAGCAGCGGGTTGCGGCGGGTCAAGTCGATGAGGTTGTTGCGCCAGCGCACCAGGGCCGAGGCAACCTTGTCAGCGGGGGTAATCATGGAAATTCGCACCATGTCGTTTTGATTGGAGAAGGATACAGTATAATCGCCGCTCGGGTGAAGGGTAGGAAAAACCGGTTGTCGTTTTCCTCACGGGACTCCGTACGGCGCCAGAATGAGGCAGGTGATTTCAAATGGCCAATCCTCTCAAGTATGTTCCGTCAGATGCCTTGATCGTCGGCTGGGATTTCGGCACGACCGGCGTGAAGTGCATTGCGTTTTCGGTCGATGGCAAAACGGTCGCCGAGGTCCGATTGCCCAATGACCTATGGACGGCGGGGCGAGTCGTCGAGCTGAACCTGATGCAACTCGAAGGCCAGGTCCGCGCCAGCGTGCGCGCCATCGCTCAAAAGTTGCGCGACCTGGGCCGGCTCAAGGACTGGATCGCCGGCGGCATCTCCGCCACGCACCACTCCGCGGGCCGGATCGATGCTCAGCACAACCAGGTCCGCCGGGCCATCTTCTGGAACGATCCCAGTCTCGCCAAGTATCACGCCCTCGGCATCAAACGCCTCGGCGGCGAGGACCGGGCCACGGAATTGCTCGGCGGGCCCTGGGCGATTCGTTACAGCCTCTCCCATCTCGTCAAGGACGAGGCCAAGCTCAGCGAAGCCGACTGGCAACGCACCGCCAAGATCCTCACCCATGGCGCCCTGGCCGCCGGGTATCTCACCGGAAACTTCGATGTCATCAGCGTCTCGTCCGCGGCCTCCACCGGCCTCATGAACCTGAAGGACAAGACGTGGTGCATGGCCATGCTCGATGCCTTGAAGGTGGACACGCATCGTCAACTGGTCGAAAGGCAACTGCCGCGCATCATCGATCAGTTTCAGCCGATCGGCCCGTTGCACCCGTCGCTTGTTCAAGAGGCCGGCCTGGACCCGCGCCGACCGCCGCTAATTTTCCCAACGTCGGACGATCAGCAGGCCGGTCTGGTCGGCGGCGGCGCGTTCGAGACCGGCCGGCTCGCGGTGATCCTGGGCACAAGCGCCGTGGTGAACTCGTCGTCCATGGAGTTGCCGACGACCAAGCACCTCGATGTCATGCGCCTGAATTGGGATCCGTACCTGTGGATGCGCTGTTACAACAATGGGGCCCAGTTCGTGGACAAGATCGTCGAGCGTGAGCCAGGGTGGGGCGACGAAGAATGGCGGGAACTCGACGAACTGGCGAGCGAGGCGCCGCCGGGGTGCAACGGGACGAGTGTTGTCCCATTCCTTTTCGCGGAGCCATCGCTGGGCATCAAGAAGCCGCGGTTCAAATGGAAGAAAAAGCCACGCGACCGGGGAACACGCTTCCGCGCCGCGCTCGAAGCGCTGGCGTACCTGATCGCCCTGGGCGTGAAGGCGCACCGGAAAGGCGGACAAGAGATTTCTCGTATCACGGTATCCGGCGGTCTCGCGCGCAGTCCGTTGATGGGCCGAATCCTTGCCAGCGTGCTGCAACTGCCGATTCATCCCCTGGTGTCAGACGAAGGTCCCGCCCTCGGCGCGGCAGCGACGGCTCTGGCGGCCATCGAAAATCATTTCAGGCAACAGCAAGGCGAGCCGGGAACGTGTACCGTCGCCGAGGCCGCCGGAGTGATGGTGGAATTTCGCCCGGCGATAGCGCCCGACCCGGAGTGGGAGGCGTTCTATCAGAAGGGGCTGAAGAAATTTGAGAAGCTGGCGGGGATCAAGAAGGAACGGCTGGAAACCACGTAGAACCAGCCGCCGGCGCAAGCCGGGGGGTGAACCGCCTCACGCCCGGCTTGCGCCGGGGGCTGGTGGTAATACAATTCACTTTTCGTCGCCAGCGTGAGGATTCGCCCAGCCGCGCAGCGCCGCCGCATCGCCGCGCAACTGCCAGCTCACCCACGGCTCCGCCGGCGCGGGCGGCGGTGGAATCACTTTCTGCGAGGCGGCGCCGGCGATGGTGACCTTGGCCAACTTTTTCTGAAACGCTTCCGCCGCCTTCGCATCGCGCATCAGGAAATGACCGTTCATGGTAAGCCCTTCGATAGGCTCCAGTCCCAGCCCGAAAGTTCGCACGCCCTGGAGCATCTTGAACGGCGCCTTCGCCACCGGTAGGAACGCCAGCAGGTCGGTCAGCCCGGCCAGCCGATCCAATCGGCCAACGGCCCACGCGAATTGGTACTTCGCCAGCCGTTGCTTGAGCACGTCGCGTAACGGCTCGGCGAGAATCTGCTCGACCGGTCGCGGTGTCTGCGACAGGCCGGCCAGATGGACGCTCGTCGCCGCATCGAGGCGCACGACGCAAATCGCCGTCTTCTTGTCCACGCACCATACCAGCGCCGCGGCGACGGGATTCAGATTGAACTCGTAAAGCGGCAAATCCTGGTAAAGCGACGACTTCGCCGGCCGCGCGTCGGCGATTTTCTCCAGGGCGATGATTCGCCGCGTTCGCACGATCATCGTCAATTGCGGCGATTTCACGTCCAACGAAGCAGCGACCAGGATGTGGTCGAGGTCCTTCAAATCCGTGCCGGTCATTCGCGTGGTCTGTTTCACGACCCAGTCGAGTCCAGCGGGACGCGGTTCGTCCAGAAGCGGTTTGCCGACCTCGGCGTCGTTCAGACACTCCGCGATTTGCAGTCCGATCACGATGTCGGCATCTTTGGGAAGGTACCCCATGCCGGGAAGTTCCAAAGGCCGACGATACTTGATCGGATCAAGGATCGGCCGAGGATCGCGCGACCGGCGGAGCTGGGTCGTCCACAGCGCGTAACTGGCGGCCAGGGTCGCCATGACGAGCATGGTGCCCAGGACGATGAACGCGGTTTTGCGCGTGCCCGGCACGCCTGCGGTTTCGGACCCGGGGTTGGGGGCGGGAGGTGGTCCTGCCCGTACCTGCCCGGCAGCTGGATCGACGCGCCAGCGACCCGCCGGCACGGCTTCCCCGCAGCGTGGACACGGCACTCGATCCTCGCGCGGGCTGGCCGCTAGCGCTGGCAGGATCGCGTTGCAGAAAGGGCACAGGACGCTCGTCGATTCGATCATATTGTTCATTTCCGTGGATCGGGCTTTCCTCGGGTATTGTTCGCTTCAGGTTCCCTTTTGTCCAGCTGGCGAGAAAACAGGCGGTTCGCCTCCATATAAAGAGTAAAGGGATTGTTTCCCTCGCTGGCGCGCCTTGCGCACTCGTATTGACCTGGTTGACCAGGAAACTTAGACTGACTTTTTCGGTTGCATGGACCAAACGCGCGGGATCAGGACTCGCCGTGAAACCTCGGATTTTTTGAAATATGGCTACCCAAACCAATCTGGATGTGAGCCTCTGGGAGAAGTTCACGGACACCCTCAGCGCAGTCTCCGAGGGGGTCGTCGGTTTCCTCGGTCGGCTTTTCGGGTCCAGCAACGAACGCCTCGTGCGCTCGGTGGGCTACATCCGCCCGCGCGGCATCGAAGGGCACAGCGTCGTGCCCGGTTCCATTCTCGATCGGGTCAACGCGCTGGAACCCCTGATGCTGGAATTGCGTGACGATGAATTCGAGAGACTGACTGCCGAATTTCGCGCTCGCCTGGGTATCGAACATAAGCCCTTCGTGAAAAAAGGAACCGGTCCTCTGGCGAGTGGCGCCGTTCCGGGCGGCGCGGTCACTGCCGGCGCCGCTCCCATCGAGGGCGCGGCCGCGAACCCTGCCACGGAGGAACAGCCCGCCAGCGAATCGTTCGCGAGCCTGATCGAGATGCTCGATGCGACGGTCCCCGCGAATCCGACGCTGGACGATTTCCTGCCGTTCGCCTACGCCGCCTGTCGGGAGGTCGCGCGCCGCACCAAGAACATGCGGCACTTTGATGTGCAGATCGTCGGCGGCGTCATGCTGCACCAGGGGCGGATCGCCGAGATGGTTACCGGCGAAGGCAAGACCCTGGTCGCCACCCTGCCTGCGTACCTCAACGCTCTCACTCAGGCCGGCGTCCACATCGTCACCGTCAACGATTACCTGGCCCGCCGCGACTGCGAGTGGATGTCGCCGATCTATCACGGCCTCGGCATCACCTGCGGCTACATCCAGAGTGAAATGGACTCGGTTCCGCGCCGCCAGTCCTACGACTGCGACATCACCTATGGAACCAACAGCGAGTTCGGTTTCGATTACCTGCGTGACAACATGAAGCCCGCGCGCTGGGGCGATCCGAGTTTCGATCCGCATTACCACCAGTGCCAGCGCAATCTCAACTTCGCCATCATCGACGAGGTCGATAACATTCTCATCGATGAGGCGCGTACGCCGCTCATCATCTCCGGTCAGTCGTCCGGTTCGCCGAAGCTCTACGAAAAGGCGAATCAGATCGCCATCGAGTTGACGCGCATGGAGAAGAAGGCGCAGGAAAAGCTGCGATCGCTGGGCCACGGCGTCAACATTCCCGATCATCCCCTGTCCCAGGATGAGAAGCCCGAAGGAGCCGAAACCGGGATTCAGGACGTTGCCGTCACTCAAGGAATCAAAGAGACGCCTGCAAAAAATCGCGAAGACGCCGCGGAAGTTGACGACGAAAAGGTCGAGAGTTACGTCGCCAGCGCCAACGTCGAGAAGAAAGAAAAACGTCTCGGCTTCTTCTTCGAAGTCAAGGAAAAGGAACGCTCCTGCCACCTCACGGACGAAGGCATCCGCGTCGCCGAAAAACTCGCCGGTGTCGAGAGCTTCTACACGGCCGGCAACATGGAATGGCCCCACCTGATCGACAACGCCCTCAAGGCGCATCATCTTTATCACAAGGACAAGCAATACGTCGTGATGCGGCATCCCGAGCCGCCGCACGAGATCAGCGTCATCATCGTCGATGAATTCACGGGCCGACTGATGGTCGGCCGACAGTGGTCCGATGGCCTGCACCAGGCCGTCGAGGCCAAGCACGTTCGCGACGGCGTCAAGATCAAAGAGGAAACCCAAACGCTGGCGACGGTCACGCTGCAAAATTTCTTCAAGCTCTACAAGAAGCTCGCGGGCATGACCGGCACCGCGATGACCGAGGCGAACGAATTCTGGAAGATCTACAAGCTCGATGTCGTCGCCATTCCCACCAACATGCCGCTCACGCGCATCAACTATCCCGATCTCGTCTACCTCACGGAAAAGGAAAAATGGGACGCCGTCGTCAGCGAGATCGAGCGCATCAACAAGTTTGACACGATCCACATGAAAGACGGCGCCATGCTGGTCGGGACCATCAAGAAGGAGGAGGAGGATTCGCTGGAGTTCATCCTCAAGGATACGCGCGAAACGCAAACCATCAAGGCGGACGTCATCGAACAGATCGACGTGAAAGGCAGGCCGATCCTCGTGGGCACCACCAACGTGAATCAATCGGAACGGCTCTCCAAAATGCTGTCGCGCCGCGGCGTCAAGCATGAGCTGCTCAACGCCAAACCAGAGTACGCCGACCGCGAGGCCGAGATTGTCGCCCAGGCCGGACGCATTGGCGCCGTCACCATCTCGACCAACATGGCCGGTCGCGGCACCGACATCATCCTGGGCGGCAATGCCGAGACGCTGGCCTGGGCCCGGCTGAAGGATCGCTATGCCACACGTCTCGACGTGCCCGACGATGTCTGGAAATCGACCGTTCAGCTCATCCGCGACAACGAAAAAATGGAAGAGGAAGGCCGCGAGGTCGCCGCGATGGGCGGCCTGCACATCATCGGCACGGAGCGACACGAATCGCGCCGCATCGACAACCAGCTCCGCGGGCGCGCGGGCCGGCAGGGCGATCCGGGCTCGGGGCGTTTTTTCCTTTCCCTGCAAGACGAGTTGATGCGCGTCTTCGCGGGCGAATGGGTGGCAAACGTGCTTTCCAAGCTCGGCATGGAGCCGGGCCAGGCCATCGAGAGCAGCATGGTCAGTCGCCGCATCGAGGCCGCCCAGAAAAAAGTCGAGGAACGCAACTTCGACATCCGCAAGGACCTGCTCGAATACGACGAGGTCATGGATTACCAGCGCAAGCGCGTGTATGGCTATCGGCAGGAAATCCTCAACGACGCCAACCCGAAGCTGCGCATCGTCAACATGCTCTTCCAGCAGAGCGACCTCGCCCTGGACCGCTACCTCGATCCGCTCTACGGCGCCGGCAGCTTTGCCGAACTGGTCATGCTCCAGCTCAGCGTCGAATGCAGCGCCAGCGATTTCGCCAACTGTAGCTTTGAAGACGCCGACCAGGTCGCCCGCGAAAAGGCTCTCAACAACATCCAGACCCAGATTCAGGAAGCGCTCGACGAAAACCTCGACGAGGAAATCGAAGCCTCCGAATGGAACTGGCAGGCCATGGCCGACCGCGTCAACAAGATGTGGGGCCTGAAGACCACCGACCGGTCTCTGAAGAAGATCGGCCGCGACAACATCTCCCAGTACCTCTTCGCAGAAGCGGAAAAGGTGGCTCACGGCGCCGACCTGTCGAAGGGCCGAGCTTACCTGCAGCCCGACTGGGGCTTCATCGAGCTTTGTTCGTGGTTCGACCGCAAGTTCGGCGTGACGATCGATCCCGCTCAATTCGACGCCGACATGCCGCGCGAGAAGATCCGCAAGACCCTGGTGGAACACGTACAGAGGCTTTATCACGAGCGTGAGGTTGTCTTCCCGATCACAGTCGCCATGGCGCAATTCATGGATGACAAGGGCACCGGCGGTTCGATCGGCCAAAAATACGATCGGGCCGGCCTTTACCACTGGTACATGCTTCGATTCGGTCCCTCGGTCTCAACGACTGAAGGAAACGCACTGACCGAGGAAATGTTCCGCAACGAATCCCGCGCCAAGCTCCTGGAACGCCTTAGCGATGTGTGCCGCCAGGCCTTCCCGGCGATGAACCAGGGGCACATCGACACCAAATTGGCCGAGGCCTTTGCAGGCGCCCAGGTCGCCGAGGCTGCCGACGCCCAGGAACTCAGCGAATGGGCCAAGGCGAATCTCAATCTGGACATCGACCCGGAGCAGTTGACCGGCCTCACCTACCCGGAGGCGCGCAACTTCCTCTGGAACGCCTTCGACTCGCGCTATCGGCCCGAGATGCGCCGCATGGAACGCAGCCTCTTGCTCAATCAACTCGACACGGCATGGAAAAACCACCTGCTGGCGATGGATCACCTGCGCCAGGGCGTCGGCCTGGTCGGTTACGCACAGATCGATCCGAAGACCGAGTACAAACGCGTCGGCATGAAAGAGTTTGACGGCATGTGGGAAGGCCTGAGCGACAAAGTCACCGACGTGGTCTTCCGCGTCGAGGACGACGAGGCCTTCGCCGAAACCGTGTGGGAAATCGGCGCCATGGTCCACGCCGCCGCCCCGCAACTGCAAGCGCCGCCCCCCGGCAGCATCCAGGCCCAGCAACGCGACGCCATCGAAGGCAGTCAGCAGACCGGCAAGAAACAAGAGCCGATCCGCAACCGCACCGAAAAGGTCGGCCGCAACGAACCCTGCCCTTGCGGCAGCGGCAAGAAATACAAAAACTGCTGCATGAGGCATGCCTTGAAATAACCCTCGTTAGTGACGCTTCGTAACGGCGTTGCTTTTACGCCTCGATGAAACGTCGCCATACCGAGAAAAAAAAAATGCGCTGGCTTCCCATGATGTTCATCGCCGGTCTCGGCATGGGTCTCGTCGCTGTCCCCGCCGCGCAGCCCATCGATTGGCCGGCGCGCATCCAGAAACCCTATGCCACCGCGAAAATCCCCGACCTCGGTCTGAAGCCGTTGCTTGGCAAGGACGACAGCCTCATAACCACCAAGGCCGGCTGGGCCTCGCACCGCAAGGAACTTGCGGCAATGTGGCAGGACAAACTCGGCCCATTTCCCAAAAAGCCAGCCAGCCTTGACGTGAAAGTCGAATCGACCGAAAAGCTGGACGGTTATACGCGCCAGCTGCTGAGCTTTCAAAGCGCCCAGGGCGATCGGGTCCTGACGTATTTGCTCATCCCCGATGGCATCAAGAAAGGCGAGAAACGCCCCGCTGTCGTCGTCTTTCATCAAACCACAAACGACACCTTGAAAGAACCAGTCGGCCTTGGCAAGAAGCCCGCGCTGGCGCTGGGCGTGCATCTTGTCAAGCGCGGCTACGTCGTCCTGTCGCCCCAGTGTTACATCATGAAAGGCGGCGGACCGCGCAAGCAGGCTGACGCAGTCGGCAAGATGTGGCCGGGTCTTACAGGTTTGGGCAAGATGACCTTCGACGCCATCCGCTGCGTCGATTTCCTTGAGTCCCTTGCTATTGTCGATGCCCTTCGCATCGGCTGCATCGGGTTTTCCCTGGGCGCCAAGGAGGTCCTCTACGCGATGGCGTTTGAGGCGCGCTACCAGTGCGGCGTGTTCAACGAAGGCGGCATCGGGCTGACGATGAGCAACTGGACCGATCCGTGGTACCTGACCAGCAAGATGAGGAAGCACATCCCGGCACTGGAGAATCACCAGGTCCTTGCGATGTGCGCCCCACGGCCCATCCTCATCCTGGGCGGTGGCAGCGCCGACGGCGACGCCAGCTGGCCGTTCGTTCACGCCGTCATGCCGGTTTATCGACTCCTCGGCGCCGGCGATCGGATTGGCCTATTCAACCATCGCGGGAAACACACCTACCCGCAACAGGGCCGACGGGTCTCTTATCAATGGCTCGACCACTGGCTTAAACACCGACCGCTGACAGACGAAATCGGCCCGCCCTGAACCCGCCCAGTCCGGCGTTCGCGCCGCGACGTGCGAGCGCAACCCACCGCACAACAAAAAAAAGGTCCGATTAATTTGCATTTGCCGATTTTGCGGCCTAGGTTGAAGTGTGCAACACGAAGTCGCCAGCGCGTTTCGTGCGGCACGCGAGAAGTTCCCCATTCTCGATAAAGGCAAACCCGTCGCGAGGCGGGGACGCAAAGCCATGGGCTCTTAACCGTCGCTGAGTGGACGGATAAGGCTGCCAGGCTACCGAAGGGATGGACGGGACCCGAAAGTATGCTTGGTTAGGCCAGGCCCTCTCGTTGAGGGCCTGGCTCTTTTTTTGCGCGCCACCGCCACGCCGCAAGCGGGCTAGTCCCGATTCACCACGTCAATCAGCTCGCGCAGCCGCCCCAGTTTGTGGCGGTCGAAACGAAACTTCAAGCGCGGCAGGTCGGCGAGTTCGGTTTCCTCGCTCTCCTCGGGCTGCGCGTTCGTCAATTCAAACGTCCCCTCGCGGATGATGTCCGTGAATTCCGCGCGAATCGTTTTCAGCGTCGCATCCGAGATCACGCGCTGGAGCCTGAGCAGAAGATCGCCCTTCACGTAGCGCATGGAGTGATAGACGCGATAAAAGTTGACGATCTCCGCCACCGCCTCGTCGATTGAGGTGGTGACCTTGAAGAGGTGCAAATCGCTTTCGCTGATGAGTTGCCGCGCGAGCAGTACGTCCTTGGTGAAGCGCAAGAAGTGGTGCCAGTAATCACTGCCAGGCGCGTCGATCATGACGATCGGGAAGAGGTGGCTTTTTCCGGTTTGCACCAGGGTTAGCACCTCGAATCCCTCGTCGAGCGTGCCAAACCCACCCGGAAAAAGGGCGACGGCCTCGCATTCCTTGACGAAGAGCAGCTTGCGCGTGAAGAAGTAGCGCAAGTGCATCAGCTTCGGATCGTTGCGGATAACGGCATTGGGATGTTGCTCGAAGGGCAAGAGGATATTCAGACCGATGCTGTTTTCTTTCCCCGCGCCGACGTGCCCGGCCTCCATGATGCCCTCGCCGCCGCCCGTGATGACCATGTACCCGGCGCTGGCCATCCGCTTGCTGAATTCGACGGCCTGTTGATACGACGGGTCGGCCGGCTGCATGCGTGCGGACCCGAAAACGGTTACTTGCCGGCGATCGCGTAGTCTGGCGAAGACCTTGAAACAATAGCGCAGCTCCCTCAGCGCCACGCTCAAAAGTTTCACGTCGCCGCGATTGGGACGGTCCGCCAGGAGCTTGTCGGTCGTTTCGTGGAGTTGCCGAACGTAATGCTCGACGCTGAAGGCCCGGACTTCTTCCTCCTGGTGCTGCGGCGTATGATCGTGAATGGGCTGGAAGGACTTGTCGAAATCGCGTTTCGGTTTCATGCCCGATCCTCGTCAAATGGTTTGCGAAAAAAGCAGGATACCGAAAAACGCGTGCTTCACCAAGGCCGATCCGCCTTTGCGATGGACGCACACCGGGGCAATCCATCGCTCACGCCTCCGGATTGTCCGCGCGGGAATTTCGATCAAACCGGCGGCGGGCCCTCCTTGAATCCGTTCGGAGGTTTGGCGTCGTTCGGCTTGGTATCTGAAAAATCGAACGTTGGATCATATTCACGATGGACGACCCTGGACCGCCGCGGCGAGTGTTCCTCGGAGTCGTGACGTTGCGCCGCGCGCTGCATTCGCCAGCGGATGAAATTGAAACTGAACAGAATGAAGAAAACAACCCCCGCCACCGTGCGATCGACCGGGATGTTCATCAACGGACGCAAGTCCTCCCAGTAAAACTGCGCCGTGACGCCGACAATTAGCCAAAAGCCGGCCATGACCAGATAAAGCGACCTGGCAAAGGTTTTCAAATTTCCCCAGAATACAAACAAAAGCAGACCGATGACGATGCAGCAGACCGCCAGCGTCAAGAACGCCAACACAACAATCTCCTTGGTTTGGGTGAGGACTGGCTCCATCCTATCCCGAAACGAATCGGCTAGCTAGCGCGCCGTCTACGTTTGATTTTAGGGTAGCTGAAGGCGTGCGACTTCAGGAAAACCAAACTCTCACGAGTTCGGACACCCCAACCGAGAGTGGATGACGCAGTAGGGCAAATCCCTTTGGTGTTTTCGCGACGCTTGCATAAATTGGTGAGTGCTCATTGTATTGACCAAGGACAACGACCATGATGAAGATTCACGCAATTGCTCCGGCCGACCTGGAACTCCTCAAGAAATACGATACGCCGACGATCTGCAACGTCGTCGAACTGTTCGACCGAGGTTCGCGCACGGCGTTCTACATGGTCCGGCGGATTCACCCGTGCTTTCCAAAGCTGCCGCCCATGGTCGGTTACGCGGCCACGGCAACGTTTCGCTCGGCGTTTCCACCGACCTCGGGCAATGTGTATTCCGGGCTGGATCAGCAGATCGCCGCGTTTGCCGAGCTGCCGGGCCCGCCCGTCGTCGTTTTTCAGGATCTCGACACGCCCGTGATGGCGGCGACCTTCGGCGAGATCATGTGTACGACCTACAAGTCCTTCGGCGCGGCCGGTCTGATCACGAGCGGGGCGGCGCGCGATCTTGATCAGGTCGAGGCGATCTGCTTTCCGTGCTTCGCCGACGGCGTGATCTGCGCCCACGGCTATTGCCACATCTTGCAAGTTGGCGTTCCCGTCCACGTTGGCGGCGTGCAGGTCACGCCGGGCTTGATCCTGCACGGCGACCGCAACGGCGTCACGACCATTGCCAACGAGATCGCGTCGGAAGTCGCTCACGCTTGCGCGGAGTACATGGCTGCCGAGCAGCTCGTGCTTGATTACCTGAAAACGCCGAACATCAATCCGAAGGGGTATGGTGAGGCACGCATGGAATGTAAGAATCGGATCGACGCGCTGGCGAAGCGGTTGAAGGGAAAATGATGCGACGCCCAGGGCTGAAGCGTCGTGATGGTTTTCATGCTTCACTCTTCTCACGGCTTGCCACGTGATTTTCCGACGATTTCACGATAGGTAGTCCGCAGCGATTTGTGCAGGAACCTCGCAAAGGAGCGGTTGAGCCGGTTGTGAATAATCAACTCGACCACGTCCGCGAAGTCCTTGTAAGTTCGCCGAGTGTTCCCCAACCCGCAGGCAATTTTGGAATCGATCAATCTGGCTAGCGTCAACACGGGCAAATCTTCAATCTCGGTGGTCGCGTGCTCATCTCCGGGATCGGGCAGCTTGACTTCGCTGTCCTTGCCAGCACGGTCGCCGGCCAGCAAGAACTGGATTGCAACGCCGCTCGGTGCTCGAAACTCCTTGTCCTTCGCGTGCCACTTGAAATCTTCGCCTTCGAGCGTTTCACGCACGGCGTCAGAATCCTCCTTGCGAATTAGGACATCGACATCCACCGTGTTCCGTTGATAGCCGTGCAGGCACACCGCGACGCCGCCGAGGATCGCGTGGGGAATCTTCGCGGCCGCCAGCAGCTCATGGCATTGCGTGGCCGCCTGCCAGAGCGATTCGTTTTCCAGCATCGTGTAAACCTTTTTCGCCGTGAACATGGTCCTGGCATTTTACATCATTCATACAATGTTCCCAGGCCCTTCCAGCCTCGTTCCCAAACTCCGTTTGGGAACGCACGTCGGCGAAACTCGGTTTCGCGACGCCGTGTAATGGCGATCGGTTTTCGTTGGAACGGACGACAGAGTTTCCGGGAATGCGTTCCCAAACGGAGTTTGGGAACGAGGAGAATGAAATGGCCGAAGCCATCACCCCTCGCGCGAAAGATTATTCGCAGTGGTACCTCGATATCGTCAAAAACGCCGGCATGGCGGAGAATTCCGATGTGCGCGGCTGCATGGTCATCAAGCCGCACGGGTATGCCATCTGGGAGAACATGCAGCACGCTCTCGATCGCATGTTCAAGGACACCGGGCACGTCAACGCCTATTTTCCGCTCTTCATTCCGAAATCCTTTCTCGCGCGCGAAGAGGAAATGGCAGCGGGCTTTGCCAAGGAATGCGCCGTTGTCACGCATCATCGGCTCAAAACGGTCGAGGGGGAGGGCTTGATCGTCGATCCGGATTCCAAACTCGAGGAACCGCTCATCATTCGGCCGACGTCCGAGACCATCATCTGGAACACCTACAAGAACTGGATTCAGAGCTACCGCGATTTGCCCTTGCTCATCAATCAATGGTGCAATGTCGTCCGCTGGGAGATGCGCACGCGGCTTTTTTTGCGCACGGCGGAATTTCTCTGGCAGGAAGGGCATACCGCTCACGCAACGCAGCAGGAAGCCGAGGAGGAAGCACACAAGATCCTCGAAGTCTACCGCAGCTTTGCGGAAGACTGGATGGCGATGCCGGTGCTGACCGGCCCAAAGACGGAGGGGCAGAAATTTCCTGGCGCGGACTATACCCTTTGCATCGAGGCGATGATGCAGGACAAGAAAGCGCTGCAAGCGGGGACGAGCCATTTCCTGGGCCAAAATTTCGCCAAGGCCTTTGACGTGAAGTTCCAATCCCAGGCCGGCCAGCTCGAATATGCGTGGGCGACGAGCTGGGGCGTTTCCACGCGTTTGATCGGCGGGCTCATCATGACGCACTCCGACGACGCCGGCCTGGTTTGCCCGCCTCGTCTGGCGCCGATCCATGTCGTCATCGTTCCGCTTGGCAAGAGCGACGACGAGCGAGCCAACGCACTCCAGGCGGCCGAGCAGTTGAGGCAGACGATCGTGCAGATTCCGCGTGAGGAGTTCTTCGGCTACGAGCCGCTCGTCGTGGAAATCGACAGGCGCTTCAGTCAGTCGCCCGGCGCGCGTTTCATCGACTGGGAGATCAAGGGCGTGCCGATCCGCATTGAGATGGGTCCACGCGATCTGGCTCAGCAAACGTGCGTGATGGCGCGGCGCGATTTCCCTGGCAAGGAGGGAAAAACGGTCGGCGTGCCACTCGCGGACGTGCCGGCCAGGGTGGTCGCCTTGCTGAAGGAAATCCAGAAGAACCTGTTCGAACGCGCCAAAAAATATCGGGACGCCAACAGCTTCGAGGTCAATAGCTACGACGAGTTCAAGCAAAAGATCGAAGACCCAGGCGGATTCCTGTGGGCCCACTGGGACGGCACGCGCGAAACCGAAGATCGCGTCGCCGCCGAGACGAAGGCAACCATCCGCTGCATCCCGTTCGCCCGCGCCAGCGAGGCGGGCAAGTGCATGGTGACCGGGGCGCCTTCCGCGGGGCGCGTCGTTTTTGCGAAAGCTTATTGACTCCTGATCCCGCAGCCTGTCGGCTGCGGGCGTGGGAAACATGCACCTGACGCGCATTGCCTGTCGGCTGCGGGCGTGGGAAACATGCACCTGACGCGCATTGCCTGTCGGCTGCGGGCGTGGGAAACATGCACCTGACGCGCATTGCCTGTCGGCTGCGGGCGTGGGAAACATGCACCTGACGATGAATTGCCCGTCCCCGGCGGCCTGGAGATCGTGCCCAACATCAATCGCCTGCTCGCGCTCGAATGGGCCGGCATCGACGCCAGCGTTGACTGGCATCCGCCGGACCATTGTAGTTTTCTCGGACAGAAGGATAACCTATATCCGCCGCACTGCGTGATGGGAACGCCCGGCGCCGAGTTCGTTCCCGGGCTGGATACCCATCGCTTTCACGCGATCTTCCGCAAGGGCTACCAGCGCGATATCGAAGCGTATGCTGTCACGCACCAGCACATGGGGATATTCGCACGTTATCGGGAGTCGCATGTCACGACCATCGCCGTGTGCGGGATCGCGACGAACATTTGCTGCTTCTTCGCCGCCCGCGATTTGCGCCAGGCAGGCTTTCGTGTGCTCATGATCGAGGACGCCAGCGCAGGAATCGACGTGCCCGCGGCCGGCCTGTTCCAGGCCAAGGCAAAAGAAGACGGGCTGGCGCTTGGCATCGAGTACGTCACCATCGCGCAAATGTCGTTCGTTCCGTGACCGCCGCGAAAAAGCAAACCCTGCCTTCTGGGCGAAAGGCAGGGTTCGTTATGAAAATCCCGTCCGGACAATTCCGCAGCCGGGGTTAGTTGGAGGCCATCGAGAAACGGTTCCAGGTATTGCCCAGGTTTTTCACGACGATGCGGTAGGTCTGCGTGCGACCCGGAAACCAGGAGACGACTTCGCGATCGGTCAGGCCGATGCCCTGCACGATGAGTCGGCCTTGCAGATCGTAGACGAAAACGTCGAGGTCGGTCGAGCCATCGCCGACGATGGCGATGCGGGCGAGCTCGTTGCCACGGAAGGTTTCAAAGTAGGTTACCGAACCCTTGGCCTGGCAGATGGTCGTGTTGACGCCGGGGCCAGGAATTCGGCCCGCGTCGGCGCTGATGGCGACAAAACCCAGGGCGACGACGGCGATCAGGCTGGCGATGCAGTTCTTCATGGCTTTCTCCTTTGGTGTTGTGTGGTTTGTTTTGTTCTCGCTTACACCTCCCTTACGGCGTCCAGGGCACACTGTGACAAAAACCCGAAAAAAAATTATTTGCTCCACGCCCTGCCGAGGAACGGCCGAAAGTTTTTGTTTGCCCCGCCCCGTGAAATCCGCCAGAATAGGTCCATTGCATTCGCTTCCAAACCGGAGACCGCCATGCTGGCTCGTTGTTTGTTCGCCGCCGCGTTGGTCGTTGGCAGCGTTAGTTCTGCTTACGCGCAAGTCGAGGGTCCCAAGATGTTCGGCAAAACGGCGGACGGCAAACCGGTCGAGGTCTACACGCTCAAGAATAAAAACGGCATCATCGTCAAGGTGATGACGCTCGGCGCGACCATCACCGAGATCAACGTGCCCGACAAGAAGGGCAAATTCGCCAACGTCGTCTTCGGCTTCGACGATGTCAAGGGTTATGAATCGAAGGACAACCAGTACTTCGGCTGCACCGTCGGCCGTGTCGCCAATCGCATCGCCAAGGGGCGGTTCACGCTCGACGGCAAGGAGTATAAACTGGCGATCAACAACGAGCCGAACCATTTGCATGGGGGCGTCAAGAAGAGCCTGGACAAAGTTGTTTGGAACGCGAAAATAATTCCCCCGCACCCGCAACGTGGCGGCTTCCCCACACTGCAGTTCCTCTATACAAGCCCCGACGGCGAGGAAGGCTATCCCGGCAAAACCGACGTTCGCGTGACTTACTCCCTGCGTGACAGAAACGTATTGTTCATCGATTATTATGCCGTGGCCGACAAGGCAACGCCGATCAATTTGACAAATCACAGCTATTTCAACCTCGCAGGCGCTGGTGCGGAAACCGTGCTCGATCACGAATTGCAGATTGAAGCGAATAAATACGTTCCCGTTGACCAAACGCTGATCCCAACCGGGAAGGTTGAAGCCGTCAAAGGCACGGTTTTCGACTTCACTAAGACGACGCGCATCGGCGAACGCATCGAAAAGCTATACGAAACAGGCGCCAAGGGTTACGATCACTGTTATGCCCTTACGCGCCCGGAAAAAAGAGGAGAGATTTCGCTCGCAGCCAAAATGCGCGATCCTAAATCGGGGCGTGTGCTAGAGGTGATAACGTCGCAACCCGGCGTCCAACTCTACACTGGAAACTTCCTATTCGGCCAGAAAGGCAAGGACGGCAAGACCTACAAGCAACGCAGCGGCGTCTGCCTGGAAACCGGCGGCTTGCCGGACGCCGTCAATCAGCCGACCTTTCCGTCGATCATCCTGCGGCCCGGCCAAACCTATCGGCACACGTGCGTTTATGCGTTTTCCGTGGAATGATCGCCAGAGCCTGACAAGATTTCAGAAAGAGACCCTGTGATGTCGAAGCTTCAAGGCCCAAAATTGAACCGCCGGCAGTTTTTTCAATTTGCGGGCACGGGGGCGCTGGCGTTTGCTTTCGCCGATCGCCTCGATGCTCAACAACCGTTGCCCGCGCGCCGACCCGCGGATGCTCCGGACGGACCGCCGATCGTCTCGGCCCGCGCCTGGGCGATCTTCGATGGGCGCACGGGGCGGCGTCTCCACGGCCACAACGACGCGACGGCGCTGCCGATGGCCAGCACCACCAAGATCATGACCGCCTGGGTTGTGTTGCAACAGGCTGTCAACAACCCGAAGGTCCTGGATGAGATCGTCAACGTTTCCGCCCAGGCCGCGAAGACGCCGGGCTCATCGGCTCGAATTCAGGCCGGCGACCGCATTCCGGTGCGCGACATGCTTTACGGGCTGCTGCTGCCGTCGGGCAACAACGCGGCGCTGGCGCTTGCCGAGCACTTCGGTCCGCGCCTGCGCGATCCCAAGGGCAAGACGCCGGCGCTGGCCGCCTTCCTGGCCGAAATGAATCGGCTGGCCGCGCGCCTCAAACTCGGCGAGACGCGCTACATCGATCCGCACGGCCTGGGCCGCAATCTCACCAGCGCGCGCGATCTGTGCATGCTCGGTTTCACCGCGATGCAAAACGCGACCTTTCGCCAGTACGTGCAAACACGTAGGCATCAAACCCAGATCACGAACGGCAAGAACGAACGCCGCAAAATGATCTGGAATAACACCAACAAGCTGCTTGACATCGAAGGCTACAACGGCATCAAGACGGGCACGACGACCGCGGCCGGCTCGTGCCTGGTTGCGTCCGGGCAGCGCGGACCGAGCCAACTCATCGTCACCGTGCTCGGGTGTACGTCCAACGACAGCCGCTACGTGGACACACGCAACCTATTCCGGTGGGCCTGGCGCGAACGCCGCTGACGTTCCTTTCCCGCGCGGCGCCCGGGCGATTGAGCACAACCGACCTTGCTTTCAGGCTGGAAGCGCGGCAAAATCAAAGAAAATCCCCGGAGTCATGCCATGTGCCGTTTCCTGACGTTGGTGGCGTTTGCCCTGGTTTTCACCGTCCCCGCAACGGCGCGCGCCGCTGACGCCTCCGTCCGCAACTCGGTGGGGCGAAGTCTGCCTTACCTCGAAAAAGAAGGCCTGGCCTGGATCAACAAACGCGATTGCATGTCTTGCCACGTGGTCACGTTCATGCTCTGGGCTCACAACGAAGCCAGGGCGCATGGCGTGCCCGTGGATGCGAAGAAATTGGCCGAGTGGAACGTGTGGTCGATGAACAAGTCGCTGTCCCAGCGCGTGTTTTTCAAGTTGACGGACAAGGCGATCAAGGCGGCGCCGGCGCCGATTCAGCCAAAGTTGACTCGTTTGCTCGATGAAGGTTTCACGCACGAAAAGGACTTCATCGCCGCCCTGGCGAAGACGCTGAAGTCGGCAGAGTTGCAGCAACATCAGGCCGCGCTTGTCAAGCAAGCGGCGGTGACGAAAAGGGGGGCGGTCAACGACGGCGGCGGGCTCGACACGTTGACCCAACTCTTCCTCGGGCGCGACTTGCAATTGACGAATGAAAGCTTCAACAAGTTTTTGACCGGCTCGGTCGAGTTGATGATTGGGCTTCAGCACGCCAGCGGCCTGTGGCAGGCGGCCGGCCAGCTGCCCAGCCGGCATTGGCCGCGCGACGTGGCCGACGAGACCACGACCCTGTGGACCATCCTGGCGCTTGCGGGCGATCAATCGTCCGAACCGCGGTTGCGCAAAAGTGTCGCCAGGGCGCACGCGGCAGTCAAGAACGCCAGACCGGGCGTCAACCTCGAGTGGATTGTCGCGCGAATGCTCTACGAACATCGCTTCGGCACGCCCGCGCGAACGGCGGAGCTGAAAGACCAACTCCTCAAACGTCAAAACGCCGACGGCGGCTGGAGCGCGCTTCCCGGCGGTAAGAGCGAGGCGTTCAGCAGCGGGCAAAGCCTGTATGCCTTGCGGGTCCTGGGCGACAAGGCCGACGCGGCCGTGCGGCGCGGACAAAAATACCTGCTCGACACGCAGGAGAAAAACGGCTCCTGGACAGTCTTCCCCGGACTGCTGAGCAAGGGCGGTCCCGATCGGCTCAAGAAGCTGGAGCCGATCCACCGCTACTGGGGCACCGCCTGGGCCGCCATCGGGTTGGCGCGGTCGCTGCGTGACAACGCGCAGGACAAGGCCGAGAAACCCAGGGCCAAACCAAGCCTCGAGGAAGCATACCGTCGCTGGGACAGGGGGTTTTCGTCCCCAAAAAAAGAAGAACGAGAGCGAACTCTCCTTTCGATGCTTCCGGCGGAAAAGGACCTTCATTATTTGTTTCCCAAGCACGCCAATAAACTTTGGGCCCTCTGGCTCAAGAATCGCGAAAATCTGCTGCGGCACACCGATGACATAGCCCGCGAAATTACCCGTGGCGGACCAATCATCCAGATCAAGCCAACCAATGCGCGCGCCGACACGGACAGACGAAAATCCTATGCGAAAATATTCGAGGTCATTCCGCGCGATGTTCCCGTTTTTGACCTGTATGTGCGACGTCAATCTGGCGGATCCGGGAGCGGCGCATTTTTGTTTTTGAATGATCGCTGGATTTGGCTCCAGGACCTGGACGGATTTCCGGTCCTTCTGGATAAGTTGAAATAACTCGTCAATCCCATCTGTCCGTACGCGCCAGCGAAGCTCGTCGAGTATGCGAACGTAGGTGTTTCGCTATCATAACGTCATGGACGCCGGTTTAGTCATCTTGATACTCAAGATCGCGGTGGGCGCGGTCACGGTTTTGTGGATCGCCTCGCTCGTCGCCCTGGCCCTTGGTAAAACGCGCTTGCACGGGCGCATCAACCTTGCCTTCTTCGCGCTCACCCTTGCCGCCCTGATTGGCCTTGAGGTGATTGCCAATATCATCAGCCCCGGACTTTTTGACGAGTTTCTTCAGGCGCGCGACGCGAAGAACATGCTGCGTATTCACCTGTGCTTCTCCATGCCCGCCGCCGCCCTGCTTTTTGTCATGCTGTTCACCGGGCTGAAGCACCATCGGCGGTTTCACATCGCGACCGGCGTGCTGTTCAGCGTGCTCTGGATCGGCACGTTTGTCACCGGCATCTTCTTTTTGCCACACGAGTAGGCGGGAGGCATGGATGTCCGAAGAACGCCTTGATGAACCGACGACGCCTGAAGAACTCGGGCGAACCTATGCGGCGATGCTCGGCGAGGAGGCTGGGCCGATTGTGGCGACGAACGAGCCCGCGACGCCACCGCCGGCCTTGCGCGTGATTGAGGCGATGCTCTTCGTCGGCGGCGCGCCGCTCACGGCACGTAGGGCACGCGACATTCTACGTGGGCTTTCCGAAGTCCAATTCGACGAAGCCATCGCCCAGCTCAATGCCGATTATCGGCGCCAGGCAAGGCCCTATGCCATCGTGCCGCAGGGCGCGGGCTGGGTGCTCACGCTGCGGCCTCGTTTTCACGCGGTCGTCGAGAAACTCTACGGCGGCGTGCGCGAAGCGCGTCTGTCCACCGCGGCGGTGGACGTGCTCGCGCTCGTCGCTTATCGCCAGCCAATCGTCAAGGGCGACGTCGATGCCATGCGCGGCGCCGATTCGGGCTCGCTCCTGCGCCAACTCGTTCGCCGTGGATTGATTCACATCCTGCCGATTCACGGCGGCAGCGCCAGGGACGTCGCTTATGGCACGACCGGCCGGTTCCTGGAAATGTTCGGCCTGCAAAGCCTTGACGATTTGCCGCGGACGCATGATTTACAGCAGATCTGATCTTGAAAAAGCAACGCCGACCCCCGGGAATCGCTGCGCTCATCCCGGGGCTTGAAGCGTTGGTATGATGAACGGGGAGGAAGCGAAAATGAAATTGCTGTTGACGAACGACGACGGCATCGACGCCGCGGGACTCGCGGCCCTGGCGGCGGCGGCGCAAACGCTGGGACGGCTCACCTGGGTGGCGCCGCATACGACTCTCTCAGGCTGCGGGCATCGCGTCACGACCGACGGGCCGATCCGCATTTTCCCCAAGGGGGATACGCGCTGGGCCATCGACGGCACTCCCGCCGACTGCGTTCGCGTCGCCCTGGCCAAACTCGCGCCCGACGTGGACTGGGTTCTTTCAGGAATGAACCACGGCGGGAACCTCGGCGTTGATGTGCATCATTCCGGCACCGTCGCCGCCGTGCGCGAGGCAGTCTTTCACGGCAAGCCGGGGATTGCCGTGTCGCACTATCGCAAGCGCGGCGCCGAGTTTGATTGGCCGCGCGCCCAGCAATGGATGACGAAAATCCTCGCGGACCTGCTGCAAGAAAGTTGGACGCCGGGGACGTTCTGGAACGTCAATCTGCCGAATCTCGGCCCGCACGATCCGGAACCGCGCGTCATTTACTGTCCGCTTGAAATTGGTCCCTTGCCGTTGAACTTCCGCGCGGGCGCCGACTGGCTCCACTACGACGGCGACTACCACGGCCGACCGCGCGTCGCCGGCAGCGATGTCGATGTCTGTTTCGCGGGCAACATCGCGGTCACCAAGCTGGCGCTTGGTTAGCGTGGCGTGGCAAATCACTTTCGACCAAAGCAATACAAATGCCCGGCGGTTCGCAGATAGATTCGGCCATCGACAAGAGCGGGCGTGGCGAAGATGTCCTCGCCGAAGTCGGCGGTGTGGAGGACTTCCCAGTCGGCCTTGGCGCTGATGACGGTAAGGTCGCCCTGTTGACTGAGCAGATAGACCTTGCCGTCGCCGCCGACGGGTGAACTGTAATAGGCGCCGCGCGCCTGGATGCGGTCGTACTTGAGCGACTTGCCGGTCTTGGGGTCGAGCGTCGAGATCAGCCCGCCGTTCTTCGCCAGGAAGAGCAGGTTGTTGTAGAGCAAGGGCGAAGGGACGTAGGGAAGTTGTTTCGCTTGTTCCCAGAGCACATGGGACTTGGTGATGTCGCCCTTGCCGCCGGGGCGAATCGCCACGAGACGATTCTTGGCGGCGGCAAAGATGTTGCGCATGCCTTCCCATTCGGCCTGATCGATCGACCCGTCGCGGTTGCGATCGAATTGCGGAAAGCGATCCTTGATGGCGCCCTTGGGCAGTTCGCTTTCCTCGAATTTGCCATTCTTGTTGGCATCAAACTTCTTGAGCGTCTCGGCGAAAGGCGGCACGGCGATGACATCGCCGGGATCGGCGCCGGCGGCCCAGCCACCCAGATACAGGACGTTGTCCGGCCCCACGGTCGGCGTCATGTTGCAGACACGCGCCAAACCCCGGACGGTCCAGGTTTCCTTGCCCGTGTCAAAATCGTAGCCCACCGCGCGCAAGGTTCCCGCCTGGACGATCTGCTTCTTCCCGGCCACGATCCAGATCACCGGCGTCGCGTAGCCGACGGGGAACTCGGCCCGGTCGGTCTTCCAGATTTCCTTGCCGGTCTCCACGTTGTAAGCCGCCAGGAACGAGCCGCTGTCAAAGTCCTGATTGAGGATGACGCGTCCATCGACGAGCAGCGGCGATGCGGCGGCGCCAAACTCGGTCTTGAACGGCCCCATCGGCACGCGCCAGAGTTCCTTGCCGTCGCGATCGTAGCAAAAAAGCCCGGCCGAGCCGAAGAAGACGACGACGTGTTTGCCATCGGTGACAGCGGTCGATTGGGCGTGATTGCCGATCTTGTGGACCTTTTCAAGTTTCTTGTACGGTGCTTCGGTGCGCCAGATTTCCTTGCCGGTCTTGCGGTCAAGGCCGATGGTGAAGAGCTTTTTGTCCTTGATACCGGTGACGAAGATGCGATCGCCGTGAACGACCGGTGACGAATGCCCCTCGGGCAAGGGGGATTTCCAAACGACATATTGCTTGGGGCCAATCTCGGTGGGGAGGCCTTGATTGCCGACCGCGACAGCCAGACCGCCGGGGCCGCGGAATTGGGACCAGGGGCCTGCCGCGTTGTCGCCCGCCCCCAACAGAGCCAACATCGGCAGGGCCAGAAAAAACTCGTACATACAGCTTTTCTCCAAAAATACGGCGGTGCTTGCTCCGCCGGGAACATCTCGTCGCGTCACTTTAGCCGGTTGGGATCCTCGTGCGGCTGATCACGCGGCGCCGACCGATTCTTGCGCCCCAGCAGCACGACGACCACCGCCACGGCCCCGATTATCAAAGGCAATCCGCGGACCGAACCGAGGATGATGATCTCCATCAGGCCCAAATCAAGCGAACCCGCGATGGCTTCGCTTGATTTGGGCCTGGTCCGCGATACGCTTTCAGGCTCGGCCGCTCGAGTCAGGGAAGCCGGCGGATCTTCGTCAGTTCACCAAGATGGTGGAGCCGATTGCGGGACAGCCGCAGGGTTTTTACCTCCGCGTCGAGCAGGAAAGCTGAGCCGCTCTCACCTCAGGATCTCCCGCACAACCTCCCCCGCGACGTCGGTGAGGCGATAATCGCGGCCGGCGTGACGGTAGGTGAGCCGTTCGTGGTCGAAGCCGAGGAGGTGCAGGATCGTCGCATGGAAGTCATGGACGTGGACGCGGTTTTCCGCGGGTGCGATGCCGTGCTCATCGGACGCCCCATGGACCAGGCCCCCCTTCACGCCGCCACCCGCTAGCCAGGATGAGAAGACCTGATGATGATGCTCCCGGCCGGCGTGGTTGGCCTGTTCATGGTACGGCGTGCGGCCAAACTCGGTCGTCCAGACGACGAGGGTGTCGTCAAGCATGCCGCGATTTTTCAGGTCTCGGATCAAGCCAGCAATCGGGCGATCAACGTTGCGGGCGAGCGGGGCGTGCTCGGCCATGTTGCCATGCGAGTCCCAGTTGCCCGACGACCCGGTGTCGATCAGTTCGATGAAGCGAACGCCTCGCTCGGCGAGCCGGCGCGCGACCAGGCACTGCCAGCCGAACCCGGTTGTCTGCCCGCGCGCCAAGCCGTAAAGGCGCAAAGTTGAGTCAGTTTCGCCGGCGAGATCAAAGACCTCGGGCATCTCGCGTTGCATGCCGAACGCCGTCTCGAAGGAACGGATGCGCGCTTCGAGGTTGGCGTCGCCTGAGCGGGCCTCGAGATGCGTGCGATTGGCGCGGGCAAGCAAGTCCAACTCCATCTGTTGAAGCGACGGCGGCGTCACGCGCGGCTGCACATTGGCGACCGGTATCTGTCCGGGTACGAGGTGCGTCGCCTGGTGGCAGCCGGGCAGGAAGTCGGACCCCCACGTTTGACTGCCGGCATACGGCGGTCGCGGCGCGATCACCACGAACGACGGCAGGTTGCGGTTCTCCGTCCCCAGCCCGTAACTCACCCACGCCCCGAGGCTTGGCCGGGCGAAGGTGAACGACCCGGTGTGCATGCCGAGCGTGCTCTCGTAGTGGTTCGTGTGGTCCGACGCCATCGAACGGAGGACGCACAGATCGTCAACGACTTCGCGGACATGCGGGAACAAATCGCTCACCGCGGTCCCCGATTGCCCGGCGCGGCGAAATGCCCAGTTCGGCCGTTTGAGAAAGCGCCTGAACTGCCCGAGCCGGCCCTGCCAGTTGTCCACGGTGATCGTCCGGCCATGGTCGGCAAGCAACTTCGGTTTGTGGTCGAAGGTATCGACGTGGGAGACGCCGCCGGTCATGTAAAGGAAGATGACGCGCCTGGCCCTGCCTGGAAAGTGCGGCGCCCGCGGCGCGAGTGGGTCGCCCGTCTGGGCGGCCGTCTGCTCGGCCAACATGCCAGCCAGGGCGATTGCGCCGAAACCGCCACCGGCGTGAGTTAGCAGATCACGGCGAGTGCAGATGTCGGTTTTCATCGGTACCTCCAGGCGTCGAATACAAAAACTGAACTCGCAAGATGGCCCGTCGTGTCTCAACAATTACCGGAAACGTATACGGTCACCAAGCCCGGTTCGCCGAAGTAGGGCAATGCTCCGTGCGTCCACAGTTCAAAGTAGGGTGCGAATGGGTCTGCGATCTCCGTGGCATGCCGGTAGAGCGGCCACATGAGGTAGCGGGCGATATTGTAGTCGCACGCGATGGAGTAAAACGCTTCCCGCATCCACAGGGCATCGCTTGGCATGGGCTCGAGTTCTCTGAACCAGTCGCCAGTGACCTCGTAGACGTATCCCTCCCGAGCGTCAGGATCGCACCGCGTTTTCTGTGAAATCGTCTCGCGCTTGATCTTGATTTCAACAACTTTCTCCAATTCGCGCGCGAGCCAGGCGTCGTCAAAGCTAATTGCAATTTGAAGCATCTTATCAAGGTGCTGCGTTGTCAACTCCACAAGCCTTTCGGGCGTGGCCGGTATCGGCCTGCGAATGACGAAATAGCCAAACGCGGTAGCGGTTTCTTTCGATTGGTAAATCCTCAGAACTCGTTGGAGGATTTCATCACCTCCGACAACATCGGCAAAGACCTTTTCCAGCCCTGCGCCATGTGGCCGAAAGCAGTCGAAGAACCCGAACAAGTCATCCTCGTTCCTGAAAACGATCTCTTCAAATTTCCCAACGCCCTCTCGGCCGGCAGCCCGGACCGCGTCGTTCGCGATGCTCTTCCAGTAGGCAAGTCGTTCGAGTTTGTCCATAAACGCGCCTACGCTGACTCCCATTCCTCACGGCTAATGCCCGCCTAGCGAAGAATGCGCCCAAGCAGATTCACGCCAATGTCTCCTCGATGCTGATTCGGAATAGCAAGGCGGTGTTCACCGCGGACCATGAAGGCGTGGTGCCCGCCCGAAAAAGGGCCAGCGAATCCCAATGCACGCAGCGCGCGAATCAGATTGACACGGCTGATCGGACCGAACGCAGGCATTAAACGGTCTCCGTAACCGGCGCGTTCAGATTGATTCCATCAAGGATGGGCAGAGCATGACCAAGACGCAGTCCCAACACGACCCAACCTTCCAGGGCCTGGCGCAGTTCCTCGCGGCACAGTTCCAGAGTCGGTCCATCGGCCCAAACTCCAGGCAAGGCGGGGATTTCGCCATAATAGCCCTCGCCATCCGGCAACAACTCGTACCTGGCCTCGTGCAGGGCAGCGCTGATGTACTCGGTCAGCATGTCGTGGCTCCTCTCGGTCTTGACCTTCCTGGAAGAATGGCGCCATTATACCACGGACTCGGAGCATCAGGACGACTGTCAGTCCACAAAAAGAAACTCATTCCGCCCCAGCAGCGTTCGCGTCAGCGCGGCCCACGCCCGGCTCTCCCGCTCGGCGCGTGGCACGCTCGTCAGCGCGTTTTGATACCGATCTAGAAACGCGACCGATTCGCGTGTCTCCTCAGGCGTCGGTGGCCGGGCGAGCGTCAACGTGAACGCCAGCGTCAGACGTTTCTCGGCATCGTTGGCCGCTGCCAGGACTCGCTTCGCCAGTCCAGCGGCCTGGGCGTGGACGAACGGGTCGTTCATGAAGAAGAGCGCCTGCGTCGGCACTGTCGTCGGCAAGCGGCGCGGGGTGCTCGCGTTGCTGTCGGGGCCGTCGAAGAGAGCAAGGTAAGGGTGCCGTTTGAGGCGAGGAGTCATCAGGTAGACGCTTCGCTTCGGCGTGTCATAGATCGCGTTGAACGGGTCGTGCTGGGTGAAGCCCCACTTTTCGACCGGAGGAAACGGATGCGGCCCACCCGGCGTCCGGTCGAGGTTGCCGCCCACGCTGAGCATGGCGTCGCGGATCGCCTCGGCGTCGAGTCGGCGGCGCGTGAATCGGCCCAGTAGGTGGTTCT
The DNA here is from genome assembly GCA_016191165.1 of Planctomycetota bacterium. Lineage (GTDB taxonomy): Bacteria > Planctomycetota > Planctomycetia > Gemmatales > Gemmataceae > SIAQ01. Next base: position 88,386 of record JACPPF010000044.1, read on the forward strand.
CCGGATCGGCCGCGCTGGCCTTCGCATCGCCGCTGCCTTGCTGGTAAGTCTGAGACAGCATGATCAGGCGGTGCATCGCTTTGACCGACCAGCCGAGGCCGCCGTTTACCTCCGACCCCTTTTCACCTTTGGGACGAGGAGATGAAAATCGAACGGCCAGATAATCGAGCAGTTCAGGGTGAGTGGGCCGTTTGCCCCGGGCGCCGAAGTCATTTTCGGTAGCAACAAGGCCGACGCCGAAGTGGTGCTGCCAGATACGGTTCACCATGACGCGCGGCGTGAGCGGGTTTGATGGCCGAGTGATCCATTCACCAAGCTGGCGCCGGCCGCTGCCGGTTTCGGTTTTCGGAAGCACGTCACCGCCGAGGATTTCGAGGAACCTGCGAGGCACCTCCGGACCCAACTCACGTGGTTCGCCGCGGATTTGCACTCTCGCGTTCTGCTGTTTCCCCTCGACCACGGCATAGGCGACCGCAATCGGCCCTTTCGTTTCCTTTGCCTCCTTCGCGGGGACGAGCGGCACCAGGTCGGCTGGCCGCTTCTTTTCCTCCGATCCGGGGAATGCGTACCGGGTGCTCGCGAAGATGCCATAGAGCGCGTAATAATCCTCGCGCGAGACCGGGTCGTATTTATGGTCGTGGCAGCGAGCGCAGCCGAGCGTCAGTCCGAGTGTCGCCTGGCCCAGGGTGTCGATCGTGTCCTGGATTGTCAGGTGATGGTAGTTCTGCGGGTCGAATCCGAATCGCCGGGAGATGGCGAGGAAACCAGTGGCGATGACCCGGCTGGCGTATTTTTCGCGCGGCCCGGCCGCCGCCAACACGTCGCCGGCGATTTGCTCACGCAGGAATTCGTCGTACGGCTTGTCCTTGTTGAAACTGTCGATGACATAGTCGCGGTAGAGCCGGGCCTGCGGCACCGGGTAGTCCGCGGTCTCACCAGCGGTATCGGCGTACCGGACGACGTCGAGCCAGTGTCGGCCCCAGCGCTCGCCGTAGTGCGGCGAGGCGAGCAGCCGATCGACGACTTTCGAGAATGCCTCGGGCGAATTGTCAGCGAGAAAGGCGTTGATCTCTTCGGGCGTCGGCGGCAGGCCGATGAGGTCAAAGGTCGCGCGGCGGATCAACGTCCGGCGATCCGCCGGCGCGGACGGCGAAAGGCCCTTGGCCTGCAGCTTTTGCAGGATGAACGCGTCCACCGGATTGCCAAACCAGGTCTTCGGACCTCCTCGCAAGGCGGAGACAGCCGAACGTGCGAGGGGCTGGAAGGCCCAGAACTGACGATCCTTGGCGGTGAGACCGCCGGCGCGCACGGCGCCGGCGCCGCCTCCGGGCCAGGGAGCGCCCAGCGCGACCCATTTCTTGAGCGTGGCGATTTGTTCGGGGGTCAGTTTTCCCTGCGGCGGCATCTTGATTTCGCTTTTCCCGTTCACAACCGCAATGAGCAGGCTCTTGGCCACGTCCCCAGGAACGACGGCCGGACCACGCTCGCCACCTTGCAGCAGCCACGCCCGGCCATCAAGCCGCAGCGATGATTTCTGCTTCCGCGAACCGTGGCACTTGAAGCAGGCTTTCGCAAGCACGGGTCGAACCTCGTTTTCGAAGAATCTCGCCACCTCGGCTGACGGCTCCTGACCGACGACGACAGGTGCCGACGAAAAGGGATTGACGATCAGCAGCGTCATCACGGTCCAGCGAATAGCGTTTCTCGTTTTCATTCTTTTTGACGATGTAAACCATTCTACTTAGCCGCGGGGCACGCCCCCCCCCGGCTAGATGGGCGCCAGCGGTCATTCGGCGTCTGGTCAAGACCCGCCGGGCCGTGCATCCCGATTCGGCCTGATTCACCGCCGGGACACGCCCGGCGGCTCGCCGTTGGTTCGTTACACTATAAGCGATCAATTTGAGCCAGACCAGAAATTAATCCACGGCGGTTTGGTAGACACAAGGTGAAAGTGGCGGTCGCTCGAGATTATTGTCAGACGACCTGGGCGAAAAAAATTTCGTTGCTGCAAACGCTAGGCGGAGTCCCGGCCCTCCGTCGGGCCGGTTTCGGCGAGGTTATTGACCTCGTCCAGCAATTTTCTGACATTCGCCCGGTTTTTGCCCCAGTCGATACACTGAGTCGGCAACGCACAGCTGCTGGTGACAGACATCCCGCCATCGGGAAAAAACTCGACAATCACCCGTTCACCCCAGGACCAAAAGTTCACACTGGTCGCCGCTGTAACCTTCCTTTTCGACTTGTCTCGGATTGACCATCCGAGTGATTGGATTGCCTGGATTACCGAATCGCGCAACTCAGCCCCATGGCCAAGATCGTCAATCTCCTCCGTGTGGTACGCCGGAAAGCCGAATGCCATTGAACACCTCGGCCGTGTAGGAAGTGCAAAGGAAAAAAATCAATCACCCGCTTTATTGATGGGGTCCATGTTCGTATGTGATTTTTCAAGCCAAATTCCGAGGATATTGACGAACTTCGCTCCTGATTCCGAAGCCCACCCCATCAATAAAGCGGGTGATTGAAAAAAATGCGCTCGTTGGGAATCGAACCCAAGACCCCAGCATTAAAAGTGCCGTGCTCTACCAGCTGAGCTACGAGCGCAAACCTTGGTTTTTTCAACACTTACTTGACGCTTCCGTTTCGATCCCTGCAATACGGACAGCCGTTTTGACAACCGTTTTTTGGAAATAGGTATAAAAACGTACCCTTCCTGAATCCTCATTTCGAGTTGCCTGACGACTGAAAAAAGTGCCTATCGGATCGTACCCGATAGGCGGTCGTCGCGGCGAACCCAGTGTAGGAGCGAACGCCATGACGAGGACTCATTCTATGCCGCGCGGCCGCCGCCGCAAGCCTCAATCCGTGAAGCCCTCCAAAGACTTGCCATTTACCAGTCACCCATCTGGCCGATGGTGCAAGAAGGTACTCGGCAAAATTCACTACTTAAAAAAAATTGCAGAAAACGACAACGGAATGTCGGCGTCAGTCGCGCTTGAAAAGTGGCTCTAAGAGAAGGACGAGCTACTCGCGGGACGTGTGCCCGGTGGCCGCCAGGAAGAACGCCACGCGCCAACGCTCCGCTAACTATACGACGAATTTTGCGTCACAAAAGCAAACCTGCGCGACGTTGGCGAGCTTGCGCCGCACACCTGGGACGCCTATCATCGCGTCCTGCAACGGCGATTGCCTCCAAGACATCGACTTGCGCCGCAACAACGTCAATCCCTTCGGTCGTCATCCTCCTGCGGCGGATCGCGCCGCGTCGACCGGTTTTTGCTCACTAGCAGCGGAATAACCACTGCCGTGGCAACGATCAGCAAGAACATCCCAGAGCAAACCCCCAGACAGACAAGCTCCCCCCAACCAACGCCGAATAGTGCAAACAACATCATTTCGCCCTCCCGGTTTGAGCTTAAACGCCTCGTTTTCGGATAGCGTCAGGATGCCTTTCCTATCGCTTGAACGGCCGCCTTGGGCAGTTCAATGGCGACGAAGTAATCTCGTGGATAAAGATAATCATCGCCGGATTCATCCACGATACGGACCAGTTTCTTCACGGCAGCCTGCGCGTCCGGAAGCTCCTGGTAAATTTTTCGCACTTCAAGCGACACCGGGTAAGCGTCGTTCTTGACACAGAGCAAGAATTGGTCGGATGCGTTTTTCTTTTTCATTTCATGGATCCAGAATTCGTTTGATTTTGATTTCCTTGCGACCAATGCCATGGGCTTCATACCAATGTACTTCCGCTTCGCAAACCGATCCGTCGGCAAATCGGACTTTCGCAATCCCTTTTCGTTTTCGCCAGCGTCCGGCGCCGTAAACTCGGCGCAATCGCGGAAGCTCCCGGATGGAACTGCCGACCGCAAAGGTTTCGATACGGGTGATTTCCCCGACGATGTCAAAATCCATCTGCGATTCCCTTTTCCCGCCACCGGATCAGGCGATACCGGACCTGCATCAGGCACCTGCGCCGATGTCATTCTCCGACATTTTTTGCGGCCTATCAAGTGATTCCTTCAAATGGGGTTATTCATCCGCGTCTACCTAAGCAAACCAATCCTGCAACGCCTTCACCGTCAACTCGCCGGCGCGCAAGGCCTTGCACGCCTCGACGGCAGCTTCCGCGGCGGCGAGCGTCGTTATGCTCGTGACGCGGTTCATCACCGCGGACGCGCGGATCTTGCCCTCGTCGGTGCGGGCGCCCTTGCCCGACGGCGTGTTGATGACCAGGTCGACCTGGCCGTTTTTCATATGGTCGATCAGGTTTGGCCGGCCCTCTTGCAGCTTGCAAATCTCCTGCACCTCAATTCCCGCCGTCCGCAATGCCTTGGCGGTGCCGCGCGTGGAGAGGATGCGATAGCCGAGTTCCACCAGAGATCGCGCAATGGCGAGCGCGTCCGGCTTGTCGCGGTCGTTCACGCTGATGAACACCGTGCCCTTCATCGGCAACGCGCTGTTGGCGGCGATCTGGCTTTTCGCGAACGCCATCGGGAACGTTTCCGCAATCCCCATGACCTCGCCGGTGGAACGCATTTCGGGGCCGAGGATGATGTCCACACCCGGGAATTTGTTGAAAGGGAAGACGCTCTCCTTGACGGAAAAATGCGTCGGCACGACTTCGGCGTGAACGCCCAGTTCGTCGAGTGTCTTGCCCGCCATGATGAGAGAGGCGATTTTCGCGAGCGGGACGTTGGTCGCCTTGGCGACGAACGGGACCGTGCGGCTGGCGCGGGGGTTGACTTCCAGAACATGCACGGTCCAGCCCGAGGAGCCTGAAGGCTCGCTTCGCTCGCCATCGGGCTTCGTCCGTCCCCGGATTCCGGTCACGGCGAACTGCACGTTCATCAACCCCTTGACCTTGAGTTCCATGGCCATGGCTTTGGTCTGGCGTTTGATTTCTTCGACCACGTCGCCAGGCAAACTGTAGGGCGGGATGACACAGGCGGAGTCGCCGGAGTGAACCCCCGCCTCCTCGATGTGCTGCATGACGCCGCCGATGATCGAGCGGATCCCGTCGGCCAGGCAATCGACATCGACCTCGATCGCCTGTTCGAGAAATTGATCCACCAGGATCGGTTTGCCGGCGGAAACCTCGATCGCCTGGTTGACGAAGGTTTTCATGCGCTCTTCGTCGTAGACGATTTCCATCGCTCGCCCGCCGAGCACGTAGCTGGGGCGGACGAGAACCGGATAACCCATTTCGCGCGCGGCAAAGACGGCGCCCTGAAGATCGCGCACGATTCGATTGTCCGGCTGCGTCAGGCCGAGGCGACTGGCCATCTCGCCAAAGCGCTTGCGATCCTCGGCCATGTCGATCGAATCGACGCTGGTGCCGATGATCGGCGCGCCGGCCGCCTCGAGCGCCTTGGCGAGGTTGAGCGGCGTTTGCCCGCCGAACTGCACGATCAATCCTTTTGGCTTGACGCGGTCGCAGATATTGAGAACGTCCTCCGTTGTGAGCGGTTCAAAGAAAAGATGATCGCTCGTGTCGTAATCGGTGGATACCGTTTCCGGGTTCGAGTTCACCATGACGGTTTCAAAACCGGCCTCGCGCAGGGCAAACGCGGCATGGCAGCAACAGTAATCAAACTCGATGCCCTGGCCGATGCGGTTTGGCCCGCCGCCCAGGATCATGATGCGGTCCTTGCCCTCTTGTGCGGGGCGGGTTTCATCTTCAGCCGCTTGCGGCTTGGCGCTCGCGAGTTCGCCTGCGGGCGCCAAGCCGCAAGCGGCGAACGGGCGTTCATACGTCGAGTAGTAGTATGGTGTATACGCCTCGAACTCCGCCGCGCAGGTGTCCACGAGCTTGAAGACGGCCTCGATGCCACGCGCTTTGCGTTCGGCGCGAACCGCTGGCTCGCTGGTGTTCCAAAGGTGAGCCAGCTGCCGATCGGCGAAACCGTGCTGCTTGGCTTCCCAGAGCAGGTCATCACTGGCTGTTTCCAGCGCCGGGCAGGCTCGCAGCTTTTCTTCGACGTCGATGATGTCTTTGATGTTGTTGAGAAACCACGGGTCGATCTTGCTGCGCCGGTGAATCTCCTCGGTCGAAAGGCCCAGCTTGAACGCAAAGCGGACATGCCAGATACGGTCCACGTTGGGTGTGGCCAGGGACTTCATGATTTCGTCGACCGGCGGTTGAGCGGGGGTACCCCAACTATCCTTGGAGTCGCAGCCCAGCCCGAAACGCCCGGTTTCCAGGCCGCGCAAGGCTTTTTGAAGCGACTCCTTGAACGTGCGGCCAATCGCCATCGTCTCGCCGACCGACTTCATCTGCGTGGTCAAAGTGGGATCGGCATCGGGAAACTTCTCGAACGCCCAGCGTGGAATCTTGGTGACGACATAGTCGATGGTCGGCTCGAAGCAGGCCGACGGTCCGAAAAAGGTGTCAGGACCCTTTTCCGATGAAAAGGGTCCTGACACCTTTTTCGGCCTGGGAGTGGTGATGTCGTTTTTCAACTCATCCAGCCGATAGCCGACCGCCAGCTTGGCGGCGATCTTCGCGATTGGAAAGCCGGTCGCTTTCGACGCCAGGGCGCTCGATCGGCTCACGCGCGGGTTCATCTCGATGACGATCATGCGGCCGGTCTGGGGATCGGTGGCAAACTGGATGTTGCTGCCGCCGGTCTCGACGCCGATCTCGCGGATGATCTTGAGCGCCGCATCGCGCATGCGCTGGTATTCCTTGTCGGTCAATGTCTGCGCCGGCGCGACGGTGATCGAATCGCCCGTGTGAACGCCCATCGGGTCGAGGTTCTCAATCGAGCAGATGATGACGACGTTGTCGGCGTGGTCGCGCATCACCTCCAGCTCGAATTCCTTCCAGCCGATCACCGATTCTTCAATCAGCACCTCGGTGGTCGGAGAAAGGTCGAGCCCGCGGCTGACCAGATCGGTGTATTCCTCGCGGTTGTAGGCGATGCCGCCGCCGGTCCCGCCCAGCGTGAAACTGGGGCGAATCACGCACGGCAAACCGACCTGATCGCGAATCTCCAGGGCGTTGATCAGCGTCGTCACCACGTAACTTTTGGGCACGTCCAGGCCGATCTTGAGCATCGCTTCCTTGAACTTTTGGCGGTTCTCAGCCTTGTCAATCACGTCCGCACGTGCGCCAATCATTTCGACGCCAAACTTTTCCAGCACGCCATGCCGGTAGAGGTCCATGGCCGTGTTGAGCCCGGTCTGTCCGCCCAGCGTTGGTAGAAGAGCGTCGGGACGTTCTTTTTCGATGATCCTGGCGACGACCTCCCAGGTGATCGGCTCCACATAGGTGCGGTCGGCCGTACCCGGGTCGGTCATGATCGTCGCGGGATTGGAATTGACGAGAACAACGGTGTAGCCCTCTTCACGGAGAGCCTTGCACGCCTGGGTGCCGGAATAGTCAAACTCGCAGGCCTGGCCGATGATGATGGGGCCCGAACCGATGAGGAGAATCTTCTTGAGGTCGGTACGCTTTGGCATTCGTGACGGTATCCTTGGCGACGCTTGCGGCGTGCCAAAACTGCCAGGCCGCAAGCGGCTGGGCCGAGTCGGCGCAAAAAAACTTAAGGATACTATCGGGGAATGCAGCGCAGCGTCAAGGGTGCGCGACCAGGCGACGCCCGGTTGGAATGGCCAGGACTTTTTTGGCGGCGTGCGGCGGACGATAGGCGGTCAGAAAGTCGCGCACATCCTGATGGTCATCGAGCATGGTGTAACCCATCAGCCGCATCTCGGCGAGGGCCTGCGCGTTGGTCCAGCCCTGGTAGTCCATTCGAAAAACGGCGCACATGGCTCCCGTGCGGTGGATGCCCGCGAAGCAATGGACGAGAACCGGATAGTTGGCGGGATCGTCCATCACCGCGCGAAACTCCTTGATGCCAATCTCGGCGGGCACCTCCCCCGTGGCGTCTGGCGCCCAGGAGCGATAGGGAATCCGCTCGAACCGGAAGCCACGGACGTGAGTCCATTCCTCTTCCGCCTGATCACGGTCGCTGTCTCCGTCGCGCAAACTGATGATCGTCTTGATCCCGTACTGCGAAACAATCTGACGCAAACGCGGCACCGAGAGCTGGCCACTGCGATAAAGAACCCCGGACTCGACCACGCGGAAGTTGCGGAACTCCCGGCTCTTTTGGCGCTGATACGCTAGGGGCGCCGCGATCATGAAAAGGACGATCAAGAGTCCGAAGAGGAACGAAAAAAGCGTCCGCATGGCGGTTCCTTCCCAGGTTAAGGCTTTCCAGTTGCGGCGAGTTTAACATTTACCCGAATTTGGCGAAAGGCGTAAACGGCTCCGATTTTATGCTCCGTGCCTTCCCAGCTTTTGCCTTTTCGCCAGGATTGGCATTCACGTCAGGTTGTCCGCGTTACCGATCCGACACCTATCCTTTTCATTCCCGCGTTCTCGGCCCTCGCTTGGGGTAGCCCCGTCATGGATGACACGAAGTTGGCCTTCGGCGTCGAACCTTCACCCTGGCGTTATCGCCTTCGGCTGGCACGTTATCAAAGCCTGGCCGAAAAGGTGGCCAAGGTGGCACGCGACGCGAAGTCAAGCGGTCGCACGCAATTGAACCTGCTGGACATCGGCGTGGGCAATGGCCGCACCTTTCGCTACCTCGAACCTCATGCGGACCTCACGGACCGCATTCGCTTTGTCGGCCTGGACAACAATCCCGAGCGCCGCCTTGCCCACGTCCACGGCGGCGATCGCTGGACCTTGGTTCACGGCGATGCGGAACAAAAGCTGCCTTTCGACCCTCACGCCTTTGACGTCGTCATAGCGGAACAAATTCTTGAGCATCTGCACACCCCGGAAGCCACGTTGACCGAGATGGCACGGGTTTTGCGCCCGGGCGGCACATTGATCGTCGGCGTACCGATCTTTCCGCCAGGGCTTCACCTGATTCGCCAGCACGTCGCGCCACGCGTCCAAAAATTGCTGGGCAAGAAAAGCGATCACGTGCAAACCTTCACGGCCTCGTCCATTCTGCGCCTGATCAATCAAACAGGAGATCTGTCCGTCACGGATGTCGCCGGCTTTCGCATGATGTCGGGCGGCGTGATCCGCTTCCTGGAAAACTATCGCTGGTGGTGGCGCTTCAATCGCGCCGTCGGCCGGGCCGTGCCATCGCTGTGCGTCGAGGTGCAAATCGTCGCGACCAAGGCGCCCGCCCCTGTGCCGCTTGCGGCTTAGCCCTCGCAGGGCGCCGTGAAAAAGCGCAGCGCACTTGCCCAAAAAAAAATCGCCCCCTCCCTTCTTGACCGCGGACGGCAAATCGACGATACTGGCCCGGTACTCGCCGCTACCCTCCTCCCACCACACTTTTTCAAGGCATACCCACCCCATGATCGCAAGAACCTGCTTTCTGTTTCTACTTTGCGCCTCGCCCCTTACCGCTCAGCAATTGGTCGGCTGGCGCACCGACGGCACGGGCCGGTATCCCAAGGCCGACCCGCCGATCAAATGGAGCACCGAAAAGAACGTGGTCTGGAAAACGAAGATGCCGAACTTCAGCGTGGCGACGCCGATCATCCTGGGCGACAAGATCTTCACGACCTCCGACCCGACCTCGTTGATCTGCGTGAACAAGGCCGACGGCGCGATTCTCTGGGAGAAAAAGTGTTCCGTGGACGAGATTCCCTGGACCGCGGAAGAAAAGGAAACGCTCAAGGCCGAGCGGGCGCAGGCCCAGGTTTGGGACAAGGCCCGGCAAGTTCTGGATAAGGAAGCCAACGTTCTTGAAAAACGAATCCGCGAGGACAAGACCCTGGCCAAGGAACTTCGCAAACAGATCGACAGTCTGCGCCGCCAGGCCAACGAGTTGCGAGTCAAGCGCGCCTCGCTCAAGTTACTGATGAAGGCGAGCCCCGCGCCACGCGACGGCACGGCCGGATATTCCCAGTGCACTCCGGTAAGCAACGGCAAGCAAATATTCGCCGCCTTCGGCAACGGCCTGGTCGCCTGCTACGACCTCGACGGCACGCGCCGTTGGCTCAAGCTCATGGAACATTCGACCGCCGCCTACGGCCACGGCTCCTCGCCCACGCTTGCCGGCGACAAACTCATCGTCCACTACGCCGACCTGGTTGCCCTCAACATCAAGGATGGCTCCGAAAGCTGGCGACTCAAACTGAACCCGCTGCATGGCACCTGCATCCCGACCCGCATCGGCGATACCGATGTCATCCTCTCCCCCATGGGCCTGATGGTCCGCGTCGCTGACGGAGCGGTCCTGGCCAAGAACCTGGGCCAAAACGGCGACAACGCCCCGATCCTCCACGACGGCGTCGCCTATTTCGTCAACGGCAACACCCGCGCAGTCAAGCTCCCCGATTCACCGACCGGCGAACCCCAGCCCCTCTGGAAGGTCAACCTCAAGGGCGGCGATTACTGGTTTTCCTCGCCCGTCTACCACGGCGGTCTCATCTATGCGATCAACGGCAGCCGTAACTACAGCGTGGTCGATGCCAAGACCGGCAAGCTCGTTTACGCCGATCGGCTCGACGTCGAAGGTCGCATTTATCCCAGCATCTGTTTCGCGGGGAAATACGTCTACGTCAGCAGCGACAATGGTACGACCATCGTTCTGGAGCCAGGCCGCGAGTACAAGGAAATCGCCCGCAACTCGCTGGAGACGTTTCGCTCGACGCCGATCTTTGAAGGGCGGCGCATGTATGTACGGACCCAGAAGCATTTGTGGTGCATCGGGCAGTAGCATTACGAGCTGGAAGCGTGAGCGACGGTTTCTTTTTTTGGTTCCCGGCGCTTGCGCTTTCGGCTCGTTGCGGAATTCCTGTGATACAATAGTTTTGGGCTTCATTTACGTTGTCAGTTTGGGCCAGTCGGCGGTTTCTTGCAGTTGGAGAACCCGATGAGTGTCGATAACTTTCAATCGCACCTCGAATCGTTTCTGTCGCGCAAGCCGTTTCGGGTGTTCACGGTGGAACTACATAACGGAAACCGATTCGAAATCGACCATCCGCGCGCCGTCGTTTGGCGCGACGGGTTTGCGGTGTTCGTCGCGCCGGGTCACGTGCCGATTTACTTCGACAACGAAGGCGTCGTCCAGTTTATCGACGCGCCGGCAAGCGATGCTCCGGCGAATGCTAATCGGGGATAACGGATCAAAACCCGCCTTGAATGGCGGGCCAAATATCGAAAGGATCATCATGAACATCGATCTTCGCCGCCGCACGGATGATGTGCTTGCCCGTCTCAATCAACTCCGGGGGTCGCTTTGACCTCGATAACAAACGCACCCAGCGCGACAAGCTGACCGAACAGATGGGCGCGGCCAACTTCTGGGACAACCAGGAGAAGGCCCAGCAAGTCATCGCCCAGCTCAAACCACTCAACGGGATCATCAATCCCTTCGAGACGCTCGAAGCGAGTGTCGGGGACTTGCAGGCGCTGTGCGAACTCTGTGAGGAGGACGCCAGCATCGAAGGCGATCTGCAAAAAGAGCTGGCGACCCTCGAAAAGAAACTCGATGAGTTCGATCTGCGCGCCATGTTCACCGGTCCCCAGGACGCCTCCGATTGCTTCCTGAAGATCAGCGCCGGCACCGGCGGCACCGAGGCGTGCGACTGGGCGCAGATGCTCCTGCGCATGTACACCCGCTGGGCCGAGCGCAACGGCTACGAACTCGAAATGATCGACGAACTCAAGAACGAAGAAGCCGGCATTCGCAGCGCCACGGTCGCCATCCGCGGCGACTACGCCTATGGCTACCTGCAAAGCGAAACCGGCGTCCACCGCCTGGTTCGCATCAGCCCATTCGATTCCAACGCACGCCGGCATACTTCGTTTGCCGCCGTTGACGTGGCGCCGGACATCGAGGGCACGATCAACATCGAGATCAAGCCGGACGATCTCAGGCGCGATACCTTTCGTAGCGGTGGCCCCGGCGGGCAGCACCAAAACAAGACCGAATCGGGCGTCCGTTACACGCACGTCCCGACGGGCATCGCCGCCGAAAGCCGGACCGAGCGAAGCCAGCACAAAAACGACGCCAATGCACTTGCCCTCCTGAAGGCAAAAATGTACCGCGTCGAGGAAATGAAGCGCCGGGCCGAGACCGAGAAACAGTACGACGAAAAAGGCGAGGTAAGCTGGGGCAGCCAGATTCGTAACTACGTCATGCAACCGTATACGCTGGTCAAGGACGTGCGCACCGACACGCAATCGGGTCAGATTCAGGCCGTCATGGATGGCGAGATCGACGAGTTCATCCAGGCGTTTTTGCGGGCGAAGGCGCAGAAGGGGCACAAAAAATAATTGCAAATTGCAGCTCAAAAACGCGCCGAAGCCCAGGGGTGAGCGCAGCGAACCCCTGGGATCGTGTTGGCTCTGCTCGGCATGAGGTTTACAATGTCCTTACGAGGTTTTTACCATGCCGCTTCGCGATCACTTTCGGCCTCCAGTTTCCAAACGTTCATCGTGGGAGGGTTTCCACGGGTTTTGGCCTGCGGCGATGGTTCTGGAACTGGCCCCGCGGCTGCCCGGGGGTTTCGTGGCCGAACCGCGCGTTCATTTGGGAACCTATTTCGAGATTGACGTAACCACGTTCGCTGAGCAATCCGAAGAATCCAATGCCAGTGGGAGCCCGTCGGATGGAGGTGTTGCGGTCGCTCCATATGCTCCTCCGGCACCAAGTTTGGCTGTCGATGCGGAGATTCCAGAGCAGTACGAATATGAAGTGCTGATTTATGACCTCAAGCGCGACCGCACGCTCGTGGCGGCGGTGGAGATTGTCAGCCCGGCCAACAAGGATCGGCCGGAGAGCCGGCAGATGTTTGTGGCAAAATGCGTGAACCTGCTGCGCAAGGGCGTGTGTGTTTCGATCGTCGATCTGGTCACGATCCGGCACGCCAACCTTTATGCCGATCTCCTAACGCTGATAGGTTGCACAGACCCCAGTTTCACGACCGAGCCAGCGTCGATTTATGCCGCCACTTGCCGTAAGCGTGTGGTGAACCGCAAGAGCCGACTGGAAACCTGGTCGCATGCGTTGGCGATCGGCCAACCGCTGCCGTCGTTGCCGATCTGGCTGAGCGAGGAGAGTGCCGTGTCGCTCGAACTGGAAACGTCGTACGAGCAGACTTGCCGTGTGTTGAAGGTTGTGTAAGGCGCCTGGCGCTTGGAAACGGCGGATCGGAAAGCTGAACCGTTTATGCGGGACGCGCACAAGCGAGCATAGCGAACCTCTGGATGACCCGATCGGTTGGCGTCCATAATCCCCTACGGTTCCCAACTACCCAAGGAAACGGCGTATGCCAAAAAGCTTGGTTTTCCTGGGATCGCTTGCGGTCCTGTGGGCGAACGGCTGCACCGACCGGCCTTTGCCTCGGAAAGAACCCCCACAGTTTGTCCGGGACGCGCCTCAGGACGTCTCGACCGCATGGCGAGATGCCGGGGCCAAGGCGGGTTGGATCGGAATGACCCAATACGACCTGACTGGGTTTGACGAAGATCCAACGGCCCTGACCGACGCTTTGCCGGGTTATCGATTCCCCGTCCAATGGAAAGACGGCTTGGTTTCTCGATTGCCAGCGCCAGAGGGTCCATTTGGCCTGGATTTTGATTACACTGAAATCAACGACTCCGGACTTGGCGAGCTGGCCGGGCTAAAGAAACTGACGCGGCTATCTCTACGTGGCACGCCGCAGGTCACCGACGCGGGGATGCGGAATCTCGCTCGTCTGGACGGTTTGCAATGGCTTAACCTTGCCACGGAGCGATTGACCGATGACGGAATCAAAGAGCTGGCCAAGTTGCGCCACCTGCAATTGCTGGACCTGGGGTCAACACGCATCACCGATCGCGCGCTGCGCGAACTGGCAGCGATGCCCCGCTTGCATTCCCTATTTATCGGTGGTACAAGGATCACCGACGCAGGCTTGAAGGAACTCGCGGGTCTTACCGAAATTCGCACCCTGTACCTGGATTACACACAAATTACCGGCACGGGCCTGAAAGACCTTTCTGGCCTCAAGAAACTCCAAACGCTAGATCTGGAACGCACAAAAATCACGTCCGCGACGATTAAAAAGCTCATCGCCTTCACGCGTCTTGGCAAGCTTCGATTGAGTCGCACGGCTGTGGAAAATTCTGACCTGAAGGAATTGTCTCGCCTCGAGCATCTCCATTCCCTTTATTTGAATGACACGCAGATTACGGACCGGGGTCTCGCGGAACTTGCCCCGCTGACTCGCTTGCACACGTTGGACCTTGGCGGGACCAATGTAACCAACGCGAACCTCAAGGACCTTGCTTCCCTGGAAAACCTTCACACGCTCCACCTTTATCGAACCGCCGTGACTGATGCCGGAATGAAGGAGTTGACACGTCTCAAGAAATTGCGTTTGCTAAACCTTTATAATACATCCGTGACAGATGCAGGTGTGAGTGAACTGAACTTTGCCCTGCCCGAGTGCCGATTCATACGCCTGAAATAAGTGCGATTAGCTCCCGTGTGCCAAGTTGCCCCCAGTGAGGGCGTGTTTCAAAACCTCGTTGTTAGTATCACAGGGTATTTTCACCTGAACGGCGCTCGTGGTAATTTCCGTAGGACTATTCCCATGAAGAGAATCACTCTGGCACTCGTCTTGGCCTGGCACTTCGCAAACGGCACTTTCGCCCAAACTCTGCCGCAAGACCAGGCCCCACCGCAACCCCGCTACACCTTCCGCCAAATCCACGACCCCTACGGCACCGGCAAGTTTTACCTGGGCCGCGAGATCGCTCATGTCATGAGCTATGAGGGGGCCGGCTGGCTTGAACGACCCGAACGCGAGCGGGAGGAGCGCGTCTCCAAACTGCTGCCCTCGCTGGACATCAAGCCAGGACAAACCGTCGCCGACCTCGGCGCCGGCAGCGGGTTTCACACCGTCAAGCTATCCAAAGCTGTCGGTGACAAGGGCAAGGTCTATGCCGTCGATATTCAGAAAGAGATGATCGCCATCCTGCAAAAGCGAATCAAGCAAGGCAAGTTCAAGAACATCATACCGATCTTGAACACCGAGAAGGATCCGAAACTCCCCGCCAACGCAATTGACATGATCCTGATGGTCGATGTCTACCACGAGCTGTCGTTTCCCTACGAAGTGACAATCGAGCTGGTCAAGTCGCTAAAAGTTGGCGGCCGGCTCGTGTTCGTCGAATATCGCCTGGAAGATCCCAAGGTGCCGATCCTCACCGTGCATCGCATGTCGATCGCCCAGGTCAAAAAAGAGATGGCCCTGCACCCCCAGATGAAGCACGTCAAGACGCTCAATCACTTGCCCTGGCAGCATGTCATCATTTTCGAGAAGGTCGCGCAAAAAAAGAAGAACGCCGTCGCTGACCTTCCCGCCAACACCTGGGTGGAATTGAAATACACCACCGAGCAACCGGCCGACAAACGCGAGCAAGGCCGCTGGGTCAGCGCTGGGTGGAACAAGCTCGTCTACGATCCCGACGGCAAGCGCGTTCTTTTCTATGATCGCTGGTACGACACCAAACATGGCGGAACGACGATCTACGGCAACTGCCTGTTCGCCCTTGATCCGGCAAATGCCAGGCTCACGCCGCTCAAGATCGATAACTGGAAAAAGGTCGACACCAAGACCGGCGGCTATCGGACTATCCAATTGGCCGAGAACGACAAGGAACCGACGCCGGCATCACGGCACGTCTATCATGCGTTCGAGTATGTTTCGGAGTTCAAGGCGGTTTACCTTTGCAACGGCGCGAATCAGGGCATCATGATCGGCGAAAAACATGTCGCCCACGACGCCTGCGACGGCGCCTGGCGCTTTGACTTGAAATCGAAGAAATGGGCGCAGATCAAGTCGGCCAATTGCCCGCGCAATCGCCTCGACGAATCGATGGCGTACTGCCCGGACATCAAGTCAATGGTTTATTCCAGCGGCGACGGGCAGGTGTGGATTCTCGATTTGATGAAAAACGCCTGGCGCAAGGCCAAGAACAGCCCGCCGCCGCGGACCAGGTTCGGCCGAACGGTGTGTTACGACCCGGTCAACAAACGGATGTTGCTGGCGGGCGGCGGCCGGCTCGATGCCTGGCAGAAGGGCGAGGCCCGTGAGTTTCGTGAGTTGTATGCATTCGACCCGAAGACTGAGACGGTCGAACGCCTGGCCGACGCGCCGACGGCGCTGTACGAATCGCAGTTGGCGTTCGATTCCAGACGCCAGACCTTCCTAACGGTCGCGGTTTTCAACAAACAGGAGCAGCCCTCCGGCATGTTCTCTTACGATCCGAAAAAAGACCTATGGAAGGAAATCAAGCCCGCCAGCCGCATTCCGCCGCACCGAAGCTGGCATGGCTGGATGAAGCTCTGTTACGCCGCCGATCACGACTGCTTCATCGGCACGATCGGGGACCGGGTTTTTGCCTACCGCCCCAAATGACGGTCACTCCATCGCGCGGACCGCTTCCGCTCCCACCAGCGGCGCCTGGCACACGAAACCCTCACACACGTACGTCGTCACGCCGCCCCGCGCGGCCTTGCCTTTCAAAAGCGGTAACGCATTCGCGGCAGCCGACTCAGGCCGGCCATTCGCCCAGGCCAGCACTTGATGAGGCCGAAATGGACGGCGCAGCATCTTGAGCACCTCGATCACATCCGGATGGTCCGCATCCCCGATCACCGCGATCTCCTTCACCGGACCAAGATGAAAATCCAGCGCGCACAGCATCTGCCCGGCAGCCATCGGCGAACGTTCCATCAGACCGCGGAATAACTGCAACGTGCGCTCCGCCTTGTCGAACAGGTCCTTGTCGCCTGTCAACTTCGCCAATCGCAACAACGCGGTGACGGCCATCGAGTTGCCTGATGGCGTCGCGTTGTCGTGCGGATCCTTGCCACGCGCGATCAGCGTCTCGTGGTCCTTGCCGGTGTAAAAGAAGCCCCCCTCGGCATCATCCCAGAATTGCTCGATCATCACGCCCGCCAGGGATCGGGCCGATTCGATCCAGCGCTGCTCGAAGGTTGCTTCGTAGAGGGTCACCAGCGCGTCGAGGAAATACGCGTAATCCTCAAGATAAGCGTCCAACTTCGCCGGCGCATCGCCTAAAGTCGTGCGCCAGAGGCGACCATCGGCTTTGCGCATGGTTGTCAGAATGAAGTCGGACGCCCGCGCCGCCGCCTGGGCGTACTCCGGTTTTTCCAGCACCTGGGCCGCCTTCGCGAAACTGGCGATCATCAGGCCGTTCCAGGCCGTCAGAATCTTCTCGTCTCGCGCCGGCCAGATTCGCTTGCCGCGGATTTTGAGCAGCTTTTCGCGGCATCCCATCAAACGGGTCTGCAATTCCAGGGCGGGCAGCGCGAGCATCTTCGCGTCCACCTCAAGCGGGCGGGAGAGGTGGAGGATATTGTGGCCTTCCCAGTTGCCAAGCGACGTGACGTCGTAGATGGAACAGAATAACTTGCCGTCGTCGAGGCCGAGAATGGCTTCGATTTCTTTCACGGTCCAGACGAAGAATTTGCCCTCGACGCCCTCGCTGTCGGCGTCCTGCGTACTGTAGAACGCGCCTTGCGGGCTGGTCATTTCGCGCAACACGTAGGCGAGGGTCTCCTCGGTGATCTGGCGATAGTAGGCGATGCCAGTGACCTGGTAGGCCTCCAGGTAGGCCATGGTCAGCAAGGCGTTGTCGTAGAGCATTTTCTCGAAGTGCGGCACGAGCCAGCGTTCATCGGTGGAGTAGCGGTGGAAGCCGCCGCCGAGCTGATCGTACATGCCACCCATCGCCATTTCGTGAAGCGTTTTTTGGGCCATGTTGAGAGCGGCTTGATCGCCGAAGCGCTTGGCAATGCGGAGGAGCAGACGCAGCTCCATCGGGTGCGGGAATTTGGGCGCGGCGCCGAAACCGCCGTGACGGGAGTCAAAGGCGCGTTCCAGCATTCGCGTGGCGCCTCGCAGCAAATCGGCAGTCAACCCATCCTCACCCCCGACCTCCCGCCCGGAGCGGGAGGGCGAAGCAATTTGCATCGACTCCTGGATCGCCGTGCCAATCTGCCCGGAACTCGCGTCGATCTCGCCGCGGCGGTTTTTCCAGGCGTCGGCCAAGGCGGTGACCAGGCGCCTGAACGACGGCATGCCGTGACGATCATCGGGCGGGAAATACGTGCCGCCAAAAAACGGCTTGAGGTCTGGCGTCAGGAACACCGACATCGGCCAGCCGCCACGCTGCGTCAAAAGTTGAACCGCGGCCATGTAGATCTGATCGAGATCGGGGCGCTCCTCGCGATCGACCTTGACGCTGATGAAGTGCTCCTTCAACAGGGCGCCGACCTCCGGATCCTCGAAGCTTTCATGCTCCATGACATGACACCAGTGACACGCCGAGTAGCCGATCGACAGAAAGATCGGCCGATCGAGTCGCTTCGATTCCGCAAGCGCTTCCGGGCCCCAGGGAAACCAATCGACGGGGTTGTACGCGTGTTGCTTGAGGTAGGGACTGGTTTCATCGATCAAGCGATTGGGTCGCCGGGTGGAGTCGGTCATCGCGTTGTTCCCGTGGGAGGTGATGGCGAGGGGCGAGGTCATGATATCGCCGCCACCCGTTTGCGGCCCGGCGGCCGCATGGCGCGAGGTGCGCGAAACCGCAAGCGGATTCGACTAGAACGGGTCAAGCCTCAATTTGGTGTAGTAGGTCTCTACCTGCGTCGCAGGCGCGCCGGGTCGAATCGTGATCGCGCCGTGCGGCCAGGTTCCCAGGTAGGCCGCGCCGGTCATCTGGTACATCGCCACGCTTTCGCGTTCGCTGATGGGGACCGTCTGGCTGCTGACAACGAGTTTCGGTTTCGCCCACTTCGCCAGGGCCGGGATGTTGGACTTGTCGCTGCCGTGATGGGGCGCCATCAGCACATCCAGCTTGACTCGCGGCAACCCCAGCACGCGTTCCAGGCCGGCTTCCTCCAGGTCGCCTGTCAGGAGCAGCGACCAGTCCGCCTGACGCACGAGCAGCACCAGGCTGCGTGCGTTCTCCTTCCCTTCCGGTCCCACGGCCGGCGGATGCAGCGCCTCGAACGACACGCCATCGGATTCCCATGTCATTCCCGCGTGGACGATCTCGATTTCGATGCCGCGCTTTTGCAGTGCTGATAACGTCTTCTGCATCCCCGCCAGGTCGCGCTGGGCAAACGTCGGCGTCGAGATCACCCGGCCCACGCCAAAGCGATCAAGCAACTGGGGCACGCCGTTGAAATGGTCGAGATCGGCATGAGATAGAATTAGCGTGTCGATCCGGCGAATGCCGCGCGACCACAGGTAGGGTGCGATATGCCGGCGCGTCACGTCCGGCCCGGTGGTGGCGCCGGCGTCGTAAACAATGACGCGGCCATTAGGCGTCTCGATCACGGTACACCCGCCATGACCCACGGCGAGGAAGGTGCAACGCAATTCGCCGGGCCGGTGCGGCATCAGTTGCAACAGGACGCCGACCACCAGCCAGCCGGCGCCACTGAACAACGCCATTCGTCCCACGCGCCAGGTTGCGGACGCCGTCAAGCCCAGCAACATGCCGACGTAAAGGATCCACAACCACCACGTCGGGATATCCGCGACAAAAAAGTACGCTCCCGGCACCAGCTGCCCGAACGAAACCAAAGCCTCGCAACCCAGCAAACTCGCCTGGGTCGCCCACGCAAAAGGCAGCGCGAGCGGCCAGCACCAGCCCGCGCACAGGAGGAACGCGAAGCCAGTCAAAAGGCCAAGCGACGTCAACAACACCATCGGCGGGCCGATCAAGAGGGCGATCGGCGAAACCGTATGGTAATGGGCCGCCACCAGCGGCGACACCGCCAGCCAGACAGCCGCGTTGAGGGCGTAACTTGCCAACACCCAGCGCATAAGCCAGGCAAACGCCAGCGAGTACCAGGGACGCGACTCATCGACGAGGCGCTTGAGCGGATCGGTTGGCTCCTCCATCCATCGGCTCACGCCCCAGACCAGCACGGCGACCGCCAAAAACGAAAGCTGACACCCGGCGTTGAAGATGTCCGTCGGGTTGACGAGCGCGACGCCGATCCACGCCAGGGCAAACGTGTTGGCATGAGACACCGGCCGTTGGAAGACGATGCCGCCGCAGTAGGCCGCCACCACCCACGCCGCGCGCATGACCGGCGGCCGGCCACCGGTGAGCAGGGCGTAAGCGATCAACAAAACCGCCAGCACCGGCGCGGCCTGGCGGCGCCGCACGCCAGCAATTCGCACCAGCAGCCAAAGGAAACCCGCCAGCACGACGAAATGCTGGCCGGAAATGGCAAGCACATGAATGACGCCGGTGCGCAGGTATTGCTCCCACGACTCGCCGGTCATGCCGGAACCCTCGCCGAGCAGCAGGGCCGCCGCGACCGCGTGCTGCGTGGAGAAATCGCGCGCCAGGGTTCGCTGCCCCCAGCCGCGCACGACCGCAAGCCAGCCGAAGAGGGACATGGGCCAACCGCGGCGGTTGAGCGACACCTCATCGGAGTCAAGGACGGTCAAAGTCGCGGTCACGCCCTGATCGCGCAGGAACTTGGCATAGTCGAACTCGCCCGGATTCATCGCGCTGCCGGGAAGCGAAAGCCGGCCCAGCAGTTCGACCTCGTCGCCGACGGTGATGTCGTCGACTCGCCCGATCAAAGTGACCTGGACGCGTCCGCCGGTGGGCCGCCAGATGCGCGTCGTGAGGTCCTGCATTTGGCGAACGCTCAGGACGAAGCGTGTGGCATCCTTGGTCGGAAAGCTGCGCAGTGGATCGCGCTGCGCGGGTAGCGAAATCGGCGCCGTGTGCAGGACGCCGCGCAATCGAGCCGGCCGCGGTTCGCGCGCGGCGGCGTGGCTGATATCGTCCGCGTCAAGGAGGTGCCGATGCCAGTGATGATACGCCGCCCCCAGCCCCGCGACGCTGCTCCACAGATACACGAGTGCAAGCCATTTCTGGGCCGTGTTGGCAAAGATAAGCCAGGCAAGAATCGAAATGAAAGCCAGGCCCAGGCTCGCCGGCAGCGCGATGACCCAGAAGCGATCGAGCACGATGCCCGCCGTCAACGCCAGCCCGACAGGCGCGAGCGGCGCGGACCAGACCGGCAATTGCGGCACGGCGGTGGACATGCGAGGGTTACATCCGCAGTCGAAAGCAGGTTCAAGCGATGGAGGTGAGGATAAACCGTTTCTGCGCGAATGCAACAAAAAAAACGACCTCGCGTACCTCGGCCGATCCTTCCGCGTTCTTCTGCCCTGATACGTCCTCCTTCTTTCAAGGTGGGCTCCTTACGATGACGTTACGAAAATTTTTTCGAGAACAGTTCACGGGACGAGGGGTATTGGCCGGCCGGCCATTTATTGCCCTCCTCACAATAATTGAGTTGGGCAATAAATGAAAAGTGAATGAATTTGGATTTCATTGTTGACTAGGCTCGCCCACCGTCGGTAGACTTCACTTGAGTCGCAAAATCACCCACTTCCCGCGCAAGGAATTGCACCATGCTCAGCCCGCTTTCCTGGATAAGTAAAATAATGTATATGGGGGGGGGGGATGTTCCCCAATCCGGCGAGCCGAGCCGCGTAAGCGGCCCGATTACGCTCGCCTCACGATTAAACGCCGCGAGCGTTGGTTGTTTGAGAGAAAGGGAAATGAACGATGCGCAGGGTCGTTACTTATGGAATTGTATCCCGTGCTTTGGCGATAATTGTCCTCGTCGCCGGCCTCGCAGCGTATCATCAATTCTTGACGATTGATTACGATCAACTGTCCGTGACACATCTTTCCTTCGCAACGGCCGAAATCGTGTTCGGTATTTGGCTCCTTTTCGGCTTCTACCCTGATTATTCCCGACTCGTCCTGGTTGCGTTTTTTTTGTTGATGGCGAACATCGTTTTTTCGCAGATGCTTGCGGAAAAAGATAGTTGTGGCTGTTTCGGCCGTGTCCTGGTGCGCCCGTGGATCGTGTTTGCGATCGATTTGTCAGCTTTGGGTCTGTTGCTTTTTATTCCCCGAGGGGAATCGCAGCCATTTAATCCCAGATTGATGCGGATTTTTGCGGGCCTTGCTGGAGCGGTCATCGTGGCTGGGTTTTCCGCAATCGTTTTCAGAATGGTGCCCTGGGAGGACACTACGGATCCGCAGGCGCCCATTCCTCACCGGAAAGTACGCCAGATTTGCCAAAGCATCGACCAAAACTACACGTCATTTGCGTCAGTCGAATTTGAATTAAAAAAGACGACGAAGAGTCCCGGCGCATCGGGTGAAAAGCGAATCGTCAAGGACGCGAAGGGCAGCACGATTGCCACCATATTCACGCCGGTACGGATTGAACAAAGCTACCGTTACATTATCCGCGGCGATGACGTGCGGCGTGATTCTCTTGACGAGTTTTCACGCGGCGCCGTGGCCATCATCTCTCGTGGTCGTGAGCTTCATTTTGATCCAAAAACCCGACGAGCGGTCGCGCGAGACGCGGACATGAGCACGGGAGCAGAGCCAATTGATCCACGTTCGCTGGGCTTTGAAACCCCTCTCATTTCCGTGTCCGATTGGCTCCGCCGGCACAAACTCATAAGCGTCAAAGACTATCAGAGCGAAAGCGACCAGGGAATTTCGGTCCGCGCTGTCGTTTCGATGCCGCGCGCACACGCGACTCTTGAAACCGAATGGGTCGTGAGGTTTTCGGCCCAGTTTAACTTTCTTCCCGTCTCTATTGATGAATATTCCCGCGATGGATCCCACCTCAGACAGGGACGGTACACTTATGAAAAATTACCTGACGGGTCTGCTTGGTTTCTAAAAAGCCTAACGATCGAGCGATGGGCAGCGAAGGCCGGCATGAGAAATCCGGTCACAATTTTGGAATACGAGGTCATTGGACCGCCGCTGCTGGATAAGCCGATTACGGATTCCACATTCGACATGAAATTCGCACCCGATACGTCGATTGTGGTGGCACCGAAAATGTTGCATGCGATGAATTCCGGGCCCGCAAAGAGTTTTTTCGCACTGTTGCCGGAAAATAGCAAGGAATTAGGCTCTGTACGCCGCTATTGGCCATACGTCGGCGGGTTGAATCTCGTGATTTTCTTGCTGGCGCTTTGGGCCCGAAGGTACATCAAATTATGATCGTTGGCGGATTTCCCCAAACTGAGGAGAAAAATCATGGATTTCGTTCGCATTTCCAGAAAACTGGTGTTTCTTTTCGTCGCCGCATTTTTGGCTTGGACGACGAATTTTTGGGAAGGACGGGGTTTGGCGGTTCCGACGGATTACCCATGTTGCAACACGAAAGGCAACACAAAGCAATGTGATGTTGCCAATTCATCGCTGCTGGCTTCGATTGGGTCCTGATTCCCGCGCCCAATGCCACGTTCCCATGCTCGTATTCAAAAGATGTCGATAAGGATTCCACCTGCGACTTCAAGATGTCGGGATGTACAAGCGCGAGCGTGCCCTATGCGCAATACGCCGACAGTAACTGTACCGATTACATCGGGACCATTTTTGTCGTCCTACAAAGGTCGCAGTGTAAAGTTGGCGGGACGACACCTGCCTGCCCCTGAAAATGCAAGCGGCCCGCGCGAGGTCCGGTGCGGAGGATGAATCGTGAAACGATCAGGCATAACAATTCTTGAACTGCTGGTGGTAATTGGTATCGTCAGCCTGCTTCTCGCGATATCGGTGGTGGCTGTTCAAAAGGCCCGTGCTGCCGCCACCCGTGCCGAGTGTCAGAACAACCTCAGGCAACTTGGAATCGCGTTGACTCAATACCATGACGCCCGGCGGCAATTTCCGCCAGGAACCGGTTCGGCGGAGACTTCCTTTCCTTTTCTCAATTGGCATGCCAGGATTTTGCCATTTCTGGAACAGGGCGCATTTTGGGGGCGAATTGAACGCACATACCGCTGGGAACGGAATTTTTTGGTACAGAGCGAGTCGATTCGCGCTGTGTCCTTCCCTTTTTTTGTTTGTCCGGCCGGTGGCCGCACCAATGCGGACGCGATCGATAACAGGCCAGCGTTGACCTATTACCTCGGGGTCCTGGGAGTCAACGCGACGCTAAACAACGGCATGTTGTTCATGGATTCCAAGGTCAAGGTTTCAGACGTACCCGATGGCAGATCAAATACTCTTTTCGCCGGCGAGCGCCCCCCAAGCCCAGGGGGAGAATACGGATGGTGGTATGCCGGATGGGGGCAGAACAAGGACGGCGCGATGGAAGCCGTGATGGGAGTCCAGGAATTCAATCGGGTGCAGCTGATTTCCCAACGTGGTTGTCAAGCTGCTTCCTTCAAGGTTAATGGTTGATTCGTCAACACTTTTACGCCGTGGCCGCGGTCCAGGCGACGGAGCGTTTTGCCTTGGAACCAGGCCACGTACTTTTGCCAA
>JACPPF010000036.1 GCA_016191165.1 Planctomycetota bacterium
ATTTTTTACAAGAGGCTTTCAAGGAAGCATTTCAGCGCAAATTTTGCGCGGACGTGTTGAAGTCCCCGGACACGATGCTTCATTATTTGGTAAAAATTGCCGAGAACAAGGTCCGCGATCAGCAGGTCAAGTATTTCGCCACGCAACGCCACAACCTTGGCAGGGATAAGCCGCTCGACGCCGTCGCGGGGTTGCTCGAAGGCAAATCCGAGATCGGACAGGCGCGAATGCAAGACGCGATCCAGCAAAGCCTGAAGCGACTACCGCCCGCTTACCGGATGGTCGCCGAGCTTCTGCTCGCCGGCAACACGCCCGGCGAAATCGCGGCGTTGCTCGGCCTGAAGACCAGACGAGTTTATCAAATCATCCAGCATGTGCGCGAAGCGGCTCGTAAGGATGGATGGATGGATGGATGGATGGATGAACATCCAGCCGGAGAATTCACGGTAAACGTTGCCTGAAGAAGCACGCGATTGCGCTCCCTTCGCCGGACATTTCGATTCACGCCTATTTGGCACGCACACTCCAGCGCACGTTCGAGCGCAGCGCGAAAACGTGCACATGCGAACGAAAGTCATCGGTCGCGCCGGGTTTGCGCGAAAAGAAAATCTGTTCCGGGAACGACTCCGCGATTGCGAAGTTCAACCGATCACCGCCCGAACCCTTCCAGGCGAACAGCAACACGAATTGTTTCTTGAAGTCCACCTTCTTCTTCAGGCTGGCCAGCGCCTCGGCATCGAAAAACTTGGCGGCGTCTTCGACGCTGCGCAGCACGGTCGGCTTGTTCCAGACGCCAAACGCTGGCTTCGTGGGTTTGACTTCCAGCCGGACGAGGGGTTGCTGGGCGTCAGCAAAGCTGGGATTCACGAGGACCCAGAGCGAAGCCACGCCAAGGACCAGTGGGTTGAGCATACGCATGGTAGTCTCCAGAAAAGCGGTGTTACAAAAAAGACGAGGCAAAACCGACTTTGGATTTGACATCGCCTTGAAACGACCAGATGATCTTCTTCAATTCAAGTAGGCCTGCCGAACCGAGCCGGCTTCATTCCTCTGTCCAAGGAGAATCGTATGCGTCGCGGAAGCATCGTAACGTCCATGATCCTTTGTGCCGTCGCCGGACTGCCAGACGCCGCCAGCGCCCAGGGCAAAAACGCCATCGTGCCCAAGGGGGCCAAACTCGAAAAGCTCTTCGACGGCGGCGTCGTCCTCACCGAGGGTTGCGCGTCCGCGCCCGACGGGACGATCTTCTTCAGCGACATCACCTTCTCGCACGTCTCCAAGGATAAGCGCGGCTTCATCGAGGCCGGGCATATCTGGAAGTTCGATCCCAAGACCAAGAAAACGACGATCTTTCGCTCCCCGAGCGGCATGTCCAACGGCATCAAGTTCGATGCCAGGGGGAACATGATCGTCGCGGAAGGCGCGGATTTCGGCGGCCGCCGGCTTATCAAGACCGACATGAAAACGGGCAAGAGCTACATCATCGCGGGCCTGTTCGAGGGCCGGCGCTTCAATTCGCCCAACGACATCACCATCGACGAGAAGGGCCGCATCTATTTTAGCGACCCGCGTTACCTGGGCCACGAACCGATCGAGCAGCCGGTGCAGGCGGTCTACCGCATCGACCCGGACGGCACGATCGCCCGCATCATCACCGACGCGGGCAAGCCGAACGGGGTATGTGTTTCTCCCGATCAGAAAACTCTCTATGTCGTTTCGAACGACAATGGCCACTGGGGCATTGAGCGCATGCCCAAGGACGCGCCGGCCCGCAAGGGCTTGATGGCCCTCCAGGCATACGACCTGATGCCGGACGGTTCCGCGAAGTTTCGCAAGATCCTTGTCAACTACGCCCCGCAGGACGGGCCCGATGGCTTGTGCGCCGATGTCGAGGGCAACCTCTACGTCGCCGTGCGCGATGAGACGCGCCCGGGCATCTACGTCTATTCGCCCACCGGCAAGGAGCTGGCCTACATCAAGACCGAGATTCCCACCAACGTCGGCTTCGGCCGCGGCGACGAAGCCAGTACGCTATACATCACGGCGGGGAAGAGCTTGTATCGGATTCGGTTGAACAAGGCGGGGTATCAGTTGCCGGCAAAATGACACGGATTTCCTTGGGCGCTCGCGCGGCCTCGCCAGGGTTTGACGCGGCAACGCGGGCGCTAAACTGGGTGCTACTACTTACGAATGGTCCACAAATAAAGCTCGTGCTCATCGCCAAATTCATCGGTGACCTGGATGACCTTGTCCGCTTTCCAATCGCCCATCGGGAAATCGTGAGACACAATTCTTGAACCGGGCTTCAGCGTTTTTTTCAGGATCGGCATGAGCCGCTTGTTGACGTCCTCGCCCATGTACATCATCACGACGCTGGCCTCCGACAGGTCCTTGATCGTGAGCACGTCCTGCTGGCGAAAAGTAACCCGATCATCGACCTTTTCTTCCTTGGCGGATTTGGTTGACAGCTTGACCAGCCGGGGGTCAATGTCAATGCCCACGCCGCGCTTCGCCTTGAACTCGCTGACGGCGGTGATCACGATGCGGCCATCGCCACAGCCCAGGTCGTAGACGACGTCGTCCTTGCCGACCTGGGCGAGCTTGCACATGGCATCGACCACGTCGTCAGGCGTTGGCACAAAGCGGATGACGTAGTCATCGGGGTGTTTGGGATCGGGCTGGCGCAGATCGACGAGCGTTTCCTGGCCTGCGCGGACCGCGACGGTGCGGGCGCGAATAACTTCGGTGTAATTGTTCGGCCACCATTTCGCGGTCACTTTATAGGTAAACGTTCGGTGTGCCGGCAGAGGCGGGGTGGTGTAATGGCGTTTGCTACCTTTCTGCTTGGTGGCTTTGCCGTCGAAAAACAAGGTCGCATCTTCCTGGGGCAGCAACACCCGCACCTGGGCTGGCGCGCGTACGAGGTTTCGCTGACCGAACGCAGGCGGGACGATGCAAAGGAACGCCAGAGCGATTTCGATTGCCGGCAAACGACGTTTCATCCGCCTCTCTCCTTTGCGTGGTGAATGTGGGGAATGAAATTGTAATCACGCGGAGTAGAAAGTGCGACAAGAAAACCGGCCAGAATGACCTTTCCGAATCCGCAGACGGCCCTGCGAACGAAACTCGGCAGCTTTTTTTTGTTTTTTTCTCTTGTGCGGTTGAGATACCTGGCTAGAATACTCAAAGTCTTGCCGATAAACTGGTTGGGCGGATTGCAGCTGCCAACCATCATCCTGCCGAGCTTCTTTTCTCCTTGGGCGACCCAAGGTCGTCATTCGTTGGGGGGGTAACATGGAACAACGTTTTGAAGGTACGCCGCAGGCGACCATACGCTTGGAGGGCCGCCGGCTGATCCGCAGTGAGGTCAGCAACGACTGGGGGTTGCTGTTGCGCTGGGAGATCAAGCGTAACGGCCAGGTCGTCGCGACGGTCAACGCGCGGCCCGATATGCGCTACGAGCATCCCGATACCGCCCCAGGCGAGTACACGGTCGTGCTGCAAATGTGGCGCTACGTCAACTACGCCAAGAACGCGCAGGGCGAATTCACCCAGAGCCGCTTCGTCAATGTTTCCAACGTTGTTACCTACCGAATCTAACGTGGCCGCGTTCACGTTTAGCGCTCGCATGACACCTTGCGAGCGCTGAACGTAAACCCGGTTGTGCGGAGTTTGCAAATGCTCAATATCGGCAAAGAAAAAGTCTCGCTCTGCTCCGGTCTGACGCGGCGCAGTTTTCTGCAAGCCGGCGTCGCGGGCATGGCGGGGTTGTGGCTGCCAGATTTGTTGAAACTTGAAGCCCAGGGCTCGGTGGACCCGAGCCGGGCGCGCATCAAGAATTGCATCACCATCTTCCTGGTCGGGTCGCCGGGCCACATTGATACCTGGGACATGAAGCCGGAGGCGCCGACCGAAGTGCGCGGGCGTTTTCGGCCCATTCGCACCAACGTAAACGGCATCCAGATATGCGAGCACTTCCCCTTGATGGCGCGCAAGATGGACAAGGTCTCGCTAATCCGCAGCCTGCACCACCGCACCGGCGCAACGCACGAAAACGGCCAGCGCTGGATGATGACGGCGCACGATTTCAACGCCGATAGCATCAAGCCGCACTCCGGCAGCGTGATCTCGCGCGTGTTTGGACAGAAGAGCGAACTGCCCGCCAACGTGATTCTGCCAGGCCAGATCGGCAACACCGGCGCAGGCAACCTGCACGGCCAGTCCGCGGGGCATCTGGGCAGCGCGCATGAGCCGTTCTTTCTGGGCTCCGATCCCGCGGCCCCGAACTTCCGCGTCGGCGATCTCGAAGTGCCGGCGGGGATGTCGGCATCGCGCCTCGACGCTCGCCGTGAGCTGCTCGGCCAGCTCGATCAACTCCAGCGCCGCACCGAGTCGCGCAGTACGCAGGCGCACGATAGCTCCTACAACCGCGCCTTCCGCCTGCTGACCTCGCAACGCGCGAAGGACGCATTCAACCTGAACCTCGAACCGGCCCGTTTGCGTGATCGCTATGGCCGCAATACGTTTGGCCAAAGCTGCCTGATGGCCCGCCGGTTGATCGAGGGAGGCGTGCGCTACGTGACAGTGAACCATTTCGACACCGTGTTCGGCCAAACCTGCTGGGACATGCACGCCGATGGCGGCGGTTTGAACAACACCTATCTCGACTACGAACGCCACCTGTGCCCGCAGTTTGATTGGGCCTTCACGGCCCTGCTCGACGATCTCGAACAGCGCGGCATGCTCCAGGAAACCGTTGTCGCAGTCCTGAGCGAGTTCGGCCGTACGCCGAGATTGAACGGCCGCGGCGGGCGCGATCACTACCCGAACGCCTGGACGAATTTCGTCGCCGGCGGCAATTTCCGCGGCGGGCAGGTCATCGGCTCGACCGATCGCATCGGCTCCCGGCCACACGACAACCCGATCGAGCCGCCGCAAGTGCTCGCGTCCATCTACCGCGGCATGGGCATCAATCTCGACACCACGACCATGCCTGGTCCCGGCGAACGCCCGGTTCGCCTCGTCGAGGCGGAACCGATCCCGCAGTTGTTCTGACAATTTCTTGCCCGCCCGATTAACCGCAACGCCGAAGGCGTGCGCGAACAAGTGGTTTGCAATCGCCACGGCCGCGCATGCCTTTGGCGTTGTGCTTTGACAAATATTCTGCCTCGCCAATCCAATCCGGGTTCATAATGACCGCTGCAAACCGATTTGTGATGCGACGCCTCGCCTGCATCATCATGTTCGCTACCTTTTCCCCAAGCGCTTCTGCGGTGGAGCCAACCCTTCGCACCCTCGACCTCCGCGGCCTCCAGATCGGGGGCACGACCACGCTCACCATCGACGGCGACGACCTCGGCAAGGCCCCCAGGTTGCTCTTGCCCTTCCCTGCCAAGCAAACGCTCAAGGCTGGCAACACGGACAAAAAAGCGGTTTTCGAGGTCACGCTGCCCGAGGATGTGACGCCAGGTTACCACCACCTGCGCATCGTCGCCGACGGCGGCGTGAGTTTACCCGTCGTCGTTGGCGTGGACAAATTGCCGCAAGCCGGGCCGACGCCATTGGTCAAGGCGCTGCCCATCGCTTTGCACGGCAACGTGGCCGGCGCCAACATCGTCGAGACCAAGTTTCAGGGGAAAGCCAAGCAGCGCGTAATGATCGAGGTCGAGGCTCAGCGCATCGGCGCCAAAATACGGCCAATCCTGCATCTTTATTCGCCCAAGAAACTGCAACTGGCGTGGTCGTGGGGCAAGCAGGCACATTTTGGCGACGCACGGCTCGAAGCGATTTTGCCCGAGGATGGCATTTACACGGTGACATTGCACGACGCGGAGTACGCCGCACCGGCGCCGGGCTTTTTTCGCCTGAAGATCGGCGACTGGGATTACGTCGGCCGCGTCTTTCCGCCGGTCATTGGCAGGAATCAACCCTGGACCGTGAGTCTGCTCCGCGGAGCGGCGGCGTTCCAAATGATGGCGAACGCGCCGAAAGACGCGGACTGGTTGGTGTTGCCCTGGCCCAGCAAGCCCGGCAGCGTTTGGAGTGGCCCACGTCCGTTTGTCGCCGTCAGCCGCCATCTGGAATTTGTCGAGCAGGCAGCCAAGAGCGCATTGCAAGACCTGCCATCTGGCGAGATCGCTGTCACCGGGAAACTGCTGACTCCGGACGAGGAGGACCGCTACCGCGTCACCGTTCACCCTGGCGCGAAAATCAGGCTCGAAGTTTTCGCCGAGCGCCTCGGATCGCCAATCGACGTCGCTTTGGTTGTTCGCAACGAAAAGGGCGTTCAACTCGCGCGCGGAGACGACTCGCCCGGCACACTCGATCCAGTCCTTGAATACACGGTTCCCGCCAACGTCAAGTCGATCGTGATCGGCGTCATCGACGCACAGGGGCGCGGCGGGCCAAACGGGTTATATCGCCTTCACATTGATCCACGGACGCCTGCCTCGAATCGCGATGGGTTCAGGCTCATCACGCCGGCGCAACGAATCGCACTGCCTGCCGGCGGTCGCGACGTCGTTCCCGTGCTGGTCGATCGCCAGGGGTACGGCGGAAAAATCGACATCTCCCCTGCCCTGCCCCTCCCGGCGGGCGTAACCCTGAGCGGCACGACCATTCCCGATGGGGCCGACGGCACGCTCATCACCCTGGAGCACACCGGTCCGGCATTTAACCCGGTCGTCACGTCCTGGCGTGGTCGAAGTGCCAACGGCATCGAGCAAACTATTCACGCCAAGGATCATCCGCTCATGCGCTTGCAGCCGTGGCTGGCAACGGAGATCGCCCTGGCGCCTTCGAGCGACAAGGCCAGCGATTTCGCGATCGAGTGGCGCGACCTGAAACCGGACGCCGTGATGGAACCGGCCAAGAAGCTGGCGTTGCCGATTACGCTGAAGCGCAAGGCGGGCAAGGAGACAGTCCGGTTGACGCTGCTCACCAGTCAGCTTGCGCCGCGCGTCAACAATCAGCCCGATCCAAACAAGACGCTGCGCCAGGAAAAGGCCATCGAGTTGGCGGCGACCATGAAGAGCGGCGATCTCGTTGTACTCGTTCCCGCGGATTTGCCCGCGCCGTCCTATGACGTGACGGTGCAAGCGGAATTGCTCGGTGCCGGGAAAAAACCTCTTGCCGTTGCCTACGCTTCGGTCCGGCGCATGGTGGTGGACCTGCCAATTGTCATCAAACTCGACGGTCCGAGTCGGCTGGAAACGACACTCGGTGCCAAGAAGGCCGCGACGCTCAAGATTCAGGGCAAACTCGAACGAAAGCGCGGCCTGAAAACCGACGTTGCGCTTTCCTTGACGGGCTTGCCCGCCGGCGCGAAGGCGGAGACCGTGACGCTGAAGGGCGACGCCGCCGCGTTTGTGATCAACGTCACGTTTCCGGCGACCTTTGCGCCGGCAGAGTTCAAGGGCGTGAAACTGTCCGCCTCGTATGCACCGAATCCCAAGCAAGCGAATGTGCGCGTGCGGAGTCGAGAGGTTGCGTTAACTTTGGTTTTGACGGCGGCGAAAAATTAGCTTACACCAAAGCGGCTGATGTCGAGGGATGCGGCGAACAGCTGATAGGATGATAGGAGTGGTTTCGTCTCTAGGATCAGTGCGATGGCGGACCCCATTCCGGATGAGGCGTATGTGGTTCGCGGGGGTCAAAATCGGCCCGCGGATCTACGACGAAAGATTGGAACGCATCCCAGCGGCGTCACAGGCCTGTCAGTGGAATGCGACGTTGGGATGACCATCGAGGAATTGGCGGTCTTTGTGCCTCATGGACAATTTGGGGTAACCACCGTCGGCGAAATCCGCGCGGCCGGAGGTGATGTTATCCGCACGACGGGTAAAAGTCCGCACCATGCAACCCTGGTCGGCTTGAGCGCGGACGAGGCCAGTCGATTGCTCAATCCGACCCAAGCCAACCCCGCAAAGAAACCCTGACGGGAGGGATTCAAATGGAGCGTGTATTTGCAGACTTTCAAAACGCGGACGCGCAGGGCCGACTTCGTTTGAACTGCATTGGCACCCTGGAAGACTTGTCCCAACAAAAAATCGAGCTGCGGGACGGCCTGTGCCTTACCCTGTATGCAGACGATCTGAATGACCAGGGACAGTGCGGTGAATTGCAGGTTGACGGGGTGGTATCGTTCTCCAAAGCCGAACATTGCTGGGTCGCGACCATTGATTGGTCGGCCATCCGGCACCGGTCCGATTCGAAACTCCAAACCGCGTGCGAAAATCAGGAAAGCCTCTTGGAAACCAGAGAATCCATAATTCAAGAAGCTTTTGAAAACAAGTAAAGCAAATTGTACGGCAACCACGGCAGGACCTGACACTTAACAATTTCCGCCAACAGGGTCAATGATGAACTCTAAACACCGAATATTGTGGGCCCCTCTGGTTTTTGCGCTGTTTTTTGCGCCGCAAACACAAGCGCAACCGCCGGTCCCCACTTCAATTAACGTGCAACCCTCCGCGGCCACGCTGACGCATCAGCGTCAGCCGATCGCGCTCCAGGTGCTTGGCGCCTCGGCGGACGGTTACTCGCTCGATCTGCGTTCGCAGGCGAAGTTCACAAGTGCTGACCCAAAGGTCGCGCGCGTGGAGGCCGACGGCACGGTCTTCCCGATCGCCAATGGCCAAACGCAAGTGGCTGCGACGGTCGACGGCGTGACAAAAACCGTGGCGGTCAAGGTCCAGCTTCCGACCATCGAGCCGGCGATGAGCTTTCGCCACGAGGTGATGCCGGTGCTCTCGCTGGGCGGTTGCAACTCGGGCGGATGTCACGGCTATTCCTTGGGCAAGAATGGATTCAAATTATCCTTGCGCGGCGCTGATCCGGAGCCGGATTTTGTTGCAACGACCAAGGACTCGCTCAGCCGGCGTGTGAATCATCAGACGCCC
This sequence comes from Planctomycetota bacterium, assembly GCA_016191165.1. Taxonomy (GTDB): domain Bacteria; phylum Planctomycetota; class Planctomycetia; order Gemmatales; family Gemmataceae; genus SIAQ01. Next base: position 8,901 of record JACPPF010000036.1, read on the forward strand.
GAAAACAGCTTGCTCGTCTCGAAGCCTGCGGGGGATGTGCCGCACGAGGGAGGGGTGCGTTTTTCACGCAACAGTCTGTCCTACCAGATCCTCACGACATGGATCGCCCAGGGTTGCCCGGGCGATCTTGCCGACAGGGCTCAGGTTGTGCGCGTGCGACTCGTGCCAGACAAGCTCGTTCTTCGGCCAGGTCAAAAACACCGCGTGCAGTTGATTGCCGAGTATGACAACGGCACGTCGCGCGATGTGACCAGACTGGGCGTCATCACGGCGAACAACACGCAATACGCGGACGTGATTGGCGAAGGGATCGTCGTCGCCGGCGACGCGGGGGAAACGGCGATTGTCGCCCGCTTCGAACGCGTGTTCGCCGCCACGGGCGTGATCGTGCTGCCGCCCAATCCCAAGTTTGTGGCCACGCCGGTGCCAAAGGATCACTTCATCGACAAATACGTGATTGAAAAGCTCAATCGCTTGAAGATGACACCGTCGCCTTTGGCCTCCGACGAGGAATTCCTGCGCCGCGTCTACCTGGATCTGATCGGCATCCAGCCCAGGCCAGACGAGATTCGGGCGTTTCTTGCGGACAAGGACACCAAGAAGCGCGCCAAGGTCATCGATTCACTTTTGGCCCGCTCCGAGTTCATCGACCACTGGTCGTTGAAATGGGGCGACCTGCTGCAGAATTCACGCACCACGGCCAGCCCCAACTCGGTGTACCTCTTCCGCGAGTGGATTCGAGGCTCGGTAGCTTCCAACATGCCGATGGATGTTTTCACACGCAAGATTCTGACCGCGCGCGGCGGCGCGATCGACGACCCGGCGAGCGTTTATTTCGCGGGTTCCAAGGACACCAATGACACGCTGGAACGCGCGACTCAGGTATTCTGCGGCGTACGCATGTTGTGCGCCCGCTGTCATAGCCATCCCTTGGAGAACTGGACGCAGGCCGACTATTACGGGCTGGCGAGTCTGTTCACGCAGGTCAGCGTTCGTGCCGACACGCGCGCCGGGCAAGGCGTGCAGCGGATGCGGTACATCCAGCTCAACCTGGCCGCGGGAAATGCCAACAATCCACGGTCGGGCCGACTGCAAGCGCCGCGTTTTCTGGGGGGCGAGGAGCCGAAGTTGGCCGCCAACGCCGATCGCCGCGTCGCCTACGCCGATTGGCTCACGTCGCCGAAAAACCCTTTCTTCGCCCGCGGCATGGTCAATCGCTACTGGAGCTACTTCTTCCATCGCGGCATCATCGACCCGGTGGATGATATCCGGAGCACTAATCCACCGATCAACCCGGAACTGCTCGACGCCCTGACCAAGGATTTCATCGACCACAAGTTTGATATTCGCCATCTGATGAAGACGATCGCCACCTCCGCCACCTATCAGCGTTCGAGCATTCCCAATGCGTCGAACAAACACGACGAACAGAACTTTTCGCATTCGATCCCGCGCCGCATCCCGGCCGAGGCGCTGCTGGATTCGCTGATCCAAGCCACGGCCGTGCCCGAGAATTTCCCGGGCACGCCGGCGGGTTTCCGCGCCGCGCAGCTTCCGGACGCCAACAGCGAGAACGCATTCTTGCGTTTATTCGGCAAATCGCAGCGCATGGAAGCGTGCGAGTGCGAACGCGACAATGGCTCGAACATGCTGCAGGCCCTGCACTTCATCAACGGCAAAAGCATTCAGGCGCGCGTCGCCAACCCGAACGGCCGGGCGGCGCTGCTGGCCAGGCAAAAACTGGCCGACCCGGAACTCGTTAAAGAATTATACCTATGGTCGGTCGCTCGCCATCCGACCCCGGCCGAGATGAAGGTGAGCACAAATTTCCTGAAAACCCATGCCGCCCGGCGCGGCGAGGCAGTGCAAGACTTGTTCTGGGCGTTGCTCAATAGCCGAGATTTCATGCTCGCCCATTAATCATGCCGGTCGCCAGGAGGCAAACCGCAAAACCCTAGCGCCGCGGCTCATCCATGGGCACGACGGTGAAAAAGCTCTTGCAGGTAGGGCAGGCGACGCTGGCGCCGCGGCCATTTGCCGGGATACGAAAACGCGATTTGCAAAATGGGCACTGGGCCATGAACGTGTTGGGGTCCACGGCGGGCGCGGCCGGCGCAACGGGCGCCGGCGTTGGAGGCGGCGCGGGCGATTCGGGCGCCGCCTTGTCCGCGGGCGCTAGCGCCCGGAACACTTCCGCCGGCGTCGCGTAACGCTGGGCCGGGTCGTGGGCCATCATCTTTTCAATCACGCCGATCAGGCTCGCCGGCAAATCCATGCGCACATCCTGAATCGGCCTGACCATGCGCGTCTTGGGGGACAACATCTCCGCGCGCGACTTGATCTGGTCAAACGGCGTCTTGCCCGTCAGCAAATAATACAGCGTGCAACCCAGACTATAGATGTCGGCGCGAATATCGATCCCGCCGGGGTTGCTGAACTGCTCGGGCGGCATGAACTCCGGCGTGCCCATGAGATCGCCGATCTTGGTCAGGCCAGGTCGATCCGGCAACGGGGGCAGGCCCAGCTCCGCGCGAGATTCACTGGCCAGTCGCGCGAGCCCAAAATCGAGAATCTTCACCGTGGCCTTACGCGTCAACATCAGGTTGTGTGGCTTGATGTCGCGATGCACCATGCCGACTTCAAAAGCGTGCTGCAACCCGCGCGCGGCCTGGCGAATGAAGTTGCACGCGAACCTCACATCGAGCGGCCCCTTCTTGGCGACGAGTCGGGCCAGGCTCATGCCGTCCACGTATTCCATGACCAGGAAATGCAACTCCCCCGCCTGCTCGGCGTCATACGCGGTCACGATATTTGGATGGGCAAGTTGCGCCGCTGCCTTGACTTCCAGGCGGAAGCGTTCGATGACGCGCTCGTGCTTGATCAGCTCGCGGTGGATGATCTTGAGCGCGACTTGCCGATTCATCAGCAAGTGTTCCGCCTGATAGACCGCCCCCATGCCCCCGCGGCCCAGGAATCGGCCGATCTTGTATTTCGGATGTTCCAGCATTTCGCGCGGCAGGATTCGTTCGGCCTCGGCGGGGGATTTGTCAGCGGCGTTTTGCAGGCGCGGGACCAGATCACCCTCCGGAAGTTCGCGCAGAACCTGACAACACGCCTCACACACCTCGACGTGCGCCGTCACCGAGGTCAGATCGGCGCTCGACAGCTCTCCGGCCAGAAAGGCTGCCAGTTGCTCGCGCGGCGGGTGTAGGTCAACCGGTTTCACGCGGCGATCTCCAGCGTCGTTATGGTGAGTCAGGCTTTCCAGCCCGATCCTGGCGAGTGCCTTCAGGCAAGGTTGACTTACGAGAACCTATCCTGACGCCGCCATTTCGTTTTCATTTGGCGCCCGGCATGGTGTCATTGCGCTTGCGTTTCAAACGCGCCGGCGCGCTGCCCAGCAGGTTCCAGAATCATTCCAGAAAACACTTCCCCTCACGCCGCAATAAATGCAGCACGCGCGATTTGGCAATAAAAACTGCGTTCGCGGAAATCCCCAATTCGGCGGCCACCTGATCGACCGGCATGCCATCCAGCGCTACGAGCCGGAATGCTTGCCAGGTCTTTTCCTCGAAGCGTGGGCGAACCAATTCCAGCAAGCGGCCCAGGATTTGTTCGTCGTATTCCCGATCCCAAAGCTGGCTCAAGGCGCTGTTGGGATCCTCAAGCTGCCCCAGCACGTGGGCAAATTCCTCATGCCCGATCGCCCGCGTGCGATTTCGGTTCCGCCGCCAGAAATCCCGCAAACAGTTCAGGGTGATGCAGCGCAGCCAACGCCGAAACGCCCCGACGCGCGCACGCCGTTCAAACTCCGGCAGTCGGCGCACCACCACGGCGAGCACTTCTTGCACGAGGTCATCGGCATCGGTATCCCGCAGGCCGGCTCGTTTTACCCAGCTCCGTAGGAGGGGCGTGTAGAAATGGACCATGCGCGGCCAACCGGATTCGTCCGGCCCGCGGCGCAAACGATCGAGCAGGCTGTGGCTGGTTTCAAACATGGGATGCTCCTGGCATCATTGTACCAGGAACCACGGTTCCGGACGGGAGTCACATCACCGATTTGCCGACAACCTGGAGGTCCGTGCCGTTTTTTGGTAGCGGGCAGCCAACAGAAACGCGAATGCCCTGCTCGAAAACGAACAGGGCATTGCGAAAGACCATCGAAGGGTCGAGATTGACCTTCGCGCTGGAATTAGCTCGTCTTCTTTTTCTTCTTTTTACCGGGCAGGATCACAACCTTGGTGGCTTTGCCAGCGTCGTGCGTAACGGCCAACGTTTGGCCTTTTTCCAGATCGGAGAACGCGGCATCCGCCGGTGCTTCCTTTTTCTTCCCGCTGGCCTTCTGGATTTTCGTTTCCTTCGTCACTTCAAACTTGTGTTCCTTGGCTTCCGCGATCACGACGTCCTTCTTTTTCTTGGCGGCGGTCGTAACCGTGATCGTTCCCGTCCCGGCGTCTTTGCCGGCTTCAATGTTGGTCAACTTACCAACGACAACTGGCAGACCCTTTTTCTTCTTTTTTTTGTCTTGGCCGGCGCCTTCGGCCACGAGGAAAAGGCACACCACAAACACAAACGGAATCATCAACAAACGACCCATACGAACCTCCACGACGAAAAGGGGGGGAAATCTAGCCGTCCGACAGTTCTGCCGACCTGACGGCCCGATACACAAGGGAATCTCCACGGCACTTAAAAACGATCCGTCGTGCGCCGACCCGACAAAAAGCGTGTCCAGCCGTCCTTGGTCCGACCCGGAAGGGCCCAGTTTGGTGAGGCGAGCCGAAACTCACTGCGAATTCAACACCAGCTGACTTCGTGAGTTCCGCACTGGGCGGATTTACACAAAAAAAAATCCGCCCGGCTGAAAGATGCCACAAACGTCTTCGTTCAGCGTCTTGCATTCAACCGATCGCGCAGGTCCTGGGCGGCAGCGTCGTACATCACTCGCAACTTCGCAGCCGCCCCGGTACTGGTGAATCGGCCCTGGGCCTGAATCGCGGCCTGGCCTTCCTCCACTTGCTTGAGGAGTACCACGCCAGCATCCAGATAGAATACGTTTTTTCCTCGGAATGTCACGTAGACCGGCGATGAATGCGCAAAGAGGGTACGCCCGAACTCGTTCCTGGCGGCGCTATCGATGCGGACAGCAAACCAGGCCGGGCTGTCGAGTCGTACGCTGTACGTCATTTCAATTCGGCCCGAGAATTGCTTGGGCGCAACTTGTGTCTTGACGACCTTGCCGTTCTGGATGAGCTGCAGCCTTTGCACCGGATGTCGGCCAATCGCCGACGCTTTGATCGTGACCCTCTTCGGTTCCTTCAAATCGAATACATCCCCAATGGGCCGGCCATCGACCTCCAGGGAAAGCAAAGGTCCGTTGGTCGCCTGACAGCGGCCCGCCTTGACGGCGTTCAGCCAGGATGCCACCGTCAACTTTCCCTTCACGGCGGCATAGACGCGGGCGAAATCGTACATGAACCAATCGGTGCCCGTGCTGATCGGCATGCGCAGGCCGATGTTCAGATAGCGATAATAGTTGTCCTCGAACCTACCGGTCCGGCTTCCGTCGAAGACGTTGAGAGCGTCGAGTCGGCCGGTGATCGCGCTGGGCACATCTTCATAACCGTTGGTGTTGTGGCACCAGATAATCGTTCCGCCTTGCTTGCGCGCATTGTCAATGCCCGGCCTCAACGGCAGATCGTCGAATCCCTTGGCCATGATCCCCGGCCCAATGCTGACCGGTTGCACCAGTTCCTTGATGTTGAGGAACATGACGTGGCCATAGCCCTGGCCAAATCCCTTGAAGTTGTGGCGATGTTCTTCGCCGTTGTTGAACAGGACGCCGGTGGCGTTGAACTGGGGCAAATCGCCGATCGGGTATTTGTTGGTGATGTAGCTTTCGTCGTCCTTGTGACGCAGAAGGTAGGAGATGAACATCACGCGCAGATTGTCCGCGGCAGGAATCTTGCGCAAGTATTCGTCGGATTTTTCCAGCGAAAACCCGCGCAGGTGCAGGTGCGTGTTGCCCGCGACCAGACCGAGTTCATCGGGGCGAAAGAGAAACGGCAGCTTGAGCGTGACTTCAGCCGGCGCCTTGGCGGTCAGATCGAGGTCAAGCGCCGCCAGCCCGGTTTCAAGTCCGGAGATTGCCTCGAGACGCAGTTTGCCGCGGGGCAAGGTCGTCTCGGCGCCGCCGACGGGCACGATGTACCAGTGGACGCCCGGGTTGTCCACGGTCAGCGCCGTCATGCGATCGTATAGCCCCGGCAATACGACATGCTTTCCGGACCGGTCAAGAACCCGAACCATGCCGACAACGTTCTTCCCGGTGGCGGCATCGACGAGCTTCAGGCGCACCCTGGCGTGATCGCCCCGCGGTTGAGCGGTGAGAAAAAAAACGGCCCCCATGAGGGCCAGCGTGATCGTGGCGAGAAATGTCTTGCGCATGGCGCGAAATCCTTGACATGCTTGCGGTTTCGCGCGCGAAGTCTTGCGCGAAACCGCAGGCGGCAGAAACACTACTTCAACATGTCATGGAGCGTGGGATTGATCGCCTCGGCCCAGATTTCGTAGCCCTTGGCGCTCAGGTGCAGGAAATCGGGCATGACCTTGCGCGACAGGGTGCCATCCGGTTCGAGGAACTTCTCGCCGATGTCGAGGTATTTGACCGTCTTGCCGCCGTCGTCGAGTTTGGAGACGATGGTGTTGATGGTCGCAAGTTTTTTACGGATGGGCGTACCCGCCTTTTCGCCACGCGGGAAGACGCCCAGCAGCAGGACTTTCGTCTTCGGCGTCTTTTCGTGAATCGTCTTGACGATGAGCGTGATCCCCTGGGCAATTTGCTCGGCAGAGTCGCGGCCCGAGTTGTTGGTGCCGATCATGACCACGGCGACCTTCGGCGTGATCGTGTCAAGTTCCTTGCCGACCGTGATGCGCCAGAGGACATGGCCGGTCTGATCGCCGGAGATGCCGAAGTTGGCGGCCTTGATCGGAGCGTAGTGTTTCTTCCAGGTCGCGTTGTTGCCCCAGCCCTGGGTGATCGAGTCGCCGATGAAGACGACTTCGACACCGCCCTTCTCGGCAATCTTGAGGAACTGTTTGTGCCGGGGGATATCGCGGTTCATCGGAGTGATTGCAAGGTTCTGCTTGGCTTTTTTTTTCTTCTTGTCGCCGGCGCCCGAGTCCGCCTGAAACAAGCCGGTTGCAACGAGGGCGACGGCGGCGGCGAGAATCCACTTGGTGCGAATCATGGTGAGACCTTTCGTGAAGAGGGAATGGGGTGGGAATCAATAGCTCCCCTCTCGCGCTGGGAGAGGGGAAACCGAGGCAGGCGAGATCAAACGCGTGGCTCAAAACCCTTCTGGTATTCGCGCGTCCAGAGAGCGGCGGCTTCCTTGTCGTTGAGGATCGTGCCGTCCTTGGAGTTGCAGCGGATGGTTCGACCCGTGCGGTGGGCGATGTTGCCGAGGTGGCACAGGAGTGTGCTCTTGTGCCCTTCCAGGATTTCGCTGTTGAGGCGTTCGTTGTTGCGGATGGCGGCGAGCAGGTTGTTGAAGTGCGGCGTGTCGCCGGACTGAACCTTTTCGCGGCGAGTCTCCTTGCCTGCGGGATCGAAGAACGCGTAGCTGGTGTCGGACAGCGTCATGGTGCCGCGCTCGCCGTGGAAGAGGGCGTGATAGGGCCGGGCGATCTGCCGACTGCACGAGAATCCTTCCCAGGTGATCTGCTTGCGGCCCTCGAATTCAAAGCTGACGACATGGGAATCGGGAGTTTCCTGATCGTCATCGAAGCGGTAGCGTCCGCCGGAGGAGACGACGCGCGTGGGATAGTCGACGCCGAGACCCCAGCGGCACAGGTCGATGATGTGGATGCCGTTGTTGCCAAGTTCGCCGTTGCCCCAGTGCCAGAACCAGTGCCATTTGTAATGGAGGTAGTTGTCGCGGAAGGGACGATGCGGCGCCGGTCCTTGCCAGAGAGCATAGTTGAGCCCCTTGGGGACATCGGCTGGTTTGCCTCGGCCCGTCGGACCGCGGTTGGATTGATACCAGGACTGAGCCATGTAGACGCGGCCAATGGCGCCGTTGCGAAGCTCGTCCATGGCGCGAATGACACCGGCGTAGCTGCGGCGCTGGTTGCCCATCTGCACGTTGCGGCGATGCTTGCGCGCCGCCTGAACGAGCAGTTCGCCCTCACGCGGGTTGTAGCTGCACGGTTTTTCAACATAGACATGTTTACCGGCAGCGCAAGCCAGGATCGCGGCCGGGGCGTGCCAGTGATTGCAGGTCGCGACGACGAGAAGATCGACGGCCTTGTCGTCGAGGATGCGGCGGAAATCTTCCACGGCGCGCGGGCCGGGGCGCCCGGTGACCTTGGCCACCGCGGCCGACGCGCGCCCCACGCGGGCGGCATCGACGTCGCACACAACACTCACCTCGACATTGGGCAACCGGGCAAAAGCGCTGGCCAAACCCGTGCCGCGTCCGCCTGTGCCCATGACGCCGACGATGACGCGCCGGTTGGCGTTCTGCACCGCGGCGGCGTGACTCGCGTCTGCCGTGATCAAACTGGCGGCAACCCCGGTCGCGCCGGCGGCGGCCATGAATCCACGGCGATTCAACTTGCTTGACATTGGCGTTCCTCCCCCATTTTGCCTTGGCGATCCCGCCCGTCAGGTACGCGCGGCTAACCGGCGATCCTACCACGGGCCGACAAATTGTCCAAACGTTTTTTGCGCCAAATTCCTACGTGCGCTTCAGCTCCAGATTCTGAATTCCTTCAAGGCGATTTAGCGCGTTGAGAAACTGCATCGGCGTGACCTCGGCGTTCAGCTTTAGCTTGTAGGTCAGATCGAGAGCCGCGCCCTGGCGAGCCGTCGCCGTGCCGACAAGCGACGCGCTTGCGCAAGACTTGGCGAACAGATTCTCCCAGGGGGCGGCGTCCTGGACCGCGGTGCCCACGCGCAGCTGGAGAGTCCATTCGACGAGTGGCGTTTCGGCGTAGAAATGCAGGGCACGCAGCGTGACGGTCGCCAGGCTCACGACAAAAAGGCCCGCGACCGCCACGGCCAGGTTGCCCACACCTGCCGCCATGCCCTCGACGACGGCGAAGATGACAAACGCCGTATCGCGTGTGTCCTCGACGATGGTGCGAAAGCGAACGATTGAAAGAATCCCCACCAGGCTGAACGCCAGTGCCGCGCTGTTGCCTATGACCTGCGCCACCATCGCCAGCAACACGGTGAGCAGGATTAGCGTGGCAATAAAGCTGGAGGTCCCGGCCGAGCGCGTTCGTTCGGTGAAGCGATAGACAATCGCGACCAGGGCGCCCAGAACCAGGGCCGCAAGGAGGCGCTGAAGCAGCGTGTCAACCGCGATGGTCTGGTCTTGCACCTGTGGAAACGTGGCCTTGAGCCAATCCCCCATATCAAGCATCGGGGCCTCCCCCCGCGCCGAGATTGGCCCGGCCCAGCGATTGAATCGCCAGCCGATATTTGGAGAGCGGGCCTGGCGTGAGGGCGAAGTCTTGCATCAGGGCCTTGAACAACGCGGGCAGATGGCGGCGGAATTTCAACTCCAGCAGCACCTGCTCGGTCAGCGTCGGCCCCCCATCGGCGAGCGTTGCAATCGACCAGCCATTGGCGTCGCCCGCGCGAACCTGGCGATCGAGCGTCATGCGGAGCGGCCCCTCCGCGTTGTGGCCGAAATAAGCTTGCCGGCAATAACTGATCAGGCACGACGGCTGCAACTGCCGCTGGCTGATGCGGCGATGAAACCAGACGCCGGGCCATTCCACCTCGGCGTAGGGCTCACGCAGGCGTGCAAGATCGCCTTCCCCTATGGGGACGCGGCGTTTGGCGACGCGGCCTGCGCTCTTGCGCTTCTGTTCGAGGAAGATCGTCGCCCCTTCACCATAACGGCGCAGGCGGAACTTGCGCTTCTTGAACCCAGGAGAACGGTGGTACACGTCCAGAAAGGGCGTGTCGAAATAAAGACCGTGAACGCGATAGGAATTCTCCAACTGGGGATCGGCGTGGGGGTCCAGATTCAAATGCTCCGCCGCCCAGGTGGCGAGATCGCGTGCCTTGGTCTGGTCAACCTGAAACTTGAATTCAAAGGCCGGCTCCTCGCGATCCTGCCATAACGACGGGGAAAGCGACGCGGCCTCGTGCCGGGCGAAAAGCCCGGCCGCGATCTCGCGAATGTCCGCCGAAGCTGAGCCGGTCGATTGGCCGTCTTCATCGCTGGGCCGATTCAAAGACGGAAAGGCCACCCCCTCGCTCATCGATTTTTCTCCTTTGGGCTTTCCTTGCCGGGAAAATCTTTCTTCGGGTCGCCTGGCCCGGGGCCAAAACCCGGGCGCGGGCCAAACCGCGGCGGCGGCAGGAACTGATTGATCCCGTCAACCAGTTCTTTCTCCTCCAGGGCTTCGTTCTTGTTTTTGTCCCATTGCTTGAACAGCCTTTCCGCGCCGCCGAGGAACTGGGCCTGCGTCAATTTTTTGTCCGGGCCGGCGCCGCCCTGTTTCATGATCGCGCCGGCCACCCCGCCCGACGGACTAAACCCCTTGAACCCACCGGGAGGAGGTTTGAAACCTCCGAAACCGGGCGGTGGCGGTATCGCCTTGTCCAGCGCCGCCAGCAGTCCCTTCTCCTCGATCGCCTTCTTGGGCGCTCCGCCCGCCGCCTCGAAAAGTTTCACGGCGGCTGCCTTGAATTCGTCAAGACTGAGCTTACCATTTTTGTCCTTGTCGGCATACTCCAAGATCGGGTTGGCGAGGCGATTGCCCAGGCCGAAACCCATGAACCCCGGCCCCTTTTTGCCACCGAAACCGCCGAAGTTAAAACCGGCGATGGTCTTGCCCTTGGATTTCCCATCGAGCTGGGCGACGACCGACTCCGTGCGTTTGGTCACGAAGTCGCGTAGGTCTTGCTTCTTCCCACCCGGAAAACCTTTGCCGAAACCAAAGCCGAAACCCTTTTGCGCGGGTTCCCTGGCAATGGAGTCCTTGACGAGTGTTTCGAGCGCGTCGATGCGACCACGCATGGCCTTGGGGCTGCATACGCCCTGCGTCAAGGCGCGGAGGTGGCCGCGATAGGCGTCGTTGTGCGACTTGATCGCCAGGACGCGCTCCGTCAGGCGGTTCTTGCCCATGTAGGGTTGGGCGATGCTCCAGTCCGTTTGATCCGGGCCGCCAAAGCCCATGCCGCCGAACGCCAGGTCCAGGTCCCACGGAATGAAGTTGAATTTGTTCGTTTTCGGATTGAGGTAGAGAAAATAGTTGTGCCCCAGGCCGAAAAAGCTATCGAGGTTGGCGATCATGCTGTTGGCGGCCGCGAAACGCAGGAAGTTATCCACGTCGAGAACCTCGCCAATTTTCTTGTTGAACGTCGCATCATCCGCCTGGTTGACGAGGCGGGCAAATTCAATCAGCCGGCGTTTTTGCTTCTCGGTCGGCGTGCGTTTGGGATTGAAGAAGTCCTTGTAGGCGCTCCAGCTTTCTCCCCTATACGGAATCCCCTGAATCCGTTCAGGTTTGAGCAACATGCCCCTGTCGCTCTTGAATCGTTCGCGCAAGAACGGCTTGTCCACGGGTTCAATCATCGTGTAGAGCCCGACATAGGCATTCTGGTGGCTGTCCGTCACTGTCAGATAAAGTTTGACAAACGCGGTGCGCGGCGCGGGGACGCCGGCCGCGCGAAAGATCTCGAAGCCCAGCGTTTCCTTCAGCCGGGTCGGATCGGCGATATTGTTGCCCAGCGCGAAGCCGCCCAGGCCGTGCAATTTTTGGTCCGGCACAAAATGATTGACGTCGATCTTGAAGGGGCGCTTCAACCCCTGCTGAGCCATGTTGTAGGTCGAGTTGCCCTTGTAACGGATGCCGACGCTTGTGACAAGCTTGCCCGCGAATTCCAGATCTCCCTTGACCCAGGGAAACTCGGTGCCGAAGGCCTTGTTTTTATGGATGTCGGTGTTCGCGTTGGGATCCTTTTTGATTTCCTCCTTATTCTTGGGCGGGCCGAAATCCTTTTTGCCAAACCCGAAGCCGAACCCGCCGCCCTTGGGGGTCAGTCCCTGGTACTCCTTGGCGCCGAACTTGAGATGGAGGGTCCAAAGCTTATTGGGTGCGAACACATCGGCCCGTTTGGTGGGCGGTGGGCTGGTCGATTTGACTTGCGCGCGTCCGGTCAGAATCGCCGCGGAAGAAAGGGCCACAGCCAGAAATATCGCCAATCCGATGAAGGGCCTGCGCATGATTCGTACCCGCCAGGAGAATCGGTTAAGGACCTGTGAAGATTGTACGATTCTCGCGATTAGGAAACCATGAAAGAGCTCATCGCCGCTTGCCCGTATCTTTTGATTCCTCTGGAAAACCGCTGCCACGTCGCTATCACAAAAAGTACAGTTCCCTATTTGCGACAATCCACTTCTCTGGAGATTTGGCATGCGTTACCTGTATGCGCCCCTGGGGTCGGCGGTCCTGTTGATCTCGTGCGGCCTTGCTCAATCCGGCGGGGATGACGGCCGGGCGGTTGTTGCCAAGGCCATTCAAGCCATCGGCGGCGAGGCGAATCTCGCCAAATTCAAGGCCTACACCGTCAAGGACAAGGGAAAATACTACGGCATGGGGGATGGGCAACCCTACAACGGTGTGATGACCGTTCAGCATCCCGGTCAGCTTCGCATGGAGATCGAAGGCGTCTTCACCATGATCGTCAACGGCGACAAGGGGTGGATCCAGGCGGGCGGCCAGACCATCGACATGAAGCCCGAACAAATCGCCGCACAGAAAGTCGATCGGAGCGCAAGCCTGATCATCGCGCTTTGGCCTCTCAAGGACAAGGCATTCCAGCTGAAGCCCCTCGACGACGCCAAAGTCGGCAAGCACCATGCCAGCGTCGTGCAGGTCACGCGAAAAAATTACCCGGACGTGAAGCTCTACTTCGACAAGACGAGCAATCTCCTGATCAAGGCTGCCTACCGCAACCACAGCCAGGAGGCGAACAAGGTGGTCGAAGTCGAGTTGTTTTTCAGCGAGTTTCGGGCCGTCGAAGGCGTCAAGATGCCTCACAAACTCGCGTTGAAGCACGACGGCAAGCTCTTCGTCGAATCGGAAACCGTCTCCATGAAGGCCCACGACAAACTCGACGCGAAGACATTCGCCAAGCCCGCGGCTGAATGAACTTGTTGCGCGTCCTGCGCCCGCCTTCATCGGGGAGAAAGGGGCTTCACCAGCCCCGAACGCAAGCTCGGGGGCGGTCCCACACTTGCGAGTGGAGCCAGTTTATTTACCGAATACGGCGAACATTACCCTTCGCCGGGCTCTCCACGGTGAATAGACCTCTGCCTTGATTGAGGCCTTTGTTTTATTGGGAATGCCTGGACAAGTCTTTCTGGAACGTTATAATTCAATTGTCCTGCACAACGGTTCCAGTGATTGGGCGACACTGGTTTCGGAGTGCAGGACATTTTTTTTCCGCCTGTCGATCTGGACGTGGGTGATTCCGGGTCGATCTTCCTTTCTCACCTCCACGGCAACGGAGCCAGTGCCGGAACTCCAAAGGCCGCGTAGGTTTCAACCTCCTCCGTCACAGGCGCCACCAATCTTGCCGAGGCCCCAGACCAATCGGGTATAGCGGGGCATTCCAGGCCGATCGCGCCGGCAAAGGCCGGAACCGCCTTGACAATCCCGCGCGGCCTGTTGAAGGACACCCGCACAACATCGACATGCTGAGCGACGGCGAGTTTCATCGTGTCTGACGGAACGGTTCCTGGCATCGTCGGAAAAACGCGCGATGCGCGAGCCGCCTTTTTTGGCGCCGGGCAAAACGCCGAGGCCAGCGCCAGCGGCGGCTCTCGAGTCTGCATCGGCACGAGTGGCGAATCGGCTGGAAGCCTCGGCGCATCGGCAAAGCGCGGTGCGGGCAGCCAACTAAACATGATTTCCTGGCGATTCGACGCCGGGCTCGCGCTGTCGAAAAGGAGTGTTTCCGATTCGCCCGAAGGGGCCGGGTCGAAATTCAGAACGCTTGGCGACGCCGACGATGGCAACGTGACGACCTGACTGATCGGCAGACCCGAGCCGGGGGAATTGCGCGGCGTGAACTCCAAAACGCTGGCGCCCGGCTCCGCGGGCGTCACGGGTGGCCCAATCCGTGCCGACCCGCCGTTGACAATGACCGGAGACTGCACCAAGCCGGCCCGCGAAGTCAGCAAACACGCCAACCCAGCCAGCAACAGCCGGCGCCAAATTCGCACCCTCGTTGTGCGACCACTGCGCAAACCCCACCTCCGCGCCGGTTTCGTAATCCATCGAAACTTATCACTACTGTCCGGTTATATGTCGAATAGTGTCAACTGTTTATGACTGGGCGTTTTTTCCTTCTGTTCGCCGAGTGCGTTTAGCATGGTAAAAAGCTGGGTTTTCTCGAAAAGCGTGATGCTGAGAATTTGCAAGATCTC
>JACPPF010000037.1 GCA_016191165.1 Planctomycetota bacterium
AGGCTGGTCGAAAAATCGAGGGAAAAAAAATTTCGCCGCATCAATCCGCTTAAAACTACGTGATCGCTGGGGGAACCGCATTTGCCGACACCGCTGCCGTTAGGAAAAAGAGCGGGACCGCGAACTTCGCAATAGCCTCACTCCGCTATCGTGACATTTGACTTCTTGACTACGTATGTGTAGACTGTTGATATGCGAAAGACAATACCATCACTGAAAAACATTCGGGATAAGATGCGAGAGGCCGCGAAGGAAAGCGGGATGACCCAGGAAGAAATTGGGGTCGCAATGGGATTTTCCAAATCGGGAGCACGTCAAGCGGTATCACGACTGCTGAGCACGGAATCGGAAACTGACCCCCGACTGACAACAGTGCTTCAATTTGCCACAGCCATTAACTGTTCACTCACCGACATTCTTGAGTGAGGGTCGGGCCGACGCAATACGTTGCGCCCTGTCCTTATGCGTTGCAAGTCGTCAATGCGTTGCAAAGCCCCATGCGGGCGCTAAACGAAGACGGCGGCTTACTTTGCGATCGCATTTTCGTTCCGAAACAACAGGTACTTTCGGCTCAGGAAGTTCCAGGTAAAGGCCAGGCCCACGGCGCCGACCTTCGCGATTTCGACCGGCAGCCCGGCCCAATCATGAGCGACCAGCACGACAATCCAGGTGATCCCAAGCCCTACCAGGGAGAGGACGGTGAAGACCAGGAAGCCAGCTGCATCGCTCTTGAGCGAGGTCGAAAAGACCCAAACAGAACACAGGACATACTGAAGCACCCCGCCCGCCAGGTAGCCGAGGATCGCCGCCGGCACCGCCGACATGCCCACCAGGCGAATGCAAAGTTCCAGGAGGATGAAATCCACCGCCAGCGCGAGGACGGACGCCGCCAGGGCGCGGGGAACCTGCATGAAGATGCTCTCAACCGGGTCGGCGACCCACCGTTTCAGCTTCAAAGCGACAAACATGACAACACCTCCGCCGGGGTTTTGGGCTCACGAAACTATAGGTCACGATCCCGCCAGGCGAGGAAAATTTCCGAGCCTGAGCGCCCGGAAGGGTCTCCCAGCTGGCGCTCGGGCTCGGATGTGACAATCCTGGGCGCGCGGACTACAATCCTCCATGCACTGCGGTCCGCGTCATCAAACCTACCCCGCACCGGAGGACCCCGTTCATGCACCGCCTCATCACCCTGCTTGCCCTGCTCCTGTTTAGCGCGAACTCCGCCCACGCCCAGGATGGATTCAAGCCCCTCTTCAACGGCAAGGACCTCGCCGGCTGGCATAACGTCAACTGCGCGCCCAGCACCTGGTTCGTCAAGGACAAGATGATCATCACCACCGGCAAGCCCACGGGCTATCTCCGCACGGATCGGCAGTATGAGAACTTCATCCTCGAATTCGAATGGCTCCACGCCCCGAAGAAGATTCGCGACAAGGAAGTCACGAGAAAATCGGGCGAACTCCTGGTCCACGAGGGCAACGTTGGCAACTCCGGAATGTTCGTCTGGGGTGATCCTTTGCCGGCCGTCGGCACCGGCTACACGCGCAGCATCGAGGTCCAGGTGCTCGTCGGCCTGCGCTCCACCGTCGCGAAAACCGGCGCGACCGGCTACACCAGCCACGGCGACCTCTTCAGCATCCACGGCGCCAAATGCAGGCCGGACCGCGCGCATCCCCTGAAATGGGAGCGCTGTCTGCCCAGCGAAAACCGCTGCAAGGGCGAATACGAATGGAACCACTACCGCGTCACCGCCAACAACGGCGTGCTGAAACTGGCTGTCAACGGCAAGGAAGTCTCCGGCGTTTCCCAAAGCAACCCACGCAAAGGCTACCTCGCGCTCGAATCCGAAGGCTCGGAGTGCCGCTTCAAGAACCTCAAGATCAAGGAACTGCCGAGCACCAACCCGAAGCCCAACGAAATCTGCGACGTGGATAAGGGCTGGAAGTGCGTCTTCACCGGCCTTGACCTGAACGGCTGGAAAGCGACCGACGAGCACAAGACCCACTGGAAAATGAGCGACGGTGTTCTCAATTACAATGGCAAAGGCGGCGAGACAGAATCGGTCTTGTGGAGCGAGAAATCCTATGGTGATTTCGAATTGGTTTGCGACTCCAAACCGGGCGGCGTCATCTTCATGCGCGGCAGCCGCGTCACCGGGATCGTGGCTGGTCGCGCGGAAAAGGGTTGGAGCCGGGCCGTGCTTCGAGTGAAGGGCAACACCTACCGCATCATCATCGATGGCAAAGATGTAACGGATGTCGGCCAGCTGGAAAAAGGCGCGGCCAAGTCTGGCCCAATCGCTCTCGCAGGTGAAAACGCGGTCCAGTTCCGCAACGTCTTCATCCGCGAGTTGAAACGGGGCGAGTGATCTGAAGTTTTCCGAGCATGAGCCCAAGCGAACGGCTGAACAAACGGTTGCCCTTTGCCCTTCGCTGGCGCTCAGGCTCGGAAGGCGTGATGAATCGCCGCGCCGCCGCAAGCGCCGTTAGAGCTTCTTTTGCGTGAACTGTCTCGCATCGAATTGGGGATTGAGGTCGATGACCCGGAAGAAATACTCCGCGATCAGGTTGCCCTCGGTGTCTTTCAGCACCGAACCGACTTGCATGAGCATTTCCCGGTCGATGTAGATCGTTAACTCGTTCAGTTTCTCTTCCTTGTCGAGATCGGTTTCCCAGTCCTTGGGATCGTACGGCGAACGCACGAACTTGTAGCAAAGGCGCTCTCCCACCTGCGACAGCGGAACGATGCCTTCATAACGCACGCTCAGTGTGCCGATTTGTTGCGCTTTCTTCATGGCGTTGACGGTATTCTCCGCGCCCTTGAAGATGCCGAATTCCCTGATCGTGAATCGACTGGTCGCCAGGGCTTCGGGGTCATCAGTGCGCCGTGAGATCAGCAGCGGGCTTTCAAAACGGCCGAACATGATGCGGGCCACCAGCTTGTCGTCGTTTTCTCCCTGCACGTACAGCGTGCGAATCGCTCGGGCCCGGCCTTCGAGCCAGTTCATGTGCACACTGAACGGCTTCTCGCGGAAATGAGCGACGATTTTTTCCTTGGGCCTGAGCTTGCCCTGCACGCGCTCTTGCTTGAGGAAAAGAACGCGATAGCCCGCCACTTCCTTCTTGTAATGTTCAAGGCAATGTTCGAGAAACGCCAGCGGCCTGGTCCTGGCCAGGTCGTCCATGACTTTCGTCCGCTGCTCGCCGATGTCGCGCAACGGGCCCCAGGGAATCGCGCCGGGAAACGCCTGGCCCGGCAGAAACGCCAGCGAACCAAGAACGAGCCGTTCGTCCTGTGTCAGCGGCGGCGGCCCTGGGTTCGGAATATTTAAGTTCGGGGGCAGGCAAACGTCACGGTCGTCGCGGAGAAAGGGATAAGCGGCGAGCGGGCTAAGCAGTAGCAAGCCCAGGAGGAGTTTTTTCATCGTCCGATCCTCGGAAAGAAGCGCCCCGGTCCTTGGTGTAGGTTTAGTTTAACCTGTTTTACACCTGCCGGTCAATTACAGTGCAGATTGTCCCGAAAAATTCGACGTTTTTCGGGATGCTGCAACGATTAGGCAATTGTGGCAAAGAGACCGCAAGTCTTGCCCATTTCATCCATTTTATCGTTGAAATCGGTTGTGACATCTGGGAGAATAATGCTGCCAGCATCATTCATTTGGTGGGGAGCGTGCCATGACGATTGTACTCTCTTTGGTTTTGCGGTTCGCCTTCGCAGCCCTGACGGCTTCGTCGGTCCACGGCGGTTGGTATCCAGCGTTTCCAATGCCCGATTGCGTCACTTTTGAAGCGCGTCAGGTCGTTTCCTACCGGCCCGAATGGCGGGAGGAGCGAATCCCGTGCGTGGTGCCGAGCGTGAGCTATCGCAAGGTCGTGACGCCGGTGGCGACCTGGGTATGGAAACTGAAGCAATTTGACGAGCGAGTACGGACATCGTACTACACGCCGGTGCCGCGCGAGGTGGAACGGGAGGCGGCGCGTTGCGTGATGGTCCCGATCATGGTGATCGACCCCTGCACGGGTTGCTGTTTCGCGTCGTGTTATCCGCACTGGGTGCGGGAGCGGGTTCGCTGTGTCGAGGTCGATTATCGCCGGGAGGAACGCGATGTGGACGTGCGCGTCAGCCGCTGGGTGCAGGAGTACCAGATGGTCGATCAGGTGAGCTACGTCCCCGAGGTGACGCAAATACAAACCTGGACGGTCCGGCGTTATTGCGTGTGGGTTCCGTGTCAAACGACGGTGATCGTGCCGGTGTATCGTGTCCAGCAGCCCTGACCGGCAAGCCCCAGGATGAGCGCAGCGAATCCTGGGGATCGGTCACGCCGCCGCCCGCGCGCAGCCTCCCATCACACTTTCCACATACGCGAACAGTTCGTCCTCGTAGCGCTCCGCCCGAAATCGCAGGGCATGCGCACGCAGATGGCGCGGGTCGCAGGCGTCGCGGTGTCGCTCGAATTGCTCAAGAGTCGCTGCGAGGCTGTCAACGGATTGCTCTTCAAACCAAAACCCGGTGGCCTCAGGTCGCGGCCAGGGAATGACGGTCTCGGTCGCTCCCCCTCGGCCAAACGCGATCACGGGAGTACCGCACGCCTGCGCCTCGACCGGCACGATACCGAAATCTTCTTCGCCGGGGAACAGCAGCGCCTGGCAGCGGCGCAAATGATCGCGCACCACGTCGTCAGGCTGCCAGCCCAGGAACTGAATCTTGTCATCCGCCAGATGCCGCAACTTCTTCTCGTCCTGGCCGGAGCCAATCACCACCAGCTTTCGCCCAAGTTTGCGACAAGCGTCGATCGCCAGATCGAGCCGTTTGTACGGCGCGAACGCGGAGAGGATCAGATAGTAGTTCTCTCGTGGCACATCGGCGGGTGCGTAAAATCGAGTATCGACCGGCGGATAGATGACCACACTGTCGCGATCGTAGCATTCGCGTATTCGCTGACGAACGGTGTCGCTGATGGCGATGAAGTGCGTCACGCCGTCCGCGGTGCGGCGATCCCATTCGCGCAAGCGGTTGAGAATGCGCACGGCCAGCGCGGATTTCAGATCGTACCAGCGCCGGTCGCGGAAGTAGGAACCCTGCATATGCCAGGCGTAACGCATCGGCGTGTAGCAATAGCAAAAGTGCAACGCACCCGGGGGCGCCTGCACTCCCTTGGCCACGCAGTGGCTGGAACTCAGGACTAGATCGCAATCGGGCAGCTTCCACCCGACCGCCCAGGGCATCAACGGCAGCAAGTAGCGGTAGTAGCGATCCACGCGCGGCAACTGGTTCAGGAAGCTGGTGACGATGGGATGATTCTCGATCGTCGCGCTGACGGAGCCGCGTTTGTGGATCAACGTGTGGAGCGGCGCCTCGGGCCAGCGCCGGCACATTGCCTCCAGACACTTCTCGCCGCCGCGCATGCCGGTGAGCCAATCGTGAATCAAGACGACTCGTGATGACTTGTTAGCGTCCATGCAAGGGTTCCAGATTGTTAAGCGGCTCGCCCTTGGCGACCGGGCGCCGCAGCGCTCCCCTGCGGGTCGCGGCTAGACGAGGATATTGGCATGCGCCACTTTAACCGCTCGTCGATTTTTCGCCTAGTCGAAGTTCGCTTTTTGTTTGCATTCCCACGGTTTTCGCTATCAAATATTTCACAGCAACCCCATTCGCCAAGGAGTATTTCATGCGACGAAGTCTGTGCATCGCGTTCGACAACCTCAAGATCACGCCGCGGCGATAGCGCCAACCCCAAGCCCGCAGCCGAGAGGCTGCGGGATCCCTTTGCGCCGCGCCTTGATTATGACATAATAGCCTCATCAACCAGTTCCAGGAGTTTGCGCATGCCGAGTCCGTTTCCGGGCATGGATCCTTTCCTTGAAGAGCCGGCAATCTGGCCCACGGTTCATCAAGGTCTGATTTCGTTGGCGTGGATGGAATTGAATCGCCACCTGCCACACGGCTACGTGGCCACAATCGAGGAGCGTGTCTTCCTGATCGAACCGCCGCGGACGCGCTATCCCGATGTTCATGTCGTGAAGCACCCACGCCAGACGGCTCGTATTGGTTCCGGCGCCGCGGCGGTCGCCGTTCTGGACGCTGATCCCGCCCTGGACATCGAATTCCCGCCAGCGGAATTTCGGGAGCCGTTCATCGAGATTCATCTGGCGCGAAAACCCGGCACGCTGATTGCGGTTCTGGAAGTCCTGAGTCCGACCAACAAGAAACCAGGCGAAGGCCGCGATTTGTATCTCGAAAAGCAAGAGGAGCTTCGCACGAGCAAGACGCATCTCATCGAGATCGATCTGCTTCGTGCCGGGCAGCATACCGTCATGGTGCCGCGCGATCGGCTCGACGAAAACGGCTGGGATTATTTGATCTGTCTGCACAAGGGCGGCTGGCGCAACAAGTTTCGCGTGTGGCCCCGGGCCCTGCCCGAGCGGCTGCCTCGCTTTGAAATTCCCTTGGCGGGAACCGACGTCGACGTGATCATGGATCTGCAAGCCCTTGTGGACCAGTGTTACGACGCTGGCCGATTTGACGAGCGCATCGACTATCGCGGCCAATGCCCGCCGCCGCTCACGAAAAAAAACGCCAAGTGGATTGACGAATTGCTGCGCAAGAAGAAGCGGTTGAAATGATTGACGCCGCGCCGGCCGGTGCGATTCGTGGCAATCCCCTTGCTTTGATCCCGCGCTCCCTTATACTGATTGACGAGCGAAAATCCCCCCAAACAGAACACCTTTTTGACCGATTCCGAAAGGAGCACTCCCAATGTCGCTTCAGAAAATCGCCATCGCCCTGGGCTGCGCCGGCTGCCTCATCATCACCGCCGTCAGCGCCAAGGACATCCTTTTCCCCCAGATGACGCCCGACAAGGGAACCTACGAAAAGCCATTCGGCAAGCTCGGCAAGAAGACCAAGGCGCCGTGGAGCGCCACCACGCTCGCCGCAGGCGTCAACGGCAAGCCGCTCAAGGGCAAGGTCGTCACCGTCGTCGGCGAAATCATCGATTTCTCCTGCTACACCCAGCTTGGCAAACACGGCACGAAACATCGCGACTGCGGCCAAAAATGCCTGAAGAACGGCCAGCCCATCGGCCTGTTGGCGAAAGACGGCACGGTCTATCTGCTGATGGACGAGGAACACGATCAACGCCGTGACGGGCTCACCACCTTCCGCACCGCGGCCATCGAAAATATGGCCTATGTCATGGAAGTCACCGGCACGCTCTCCGAATTCAAGGGACTGAACGCCCTGTACGTTCGCGGTTATCTCAAGAAGTAATTCCGAAGGCCGTTTACGTTTAGCGCTCGTGCGACGCCTGCGGGCGCTAAACGAATGTTTTTGCGACGGGGGGACCTTTTCATGCGACTGCGTGCCTTGGTCGGTTTGGCTGTTCTCTGCGCGGCATTGGTTTTCACGTTCAAGGTCGCATCGCCGGTCGGACGCGCGCAGCCGGCCAAAAAGGTCCCGCCAAAAAAATCCCTGTTTCCTCCCGACGGACCCAAGATTCCGCGCGGCCTGGTCGAGATCGTTTGGCCCGATGAAAATCCTTACACGCCGGAGAAGGCCGAGCTGGGCTGGCTGCTGTTCTTCGATACCAGGGTCTCGTCCGACGGTTCCGTATCGTGCGCGAGTTGCCATGCGCCAGAACACGCCTTCGGGGATGGCAAGCCGGTGTCCACCGGAATCGGCGGGCAGAAGGGCGGCCGCAGCGCTCCTACCGTCATCAATCGCGTCTACGGCGCCGCCCAGTTCTGGGACGGACGCGCCTCCTCGCTCGAAGATCAAGCGAAAGGGCCCATCGCCAATCCCATCGAAATGACCAGCGAAAAAGATGCCGCCAGGGCCCACGCCACCTGCGTCGATCGACTGCGCCAGGTCAAGGGATATCGCCAGCGCTTCAAGAAAGTTTTCGGCACCGAGAAGTTCACCATCGACCATGTCGCCATGGCCATCGCCACGTTTGAACGAATGGTCCTCTCGGGAAACTCCGCCTTCGACAAGTTCAAGGCAGGAGACAAGAACGCCTTGACCGAAAGCCAGCAACGCGGCATGAACGTCTTTTTCTCCAACAACGCCCGCTGCGATAGCTGCCACGACGGGGCGGCGTTCACCACCAACCAGTTTGCCAACATCGGCATCGGCATGGACAGGCCGAAACCCGATTGGGGCCGATACAACGTGACCAAGAAAGACGCCGACAAGGGAGCCTTCAAGACCCCCGGCCTGCGCGACATTTCCCGCACCGGCCCCTACATGCACGACGGCAGCCTCAAGACCCTGGAAGAAGTCGTTGAGCACTACGACAAGGGCGGCATCAAGAACCAATGGCTTCACCAGGATATCCGTCCGCTCAAACTCACCAAGCAGGACAAGTCCGACCTGGTCAACTTCCTGCGCGCCCTCGATGGCGAAGGCTGGCAGCAATTCACGGCGCCAAAGGCCTTGCCGAAGTGATCGGCACGTCAGGTGCGTGTGGTGTCTCACTTTGCGTCTGCGGATCGTAGACCTCACGCTCCGCGTGAGGTCTACGGTCAAACTGAGACACTACCCCAATCAGATTCATCTGGACACACCCTCCGATTGCCGTTATACGGACGCTTCCGATATCCAGGGATATAGGGAGGCGTCGTGCCATGAAGCGCTGGTTGGGGAGCTTGGCCGTTCTGAGTATGGCCGTGGGCGTCATCGTGGACAATACCAGCCACGGGCAGTTCCCGGCCGGCAAGTCCGCGCCGCTGGGGCCGGGCGAGAAGGGAGCAACCCTGCGCATCCCCGGACTCGATACGCCGTCGGCTCCGGTGCTGCCGTCGTATGTGCCCCGGGCGTCGGCGGCCCCGGGCGGTTTGCTTTCCAACCCCTTCCAGACCAGACCGGAACGCATCGCCTTGCCGCCGTCGAACTCCAATACCAACAAGGACCTCCAGATTACCCCCGATGTCGGCCCCTGGGCAATCTACGTGATTTCCTATTCCGGCCCCGAAGCGCCGACGATGGCGCGCAGGATGGTCGAGCAGCTCTGGAAGTCCTACAAGCTGCGGGCCCACGTCTTCAACTACGGCGCCAAGGAAAAGGAAGCCGAGTACAAGCGCGTGCAAGAGTTGCGAAAAAAACAAACGGAAGAGCTCGCCGAGGCGGGCTTCAAAGGTAGTTTTGTGCCGATCCCGGTACGGGCCGTCCGAATCAAGGAACAAACCGGGGTGCTGCTGGGCGGGTATCGCAGCTACGATGAAGGGGCAGCCGCTCTAAAAAAGATGCGGGCAATCAAGATCGACCGCAGCAACTTCGATGTGAAGTTGCTCGACATCATCAGGGTCGATCACGAGGCCCCCAATGAAAAGACAAAAAAACTGGAGAAGGTCAAGCAAATGGGCGTGGCCTATAATAACCCATTCTTGAGCGCATTTCTGACGCGCAATCCGTCGCTTCCGCCAGATCACGTGGGTTCCACTCACGACGACGACATGAAATACCTCCGCAAGGTCAACGATGGCGAAAAATACAGTCTCTTGCAATGCAAGGCCAAGCTAACTCTGGTCGTCAAGCAATTCAGTACACCGCACAAAACCGTAGGTCAGGACGTTGATTCGCGAAGCATTTGGAAGACTTTGCTTCGTCCCACGGGACGCGAATGGCAGGATCATGCCGCCCATAACGCCCACAACCTGGCCGAAGGCCTGCGCAAGGCCGGCTTGCCAGAAAGCTATGTTCTCCATTGCCGATATTGCAGCTTTGTGACCGTGGGCGGCTACCGCGGGATCGACGACCCGCAATTGACCGCCATGCAAAACTTCCTCGCGTCGCATTTCCGCCGCGAGGAGTTTCGCAAGCTGGATATGTACCCGCGCCCCATCCCGATGGCGGTCCCGCATTGAGGGCGCGTCATTTGCTCAACCACTCCACGCAGGTCGTGAATAGTTCGTGGTCCTCATCGCCGTGGCAGCCGTGCGCGAACAGCATCGACGCCAGCAGCGCCGCGGCGAAAAGCCACCGGGCGGCCGTGAACAAGAAGCCGTGTTCCCGCCGGGGTGTTTTCACATCGAGTTCAGCGATGAGCCGAGTCATTTTTGCAGCTTGTCCTTGAAAAAATGCACGGTTTGATTGAGCGTCGTGGTCAGCTTTGCTCCGCCCCAGCCGTGCCCGGCGTCGGGGAGCGTCACCAGTTTCGCGGACACGCCGAGGTCGGTCAGCTTCTTCGACATCTTCCGCGAATGCTCGATGCCAACCAGCACATCTTTGGCGCCGTGGAAGAAAAGAAACGGCGGGCAGTCCTTGCGGCAATAGATGAGCGGGGAGCATTTGCGGTAGTCGTCCTTCTTGTCTTCAAAGCGCCCGCCCAGCAGCGGGATGAAGAAGATGTTCTCGACGTCGTTGGCCCAGGTCTTGACGGTGAAATCGGTCGGCCCGAAGTAGCTGACGACGGCCTGCACGCGCGTGGATTGGCTGGGATTTCCGCCCTTGCCTTCAAGTCCCGCGGCTTCCGTGGCGGCGCCGAGCAAGCAGGCGAGATGGCCGCCTGCGGAAAAGCCGACGGCGCCGACGCGATCCGGGTTGATCTTGTATTTCTTGGCATTGGCGCGGAGCCAGCGGACGGCCGCCTTGCAATCCTCGATCTGGGCGGGAAAGCGATACTTCGGCGCGAAGCGGTAGGACACGGTGACCGCGACGAACCCGTTGCGCGCGAGCAACTCGGTCAACCCGTTGAGCGACTGGCGACTGCCGCCGCGCCAACCGCCGCCATGAATACACACGACCGCGGGAAAAGGCCCCGCGCCGCTGGCGGGCATTGCCAGATCGAGTTCCAGATCGACCTCGGCGCCTTTGCCGTAGACAATCTTTTTCTCGCTCTTGATCTTGCCATCGCCGGCGTAAAGCGGCAGCGC
The DNA here is from genome assembly GCA_016191165.1 of Planctomycetota bacterium. Taxonomy (GTDB): domain Bacteria; phylum Planctomycetota; class Planctomycetia; order Gemmatales; family Gemmataceae; genus SIAQ01. Next base: position 10,875 of record JACPPF010000037.1, read on the forward strand.
GGCCAGCAACGCGACCATACAGGCGATGGAAAATGATTGTGGATTCATGGGAGCACCTCTCCGATCAGTTTGAAGTGTCGGCATCCGGAAAACAAGCCAAATCCCGAACTCGCCGTTTAGCCGCTCGCCTTTGGCGAGCGGCTAAATTTGTTAAATCCACCGCTGCAGCGCCACCTCCACCAGCAGGATCACCAGGAGGCCAATGCTGATGATGACGTTGACGTTGAAGAACGCCTGGTTGACGCGCGTCAGGTCGTCCGCCTTCACGAGCGCGTGCTCGAACACCAAAAGCGCGGTGACGCAGCCCAGTCCGCCCAGGAACACCAGACCGAGCGGGCCGTTCGGCGGCGACGCCAGGTAGTACAGCACCATCAACATCACGATCATGGCCGCATGGCTTAGCGTTGCGAGCCGCAGGGCCCTTGGCACGCCCAGCCAGGCGGGAATGCTATGCAGCCTGGCCTGGCGATCAAACTCGGCGTCTTGACAGGCGTAGATGATGTCGAACCCCGCGACCCAGAATAGGACGGCGGCGCCGACGACGAGTGGGATGGGCCAATCCTCGAATCCCCGGATCGCGATCCACGCCGCCGCCGGCGCCATCATCAGCGAGGCGCCGAGCCAAAAGTGCGCCAGGGCGGTGAATCGCTTGGTGTACGAGTAGCCCAGCAAAAAGAGCAAGACGGGAACCGCCAGATAGATCGGCCAGGGATTGCCTTCAACGAGGAAGATCGCCGTGCTGGCGACGAAGCCGGCGCTGCACAGCAAGGTGAAGACCCAGACGCCCGCGACGGTCAGCTGGCCGCTGGGCAGATGCCGGGACGCCGTGCGAGGATTCAGGGCGTCCACATCGCGATCCGCCAGCCGGTTGAAAGCCATGGCCGCGCTGCGGGCGAAGACCATGCAAAGGAGGATGCCGCCAAATTCGACGAATGAAAAGGCGTTCTTCCCGTACCAGGCAAGGATGGCGCTAAAGAGAGCGAAGGGAAGCGCGAAGAGCGTGTGGCTGAAGCGAATCATCTCCAGAACTCGCCGCAGCGTTTGCATGAACGGGTCTCAAACGGTTACTGGTTCCTTTTCCGCTCCTTTCAAACTAGCGATCTCGCCAGTGCGGACCAGCGTTTCGATCTTGACGGACAGCTTCGGACCGATGCCCGGCAGCTGCTTGAGGGTCTTGCGGCCATCGTGCGCGACCAATTCCTCGACCGGTTGATCGAGTCCGAGAATGGTTTGCGCGGCCCGTCGATAGGCCTGCACGCGGTAAAGGCCAGCATGTTTGCGCTCCAACGTGTGGGCGACATCCAGGAGCCGAGTTGCGATGGTGCGATTGTCCATGGTGAAACCTCCGGTGTGAACTTCTGTATACATTCTAGGCCCGGCCAAATGAAAATCAAGCGTTATGTGTAAATTTGTCCACAATCAATAAGCTGAGCCTTTTTCGGGGGGCTGTTTTTAACAGGCAACGGTTTTTTTTCTGCCTCACCCAAACTTCCTGGTCGGGATACCCCCCACGCCCCGTGAGAAGTCCTCAAAAAAAACGCTGTAACCTAATGATAATTAGTGGCTTAGGAATGTGACGGGACTTCTCACTTAGGCCTGTTTCAATTCCATCGATTTTAGGGTAACAAACAATCCGCGAGCCGCCGGGCTTGTCCCGGCGGTGAACCAAGATGGCTCGGGATGCACCGCCGGGACAAGCCCGGCGGCTCGTTGTGACTTTCACTTGAACCAGGCCCTCACTCACCGACGAAGGGACGGCGAGGCAAACCACCGCCCCACAGCTCCGGTTTGTGACCTACACTTGACGTGGACTACGTACACCACAGAAACGAAAATCCGTTGATTGGACTGGTCAATTTCCCATGCGACGAAAACTGAACGTCAAGTTGGTTGCTATCGTTTTTGGCGGCCTCCTCGTTGTCGGCGCCGCCGTGCATTTCGTGCATGGCTATCAACTCGCTCGCAACGCCCATCGGCTGCTGGAGCGGGCCGATGACGCGCGCGGCGAGAACGACCTGGATCGGGCGTTGACGCTTTACGATCAGTATCTCAAGTTTGTTCCCAACGATGTCGAGACCGTGCAGAAATATGCAAGGGCACTCGACCAGCGCGCTCGCAGCGGGGACGAGCGGGTGCAGGTGGTCCTCAAAATGGAGCAGGTTCTGCGCGTCAAACCGGGCGAGCACGACCTGCGTTTTCGGCTCGTGCACAACCTGATCGCTCTCGATCGCTACCCCGAGGCCCTGAGCCAGTTGCGGAAACTGCAAGGCGTCTGGCACGACAAGGCGCAGGTGCTGCACATGATTGGCTGGTGCCAGGATGCGCAGAAGGAATACGCCCAGGCGGTTCGCTCCTTCGAGGAGGCCAAGCGAACCAATCCCAAACAACTCGCCAGTTATCACCTACTGGCCGAGGTGCTGCAAGATCGCCTGAACCAGCCCGATGAGGCGGCCAAGGCCATGGACGAGATGATCCAGAAAAACCCGGCTTCCTGGGAAGCGTACCTGTCGCGGGCGCGCTTCCATCGCCGGCGCGGCGAGGAGAAGCCAGCGCGCGTCGATCTGGAGCGTGCCCTTGAACTCAGCCCGAAACAGCCGGAGGTGATCCTCGAAGTCGCTGATGCCGCCCGATTCCGCGGCGACTGGCGTCATGCCGTTGATCTGCTGACAACGGGGTCGAAGCTGTATCCAGGCGACGAACGGTTTTACATCGAGCTGGCGCGGGTCAAAATGCAGGCGGGCAAACCAGGGGAGGCGATCGTTCATCTCAAGCAAGGCCGGCAACACGCGCCGAAGTCCGCCGAGCTGGCCGTGCTCACGATCGACTTGATGATCGAACAAGGCGCGCTGACCGAGGCAGCGAAAAAAACGGCCGAGTTGATCCAGACCGGCGGGCAATCCGGATTGACGAGCTACCTTCAGGCTCGTTTGAGCCTGGCCGAGAAAAAATGGAGTGAAGCGATTCGGCTCCTGCACCGCGCCGGGCAAGACCTGGGGCCGCGCTCACGCTGGAGCGCGCGCGTCAACGTCTACCTGGGCCTGGCCTATCGGCAACTCGGCGATCGCGAGCAGGAGTTGGAAGCCTTTCAGCGTGCGGCCGCGGCGGAACCGGGGTGGGCGCCGGCTGGCATTGGTCTGGGCGAGGCGCTGCTCAGTGCGGGACGAGTTGAAGACGCCAGCCAGACGTTGGAGCCATTACAGGTCGCGCGCGATTTGCCTAATGGGTACTGGTCCGTGCTGGCGCGATGCCGGCTGAACCAGCAAATGCGGCTGCCTGCCGCAAAACGCGCCTGGGAGCCGGTGGAAGCCGCGCTGCAGCGAACGGACGCCACGTCCGTCGCGGCGATTCTCGTACGCGCCGACTACCTGTCAGCCCGCGGGGACTTCAAAGCCGCCGAGGCGCTGCTCGGCAAGGCAGCCTCGACGGATGCCAACGAAATCTTGTTTCCCTGCGCGCTCGCCGACCTGGCGGCCCGGCAGAATCAATTGGCTGCCGCCGAGGCGCTTCTTGAAAAAACCGCGATGCAAAAACAGTTTGCCGACCGCCTCGAATGGCGGCTGGCCCTGGCTCGCCTGTGGAGCCAGCGCAACGGCGCCAGCGATCGCGCGAAGTTGACGGGCCTGGCAAGGCGATTGCCCGCCAACGCATCCGCCGAGACGCGTGCCCGGTTGTGGCGAGAATTGGCGGACCTGTGGACCGCGCTGGGCGAGCCAGGCCGGGCCGAGGAACTCACCGCCGCGGTCGCAAGTGCATTACCGCTGAATCTGCCGAGCCGGGTCGCTCTCTTCGAGCGGGCGCTACAAAAGGACCAGGTCGGCATCGCCCGGGCCCGCCTTGGCGAGATTCGCGCCATCGAAGGCGAGCAAGGCGGCCTCTGGCGCTGGGCAGAAGCGGCGTTACTGGTCCATCAAGCGCGCGGGCGAATCTCCCAGCTGGCGCAAGCGCGTAAACAACTACAAACGCTACCGGCCAAGAGCAAGAATTGGCCGCGCGTGGCTCTGCTTTCAGGCGCCATTCACGAGTTGGAAGGAAAATACCAGAAGGCCATCGAGGATTACACGCGCGCCCTGGAACTGGGCGAGACGCAACCGCGCGTGCTGGCAAGCGTCCTGGTGCTCCTGGTGAATCGACGCGAGTACGCCCGGGCGGAGGCGGAGATTGCGAGATACGAACAACGGCTGCCTTTGACGCGGGACCTGGCTCGCCTTGGCGCGGAGATTGCGTTGAAGCTGCGCGAAAAGCATCTTGCGAAGGTGGCGCTGGCGCGGGCCGAGCGCGCGGTCGAAGTGCCGACGCGCGACTACCGCGACGCGCTTTGGCTGGCGCGCATTTACCAGGGCGCCGGGGAAGCCGCGAAGGCGGAGCCACTCCTGCGCGCGGCGCTGGACCAGGCGGGCCATGCACCCGATACCTGGATCGCCTGGATGCATTTTCTGTTTCAGGCGAATCGGCGTGACGAAGCGTTGAAAGACCTGGAACGTCTCAAGAAGGAGATCGCGCCAGGCCGGCAGGCGTTGACGCTGGCGCGCTGCTACCAGACGCTACATCTGCCGGGACGCGCCGACGACGCCTATCAGGCCGCGTTGAAATCAACGCCGGACGACTTCGGCGCGCTCGCCTATGCCGCCGACTTTTATCGCCAGGCCGATCGTATCGACACCGCCATCAAACTATACGCCCGCCTGCTTGACGCGAAGCTGGCGGCGCCTGCTCAACTTACCCTGCGCGCGCGTCGGGACCTTGCGATCTTGCTCGGCAGGCGCGGGGAGCCAACGCGCGCTCTGGCCGTGCTCGACGCCAATCGCACGTTGGGCGGCGAAACCATCGCCGATCGGCGGATCAGGCTGTACTTGCAAAGTCTCGCGCCCGCGGCAAGGCAGGACGCCATCGACCAGTTTCAGCTCACGCTGCGCGCGCAACCCGCGTCGGCCGACGAACGCGTGCTGCTGGCGTCCATGCTCGAATCGGCCAGGCAATTTGGCCCCGCGCGCATGCTACTGGCCGAGGTTGTGGCCGAGCATCCCGCCACGCCCGTCTACCTGACACGCTACGCATCTATTCTTATTCGCATGGAGGAGACCGAAGAAGCCGAGCGCGTGCTGGCGCGCCTGGAAGCCCTGGAACCTGGAAGCGAGCGCGCGCGAACGCTGCGGGCGGAATTGAAGCTGGTTGGGCTGAAGGGGGTCCGCGCACCGTAGCCGTTCCTGTTTCCCCGCAATCATGTTCGTCGAGCGGAGGGATACCGGCCCCACGCGCAAGCGTGGGGGTTTAGGCTGCCTGCCAAAACCCCCACGCTTGCGCGTGGGGCTGGTCAAGAGCACATCGACGAACGATATTTCGTTTACGCGGCTGGGGCCTTACCCTGTTTGGCGTCAGGCCGGCGAATCTTCCGCCGTCGGCGCGGGCGCCGCGGGACTTGCCAGCCCGGCAAATTCGTTGAACTCCATGTATTGAAGGTGGCGGTACAACTCGCTGGCGTTGATCAACTCGCGATGATCCCCCACGGCCTCCAGCTTGCCCTCGTATAAGAGAAAAATCTTATCGCAGGCACGGAGGGTCGTCAGGCGGTGGGGCAGAAAGATCACCGTCCGCTCGCCCACGAAACGCTTCAGCGTGTCGTCGATCAGCCCCTTCGTGTCCTCATCAAGAGGCGTCGCCGGCTCCTCGATCACCAAAATCGTCGGATCGCGCAGGATGGCGCGCGCCAGGGCGATACGGAACATCTCTCCCTGCTTCAACGGGTGGCCCAGCTCGCCGATGAGGGTCTCATAACCCTGCGGCAACTTGGACACGAACTGATGCACATGGGCCACCTTGGCCGCATCGATGATGCGCTGGAGGTTGTAGGTCGGATCGCCGCAGCCGATGTTGTTGGCGACCGTGTCGTTGAAGACCAGATTGGGTTGCAGGATCATGGCGATTTGAATGCGCAGCGAATCGAGCGTCACCCAGCGCAGGTTCTTGCCGTCGATGCGCACTTCGCCGTGGGTGGGATCCAGAAAGCGAGGCAGCAGGTAGACGAGGGCATGCTTTTCAGCCTCGTCAGGTCCGACAATCGCGACGCGCTCCCCCGCCTTGATAGTCAGGCTGATGTTTTTGAGCAGCTTGCGTCCGTTGCCTGGCTCGCGCAGCGAAACCTGAGCGAACTCGATCTCCGTGGTCATCTGGCCGATAAACTCCGCCTCGATTGCCTGGCCGACGCCGCCGTGGCGATCCAGGAAATCGAAGAGCGCGACGGCCGCGGCCCGGCTGCGGCGCACGATTCGGCGTGCCGACAAGAACGTCAACACCGGCCAGTAAAGACTGATGATCGCCGACGCGAGCACCAGGGAGCTGGTGACGCCGAGTTGCCTGGCCAGGATGACATTCCCCGCCACGAACAGCAACACCATCGCGGCGAGAAGTCCGAGAAAAAAGAAAAACGACCGATAGATCGCCTCGCCGCGGTACCGCGCTAGCTGTGCTTTGGCGTACCCGCTCAGCTGGGTTTCCAGACGCGCCTGGCTGAACGCCTCCATCAGGTAGACCTTGATGAGCCGCATTAGCATCAACGTCTCCTGAATCAGCACCAGCTGATCCGCGGAGCGCATCTCGGCCCGGCGACCCCGGCGCCGGAAAAAGGCGGCGATCTGGCCTCCCACGATCCACACCAGCACCGCAATCAACAAAAACGCCAGCGATAGCCAAAAATGGATCACGAAGGCAAAACCCAGCACCAGCGCGAATTTGACCGGCTCGCGAAAATACACGGTCAGCCAGTGATAGAGTCCATCGTGAACGCCCTCAAGATGCCGGGTGGATGCGCTGACGGCATCGCTGGGCCCCAGCGTGCGAAAGGCCAGCGGGCCGAGCCGGCTGGCTTGAAAGTAGATCGAGCGCCTTAGCCGAGTGACCGCTTCCAAGACCGCGACCGCGCCGAGATAATTGGAAAGGTAAAGCAAGCCCAGGCGCGCGATCGCGATGCCAACGCCCGCCAGAAAAAGCCCGAGAAGGAACTCTTGATTGCCGCGCACCCAGGTCCAGTCGTTCCAGACCGCGAGCGGAGCCAACCACCGGGCGTGCATGGTAAAGCGAGTGCGTACAACCAGGCTCAAGAGGCCGCACGGGCCGATCGCCTGGTGCGGCGTGGCCTCGACACCGTAACGCCGATTGGCGGCGCGGACTTCCGCACGGACCGTTTCCGCGGCGGCTGGACTCACGCTCGCGTCCAGCCAGCGCGTTGTATCGGCCAGCCAGAGCAGGGCCGGTTCCCGCGGCGACCAGGCCTCGATCGGGTCTCCCTTCGCCCACTTGCCGACGTGTTGGGCATCGAAACCGAGGGATTTCAGTTCGTCCTTGATGGCTTGCATCCCCTCCGCGTCGTCAGGCGTCGGTAAGTCCTTCAAAAAGCGATGGCGATCGGCGGTGGATAGCTGGTGGTACGCGGGAATTTCGCCTTGTTCCACAAGCAGGTCGATGAACAGTCCCAAAAGTGCGATCAGGGCCAAATAAAGAAACGCGGCGCCGATCGAGGCGAAAATGGACAGCCACCTCGCCAGGGGATGATATCCCAAAAACGCACGGCAACGTTTGAACGCGTTGTTGGGCATGCGCGATCCCTTCCCTCGGACCCCCGAAACAGGCGGTCGGATCCCGATCGCGATCCGCCCGTTCCGCCATTGTAACAGAGGACGTTCTTTTTTGGGAATCGCCTTTTGCCGGAAGGGAAGCGAGCAATCAAAGAACCCGCGCCTCGCGGCGCAGTCCTACCACCTGGGCAAGAATTGCGGGGGGATCGCCCCGATCACCCGGCGTGAACGAGTAAATCCGGGAAGATCGGTCAGGCGACGTCGCGATCCTCGAAGAGGATCAAACCCGCCAGCATCGCGATTGCGGTGTACGTGAGGGCGTAAAGGGCCACGTTCAGGGTATACGTCGCATAGCGTGCCGGATCGAGGGGCACATCGCGGATGATGGCGGAGCTGACATCGAAGTTTGCCAGCCCCGGCAGCAGCAACTCGAAGAGTTGCGCGAAGAAATGCACCAGCGGCAAACGCTGGCTGACCTCGGTCATGATCGGCGCCAGATGGCCCAGCAGGTAGATCACCAGACAGGCCGTGAGGTTGACGACCATGGGCATGCGGGTCGCCAGGGCGACACTAACCGCGGTCAGCGTCAACACTTGCCCAAAGCCGATGACCAGGCCAGGCAACGCCTCACTCACGTCGCTGGCCCACAACCCGATGCCGCGAATCATGCCCCCCGATGCCGTTTGGCCAAACGGGGTCGCCATCATGTCCGCCACCCAGACCGGGTCGGGCGGCAACTGGGTGATGCCGGGCGAATAGTCATAATACGTTTTCGCGAGCACGACCCAGATCAGCACCCAGCCCATCAGCATCGTCATGAACAGGCCCGCCAGCGTGATGCCGAAAAACTTGCCAAGCAGGAAATCCCGGCGATTGATCGGCTTGCTCAACAGTGTGACTGCCGTTCGGCCTTCGATCTCTTCGCTCACGGAGATACTCGCGGAGATGACGCCGAAGGCGGCGGGAAAAAGCATGGTCAAGGCATAGGTGATTTCCTTGACCATCTTGAGATCTTCGCCGAAGGTGAAGTAAGGGATGACGATGGCAATCGCCATGAACAGGGCGCCGAGGCCGGTCAGCATCCAGAACATCGGCTGACGCACGCCTTCCCGATAGGCTGCTAGCGCGACCGCGCCGCCCTTGGGCCAAAACGTCAGGAGGAGGTAGAAGGTCAGGACGAACAGATCGATGCCAATCTGCAAGGTCAAGACCGAGGTATAGAGTCGGCCCCAGATCGCGACGAAACGGGGATCGCTGTTCGCCCCGGCCAGGAGAGCGAAAACCAGGCCGCCCGCGGCGACTCCGCCTACCAATTTGGCGTAATAGCTCGCTTGCGCGCGAAAGGTATTGCGGGAGAACGCGAAAAGCCACGGAATCGCCGCCAGGCCCTGCACCGCGAACAGACCGACACAAAGCAACAGGAAATCGAACGACATCTTAGATCCGTATCTCAAAGCTGGAAAAGGAATCGCACGCCACGTCCGCCATCGTCTGCTCGCGGATGAGCGAACCCATCCGCTCCGACACCGCTGCCAGAAACGCTGCCACTTCCCCTGATTCGCCGCTTGCCACGACTTCCACTCCGCCGTCAGGCAGGTTGCGGACGTAGCCGGTGACCGCGAAGCCCTCGGCAATGCGCTTCGTCGTCATCCGAAAACCGACGCCCTGGACCCGGCCACGATAATGAACATGCTTGCAGGTTTGCATGACAGGGATCCTCCGCCGCGTCGACGCCTCGATGGGCTCGAGGTCCAGTCGCGGGCGGAAAACGGCATCGATTCCACTACGTTGTACGACTTCTCAAGGTTCACCACGGTAACTCGGCGTCGTGCCCCAGCGGAGTTTGTCGCGCAAAGTCTGGTAATAGGTGTGCCCCGGGACTTTGACCAGCTGAAACGTCACCGGGGCCTTGCGAATCACGATCCGATCCGCCGCGGTCACCTCGGCGGCCGTCTGCCCGTCCACCACCACGGCGGCTTTCTCCGCGCCGCGACCCGGGCGGATTGTATATATTTTCTCCGCCGACTCGACGATCGGCCGGCTCGTCAGCGTGTGCGGGCAGATCGGTGTGATGGCGAATGCGGCGAGCGTCTGCCCGAGGATGGGCCCGCCGGCCGAGAGGTTGTGCGCCGTCGAACCGATCGGCGAACTCACGATCAGCCCGTCGCCGCCGAAACGCGACACGACCTCGCCATCGACCTCCAGTTCCAGTTCGATCATGCGCATCGGCGGCAATGCGTGGACCACCACTTCATTCAGTCCGAGAATGGTTTCCGTCTTACCCAGCGCGGTTGATTCGATTACGCACTCGAACATCAGGTGATTCGTGACGCAATATTTCCGCTGTACGACTTGCTCGAAACAGCCAGCGAAATCCCGCGGATGAATGTCGGCCAGGAACCCCAGGCGCCCCAGATTGATGCCCAGCACCGGAACTTGGCGATAGCCCATCTGCCTCGCCGCACGTAGAATCGCCCCATCGCCGCCGAAAACCAAGGCCAGGTCGGCGATGGGCAAAGCCGCGAGGTCACACGCCTGTTTGAGATCGGTGACGATAACTTCCACCCGACCGGCGAGCAGCGGGCCGCAGCGTTCGACTTCCGCCGCGACGCCGGGGCGCTCGGCATTGCCCAGCACGTAGACTTTCACGGCGAAGAATCCCTTGGTGGGGTTGCAGGTTCTCTTTGGCTTAATCTATGGACAAATCCACGGCCCAGGGACGAACGTCCCTTGGCTTTCTGCACCGCAGAGGAGGTTTACTCATGTGCCGATACGGTTCTTTTGTGGCCTTGCTGGTCGTGCTAATGGGCTTCAACCAACTCCACGGTGGGGCCGGAGCCAGGCCCAAAGCCGCGGTCGCCAGGCCGATGGTTCAACCCGCCGCGGCCGGGCAACTCATGGCGGGCGTTGCCAAGGTCGAGATCACGAACAAGAAGGTCATTCCCATCAATGACCCACTGTACGTGAAAGCGCTCGTACTCAAACGAGGCCCGACCACCGCTGTCATCGTCACCGTCGATGCGGTCGCCGTGGGCCAAATCGGCTACATCGGCAATGACTACCTGGGCAAAGTCCGCGGGCGCATCCAAAAGGAACTCGGCATCGCTCCCGAGAGCGTCATGGTCAATGCCAGCCACTGTCATGCCATTCCCTGTGCCGACGTGGATGACAAGACCGTTCAAGCGGTCAAGGAAGCCGCCCGCAATCTGGTCCCCGTAACGGTTGGCGTGGGCGTTGGCTACGAAGACCGCGTCTCGGAGAACCGCCGGCTCAAGCTGAAGAACGGCAGGGAAGTGGACGTCCGCCACGCCTACTCCCTGCCCCCCGACGAGGAAATCGCCGAGGTCGGGCCGATCGATCCACACATCGGCATCCTGCGACTCGATCGAAAAAATGGCAAAACGTTGGCCATTGTCTATAACTTCGCCTGCCATCCCATCATGGGCTTGCCCAATGGCCAAAACACCGCGGACATCGTTGGCTTCGCGTCCAGAGTAATCGAGGACAACCTGAGCGACGGGACCATCGCCTTGTTCGTGCAGGGCTGCGCCGGTGACATCAATCCGGTGCTTTACAAGGACGTCAATCAGCCGCGCAATGCCGAACCCCTCGGAAACATGCTGGGCCTGAGTGTGCTCAAGGCCGTGCGGAAAATCAAATGCGTGGAAAGCGAATCGTTCAAGGTCATCCACGAAAATCTAGGTTTGCCGCGCGCCGACAATTCCAAACGCATTGACGCCATGCTCCTGGAGCGCGCGAAGTTGCTCAAGGCGCTCCAGGGGACCACTCTCAACCTGCGGACGTTCCTGCCCCTGGCCGCAAAGTACAACGCGGCGCCGAAGTTTCCGTCGTACTATTCTCACCGCTACCTTCACGAGAAGAAACTGGGCCGAGATGACCTGACGCGGCTCGATGAGGCGAATCGCCGTGACATGAAGGCCTACATGAACAACATCTTCACCATGGAAGAACTCACGCGCCTTCAAACCAACCTCGCCTTGTTGCGCCGCCACCACGAGACCAATCGCCTCGCCCAGTTCAAGCCGCTGGTAGTGGAGGTCGTCGGCTTGAAGGTTGGAGATTTCGTGCTGGTGACGTTTCCCGGCGAGCTCACCGTCGAGATCGGCCTGAACATCAAGAAGGCGTCGCCCCACAAGCACACCTTCGTCGCTGGTTACACGAATGGCTACATCTACTACACCCCGACGGCCCGGCAGTTGCAAAACGTCGGCGGCGCCCAGGAGGACAGCGATTGCCTGGTGGCGCCAGCCTGGCAGCGGATTTTCGAGGCGAAGGTCGCGCAGATGTTGAAGAAGCTGTGAGGATATGTTGACAGGCCCGACCCGCGTAAGCGACGGCCACGCTACTGCCGTCGTTTCCTCTTTCGGCTCGGCCTTTTTTCGGGAACTTCAATGATGCGCATCTGCGTATGCCTTCTGACGCCGGTCCTCTTCGGACTCACCGTCTCGGCGCAACCGCTTGTTGAACCCACGTGGACCGATCCACTTGGCTACGTCTGCCACCGGGCGGCCATGCCGATCACGATCGACGGCAAGCTCGACGACCCCGCCTGGCGCACGGCCCCCTGGAGCACGGCCTTCGTGGACATTGAAGGCGACGCCAGGCCGAAGCCGCGCTGGCGCACGCGCATGAAGATGCTCTGGGACGACCGCTTCCTCTACATCGCCGCCGAGATGGAGGAGCCGCACCTGTGGGCGACCTTGAATGAGCACGACTCCGTCATCTTTCACGACAACGACTTCGAGGTCTTCCTCGACCCCGACGGCGACAACCAGAATTACTGCGAGCTGGAAATCAACGCCAAGAACACGACCTGGGACTTGCTCCTGACCAGGCCCTACCGCGACGGCGGACGGGCGATCAACGCCTGGGAGATCCTCGGTTTGAAGACCGCCGTCCACCTCGACGGCACGCTCAACGACCCGCGCGATCGCGATCGCGGCTGGACGGTGGAAATCGCCTGGCCGTGGAAAGGGCTGAAGGAGTTGACGTCGGTGAGCGTACCGCCACGCGACGGGGAGCAATGGCGCATCAACTTTTCGCGCGTCCAGTGGGACCTGGAAGTGGTGGACGGAAAATACCGCAAGGTCAAGGGCAGGCCGGAGTACAACTGGGTCTGGTCCCCCCAAGGCGCCATCGACATGCACCGCCCCGAACGCTGGGGCTACCTGCAGTTCAGCACCGCCAAGCCAGACAGCGTCAAGTTTCGCCCCGACCCCGATCGGCGGCTGCGCGACGCGCTGCACCGCGTCTACTACGCCCAGGCAAGACATCGATCCAGGACCGGCGCCTACGCCAGCTCGCTGGAGGCGTTGAAGCTCAACCCGGCCCATTTCCCGAAAGGCCTGCGCATCGACCGCGGGCGTCTGGGGTACGACGCCGAGCTAACGATCCCCGGCAACCCTGGCGCACGCTGGGTGATCTCGCAGGATTCGTGGATCCGCCGGCTCGCAGCGCCGAAGGCAAAGTAAGCCGCATGTTAACGTTTCCGCCAGTTTGCCGAATCCGAGCCTGAACGTCAGCGAAGGGGCACCAGGTCTGCAAATCGCTCGATGAAGATTTCATGGATTATTCTTGACGATTTGGAATAAAAGCCGTTAAGCTGAATCTAGACTTCATACGGATTCGGGTGAGACTTTTGGCGAGCCTGACCGGCCAAACCAGCGGTTGGCATTGGCAATCGCGTGACCATCCTGGCCCGTCCGGGTTCTGCTTTGGGTCGTTCAGGACCGCGCGTGACGCAATCAACTCCAGGCCCGATGGCACGCCAAGGTTTGGCGGAATTGACAACCCATGAGCTTCGTGTTGGTTTCCCGTTGGCGAGCTACCATTTATGCAATCTTCCTTTGCGATCGATAATTCCATCAAGTCCGGCTCGGCCGAGCCGGTTGCCGCCCAGGCACAATCGCCGCCGGAATGGAACACGTTCGAGGCCCAGCGCCGCCGAACGCTCATCTTCCTCCTCTTGGCCGCCGTTTACGTCGGATATGGTCTGATCACGCGCTGGGTGGAATATCCACTCTTCCAGGCCGACTGGTATTACTTCGGCGGCGAGCCACCACCGTGGTACGAATTTGAGCCGCTTTATCGCTGGTTCCTGACCCTGCTGCCGTTGGCGGCCTGGACGGGCATCCTCTTTTTCTTTCTTTCTCGCGTCAGGTTCCTGACTCATCGGCGCGTCGCGATGATCGTGGTGTTCCTCGGCCTGGCCTTCTTTGAAGGAAACATGCGCTGGTACCAGATGTCGCAAAAGCATGTATCCTGGAATGAAATCCTCGCGGTCCTGGACCAGGACGCTAGCGCCGATCTGGGGCTTCGTTCCTCCGACTACCAAGAAATCAGCTGGCGCCTGGCATATCACTTTGGTTTCCTGGCCCTTTGCGCTTTCTTCGCGGGGCCTGAACCGCGTTACTGCGTTCAGGCGATCTGGAATGGTCCCGTCGGCCGAACTTATTTCGGGATTGTCTGCCAATGGTTCTATCACGCCATCGTTTGGCTTCGGCTCGAAACCGCTCTGCTTCGCGTCCTGGGTTGGCTTGATAGCAAGGCCGTGTTTGCGTGTATCGCCGGGCTGGTCATGATCGATCCGGTGGTCATCTGGGCGTTGGACAAGGAAAAACAGGACAACCAGGCCGAACGTACCGTGGTCCGCCAAATCGCCGACTGCAATCCGCTGCGCTTCCAGGCCCTTGATCGAACCTGGGATCGGGTTGTCTTTCTTTATTCCCCGGACTCGCAAGAACGCGAGGCGGCCAACCAGGCCCTGCGCGACCTCGACACGCTCTCGATCAGTGTCAAGGGCCCCAAACTTGCCGTACCCAAACGCAATGTTCCCGCACACGCCGAAACCATCTTGATCCTGCAAGCGGAAACCTTGAGTGCGGAGATATTCAACCAGACCGATCTGCCCTTCCTCAATGAATTCTCGAAGAAATGCCTTCGCCTGAAACGCCATTTTTCCGCCGGCAACGCCACCCATTACGGCATCCTGGGTCTAATGCACGGCAACCCCGTGACCTTCTTCACGGGGCCGCGTGAGTATTTTCGTCCCAACCCCTATCTGGATCATTTCAAGGAACAAGGCTATAAGACCCGGCTCATTACACGCAGTGTCCTGGGCCATCACAAACTGGGCCATTATCTTCACAATTGGACCGAACCGCCCAGCGAACCGAAGGGCGATTTCAAGGTCATCCCGGAGATCCACGCGGAAATTGCAAAGCCGGGACCGCGCCTGGTTTATTCCTTCTACCATGCAACACATTATCCCTACGATCACGACGATGAACCGAGGTTCAAAAAGTACCTGCCGGAAGTCGATTATGAGTTCAATTACAATCGCTCCGGCCTGGTCGAGTGGAAAGAACAGATCGTCAATCGCTACAAGAATACGCTGCTGCAGATGGACGATTGGTACCGCGACATCCTGGCAAAGGCAGACCTGAGCAAAACCATCGTGATCATCACGGGCGACCATGGCGAGGAGTTTTTCCAGCAAGGCCGCCTGGGGCATTGCTCGGCGTTGAATATCCATCAAACCATGACGCCTTGCCTGGTCTATATTCCCGGCGTGGAGCCGGCCGACGTGACGTTTGTTACCTCGCACGCGGACATCATGCCCACCATCGCGGACGCCCTGGGCCACAAAAAGAAACCGGAAACGCTCGGGCAATCGTTGTTTGAACCGGTTTCGTTCCGCTACGCGGTGCTTTCCCATTTTGACTACGCGAAATGCAAGCTTTGGGCCGTCGCCACCGAAGATCGCATGGCCGTTTTTGAAAGGGATTACTGGGACAACGTCGAGATCATCAGCCTGACAGACTGGAATGGCCAACGCCTACCGTATATCGGCGACGCCGACGTCTGGAACGACCGATTTCGCATCATCCGGCGCGTGGAGGCGGAACTCCACGCCTCCCGTGACGACTGAATCCGTGAAGTTTTTCAGGAAGCCTTTTTCTTCGCCTGCGGCCCCACCAGCGGCCACAACTCCAACAGCGTTTTCGCTCGGCCTTCGATGTTGACGCGCTCGAGCTTGGTGGGGTCGAAGGTCTCGAACGTGGTCGCGGATTTCATCTCGAAGTAGTAGCCGCGCTTGGCGTCCTTCTTGTGCTTGGCGAAGAGAAACACCTTGTCGCGGTCGGCGTCTTCGATGATGGCGTTGATGGGCCGCTGCGGGTCGTCCCAGAGGGCGGTCATCTTGCGCGACTTCTCGCCTTTCTTAGCCGGCGGGGCGTGGTAGAGCTTGCCGGACTGGGTGACGAAGTAGTAGTGGTTTTTTTGAAGGAAGGCGAAATAATCCTCTACGAATGTCGAATCGAAAGCCTCGAAGTTGCGCTCGTCGGCGACGACTTCCCAAATTTGTTTTTTTGGATCAAACCGAGCGTGTGTTTCCCAGGTTTCGAGCTTGTTGGTTTTCTTTGGAAAATAAAAAACGCGGCAACTGTTCCCTGAAATGGGCGCGAAGTCAATACCCGCGACACCCTTTGCCGGTCGAAAATCAAACCCCTTGTTGCCATTCTCTTTCGCTCGCAAATTGTAGTATTTATACGGTAATGCTTGAAAACCCCAACAAATCAGATTGCCAAGATATGGCTCAGGTGCCGGGTATTTTTTTTTGAACTGTTCAAGCCGCGGCTCATTGAAAGGATCAAATAGGTGAAGGTCGTCCACGGGCAACCGGCACACCAAACTGGGGCCGGTAGCGAACCAAATAGCCCCATACTTAACGTGGTGACGATTGAAGAAATGAAGATCAAGTATGCATTCCGGTGCGATTTGCCTCGAGGTTTTTTTTTCGGGTTTGGCAATGAAAATCGAAAAAATGGAAGTGTCGGACGCCTTGTCGGAAAAAAAACCGTAAAGACGTTCCTGATAAACCGTGCCGTGGAGGGGCATGTTGAGTTGGGCGTGGAACTCCGGTCCGGGTTCATCTTGAATCAGGAGGAAAAGCGTGCCAGCTAACAGGGTTGACATTTGTATCATCATGGGACCTCGTATTCATGGGTTGAAGAAAGCCAAGTTCACGCTAGGCCTGTTTGCAACTGTCACTGGTCGGATGTAGTGTACGGGGACGTTGCCAGGTAAGGTGCCTAAGAAATAATACCCTGCCAAGGCATCACCCTCAAAGGCCCGAAGAAGGTCAATGTCCGCAGGATTGACGAGGTTGGCACCGTAGGTCACTCCGTAGCTTGGGTCGTATAGGACATTCCCGATCCTAACGACGATGTGGCGTTCGAAGTCGGCACCGGGCCTTGTGTTGTTTTGCGCCAATCCACCCGAATAGGTGACGGCGGACACTTGCCAACTGTAATTGTTGTTCACGTAAAGTGGATTGTTCCGCCGGTTATAATAGCGGTAACCTGAAGGGTTGTTAATCAGGTTCGCCGGGACATTTTCATCGCCAAAAATCCAATCCTTCACAAGGAATCCGGTGGGGCGCAAAGGCACGCCGGAAATCTGGGCAACTTGAATGCCTTTCAAAGCGCAGTAGGTAAGGTTACCGCCTTGAGCACGCAGGACGTCGATGAAAAACCGCGTCCAAGCACCACACTGCCCGTCGGCACCGGCAATCAGTGCAGGTGAGGTCGTCGCCGTTGTGTTCCATTGGCCGTAATACTTCATCGGGGTTCCGTCGGCACGGGTGATCGCCTTCTCCTCAAAATGTCCGAAGACAGTCTGCACGAGTTCGGCTTGGTTCGTCGCCCCCGCGGTAGGCCACGCGCCGGCGTAGAACACCGTGTGCTGAATCTGGGGTCTTTGTACCGCGTTCTGACCATTCCACCCGTTCGGATTCTCAAGCGTGATGAATGTTTGATTGCTGCTCGAATTGGACAAGAAGGGCGTGATCCACGTCGCTCCCATGTCGGGAGAGAATTGCCATTGCAAGTCCAGGCTTGAATAATAATCCGTGAAATTTGGCAGGTCGTTATCCATGTCAACGAAGTTGACCGTGCTTAGCACATCTTCATTGTTCACGCGCCGAAGTTGCAATCGAATCGTGCGCGGTGCAGGCGGGTTGGCAAGGCCCTCGGTATTAGCCAATCTAAGCGGCAAAGTGGCGCCAACTGGTTGGCTGATCGCCCGCACCAAAATGTTGGTTCCTCGGCTGCGCCAATAGTTGACGGACACTGGATTCACTCTGAAAACAGGTTGCACGCCAATTTTCGTATTGCGCGTGAAACTAATCGGATATTGGCGATCGCCTGTTTCCACAACGCCGTTCGCATTCGCGTCGAGAAACTGCGGTGTGGCGTAATTCTGAATTACGGCCACCCCTGGCAGCGGCGCGTCCCTCCGTATGGTTGCATTTGTTCTGAAATTCACGGACTTCAAACCGGTGTTGAGACTGACGAACAATCTACTGGTCACGACCAACTGCGCCGTTGAGATCACACCAATCGAAATACCATCCACGACCCGGTTCACAGCATAGATGAGAATGGTGTCACCCGAAAAACTCGGGTAGGTGGTGATGTTGAAGCCGCCGTCGGGTTGTAGGTTAACTGTCGCGACGTTGGGGTCGGGGGCTTGCACCAATTCAACGGACATCTGCCAATTCATTGGGTTGAATTCATTGGCCAGAAGCCCTTGGGCGGCGGACACGGTAAGCTGCCCGTCCACGTCCAGAATATAGCCATCGTCCTTCGCCACCGCCGTATCGGTCACCTTCAGCGTCACCGTGATCGGCTGGCTATAGGTCGTGCCGTCGAAGAGTTTGTAGCTGAAGAAATCGGTGAAGTTCGCGCCTTGTGGGCCGGTGATGTTTGGCGTGTACGAAAAACTCCCGTCAGAATTAAACTGGAACGCATCGGCGTAGAACGGCGTCATGTCGATGACGGTGGTCAGCGCGTCGTTGTCGGCGTCGCTGTCGTTGTCGAGGACGTTGGCGCTGCCGGACGAGATGCCGGCGGCGCTCCAGACGTCGAACGTGTCCGCCGTGCCTTCCGGCGACGCGTTTTCGACGTGGATCGTCACCACGGCGGTGCTGCTGGTGGATGCGCCGTCGGAGAGGCGATAGCTGAAGAAGTCGTCGCCCACGTAGCCGGCGTCGGCCTGATAGGTGAACGAGCCGTCGGCGTTGAAGACGAGCGTGCCATGCAACGGGTCGCTCATCTTCTCGGCAGTCAGCGCGTCATACCCGGCATCGTAATCGTTGTGCATCACGCCATCGGTTGCGTCGAGCGCCAACACCAGCCCGGCGTGCAGGTAGAATTCATCCGCCTCGGCGACCGGTAAATCGTTGGTGACGTGCAAGATTACCGTGGCGTAGCCCGATTGATCCATGCCATCGGACGCGGCATAGGTGAAGGTGTCGTCGCCCACGTAACCCGCATTGGGCACATAGGTAAAACCACCGTCCGAATTAAACGTTAGCGTGCCGTGCTGGGTTGTCTGGCCCAGGGTCGCGGTCAGCGGATCGTTTTCGCTGTCGGTGTCGTTCCACAGGACGCCGTTCCAGTCGTCGATGATCAGCGTTTCATCGTGCGGGATCGAATACTCATCGCCCGAGGCGATGGGCGGCTGGTTGGTGACCGTGAAGGTGAGCGTGGCCAGGTTGCTGTCGGCCACGCCGTCCGAGGCGATCACGTTGAAAACATCGGTGCCGGCCCAATCCGTCGGCGCGATGTACGACAGCGTCCCGTCGCCGTTGGACACGAGCTGCCCGTGGCTCGGGGGGCCGTAGATGGAGAACTGGAGTGTGTCGCCGTCGGCGTCGAAAGAGTTGGCGAGCGGGTTGACGTTGCTGATGGTTTGGCCGTGGGCGAGGTTGAACTGCTGGCTCATGATCGACGGGGCCTGATTGGTCACGTTGATCGTGATGGTGGCGTTCATGCTGGTGGCGACGCCGTCGCTGACGTTCACGTCGATGGTGACGGTGCCGACCCAGTTCGCTGCGGGCGTGAAGGTGTACAGCCCGCCGGCGGCCGGGGTGAGCGTGCCGCTCGCGGGGCCGTTGACGATGTTCGCGGTCAGCGTATCACCGTCGGCGTCGTAGGCGTACAGCAGCGGGTTGACGCTGAGATTGCGGTCGTGAATGACCGACAACCATTGGCTCATCGCATTGGGCGTCATGTTCGTGACGTTGAACGACACGGTGCCTTGCGAGGTTTCACCGTTGGCCGCAGCCTCGTAGGTCAGCGAATCGCTGCCGACGTAACCTGCGGCCGGGGTGTACTGGAATGTGCCGTCGCTATTGAGCGTGACGCTGCCGTGGCCGGGGCCGTTGATGAGCGTGGCCGCGAGCGGGTCCTGGTTGGAGTTGTAATCGTTGGCGAGCACGCTGAGGCCGTTGTAGACGCGATCATGCACAAGCGAATAGGAATCCATCATCGCGTTGACGGTGGGCACGATGCGGTCCTCCAGGCGCTCTACACAGAGACGCACGGAATCGCTCCGCTTGCGCGCGGGGCGGGTATTAGCGCGCCGCCCCCCCCCAGGTACATGAATTTACCTATCCAGGTGCGCCAGCTGAACATGGTGCGATTCCTTGCTTTTTTGGAAATGAACGGCCTGATAGTCGAAGCCCAGGGGTTCGCTGCGCTCACCCCTGGGCTTCGACGGTTGCTTATTGCTGAGGCTCGGTGCCGACCTGGGCGTTCAGGGCGATGTTGTAGGTGGCCAGGGCGGAGTGGATGGCGCGGTAGGCGGCCTCGTCGGCGGCGGTGGCGGAGGCGAAACGCAGACCGCGGGTCACCATGTACTTGGCGATCTCTTGAATTGATTTGCCCGATTCGATGTAACGCTGGAAATCCGCCTGCACCGGGGCCTCGCCGCGTTCCAGGGCCACCGTCGCCTCATGGAACTCTTGCAGGAAGCGCTTGGCGTCCGTGTACTGGGTCGAGGGGACCTCGTTGGCTTTCTTGACGAGTTCTTCGCGCAGTTTGTCAACCTCGGCGCGAATATCCTTGAGGGCGGTCGCGTCAAGCCGGCCCTTGGTCGCCTCGGTGACGAGACGCTGGATCTGGCCATCGAGCGCCTTTCGCTGCGTGACTGTCATTCGTTCCTGGAGCGCGACCGGCCAGGTCAATTTGCCGTCGTCGCGGAAAAGGCCCAGGCCGTATTGATTCTTGGTAACATTCAGGTGCTTGAGGATGTCATAGGAAAGCTGCCCGGAGTCCTGGCTGAGCTTCTGATTGGGGTGCTTGCGGAGATCATCGAGAAGGAAGTTGAGCGACTTGCCGCTGGAGACCTCGCCTGGCAGGGAATTATTCTGAATCCGGCGCAGCAGGAGTTTCATGTTTTTTTCGAGGACTTCGTTGTAGGACGGGGTGTTGGCCTCGATGTACATTTTGAGGTCGAACGCTTTTTTTCGGGTTTCAAGCTTGGCCTGGTGCCACTGCTCGCGCATGAGGCGAGCCTGTTCGAGGTTGGTGACCGTGGTGCCATAGGCGCGCATCACGTCGGCGTTCCCCATGAGGATGGCGCCTTCGCTATTGCCATAGTTGAACCCGTTGTAGGGGCTGTAGGGTAGAATCGGGTTGTACGGATTATAGGGGTTGATGGCCGCTGCCGCGGCGGGTGAGTAGGGATTGATGGCGCCGTAGCCCGGGGCGCCGGGGGAATAGGGATTGACCGCGCCCACGCCGATCGGCGCGATGGGTGCAATCGGCGCGATCGGGACATTGTAGGCCGGGTAGTAGGTTGAATTGAAGCCCGGATAGTAATTTGCCCCAAATTGTCCGTAGTTGGCGTTGGCGTAGAACTGATTGGTCGTGTTGGCCATCAGTTGTTGCGCGTAGAGGTTCTGTTGCGCGGAAAGGTTTTGCGCGTAGGCCAGGTAGGGATTGAATTGCGCGTTCGCAGCCTGAGGGCCGAGCAAGAAGGCCACGGTCAAGAGCAGCGCACCGAAAGCAATTGTCGAGCGTTTCATCGGGCCACCTCGATTGGATGTGGGGTCACCGTTTTCCATACCGATCTGCCGCAGGGCTTTTTCCATCCTGGGTATTTATTATACTAACGCCACGCCTACGCGATAGCAAGCAATAAATGGCAAAAACGGGAATGTCAACATCCAAGGGCAGGCGGGTGGAAGTAGGCGGAGCAAATCGAGTGCCATAGGCGTACGTTGTCATGACTATCCTTTTCACCGATCCGCTGTTTCAGCATCACGAGACAGGCCGCCATCCGGAGCGCCCGGCCCGGCTGGCGGCGATTCAAAGCCGGCTTGAAAACGCAGGTCTCGTGGCGCAATGTGCGAAAGGAGCGTTCACACCCTTGACTGCCCAGGCCGTGTGCGAAATTCATACAGCCGAGGTGGTCAAAATCATCCATGAATTGGCGGCCTCGGGCGGCGGCTGGCTTGAGGCGGATACCTTTGTCAGTGAGAAATCGTTTCAGGTCGCCCTCGCGGCTGCCGGTGCGTGCGTGGCGGCTGTGGATCAGGTCCTTCGGGGCAACGACCGCGCGGCGCTGTGCCTGGTGCGGCCGCCTGGGCACCATGCGACGCCGGGGCGCAGCATGGGCTTCTGCCTGTTCAACAATATCGCCCTGGCGGCGCATCACGCCCGAAAGGCCTTTGGTCTGGATCGCATTCTGATCGTGGACTGGGATGTGCATCACGGCAACGGGACACAGGACATCTTCTGGACCGACCCGACCGTGTCGTTTCTAAGCATCCATCGTTTCGGCCAGGGTTTCTACCCGGGCAGCGGCGCCGACGACGAAACGGGATCGGGCGCCGGGCTGGGGTTCACGACGAACATTCCGCTGCGGTTCGGGACCTCGCGGGCCGATTTTCGCGGCGCCTTTCGCAATGCAGTAGAGGGCGCCGCGGATAAGATTAAGCCCGACTTGATCCTCCTCAGCGCCGGCTTCGACGCCCATGTGCGGGACCCTATCGGCTCGCTGGGACTGGAATCGGAAGACTTTGCCGAGCTGACCAAAACCCTGCTCGCCATCGCCGCGACCCATGCGCGGGGTCGGCTCGTCAGCTGTCTGGAAGGTGGTTACAATCTGGAAGCGCTGGCCGAATCGGTGCAGGCGCATCTGGAAGAGTTGTTGAGGCATTAGATTTAAGTTTTCGGATTGAACTTTCCGGGCTTGTGCGCCAGCGAAGGTCACCTGCTGGCGCTCACGCGCGGACGAATCGCGAAGGGGGTTTCTGTCATGCGAATCATCCTGGCCCTGGCCCTGGCGGTGGGGTTATCGAACCGTGGCGTCTCTGGCGCGCCTCCGGTCAAGATCGTCACGCTCGGCGATTCGATCACCCGCGGTGTCCGCGGCGGCGTCAAGGCCGAAGACACCTTTGCCTACCAACTGCAACAGTCGCTAGCCAAGGAGAATCTCAAGACCAACGTGGTGAACGTCGGCATCGGCGGCGAGCGGACGGATCAGGCCCTCAATCGGCTCGGTTCCATTCTCAAGCTTCGGCCCAGTATCGTCACGATCATGTACGGCACGAACGACAGCTACGTCGATCGCGGCGCCAAGGACGCGCGCATTTCACCCGAAGCCTTTAGAAAGAACCTCGAAAAGTTGATCGCCGATCTTCGCAAAGCCGGTGTAACCCCCATACTGATGACCGAGCCACGCTGGGGAGACAAGGCAGGCAAGAACGGCGTCGGCGAACATCCCAACCTGCGCCTGGAACGCTATGTGAAGGTCTGCCGCGAGGTGGCCGTCAAAACCAAGACACCGCTGGTCGATCACTTCGCCCACTGGACGGCGGCCAACAGCAAGGGCACCGACATCGGCACGTGGACGACCGATCAATGCCACCCGAACCCGCGCGGCCACGCCGAAATCACCAAACTCATGCTTCCCACCGTGCGCGGCGCACTCAGAAAATGATTCGCGAAGCCCGCGGGTAAGCGCAGCGAACCCGCGCGATCCGGATTCAGGAATACCATGACCATCACTGTCGACCAGATGCGCGAATCCTTCTACAGCGCAGTCGTTTGCGACGCGCTGGACGCCGCGGGTTTTCCGCGCCAGTCGCCGCGCGTCCAGCTTCGGCCCCTGACAGGGTCTGGCGTTCTCGTCGGCCGTTGCAAGACCACGCTGTGGGCGGACATGGCCCATGCCGATCCGAACCCGTATGAACTGGAACTGCGAGCGGTGGATAGTTGCGAGCCGGACAACGTCCTGATCGCCGCTGCCGCGGGTTCGATGCGTTCCGGCATCTGGGGCGAGTTGCTGACGACTGCCGCGCGCAATCAGGGCTGCGTCGGCGCGATCATTGACGGCGCGATCCGGGACGTGACCAAGATCCGTGCCCTGCAGTTTCCGGTTTTCGCCCTGGGCACGTGTATCTACGACAGCAAGGATCGGCAGCGCGTCATCGACATCGACGTGGTGGTCGAGATCGACGGGGTGCGATTCGAACCGGGTGATCTCGTCATCGCGGATGAGGACGGCGTGGTCGTCGTGCCGCGCGCGGTCGAGGACAAGGTCGTGCAAGCCGCCTGGGAGAAGGTCCACGCGGAGAACGCGGTGCGCGACGCGATTCGCGGCGGCATGAAGGCGACGGAAGTGTTTCGCAAATATGGCGTGTTGTAGATCGCAAATTCCATTTCGGTGAGCGTCGGGCCACGGCGTCCGGACCCGCCCCGCGCCCTGGACGGGTCATTGATCTCGATGAACGACCCGCTCCGCCAGCGACTCCAGCACGGTTCGGCCCGGCGATGGGGGCAAACAGTCGAGTTCGCGCAGTGCCGACGACGCAAACGCGTCCGCTTTGCCACGCGCGTATTCCAGTGAACCGGCCGCGTGCAACTGGGGCAAGAGGGATTCGCGCTTGTGATTGCCCGCCGCCGTCAGGATCGAACGAACGCGCAGCGCCTGCTCTGCCGGGGCCGTTTGCATTAAATGAATCACAGGCAGGGTCAGTTTCTGTTGTTCCAGATCGGTGCCAAGCGATTTGCCCGCCAGCGTTTCCTCGCCAACCAAATCGAGCAGATCATCCGCGATCTGAAACGCCATGCCGAGCGCCCGGCCATAATTCGTCAGGCATTCAACGTCCCGCTCGGGCATGTCCGCGTAAACGGCGCCGAGCTTGCAACAACAGGCGGTCAACTCGGCGGTCTTGGCATCGATGATTTCGAGATATTCATCCTCGCTCAAATCCAGAACGCCGCGCCGGCACAGCTGATGCACTTCGCCCTCGCACAGGCGATTCGTCGATTCGCCGATGATCCGGCATGCACGCACGTCGCCCAGGGTGCTGGAAAGGTGGAAGGCGCGCGTAAAGAGAAGGTCGCCGAGCATGATGCTGGATTGATTACCCCACAGCGAGTTGACGGTCGGCACATGGCGCCGCACCGATGCGCTGTCGAGAACATCGTCGTGAACCAGCGTCGCGGTGTGGATCATCTCCACGACCGCTGCCAGTACATGATGCTCGGGCCTCACCTTGCCGCAGGCGCGCGCGGTCAGCAGAAGGAGCGCCGGCCGCAGACGTTTGCCCTTGTAGTGCGCCAGATGAGCCAGCAAGCGATCCACCCCGGGACGGGTGCTGTCGAGATTTTCTTGCAGAACGCGTTCGACCTCGGCCAAATCGCCGGCGATAGGAGCGAACAAAGCAGCCGCACGCGGCTTCAATGGCGTCAGCGTTGCACTCATAAAAACTCCCGCCCGGGTTCGGCACGTCCGAGCCTGAAGCGTAAGCGAAGGTCACCCTTGCTTGCGCCTCAGCCCTGGAACATGTAGCCAATCGATCCCTTCGCGCCCGCCCACGGCAAGCGGCCAAGCGAACAACCGCAAACCGTGGGGCGCCATAACGGTCGGCCCGGGGATTTCTGAATTTTCAAATCTATTTGAATATTAGAAAGGTCGTCAAACAGCGTCAATCGGCGCGCGTGAAGTGTCCGCTCTTGCCGCCCGATTTTTCTTCCAGGCGGACGCGCTCGATCGTCATACCGCGATCGACCGATTTGCACATATCGTAAACCGTCAGGGCGGCAACGCTGGCGGCGGTCAAGGCCTCCATCTCCACGCCGGTGCGGCCCAAGACGCGGACGACAGCCTCGATCAGGAGGGTATCGTCTGCTTCGAAACGAAAGTCGATGGTGGCGCCCGTGATGGGGAGGGGATGACAAAGCGGAATCAACTCGCCCGTGCGTTTGGCGGCCATGATGCCCGCCAGGCGAGCGACTTCCAGGACGTCCCCCTTGGCCAGCCCTCGGTCGCGGATGAGCCGCGCGGTCGCGAGGGCCATCTTCATCCGGGCGCTGGCGCGCGCTTCACGCAGCGTCTCGGGTTTGGCGCTGGTATCCACCATGCGGCTCGCGCCGGCTTCGTCGAAGTGGGTGAGTTCGCTCATTTCTTCTTCTTGGCCACCGGTTCCAGCACGAGGGTTACCGGCGTGCCCTTGGCCGGGATGCGCTCGGTGTGGGCCTCGAATGCCAGATCGTCGTTATCCTTGGTGCTGACGAACGGAACATCGAGGCAGGACGTCTCAAAATTGACGACGCTGATCATATCGCCGACGTTGGCCCCGTAGTAGGGTTTCTTCTTATCCTCCGGATTCGGCGTCAACGTGCTGCCGGCGAAGACCCAGTCCGTGGGAAAATCCTTCTTCGTTTTGAAGCTACGAATCCATTGCTGGGCGGGCACACGTACGTCTTTCCCCTTGACCTTGTATTCAAGATAGATCTTGATCAACGTGCCGGTCGGGGCAGTGACTTTCGGCCGAAATTGCACCGGCGTGCCCGCCTCCGCGCCGGCGAGGGTCAACGCCAGGTGAAGTTCGCGGCCATCGATGTCGGCGGCCAGGACGGCCTCGTGTTCCTTGGTGCGTTTCTTCGTCAAGAGTTGTTCGAGCAGCCCCTTGCGCAAGCACACCTCGGCCTCGATGCGGACGCGGCGCTTGGCGCCATCGATTTCCAGGGACACATTTTTGCCCACGGGAACGCGCTTGACCTTGGACGCCGCCTTCGGCTCCGCCTTTTTTTCGCCGGCTTGCTCGTGAACTTCCGAGGAGACCTCTTCGGTTCTCGGCACACAGCCGATTAGCGCCGGCGCCAGCAGGAATGCAATCCCGATCGCAAGATTTTGCGACGTTGCGCGGAAGCGTTGCCAACGGCGCTTCTGCGAGACGTCGCCAACCTGGCTTTTAACTTTTCGATGCATGAGTGAAACTCCTGTAAACGGTTAACCGCGTTCCGCAATCGCTCGCACTTGCCGTTCCTCGGGCCCGGTGTAGAGCCCGCGTGGCCGCATGATGCGATTGCGCGCCAGTTGTTCGATCACGTGCGCCGCCCAGCCGGTGACGCGCGAGGCGACGAAGAACGGCGTGTAGAGCGACACCTCCAATCCCATCGCGTGATACAGCCGCCCGGCCGGCCAATCGAGATTTGGGAAAAGGTTCTTCTCGGTCTCCATCACCTTTTCGATGATCTCGGCCGCCGTTTCCCACTGCGTCGTGCCGGCGCGCTGGGCCGCCTGTTTGGCGTATTCCTTGAGCACGCGAGCTCGAACGTCGCCGTGTTTGTAAACGCGATGCCCGAAGCCCATCACTTTATGCTTGCGTGCGAGTGCGTCGCGGATCCACTTCTCGGCCTGGTCAGGTCCGCCGGTCGCGAGCAGGAGGTCCATCACTTTCTCGTTGGCCCCGCCGTGCAGCGGCCCCTTGAGCGCGCCAATCGCGCCGACGATGCTCGCGTGCATGTCGGCCTCGGTCGAGCAGATCACGCGCGCGGCAAACGTCGAGGCGTTGAACTCGTGTTCCGCGTAGAGGATCAGCGACACGTCGAACGCCTTCGTGTCAAACGCATCCGGCGCCCTGCCGCTCAGCATGAACAACATGTTGGCGGCGAAACCAAGCTCCGATTTCGGCGCCACGACCGCCTGACCCTTCGTCGCGCGATAATACTCCGCGATGATCAGCGGAATCTGGGCCAGCAGGCGCTCAGCCTTGCGCAGATTGGCGGCGGCGCCATTGTCGCCGAGGTCCGGATCGTAATGCGCCAGCATGCTGACGCCAGTGCGCAGCACATCCATCGGCACCGCGTCCTTTGGCAGCTTCGTCAGCAACTCGCTCAAGGCAGCAGGCAACTTCTGTGCCGTGGCCAATCGATTGTTGAAATCGGCGAGTTGCGCCGTGGTCGGGAGTTCGCCGTGCAGGAGCAGGAAAGCGACCTCGTCGAAGCTGGTTTTCTCCGCCAGTTCGACAACGGGGTAGCCGCGATAGCGCAGCCCGCCGGCGATGGTGGAGATGGCCGTCTCGCCGGCGATGACGCCTTCGAGGCCAGGGGAGTAGGTTTCGGTGGGGGTGGTCATGGTCATCTTCTGCTCGGGTGGCAAATGCCAGAGGATGGGTACGACTCCGGCGTTCGTGATGTTCACATCCCGCGTCAAGAGCGATGCTTCAACGCCATTGCTCCGCAGTTGCAGAACGGTGGCGACAATCAACCGATCGTGCATCTCTTCTATCGTTCTCAACGTCAACGAAAGATCGAGGATCGTCCGGTCCATCGGCACGATCACCAATCGCCGATCCGCATCGACCTCAAGAAGTAGGTCGTGAACAGACGGAATTACGCAGCGTCTTTTCTCCACGACCCACCAAGCCTCGGCCAATGCAGCGTGCTGGAGGGCTTCTCAATCGCTCGTTCGGCCGCCTGGCCGAGTCGGGGGTTTCCTTCAAGAAACCAGACCAACGCATGAGCGTCAACGACGAAATCGCGGGCCATCCTACTTTTCCCATTCCTTTTTCCCTCGCCAGTCGGCGATGCGAAAGTCATCCTCCGTCGAAAGCGTACCCGCGGAATATTTGCCGAACTGCATCTGGCTCGATGGCTTTTTTTCCTCGCCTTCCTCAATCACGATGACGCGTACCTTCCCGTCACGAATGCCGACAGGCGTTTGCAGAAGTTCTATTTTTCCTTGGGCATAGATACCAGGCACGATCGCAGTCATGGCAATTTCCCTCAAAAAACTGCGTCACGACGACGTCTCGGTAACGCTCGCATGCCGCCTCGCGATCGCTAGACCGCAAGCGGCGGGTCAAAACAACTGTTTAATCACGCGCCCGCCGACGGTGGAGGCCAAGCGCCGTCGCATTCGCGCTTTGGTTGGTCACAACAGTTCCTCAAGATTCCTCGCCCCATGCAGGACACGCTCAACGATAAGCAGGTCACCGCTTGCGCGGTAAAAAAGCAGGTACTTCCTGAAACCACGAACCAAGGCTACTCGGAGCTCGTTCAATTCTAGCGAGGTTTCCACCTCAGACCAAAGCAACCCACGCATACTAGCCCGAAGCGTAAGCGAGGGATCGCTTGCAACGGAAAACCTCGCTAACGCTTCGGGCTAGTATGCAAACTTGACTCAATCGCCATGAGTTTCGCGCTAGTATGCAAACTTGACTCAATCGCCATGAGTTTCGCGGTTCAAGAACACTAGGCGGTCCGACTCGAATCGCGCCGCCGATTCTGGAAAATCAAGCAGGCGTCCAACTGTCTTTTCCACCGCGCCGAGGAAGCGGAGTGCGGAGCGCGGCCGATCTTGGCGAATGAGGTTGGCGATCTCGTCGATATCCCTCAAGGCGTTCTTTGAGTATTCTGCTTGCATGGATCCAACTCAGGGTGTTGGTCGTAAATCTTCTGTCGGCGGGCTCGCCAAAAGGCTTCGTCGCCCGGAACTTTTGGGGAGCGCACGCCTTCGAGAAGTTTCTCCTCCAGTTCCTTCCGGTCCTGTTCGCGTTCTTGTAGTTCGCCAAGCAACGATTGAACGTAGTCGGACGATGAGGAAAAGCCCTTTTTCGTCGCCTGTTTTTCGAGGAACGTTTTTAAGCTTTCACTCAACGGGATTTGCAATGTTTCCATCGTGTACCCTCCAATCGCAAAATCAAAACAACTCCTCAATCACCCGCCCGCCGATGTTGATGCCGAGGGTTGCCGATTGCTCTGTCGTGATGCCGACGGCGTGCATGATGGACGCCGCCAGATCCGCGGGCGTGACCGGGCGCAGGCGTGGACGTTCGGCACGGGCATCGCTTTCGCCGATGACCTGCCCGCCGCGCACGCCGCCGCCGGCGATCAGCGCGCTGTAGCAGTGCTCCCAGTGATCGCGGCCCGCCTTGTCGTTGATCCTGGGCGTGCGGCCAAATTCGCCGATCGCGACGACCAGCGTGGTCGCCAGCAGGCCTCGCTGGTGCAAATCCGTGAGCAAGGCGGGCAGCGTCTGATCGAGCCAGGGGGCTTGTCGATCTTGCATGATCTGGAAGTTGCGGTAGTGGTTGTCCCAGCCGCCGTCCCCCGCGTCCTCCTCGGCCTCGACGTGATCCGACCAGTTGACCTGCACGAACGGCACGCCATGCTCGACCAGCCGGCGCGCGAGCAGACACGACTGTCCAAAGCGCGTTCGGCCATAGCGATCGGCCAGCTCGGGCCGTTCGCGCGACAGATCGAACATGCGCGACGCTTCCGGTGTGGTCAACAAGGCGAGCGCCTGCGTGCGATAGTCGTCGATGGTGCGCTGACTACCGGTGTCAAGCGATCGTCCTGCCTGGCCCAAAGCGCGCAGCAGTCGCTGGCGATTTTGTAGCCGCTCTGGTGAAAGATTCGCCGGCAGTTGCAGAGCGGGAATGCGAGTGCCCTGGTCTGGGTCGTACAGGAGCCGAAAAGGATCGTAGAGTGCGCCAAGCGTGCCTCCGCCTTCGCCAGCGATGGCACGCTTGCCCTGATGAAGGCGTCCGCCGACCACCATGAATGGCGGCATTTCCGAGCGAAACCCCTTGGCCCGTGCCACGATCGAGCCTAGGCATGGCCGAACGCTCCCCGCCGCCGAGGCCCCGCCAAGGTTGACGCTGCCGACCGTGCTGCCCGTCAGGCCCGCCGTGCCCGCGACGCCGTGATCGTTGGAGGCGGTGTGGAGGGAGCGAATGATCGCAATGCGGTCAGTCCACTCGGCAATCTCCGGAAAAAGTTCGCCCATCCGTGTGCCGGCGACGCGCGTCTGGATCGACGAGAACGGGCCGCGATACTCCATCGGCGCGTGGGGCTTCGGGTCCCAGGTGTCAAGCTGCGCCGGTCCGCCCCAAAGCCAAAGGAAGATCACCGCGCGAGCCGTCGTCGTTTTTTCGGCGAGCGGGGTCGCGTAAGCGGCCGGATTACTCGCCTGGAGTGAAAGCAAATCGGCCATCGACAGCCCGAGCGCCGCCCGGCCGACGGTCCGCACGAACTCCCGTCGGCCAAGGCTCTGGCAGGCATACCGCCGATGATGTCCCATGAACAACATCAACATCTCTCCGCGCGTGGCGTGGGGGGCAGTGGGATTATAGCAGAATCGGAAGGGCCGTTGTGAGTTCGCCGTCCCATCGTCCGATCAAGGATTGTCGCTCAAACTTTCGCCAGCACCTCGCCCATGCTTCGGTCCAGAATCGACAACATTTCATCAATCTGCTCGGCGGTGACCACCAGCGCCGGCCCGAACGCCAACCAATGCGGATCGAAGCGACACAAAAGGCCGTTGGCCAGCGCCTGCTTTCCGACTTGCGTGCCGAAGGCGACCGTTTGGGGAAACTGTTCCTTCGTCCTGGGATTCTTGACGAACTCCATGCCAAGGAACAGTCCCTTGCCGCGGATGTCGCCGATGACGCCGTATTTGTCCGCGAGTTTCTGGAAGCCGGCCTTGAGCCTGGCGCCCTGCGTACGGGCGTTGGCACACAGATCGCGTTCGAGGATTTCGCGCAGCACGGCAATGCCGGCCGCGCAGGAAATCGGATTGCCCTCGAAGGTGTGGCCTTCGACGAAACCCGGATTCTCGCTGATCGGCCCCCAGAAGGCGTCGGCGATGGGCTGCCGGCAGATCATCGCCGAGACTGGCACGAACCCGCCCGACATGCCCTTGCCCGTGCAGATGACATCGGGGACCACGCCAAACGTCTCCGCGGCGAACATGCGTCCCGTGCGGCCGATGCCGGTGATGATCTCATCGAAGATGAGCAGTACGTTGTGGCGATCGCACAACTCGCGCAGCATCGGCAGGTATTCCTCGGGCGGGTCGATGATGCCGCCGGTGTGGCCGATGGGCTCGACCATGACCGCAGCCACGGTTGCCGGGTCTTCCATGTCAATGACATCGTTAACAAGCGACGCGCACGTGATGTTGCAGCCATGCTCCCCTCGCCCCTCGTGGGAGAGGGGTTGGGGGTGAGGGACATAGGTCTTGCCAAACGGACAACGGTAGCAAGTCGGTGGAAAGACCTTTACGAAGCCGGGCGGCAGCGGTTCGTTCACGGTCTTGCGGGACTTCAGGCCCGATGCGGCCAGGGAGCCCATGGTTGAACCGTGCCAGGACTGGTAGCGGCTGATGATCTTGTACTTGGCTGGGTTGCCGGTCAGCTTGTGGTATTGGCGGGCCAGTTTGATCGCCGCCTCGGTGACTTCGGAGCCGCCGCACTGAAACTTGACCGTCGAAAGATCGCCCGGCGCGACCTCGGCCAGCAGATTCGCAAGTTGGACGGCGACCGGATTCGTGCCGTGCATGGGGGGCGAAAAGTGAAGCGTATCGAGTTGCGTGCGAACCGCGTCGATAACGCGCCGGTTGTTGTGCCCGACCGAGGCAACGTAGATGCCCGACAGCGCATCGAAATAGCGCTTGCCCGCCACATCCCAGTAGAACACGCCGTCCGCCTTCGCCATGATCAGCGGCTGCTTGGTCCATTCGTACATCTGATCGCGCACGAAGATATGGCGGAGGAAGGACTCCTCGGTGGTCTGCGCCTCGGTAATGAGATCGGGAAACGAATGGGATGGCATGACCGTGGCCCTTGAAGCGGTTGCGGTTGGAGCGATAGTCAACAGTCTAATGGGCGCGGGCCGGAATTGCAAGAAAACGGCGCCGCGATCGCCGCATCGCATGGTTTGCGTCAAAAATTCCGAATATCGGCCGGGCAAAATTGGCAGCCACTGAAAAAGTGACCTAGAGTCGAGTGAAGGTTAATTCGGATCAGACGGCCGGGATAAAGATGGATAATCCACGAACGCTCGCCCGCAACATGATTTGGAACTGGGCCGGCTTGGCCTTGGGTATGGCGGCCGGGTTCGTGGTCATGCCGTTTTTGATTCGCCGGCTGGGTGAGACCAACTACGGCCTGTGGGTTTTGATTGGCTCGCTGACGAGCTATTTTGGCCTTCTGGACCTGGGCGTGCGGGGATCGATTGGCAGATTCATCGCATTACACCGGGCGCGGGGAGATCAGGAGGCGGTCAACGCGACCTTGAGTACGTCGATGGCCATTCTGGGAACGCTTGCGTTCTTGGCCGTGGTCGGCGTTCTGGCGCTGGTGGTGGTTTTTTTCCAGCTGTTCGAGGTCTCCCCCGATGAGGTCGCCAACGTTCGCCTTGCCCTGGTGATCGTTGGGCTAAACCTGGCGTTGTCGTTTCCATTTAGCCTTTTCGACGCCATTCTCTGGGCGTACCAGAGATTTGACCTCCTGAACGCGATTGATATTCCGACCATCCTCGTGCGGACGGTTTTGACCTTTGCTCTGATCGACGGCGAAGGCGATCTGGTGACGTTGGCGGTGCTCACGCTCCTGAGCGCCGTTTTGAATGCGGCCGCCAAGGCGGTTGCGAGCTACTACCTCGATCGAGGCCTCCGGATCAAGGTTGGGCTGGTGCGGCGCGAAATGGCCGGGGCGCTTTTTGGGTATGGGTTCTGGCACTTTCTGCTGACGGTCACCGTGCTGGTGTCGGGGCAGATGAGCCTCTTGATCGTCGGCGCGATGTTGAGTGTCGGGTTGGTGACGGTCTACAGCATTGCCCACCGCCTGGTTGGAATCGCTGGCGCTTTCTTGAATGCCGTGACCGGCGTGCTCACGCCGGTGGCAACCACGAACCACGCGGAGGATCAAGCGGAGCGACAACAGGACTTGTTCATTGCAGGAGGGAAATACTGCCTGGCCCTGGGGCTTTTCTTCTGGGGTTTCTTCTTTTTCCTCGGCCAGTCGCTTCTGCTCCTCTGGCTGGGCTCGGAGCAGAGCGGTGCGGCGGAACTGCTGATCTTGATGGCTTCGGGTTTGATCCTGCCCATGTCCCAGCGCGTCACCCATAGCATCCTTTTGGGCATGGGACGCCACAAGGTGATTGCCCTGGTCGGCGTGGCTGAGAGTTTCGCGGGTACGATCCTGGCGCTGGCCGTCGCCGGGCGATTTGGCCTGATCGGGGTGTGCCTCGCCTTCGTGGCGTGCGAATTCGTCTGTCGAGGGGTCATTCAGGCCATGTATACGTGTCGGCTGCTGGGGGTTTCGTATCGCCGGTATGTTGTCAACGCCCTGACGCCGCCGTTGATCGCGGCCGTGCTTCCGACGCTTGGATTGGCCGGCGTGACCTGGTTCTGGATGCCGGCGACCTGGCCGCAATTGATCCTGGCGACTGGCGTGTTCAGCCTGATTTTCCTGGGCTCGTGCGTGTTATTCCTGAACGCCGGGCTCGGTCTGCGCCACGGGGTTTTCCCGACGTTCGGGACGGTTCCGAAGGAGGCCTGAAGTACCAGGCCGGCGGTCGAGTCTTTGTTTCTCGCAAAGACGCAAAGATCGCAAAGTAGGACAAGAGAATGGACGGGCGAGGAGTACAAGCAGAGGGGTGACAATTACAGCCGGTTCCCTCGGTTGAATTCCTTTGCGTCCTTGGCGGCTTTGCGAGAACTCAAGAAAGGCTAATGGCCATGTCGGCCGTGACGAAACCGGTCATTGGCATCCTGTTCCCCGGCGAAATGGGGTCCACGCTGGGACGGCTTCTGATTGGCCAGGGATATCGCGTGATTACCACGTTCGCGGGCCGAAGCGCGCGAACCCAGCGACTGTCGGGCGACGCGGGTCTGGAAACGGTCGCTTCCATCGCCGACCTCGCTCGTGGGGCCCAAGTTGTTTTGTCGTCGGTGCCGCCCGGCGTGGCGCAGGCGGTGGCCAGGGGGTATTGCCTCAACATCGCTCCAGCGCAAGCGCCGTTGTACGTGGATCTCAACTCCATCTCCCCGGAGGAGACCCTCGCGATTGCCGAGGCGTGCAAACAAAGAGGAGTTCGCTTCGTGGATGGAGCGATTCACGGCATGGCGGCACGACTGCCCGAGGCCGGGACTCTCTACCTAAGCGGACCGTGGGCCAACGAGGTGGCGGAAATGTTCGCTCCGGTGATGCGGGTCAAGGTTCTGGGCGAAACCGCAGGCCAGGCGTCGGCGTTCAAGATGCTGATTTCTGGCCTGGCCAAGGGAGTCGTCGCCCTTTTTCTGGAAATGGCCCTCGCGGCCCGTGAGGCGGACCTTCTGGACGAGTTATTGACGTGCTATCGCGATGCCTATCCCGGCATCATGGAACTGGTGGATCGGCTCCTGCCGACCTATCCCATGCACGCGGCCCGGCGCGGCGTCGAACTGGAGGAGGTCGGACGAACGTTCCGCGGCCTGGGCTTACGGCCTTGCCTGGTGTCGGCGGCACAGCAGCTCACCGCGGCGGTGGGGCGGCTTGACCTGGCCGACCGAAAACGAAGCGACGCCGCGAAATGGTCCGTGCCCGAAGTGATCGAAGTAATTTTTGCTGGCAACCCGCTGCGGGCATTCCAATAACCAGCCCCACGCGCCAGTGTGGGGGCTTGCCCGGCGATTCCAGCCTTTGGAGGGGATAAAGTCATGGCGAAAAAACCGCGCTCGGCAGAACTGCATCCTGGCCCCGGGTTCCGCGTGAGGACCGACTTTCCGCGCCTGGACAAGGCCCTGTATCAACAACTAGGGGAATTTCCCACTCCCGACATCTCCGACCTGTTGAATCGGCTTTACGCCGTGGACCCGGCCATCACCTGCCTGACCGGCGCCCACCACCGCTTGTGTGGGCCGGCCTGCACGGTCAAGGTGTTTCCTGGCGACAACCTTCTGGTTCACAAGTCACTGGATGTTGCCCAGCCTGGCGACATCGTGGTCGTGGACGCCGGGGGATCAACCATGAACGCGGTCCTCGGCGATCTGGTTTCGACCAAGGCCAAGCATCGGCACATCGCCGGCTTCATCGTCGATGGCCTGATCCGCGATCTGCCCGGGATCATGCCGCTGGATTTTCCGATCTTCGCACGCGGCGTCACTCCCATCGGTCCCTTGCATCGCGGGCCGGGGGAGATCAATTTTCCGATCTGTTGCGGCGGCATCGTGGTCAATCCGGGCGACATCATCGTGGGCGATGCCGCCGGCGTCGTCGTGGTGCCGCGGGAGATCACCCACGAACTTTTGGCCAGGCTGCAAAGCCACGAGGAAGCGAATGCGGCCTATTTCGCATCGGTCAAACGAGGCGATTTCTCCAATCAGTGGGTGGACCGAATGCTCGAAGAGCTGAATTGCCCCACGTTTGAAGCGGAACCATGTTTTTCCACCATGAAACCCGAGGAGTTCTGAAATGGCCCGTATGTTTTCGTTTGATCCCCGCGACTACGCAGCGACTTTTCGCAGCGAGGGATTCGTGCACATTCCCGGGGGGTTGTCGGAAGAATTTTACCAGATTCTTTCCCGGCAAGTTGACGAGTACCTCGCCGGCGAGTTGATGAAAGATTTCGCCATCGGCGACAAGCAACAGGCCCTGTATCAGTTTCCTCCGAACGGAAACTACCAGGAAGACCTGAGACAGGCCGTTGCCGGCGTGTGTGGTGTTGAGGCCTCGGCGCTGGTCTTGTCGGAACGCCACATCAAGGCGTATGAGGCCAAGGCGATCCCGGATCCCCTGGCCCATAAAGATCGCTTTGCGTCGGAATTCTCCGTCGGGTTTTCGGTTCGCGTGGCCAATGAATCCACGCTGTCCTTGTTCCCGTATGACGAGCTGGATGTCAATCCCTTCAACTCGTCCACGGAACTGCGCGCCAGCTTGAGACCCGCTTGGCTGCCGGAGAAACCGCTCCAGAATGCCCGCCGCGTTGACATCAAGGATTCGCCAGGCGATGTGATCATGTTCCGTGGCAACTCGATCTGGCACCTTCGCTCCAGGCCGGCGGGCACGGTCATGCTGTACCTGAAATTGAACACGTTCAACTGCGACCCTCTGGGTGAGGACGCGGCCACGGCTGACTTCCGCAAACGTACCAACGAATTGCTGACGCATTCCGATGCGGAGCTTGAGCCGATGATCCCGCTGCTTGGTC
The DNA here is from genome assembly GCA_016191165.1 of Planctomycetota bacterium. Lineage (GTDB taxonomy): Bacteria > Planctomycetota > Planctomycetia > Gemmatales > Gemmataceae > SIAQ01. The sequence goes on from JACPPF010000037.1 coordinate 47,524, forward strand.
GGCGCGTCGATTATTTTCACCGCCGGTACAACCGGGATTGGCAAGAAGTCATCGGCGTGGTCCTGTGGGGAGAACGGCATTTCACCATCGACGCGGAAGAATTGCGCGCCTTACAGGCGGTTGACGGGAAGCGATCAGTTCGAGAGATGATCGAGGCCATGGGCCCGGGCGGCGCCTGGCAGGAGCGAATGGAAAAGGTCCGGGCCCTCGCGGCTCGGGGGATTCTGGATTTGCTTCCGGCCCGCGTGAACAGTCACCGGAGCAACGGCACCCTCCAGGAGGATCGCCTGCTCGTTTCCGTGTGATTGAAGGTTTTCACGCAGGTTTGGACGGAACCGTTGCGTAATCAGCACCGGATTGCGAATTGGAGAAGAACATGCTGGATCTTACGCGGCATCCCCGGCTGGTAAAAATGCTTTCCTGGTGGGACCGCATAAAAGCCTCGTTGAACGGGCGTCACGCCAAGGGACAGGCTGCCGAGAAGAACCTCGGCGCGTTTTATGCCCGAATCTGGCGCGAGGCGGCGCTTGCCGTGGGAGCGACAATCGAGTCCCTGGGACATGATGTCTTCGAGATTCGCCGGGGCGAGGCGCGCACCCGCGTGCTTCAGAATTTCACCGGCATGGACGACCTGGCCACCCACTGCGTCGTCCGGGCCAAGCCGGTGATCTATCGGTTGTTGCGCGACGCGGGTTTGCCCACCCCTCGCTTCGTCGATTTCGACAGTCAGGATTTGACGCCGGCCGTGGCTTTCATGGAAAGCGCCGACAGAGATTGCGTCGTCAAACCCGCCAGCGGAACGGGCGGTGGGCTCGGGGTGACCACCGGGATTCGCAGTCGATGGCAGCTGGCCCGATCCGCTTTTTCCGCTGGCAGGTTCGGAGGTGATTTGTTGATCGAGGAGCAGGTCGCCGGCGAAAACTACCGGCTCTTGTATCTCGACGGCAAACTCATTGACGCTGTCGTCCGCAGGCCCCCCTCGGTCACCGGGGACGGAAAACACAGCATCGCCCAGCTCGTCGAGGCAGCCAATTCTCGACGGCTTCAACAAGACCAGTCCGTTTCGCACGATCTGCTCGGCGTGGACATGGACATGAGGAATACCCTGGCCAGGCACGGCCGGTCGCTGCGCTCGATTCCCGGCCCTGGCGAGGTCGTTTTTTTGAAGACGGTGATCAACCAAAACTCCGGGGCCGATAACGAGACCGCCACGTCGATTCTGTGCGAATCGGTCATTGCCGCTGGCGCGCGAGCGGCAGAAGTGGCTGGCGTGCGGCTGGCGGGGGTGGATGTCATTACCACGGATCCCGGGCGCCCTTTGGGCGAGACGGGCGGCGTCATCCTGGAGGTCAACTCGCCGCCGGGCTATTTTTGGCATTACCACAAGCGCGATGGCGAGTTCCCTCTGGCGGTAGTCGTGCTCGAATGTCTGCTTGCTGGTCCGCGCGGAATTCAATCCATGCTCTGTGAAACGGAGTCGCTCGCCCTGTAGCACGGGCCCCTGACGCCAAGGAATGTATCAGAATGAACAACCTGATCCCCATGCCGTGTGAACGACCTGAGCCGCACGCTCGGCGCCAAAAAGCCGGCGGCGCTCGAATCCCGGCCATCGTGCTTGGCGGGAGCGCGAATGCCCTTTCCGTGGTGCGCAGCCTCGGACGGGCCGGCGTTCCGGTGTCAGTCATCAACCAGGCCGATTCGGCGGCGCGGCGCTCCCGTTATGCCCGCTGGATCCCTCTTTCGGAAGACGGCCAGGTGGAAGAAGTCTGGGCGAATTTTTTGCTCGGGCCCGAGTCGGATCATTTGGCCGGCGCAGTCCTCTTTCCCTGCTGCGATCCGGCTCTGGAGATCCTCGCCCGGCATCGCGCCGAGCTGGCGGAAAAATTCACACTGGACGACGCCAATCCGCAGGCGCGCATCGCCATGCTGAACAAAATCAGCACCTACCAAATCGCCGCCGCCGCCGGCATCGCCACCCCCCGTTTTTGGCAATTGACCGCGGGCCAGGACCTTCACGCCCTGGAAGCGGAGTTGTCGTTTCCGCTGATCGTAAAGCCGTCGCATACGCATCTTTTTCGTGAGCGGTACGGAAAAAAATTCGTCACCGTCCACGATTTCGCGGCACTCAACGAAGCCTACCAGCTGGTGCGCGAGCTGGGCATTGACGTGATGCTCGTCGAGTTCATCCCCGGTCTGGATGACCAGCTGTGTAGTTACTACACCTACCTGGACCACGACGCCGAGCCGTGCTTCCATTTCACCAAGCGCGTCATTCGACGTTATCCCCTGGTCATTGGCAACGGTTGTTATCACATCACCGACTGGAACCCGGAAGTGGCATCCGCGGGGCTGGCTTTTCTGCGCGCCGCCGGCGTGCGCGGCCTGGGCAACGTGGAGTTCAAACGCGACCCGCGCGACGGGGCCCTCAAGCTGATCGAATGCAACGCTCGCCTCACCGAGGCCAACTGCCTCGTCGCAGCCGCCGGCCTCGACCTGCCCTTGTTCGTCTACAACCGCTTGACCGGCGGGGATCCCGTAACCCTCGCGCCATACCGGCAAGGCCTGCGCCTCTGGTATCCCTTCGCGGATTTCCGCGCCTTCCGCCAGCTTCATCGAGAAGGGCAGATCTCGTGGGCGACGTGGCTTAAAAGCATCGTCCATCCGCAGACGTTCCCTTTTTTTCGCTGGAGCGACCCGTGGCCGAGTGTGATCCGGGCATGGTCCAATCTGCAAGACAGCGTCAAACGCCGGTTACAAAAAAAGACCTCCGCTTGATCGGAGCAATGCGACGGGAGAAAGAACATGGAAATCACGCTGGAGACCTCGAAACGCCCACCGCCGACCTCCGCGCCGCCGCGGCCGGCTGGCGCCAAAGACGCCGGCGATGCACAACTACGCGTTGTGGTCGTTGACAGCGCGGAGGCACTCGAGGCCCATGTGTCGGCCTGGCAGGATTTGGCTGCCCAAGCCCTCGAACCCAATCCGTTCTACGAACCCTGGATGCTGATGCCGGCGCTACGCGCTTTTGGCAAGGGCCAGGACCTCTTGTTCGTATTCCTCTATCGCGACACTCCCGGCGCCAAGGCGCGCCTGTGCGGATTCTTTCCGCTGCACCGGCGCCGGCTCAAAAAGATATCGCTTCTTGGTTTGTGGCAACACCAGCACTGTTTTCTATGCACCCCATTGTTGCGCAAGGAGGACGCCGTCGAGTGCCTGGCCGCCGTGGTGGATTGGGCACGCCGTGATCGGCGCGGCGCCTCGATTCTGGAATTCAATCAGGTCAGCGCCGAGGGCGGATTCCATCGAAGCTGGATTGATTTCCTTCAGCGCCACGAATGCTTTACCTTTTTGCAAGCCTGTCATACCCGGGCTTTATGGCAGCCCCGAGCCGACGTCGATACCTATGTCAACCTGGCTCTTTCCAGCAGCGGACGACAGGATTTTCGCCGCAAACGAAAACGGCTGGGTGAACTCGGCCGACTCGAATTCAGGTCTCTGGAAATCGGCGGAGACGTCGAGCGCTGGCTCACCCAGTTTCTTGAGGTGGAAGCGAGTGGCTGGAAAGGGGACCAGCAAACCGCCCTGGCGAAAATTCCGGAAGAACGAGAATACTTTCTGGAAATCGGCCGGGCCGCGTTTGCCCGGGGCCAGTTGCAAATGCTTGGCCTGTTTCTCGACGACAAGCCCATTGCCCTGAAGTGTAATTTTCTGTCCGGCGCCGGCGCCTTCGTCTTCAAGCCCGCCTATGACGAATCCTTCGCCCGCTATTCCCCGGGAGCCCTGCTGGAACTTGACAACATGCAGCTTTGCCACCGGTCCTCGCCTGTCCCGTGGATGGACTCCTGCACCGAGCCCGATCATCCCCTCTGGAATCGGCTCTGGATGGATCGACGCCCGATCCAGACCATTCTTCTTTCCACGGGTGGAACCTGGGGGAATTTGCTGGTGTCGTTGCGACCTCTCCTGAGGTGGTTTGGCACGTGGCTCCGGAGAAAACGGCCGACATCTGGACAACCGGCGCCTTCGTAATTGGGCGACCTCGAACTGCAAACAGGTATTCACATGGAAACTTCACTGGTCATCGCCGAGACCGTCCAGCCACGGGCTGCCGAGGCGTCACTACGTCTCGAAGTGGTGACCTCGCCTGAGGTGCTGGAAAACCTTCGCACGGACTGGACTGACCTTTTGGCTCGCAGCGCGAGCCCGGAGCCCATGTTGAGCCCGACCTGGCTTCTACCGTGGTGGCGGATTTATGGTGGGGGCCGGGAATTGCGCGTCGGGGTTTTTTATCAGGGCGAGCAACTCGTCGGCCTGGCTCCCTTGCAACACCGCCGCCACTGGTATCGGCCGGGCATCCCCTTCTGGCGCCTGGAACCCCTGGGCGCCGACGTGGACGAACAGGACGGCGTCGGCTCGGACTACCTCAACATCATCGCCCAGACGGGCCGCGAGAAAGCGGTGGCCGACAGCCTGGCCGATTCCCTGGCCAGCGGGAAATTCGGGAAGTGGTCCGAATTCGTGATCCCGTCGATGGACGAAGGCAACATTATGGTGCCGCTCCTGGGTCAGGCACTCAACCGCGTCGGGCTTACCGTGGCGAGTCCCATTACGGGTGCAGCGCCGTATATTCCGTTGCCGAGGACCTGGCCTGACTATCTGCAATCCTTGCATCAAAAAAAACGCTACGTCATTACGCGTTCCATGCGGGATTTTGAAACCTGGACGGGCGGGGCCTGGAAACTTCATCAGGCCCGCAACACCGCCGACCTCGCCGAGGGGAGTCGAATCCTTGCTGACCTGCACAACGCCCGCTGGCACGCCGATGGTGAGACCGGCGCTTTTCAACAAAGGCGTTTTCAGGCCTTTCACGCGGACGTCATGCAGCGCCTTTTGGAAGAAAACCGCCTGGAACTCACCTGGCTAACCGCGCATGGCGAGCCGATCGCGGCGCTTTACAATGTGATTGAAAATAACAAGGTCTACTTTTATCAATCCGGGCGCCGGACCGACCTGCCGAAGGGGCAACGCCCGGGGATTGTCATCCTGGCCATGGCAATCCAGCGGGCCATTGCGAGCGGGAGACGCGAATTCGATTTCCTGGCAGGCCCCTCACAATACAAAAGTCAATTCGCTCCGCTCCAGCGCTCCCTGGTCGAACTCCGCGCCGTGCCGTCCTGCCTGAATGAACAGGTCCGCCGCTGGGCCCAGCTTGGCAAACGTGGCGCCCGCTTTCTCATTCATCAGGTCAGATCAACCTTTCCCCGCTGGCTTGGAACGGGCAAGCCAAATGCAAACCAGAACCCGGATTGATCGAATCCCGTCCCCTTGGCGCACGTCATGGTCCAGCAATTCTCCTGGCGGCGTCGGCATGGCGCGAGGCGACAATTGCGAAGGCGCAATGATCCACCGGTGATCCCACCGCGCGTCTTTGCGTCCGCCTGTTTTGCCTGGTTTTTGTGCAAAGGCCGTCGAAACGGCGCTGGAGAGTTTATTGTACCTAGAGAATTGAGGAGCCGAACACTCAGGGCGGGCGTTGCCCACAACCCAACCAGGCAATGTGGAATGAAGAGTCAGGAATTCGGAAGTGCTCGACCGCGGCGTCCTCCAATTTCTCAATTCCTCGTTCTTCATTCCTTATGGCATTTCCTCGTGCGGCGCGAGAATCTTGTGGTAATCTCCATGAAGCAGGCGGGGCCACGGCCGCTCGCTCCGTGTGCGCCTCTTTCTCTTGGGCGCTTTCAATCATTTCCAACCGGAACGCGGGCGTGCTCGACCATTGCGTGATAGCTTGCGGCATCGGCTTGGGGTTTCGCTGATCCCGGCGGCGGCGTTTGCTGGGGGTAGGCATGTTCCTCGAGGAACTCGATGAGGTATTCGCGCAGCCTGTAGTAGTCGGGATGGGCCATCACCTCTTCGCGACCGCGCGGCCGAGGGAAGGAAACCTCCAGGATGTCGCCGACGCGCGCCGCCGGGCCATTGGTCATCATGACGATGCGATCCGCGAGAAACAATGCCTCATCGACGTCATGGGTGACCATCAGGGCTGTTTTCTGGTTTTCGTTCCACAGGTCAATCAGCACCTGCTGAAGTTCAAAACGGGTGAGCGAGTCGAGCATGCCGAAGGGTTCGTCAAGGAGCAGCAAGCGCGGATCAAGGGCGAACGCGCGCGCCAGGCCCACGCGTTGCCGCATGCCGACGGAAAGCTCAGGCGGCTTCTGGTGCACCGCATCCCCCAGACCGACCAGAGTCAGAAATTTGGCGGCAATCTCGCGACGCTGGTTGCGCGTCGATTGCGGGTAGATCTGATCGACACCGAGTTGGACGTTGCCGAGCGCGGTCATCCAGGGGAGCAAGCACGGGGCCTGGAAGACGACGCCGCGATCGGGGCCTGGGCCTTCGATTTTCTTGCCCGCCAAAATCATTTCGCCGCTGGAGAGCGGGTTGAGTCCCGCCACCATGGACAGAACCGTCGATTTGCCGCACCCGGAGTGGCCGATCAGGCAAACGAATTCGCCCTGGCGCAGGCTGAGATTGAAGTCCTCGACGATCACCGCCGAGCCCTTGGGTGTCGGATACGTTTTACCAACGTTCCGCAGGCTGAGATAAGGATTCATACCGCCTCCCGGACCAGGCCGAGCGGAACGTCAAACGCCGGTATGGGGGCGGTTTTCCTGCGGATCCTCGGATTGGAACCAAGCAGATAGTGGATTACCTCGGCCCGGATTTTCTGAAAGCGAGGGTCGTGATTCATCGCCTTTCGGTCACGCGGGCGTGGCAGGTTGACTTCAACCGACGGCCCCAGCGTCGCCCGCGGGCCATGGCTAAGCGGAACGATGCGGTCGGCCAGCAGGATGCCCTCATCGACATCATTCGTGATCATCACGACGGTCTTCTGGTCGCGCCTCCAGATGCGTTCAATCTCGTCCTGCAAGGTGGCGCGGGTCAGCGCGTCGAGAGCGCCAAGCGGTTCGTCCATCAACAGAATGCGCGGCTCAACCGCCAGGGCGCGGGCCAGGGCAACGCGTTGCCGCATGCCGCCGGACAGTTCATTTGGCCTCTTGTTGCGCGCGGGGGTCAAGTTGACCATCTCGATGTACCGCTCGGCATGTTCGGTCTTGTTGGCCTTGGTCCAATCGGGAAAGACCTGATCGACGGCGAGATAGATGTTGCCAAACACCGATTTCCAGGGGAGCAGGGAATAGTTTTGAAAAACGACGCCGCGATCGGGCCCAGGGCGGGTGATTGGCTTGCCCTCCAATCGCAGCGAGCCGCTGTCAGGGGCGAGCAGGCCGGCGATCATCGAGATCAGTGTACTCTTGCCGGCGCCAGAATAGCCGACGATGGCGACGAATTCGCCCTGCTCAATCTCGAGGTTGATGTCCTTGAGAACTTCGACCCGGCTGCCGTTGTAGCCGAAGCCTTTGCACACTTTGGAGAGTTCGAGAAGAGGCATTTTGGGTTCCTCATAGGTTGCTTGCAGCCTCGCCTTCGCATGGCGCCATGCGCGAGCGAAGGCGTTGGCGGCCGGACTAGGCGAAAACACGCTTGAGGTTGTTTTCGACGATGCTCATGATTCGATCCATGGCAAAGCCGACGATACCGATGGTGATGATGCATAACAGGATGTGCTCGAAAATCCCGCTGTTGTATTCCTGGTAAAGAAAGTTGCCCACGCCGGGAATACCAGTGAGCATCTCCGCCGCGACGATGACAAGCCAGGCAATCCCGAGGCTCAAGCGGAAGCCGGTGAACATGTACGGCAAGGCCGCGGGCAGGAGCACCGAGAAAAGCGTCCGGGTCCGCGACAGGCTAAGGACGCGCGCCACGTTCAGGTAATCCTGCGGGATTGAACGCACTCCCACCGCCGTATTCAGCACCGTGGGCCACATCGCGCAGATGGCAATGGTGAAAATCGCCGCCGGTTCGTTCTTGTGAAACAGCACCAGCCCGAGCGGAAGCCAGGCCAGCGGCGACACGGGCCGCAGAATCTGAAAAATCGGGTCAAACGTCCTGGTGAAAAAATCCGACAGGCCGAGACAGAAGCCCAAAGGCACCCCAAGCAATAGCGCCAGGGCGTAGCCCTTGGCTACAAGGATTAACGAATACAGAGTAAAGCGAACGATCCCCTGATCCTGAACGCCGCGGTGCGCGAACGGCTCGGTGATGTAGAGCTTGCTCTTGTCCCAGGTTTGCCCGGGCGAAGGCAACTTGCCGGCCCAGGTTTCGCTGGAGGCGCTCCAGATTGCCAGCACCAGAGCAAGACCGATCGCGGGCAGGACCACCCAGTCGAACTTGAAACGGAAATTCTTCATGCCACATTTCTCTCGTTTAGTCGCAATTCGAATGTGAGCGGGGTCACCAACCCCTTCGCTTGCAGCGAGGCGCACAGCCCGCGCGCCCATGAGGCCGCGGCAAGACCGGGGCTTTACTAATCGCGGCGGTTGTGGACGGTGAACGCACGGGCGTAATCCTCAGGCCGGCGCGGGTCGAATGTGACGCGATCGAACAACGTCTCCGGCGTCATGTTCGGGCCGCCGTGTTCATAGTTGAGTTCGCGCATTGCTTCTTCGTACAGGTCGGGCCGCATCACCTGGTCGGCGATCCCCTGATAGTCGGGCGTGCCGGTGACCATGCCCCAGCGACGGAACTGGGAAAGCCACCAGATCGCATACTTCTTTTGCGGATAGTTGCAGTTGCGATCACTGAAGATCATGTAGTTGGGATCTTGACGGGTGCGGCCGTCGCCGAAGTCGTAAGTGCCCTGCATGCGCGGGAGAATCCGCTCGGGCTCACAGTTGACGTAGGTCGTGCGTGAAATGATCTGAGCTTGTTCGGGCCGATTGGACATGGTGTCGAGCCAGACGCTCGCCTCGTGGAGCGCCTTGAGGACGGCCTTGACCGCGCCCGGATTGGCGTCGGCGTAATCCTTGGTGAAGGCACACACTTTTTCGGGATGATCGCGCCAGATGTCCTGCGAGTTCAGGGCCGTGAAGCCGACGCCATCCGCAATCGACTTGGCATTCCACGGTTCGCCTACGCAGAAGCCGTCCATCGACCCGACGGCCACGTTGGAAACCATCTGCGCGGGCGGAATAACGATCAGGCGCACATCGTTGTCTGGATGGATGCCGCCGCTGGCCAGCCAGTAGCGCAGCCACATGGCGTGGGTGCCGGGCGGAAACGTCATGGCGAACGTCATCGGCGTGCCGGCGTCGCGCGCCCGATGCACAATGGGACGAAGCGGCGCCGGATCGTCGCGCACCTGACCGCGCAGCGCTGCCTTCAACGTGATGCTCTGGCCGTTGCGATTGATAATCCAGGGGATGATCATCGGGACGCGTGCGGCGCCCAACAGCCCCATGGTGGACGCGAGGGGCATGCCAAAAAGCATGTGAGTCGCTTGAATGTCGCCGCTGACGAGTGAATCACGGATCGACGCCCAGCTTGCCAGCTTGTTGACGGTGGAATTGACGCCGTGTTTACGGAAGAAGCCCTTCTCATGGGCGATCACGATTGGGGAGCAATCGGTGAGCGCGATCATGCCGAATGTGATGTCATATCCCGACGCGGATGAACTCGAACAACCGCCGAGCAAAGAGGCTGCTCCGAGACCAGCGACGGCGGAACCGAGAAATCGCCGCCGAGTTACTCCGGTGCCAGGGTTTTTGGGAGGCGAGGATTTCACGGTCGTCCTTTCGCATGAGACCCGGCGTAGATTGATTGGCGCGCACCACCACCGTTGAGGCAGAATGTCTGCACAATTCACTCCTACTGGGTTGATGAACTTCCAGTGTCGATAGCGTGTTGGAACCCAACGGTTCGCACCCTCGGCTCCTCGCCGCAACTCCCGGGTTCGTGGAGTTGAGGCATGTTCTTGAATGATGGACAAAAGCGATTTGTGTGCCAAACCATGTGACGCCTCAAATAGTTGCTGTAACCCATTTTTGAATCAACACTTGCAACGGCACGTGCCGGCCCCAAACTTGATTATCGGCATCGCACGCCGCTCGATGAACGAGCAGGCCTCGCCAAACAATTGGGCATGAACGCAAGGGATTTGACGTGCAACTGCCGGCAAACTGGGGATTGGTCCGATTTGTTCACCGCAAAGAACGTGAAGAACGCTCAGAGAGCAAGAATAAGCCAAGCAACTTATAAGTAAAATAAACTATGTGTTGCTTTTTCAGTGGGATGGATCACCCCAACTCCGTTTCTCGGGATTCTCCGCGGTGATTTTTTTGGAGAATCTACTGCACGCGCTCGATATTGGCACATTGGTCACGAGCCGCGACCGTGAGGGAGCGGGAACAGGCCCAACGCTCCCCCACGGTCGCGGCTCGGGCAGTATGATCAGGATCATGGGATGAAACCCAAGTCTTAATCTTTGGGCGCGAAAAAACGAGGTCGTCCCAACGCAACCAGGGCTCCGCGGCGCGGGTCTGGCGTGTCAAGTTGATAATGGCTTTTTCCTGGTTCGTCGCCGGGACCCCGAGGGAAATCACGACGAGATATCCCCAGCCCGAAACTGCGTTCGCTCGTAGCTGCCCTTGCGCTCCTTGATCTTGCGCTTGAATTCGGCCAGGATTTCGTCCTTTTTTCGCGATTTGCTCGGCACCGTCGTGTCGACGGCCGCGGCCACCTCTTTGAGCTCGGCGATGGTCAATCCGCTCAGCGTGTCGATCTCCGCGTCGATGGCGGGGTATTCGAGCGTCGGGTCGGTGGCGCGGGCGTAGAGGGCCTGGAACTTCTGGGCCGCCTCTGCGACGGTCAGCTTCGGGGCCTTTGGCGTGCGCGGCCTGGCAACGCGGGCGGGCTTCTCCGGCAACCTGCCCGTGCGCACATACTCGTCGGCCAGGCGCAGGAAATCGTTGAACTCCGCGAGCGACTTGTCCTTGAACGGAGCAAGACACAACACCGCGCGGTCCAACTCCACCGCCACCTTGTCGCCAGCGCCCGCCGCACGCGCGAACGGAACGATCTGGCTAAGAAACTGTTGCAACTCCGCGACTTTCATCGTGTTGGGCCCTTCTCTGTTCGATCTCGGCGATCAGTTCCTCAAAAATCGGGTACAGCGTGACATCGAGCGCGGCAAAAGTGCGCTCGTCGGCGGCATCGGCGAAACGCGCGTTGGTCGGGACGAATCGCTCGAACAGGTGAACCGGCCCTTGCCACGCGTCGGCGCAGTTGTCACGCAACGTTTTCCAAACGCCGCGCTCGCGCGTGCTCAATTTGTCCTTGCGCCAGGCCCGGTTGCCAACGACACCCAGGATCGACATCTCGGCGCAAACCTGTTTCGCTTTCAAGCTATGGAGCCAGGCGAGCAGGCGCGGCACCGCCTCGGCGCTGGTGCGGTCGAGCAGCACCGGGATCAACACGAAATCGCACGCCGCCAGCGCGTTGATCGACGCCGGCGTCCAGCGCGGCGGGCAATCCAGCAGGACCATATCGAACCGGTTCTGGATCAGCGGATCGTGCAGAGCCGAGCGCAGGAGGTAACGCATGTCAAACGCATCCGGCTGGATGAGCCACTGCGCCTTGGCGTGTTCCTCGACGTCGGCGAGTTCTTCACTGGCGGCCAGAAGACACGAGCCGGCGTCGTCAAGATGTGTCAGGTTGTTCCAGGCGACGCGCGCGAAATCCCCGCGTGCCTTGAACACATTGGAGAGCAGCTTGCCGTCGCCGCGCGCGAGGTCCTTGATCCGTTCCAGCGGCAAGCAAAGATTGGTCAGCGAGGCCTGGTGATCGAGATCGACGACCAGCACTTTCTTGCCTTGCTGACCAAAGACCGCGGCGAGGTTGGCGGTGAGGCTCGTCATGCCCACGCCCCCCTTGAGGTTGGTGACCGCGATGATCGGCGCCTGGCGATCCTCAAGAGGCTGAAACGGCGTCGCGCCCGCGCGCGGCGGCGCCTCCCAGATGCGGCCCTCCAGCGCCTCGATCGCCTTGACGTGATCCGTCTGCACGGCGAGTTGCTTCTTGTACGACACCACGACGGTCGTGGCCTTGCGCTTATACAGGTCCAACGCCTTCCGCGCGGCCTCAAGCTCGGCTCGCAGCGCTTCCGCGCCGCTCGACATCTCGGTGTGATTCTGACCGGACTCCTGGACTTGCTTATTAAGTTGCTCGATGTCTTCCCGCAATTGCTTCTTTTCGCGCAGATGTTTCTTCCTGGTTGTTTCGATGGAATTGGCCAACTCCGCGGCCTGGCGTTCCTCCGCTTCGAGCTTCCGGGCGAGGGCCGCATTCTCGGCATCCTTGCGTGCGATCTCCGCATCCTTGCGATGAATCTCCACGTCCTTCTTCGCCAGCTCGGTGTCTGAATCTCGCTGTGGCAAAACCCAGCGCCGCAGCGTGTAGGCGCCAACCAGGGTGATAGCGACGCCGACAAAAAACGAGGCGATCACCTCCGCCTCATTGCGCAGCAGGTTCGTCAGGAAGTGGAACAACTCGAGCGGGTTCATCGATCGCGATCTCGGCGTGGCGATTTTCCGTCATTGTGACCCGCAACATCGCGCGCGGCAAGCGGCTTTTCGAAGAAAGTCGGCGTTTCGATCAACTTAGCAAGCAACCGACACCATTTCGAATGGACGTTCCAGTCTCGATCGCAAAGTACTCCCAGCCGCGCCAGCGTGCCTCTTTCCGGATGTCAACCCCCGCCGCATCCAGCGAAAACGCGGGCAACACCAGATGTTCGTTTTTGAGGAGAAAGCATGGCGTCTTGCGGCCACGCACCTTGATGGCTGGATGCCAGTGGCCCATCACGGCGCGCCTGGCCTCGACCGGCTGGTCGCCATGCACGATCTGCCAGCCGGCCAGGTCGTAGCCTCCCGCAAAGGTCGGCAGCGCCGTGGTGTCGATGCCGCGATCATGGTTGCCTGGAATGAGCCCAAGAAAATCGATGTGAGCCTGCTTCAAGACCGCGCTGAATTGCTGATACAATTCGGGATCAAAACCCCGCTCGAACAGATCGCCCGCGACGAGCAAGCCGCGCAGATTCACCGCGCGTGCGGCATCGAGGAGCGGCTGCATCTCCTCGGCAACGGCACGCAGCGGGACCGCATCCCCCTGGCGCTGGCGGGCGGCGCTGTACCCCAGATGCACGTCGGCAATCACGGCCGTCGCACTTGGCTCGTGCAGAGCGATCCGCTGCGGCAGCAAACGCCAGGTGTTGAACAGCAATGGCATCGGAATCCCATTTCAGCGAGCGCCGTCAGGCAGGAAAGCCTGACCTGCGGCGGGGGCGAAACCCGCCGCTCGTTGCATCAAGGTTTCACCAAACGGCGATGGCTTCGCCAAATGCCGCACGCGAATCGGCATCCGGGCGAGCGCCTCGGCAAACGCCAGCGCGCCGGCAAGGTCGCACGTCGTGGTAATCGCCTCCGCCTGGGCTTGCCTTAGGAGCACGAAGTTCGGGCAGCGAGCGCGAACCTGCTCAAACAGCCGGCGCTCGGTCCAGTCTTTGCCGCCGACTTTGCGCTTGAGGCCGGCGGGGTTGCGCAGGATCATCAGGCCTGTCTGCGCGATCCGCCCGAACTGCTGCTTAAGGAGGTCGCTGCCCTGCAAGTGTTCGTAGAAGTCACGCTCCAGGTGAACCGTCGACCAGTGCTCGCGCCAAAGATCAGCGGACGCAAGCGCCGGCTCGAACGCCATCACATAGACGCCGAGATCGGCAGCCAGCGCCAGACAGGGTTTGCTCTTGGCGCGTTGCCAGCGCTGAGCGAGAACGCGTGCGAGCGTTTCGTTGCTCGAGCGGGGTAAAGGGGTGTGTACGAAATACTCCGTACATGCCTGCATCGCGACGCATTCGATCGTCAGCGCGCAAAGAGTCGGAATCTCGCTGGTCGATTCCTGTTCGCCAACGTAATCGGTCAAGGCGCCGATGGCGGGCTGGTCGAGTCGATAGTCGGTGCGCAGCCAGGCGGCCAGGTCACCATCGCGCAACATTTCGCCCGCCTGGGCCCGGAACAGGAAGATTCGCCGGGCCAGTTCGCCTGGCATCGGCACCCCCGTACCCAGCCAGCGCGGCGCCTGCGGTCTGCCAAACACTTCCTCCACGACCAGCTCGACGGCGCCGCGTTTCTTTAGCTCCAGGCATCGGCCATCGAGAACGAATCGATCACCAAGCTCCAAACGGTCGGCATAGACCTGATCGACCTCGCCAAGTGTTTTGGTGTCGGCGTCCTCGTGGGCTGACTCGCGCAGGCGGATGACGCACGCGTCCTCGCTCAGGATCGTGCCCAGGTTGCGGCGGAGCAGTTTGGCCGTGCGGTCGTCCGCGATGGTGAAGCGTCCGTCGTCCCAGCGCAGGCGGGCCGGCAGCCAGGTCGTGCCGTCGCGCAGTCGGCCCGAAAGATAGTCGAGGCAATCCTGAAAAACGTCCCACGCCAGGTGGCGGAAGGGAAACGCCTTTTGAAGCAATGCAAACGTCGCGCCCGGCGTTGCCCAGCCAGTCATGGCGATGCCGACGATCTGCTGGCAGAGCACGTCGAGCGGTGCATTTGCAAAGCGCACCGGTTCAATCTGCCCCGCGCAACCGCTGTCGGCGGTGACGACGGCTTCGAGCAATTCGCCCGCCGAAGCAGTCAGGAGCAAGCCGCGGCGCGGCGCGTCGGGGCGATGTCCCGACCGGCCCACGCGCTGCAACAACCGCACGACCGCGCCGGGGGGATGCACGAAGACGACCAGATCGACCGAACCGATGTCGATGCCCAACTCCAGACTCGTGCTACTGACGATCGCCCACAGCCGCCCCTGTTTCATCCGGCGTTCGACGCTGCGGCGCCGGGCCGCGGACAGGGCGGAGTGATGCACTGCGATGTCGTCCCAGCGTTCCGGATAGCGGCGCCGCAGCGCCCAGGTAAGCCGTTCCGCGAGGTTGCGCGTGTTCGTGAACAGGAGCGTTGTGCGATTTGTCGACAACTCAGGCTCGATCCGGTCGAGCAAGGCGGCGATCCAGCCTGCGCCGCTCGCCGCTTGGGTGAGGGTGGGCTCGGTGCCGGCACGTTCGTCAGACTCGCCGGTCGTTGGGGCTTCCGCCCTCACCCCCGGCCCATCTCTCAGAGGGAGAGGGGAGCAAAACTCAAAAAGCGGCTCGATGACGAAATGCTTTTCCGTGCGGTCCGCAATCGACGCCACGGTACACGAACGACCAACCCCGACCAGGTATTCCGCGACGTTCTCCAACGGGGCGCAGGTTGCCGACAGGCCGATACGCTGGGACGGGGTTGGCGTGAGCGTGTCGAGGCGCTCGAGGCTGCACGCGAGATCGGCGCCGCGTTTGGCGCCGATGAGTGCGTGAATCTCATCGACGACGACCCAGCGCAAGGATCGGAAAACCGCCTGCCAATCGGGCTGCGCCAGCATCTGGGCGAAGCTCTCCGGTGTCGTCAACAGGATCGCGGGCGGATCGGTGAGTTGCCGTTGGCGAATGCGCCAGGATGTGTCGCCGGTTCGCAAACCAATCCGAAGGTCAATCGATGTGGTTTCCCGCAGCGAGCGTACCGCCTGTTTGAGGTTGGCGCGTACATCCCGTACCAGCGCCTTGAGCGGCGCCACGTACAGGCAGCGAAGCCCTGTTGCCGAATCGGTCAGCAGATGATTGAGTAGGGGCACAAACGCCGCCAGCGTCTTGCCGCTGCCGGTCGGCGCGGACAGGAGCAGGTTCCGCCCAAGGGCGATGGTCGGCCAGGCGCAGCGCTGGGCGGGGGTCGGAACGCCGAACGTGGTCGCAAACCAGGCCCGCACCTTGGGTGTCAGGCCATGCTCGGCGACTTCGCGCGACGGCGGGATCGTCAGGAAGTGGATCGCATCCTTGGCCATCAACGTCCTTGCGAGAAGGAATTACCTGGGAGGCATTGTAGCGACGGACCAATTTCAGGCAGGGTGATTCTTCCGCTCGCCGGTCAGAAGGGTTTTTCGACAATCCGCTCATCTGGCCGACGTGGCGTAGGTTCATGACGAAGTTGGTCCCGGTTTTCCCATGCCTCGCGCAACTCGGCGACGAATTGGCGATACTCCTCCTCGGGATACAGGTTCATGGGAATCACATACGCCTGAATCGACGCGATGTAGACGAATACGTATTGCTCATTTCCAACGATCCTTTCGATCGCCCGTAGATCAATGGAACACTGAATCAATTCCGTATTCATCAAGAGTCGTCCATCCCTCAACTCCATTTCGCGCCAGCCCAGCATGGTGCGATTACTCCCCTCGGCCATGAGCCGTCGCAGATTATATTCCATGGCCAGGTTTTGGATCCAGCGAATTGCGAGGATCCAGGCGCTGGAGATGCCTGCGAGGAAGATACCAGAAAAAAGGTACTTGACGATGAGGATTTCGGGATCCTCCCACGCTAGCTCGCCTACCAACGGCCAAAAAAGCACAACGGCCATGCCGAGCGGTAACACGGCGGCAAGGAGAAGACGCTGTCTGCGCGACGTCGGCGAGTTGGCGTGATGAAAACGCAGGAAAGCGATGCTGTTTTCAACGGTTGTCTCGAAGCGAATCTTCACGGCGAGGCCCCACCGGGTTTGGCCGAAGCTCTTGCGCCCATTGTGGCGCGCGGAATTAGCAAATGCAACAGCCTTCCCTTGCCCTGGCACTTCTGGTTCTCGGCCCGGTTCGCCTTTTTTTTTCCGCCCCTTCGCGGTACAAAAGGTCACCCCGCTGCGCGCACCCAGCTGCATGGCTGATTTTCACGCGGCGAATTTCGGAATCTCAGCGTCGAATCTCCACGCTCCGGAGGCGTGACCATGGAATCAGTCGTCAAGGGCCACGTCAGCTACGAAACCCTTTACCCAAAGCGCTGGAAGTGCCTGATCTTCAACCATCCGCGCAGCTTCTGGGATGAATCCTACGGCATTCCACTGAACTCCCATCCAGCCGGCAAGATTGTCGTCTTCGGGTTTCCCAAGTCCGGCAACGTCTGGCTGAAGTCGCTGCTCGTCGATTACTTCGGCCTGCCTCCGGTCGAGCCGATGTTCGATGTTGCCAAGCCGGGCATCGGCATCACGCATCGGCCCCTGGACCGCCATGTGCGCGAGCGGGCCGATTTTTTGCATGGCGCTTGCATCATCCGTGACTTGCGCGATGTCATCGTGTCTTTTTTCAAATACACGCAGACCAATCGCTTCCGTTCCGCGCGGCCCGAATTTCATTACGATGATCTGACGTCGTTCTACTTCGACTGGTTTCTGTCGCGCGCGGCAACCTCGCTCAAGGTGATGACGCATTCCGAACGCTATGCCCGTTTCGGCGTTCCCATCGTACGCTACGAAAAGCTGCGGGCCGATACGCAGGGCGAATTGCGACGACTGCTCCTGCGGTGGGGATTGCCCATCGATGAAGCGAAGATTCAGCACGCCGTCGCTGCCAATCAAATCGAGAAACTGCGCAAGGAAGGCAAATCGCTGGAGAAAGAAATTGCTCCGGAACATTTTCGCGTTGGCGCGGTGGGAACTTTTCGCGAGGATTTGCCCGAAATCGTGCTCAGGGACATTGAAACCAGGTTTGCCCACGTCTTGCGGCGCTGGGGTTATCTGGCCTGACCCGCCAAGCGTGGCGCGTCAGGCAGATCGGTCTTGCAGTGTTGGATGTTCGCCATTAAACTTACGGCCGCGGTTTCCTTTAATCACACGCATGGGACCATTTTGACATCAAGGAGGATGTTCGCATGAAAATTCTAATCACCGGCGGCGCCGGCTTCGTTGGCTCGCATCTGGCGGACCGGTTGCTCGGAGCCGGGCATAAGGTTCACGTCATCGACAACTTCGCCACCGGCCGGCGCGACAACTTGACGCCGCACGCCAATCTGACGCTCGTGGAAGGCTCCATCGCCGACGTGGCCGTCGTCGATCAGGCGTTTGCCAACGCCGCGCCGGACATCGTCGTCCACGCTGCCGCATCGTACAAGGACCCCGACAACTGGGTCGAGGACGTTCGCACGAACGTGCTGGGCACGGCCAACATCGTCAAGGCCAGCAAGGTTGCCGGCGTGAAGCGCATCATCTATTTCCAGACCGCGCTTTGCTATGGCTTGAAACCCCTTGAACAGCCGATCACGCTCGAACATCCGATTCGCTCCACCGGGTCGAGTTACGCGATCAGCAAGACCGGCGGCGAGCAATACGTCGATCTGAGCGGCATCGATTACCTGTCGTTCCGTCTGGCCAACGCCTACGGCCCGCGCAATCTGAGCGGACCGCTGCCGACTTTCTTCCAGCGGCTCACGCAAGGCAAGCCATGCTTCGTCATGGATACGCGCCGCGACTTCGTTTATATCGACGACCTCATCCAGGTCGTGATGAAGGCGATCGACGGCAAGGGCAAGAAGGGCGCCTATCACATTTCCAGCGGCAGCGATTATTCGATCAAGGAGCTATTCGACGCGACGCTCAAGGCACTCAAAGTCAAGCTGGACAAGGACGTCGAGGTCCGGCCACGTCTGCCCGACGATGCGTTCACGATCTTGCTCGATCCGAGCGCGACGGAGCGCGATTTCGCATGGAAGGTGTCCACGCCGCTCGAAACCGGCGTCGCCCGCGCGATCGCCTACTACCACGCCCACGGCATTTCGCAGACCTTCACGCATTTGAAGGCGATGGACGGCGCCCCCGCAGCGAAAGCGGCGTGATAACCCGTTTCGGAGATTTCGTTTAGCGCCCGCGTCACGCCGCGCGGGCGCCAAACGATCGGCGCGTCCGCGCTGCCCTTGACGCACCCGACGATTTCTATTCTCAATCGCTTATCGTTAGAGGGAAAAAAAGTGAACGAATTCCGTAATACGAAAATCCTCGTCGTTGGCGGCGCCGGGTTTGTCGGCAGCAACCTCGTCATGGCTTTGCTTGGCTGCGAGCCACGCGAGGTTCTCGTCGTGGATAATCTGCTTTCAGCGGAAAGCAGCAACGTGCCGGATTCGCCCGCCGTACGTTTCGTGGAAGGCTCGATCACGAACGACGCCATCCTGCGCGATTTGCCGACCGACCTCGACTATGCGTTTCACCTGGCCACGTTTCACGGCAATCAGAATTCGATGGCCGACCCGCTCGCCGACCACGAAAACAACACACTCACGACATTGAAACTCTATGAACGTCTGCGGCATTTTTCGTCCCTAAAACGCGTCGTCTACTCGTCCGCCGGTTGTACGGTGGCGGAGAAGACCTTCGACAAGGCCAATGCCACCACCGAGGACGCGCCCGTTTCTCTGTGGCTCGACAGCCCGTACCAGATTTCCAAGATCATCGGTGAATACTATTCCAACTATTACTTCAAGCAACACAAGCTTCCGGTTGTGAAGGCTCGCTTTCAGAATGTCTACGGTCCACGCGAAATCCTCGGCGCCGGGAAATGGCGTGGCACCGTCGCGACGATCTGGCGAAACGTCATTCCCACGTTCGTCTACCAGTCGCTCAAGCAAATGGCATTGCCGGTCGAAAACGGCGGCATCGCTTCGCGCGACTTCATCTACGCCGAAGATGTTGCCCAGGGCCTGATGTGTTGCGCGACCAGGGGAACTCCAGGCGGAACCTACAACATCGCCAGCGGCCAGGAAACCACCATCTTTGAACTCGCCAACCTCATCAACGATCTGACGGGCAACCCCACGGCGATCGCGATGGCCGAGAAGCGCCCCTGGGACCGCTCCGGCAAGCGCTACGGGGCCACGGAAACCGCCAAATCCGCGATCGGCTTCGCCGCCAAGGTTGACCTGAACGACGGCCTGGAGCGAACCATCGCCTGGACCCGCCAGAACCTCGCGCGCATCGAGGCCTGCATGTCCCGTCATTCTGGACACCTTCACGCGCCCGCCAAGGCGGCGTAGGAAGCCGATTTGTACGGAGGCAAAAGAAACTTGGCACGATAGGAATCAGCCGGGATCCCACCCCTGGACGGAGGCCGAACCGCGCGAAAAAAGCCATGCTTTGGCTTCAGGCAGCGATAGCGTTTGGAATTGACAATCCCAACCGACTCCCTATGCTGACAAAACACCCGGGGTGTAGCTCAGCTTGGCTTAGAGCGCTTGGTTCGGGACCAAGAGGTCGCTGGTTCGAATCCAGTCACCCCGATTCGATGGAAGGGCTGAGAGAAACAAGAGATACGAAAACAGCCTCATCGGTCGGAAAACAAGGTTGCACTAAAAAACTTGCACTAAAACAACACCCCCCTCCGCGTCACCGGAGAGGGGGGTTTTAGGCAGACCCTTGCGGGACCGCCGTGGTTCCTAATCCTGGAGGGTCTGTCATGCAACGCGTCTGGCATCGCAAGTTCGACGGTTTCTGGTACGCCACCTTCACCGAAGGCTCGGCACAAAAAACAACTCAAGCTCATCAAGGGGCCGAAGGACAAAGCCCACAAGAAGCTCGCCGAGGAGCAACTCCTCAAGGAGCTGAAATCCCGCAAGCCAACCTCGAAGAAGGCAGCGCCCGACTGGCTCGTCGTCAACGGCGTCCTGCGGGGCTTCCTGCGCCACAGCCGCAAGAATCACGAGCCCAGCACCTACCGCTGGTACAAGGACATTCTCAAGGGATTCAACCGCCTGTATGGGCGGCTCCGCGTCACGCAACTCCGCCGCAAGCACGTCACCCGCTGGTTCGAGAAATCCGGCTACAACCCGACGAGCCAGAATCGTGCGCTCGGCGCCCTGAAACGCGCATTCAATTGGGCCGTCGAGGAAGAGTACCTTGTCGAGAATCCGATCGCACACGTCCGGAAACCGAAGGGGCTCATTCGCGATCGCATCCTGACGGCCGACGAACGCACGCTCATCCTCACTTCGATCAAGGGTCAGGCGTTTCGTGACTTCGTCGCTGGCATGACACTCACCGGCTGTCGGCCGGGAGAAGTTGCGCGCGTGGACCGAGACATCGTCGATCTCGAACGCGGTGTCTGGAATTTCCAGAAACACAAGACCGTCAAGAAAACCCGCCGGCCGCGCATCGTGTATCTCTGCCCTGAGGCCATCGAACTCACGAAACGGCTGCTTGCACAGAACCCGGAAGGACCGATCTTTCGCAACTCACGAGGAAAGCCTTGGACAGGTAACGCCTTTCGCATCCGCTTCCGCAACCTTCGCAAGAAGCATCCCCAGCTCAAAGGCGTCATCGCCTACACCTACCGCGCGAGCTTCGCGACCGACGCCCTGGAAGCCGGCGTGCCCGACGCCACGGTGAGCGCCCTGCTCGGGCACACGGGTACGGACACGCTGCACCGGTTCTACAATCGCCTCTCGCAGAAGATTGACCACCTGAAGGAAGCCGCCGCAAAGGCTACTCAAGATCGTCCAGCAGGCCGTGAGGCTCCACGCGACACTGCTGAAGGAAAACCTCCAGGTCCTTCGGATCAATGAGGATTTTCCCGCGCTTCCCCTCGGTACCGCAGCGGTAGTGGGGGAGCCGTTGTTCCTTGCACCAGCGATAGATAAGAGCGGGGGAGACGCCGATCGTCTCTCCCGCTTTCTGCGGCGTCATCAGAGTCATGGTGCACCTCGGGAAAAGCCATCCGTGGCTTTGCTGCCATCCATGCAAATCGTTACATCGTGGCAGCCTCATGGCTGTCTGCCGCCAGCGCCAGCGGAATCTTCGATTCCGGTTTCGGCGTCGTCATCTTCATGGCGAGCAGCTGACGGAACGCCTTCCAGCTCAAGAACTGGTTCTTGACGGTGCCGTCGTCGAAGGTGATGGCAAGGCCATCGCCTTCCTTGCCGGTCAGCGAGCAAGTGCCCCGCCAGCGTGGTGAATGGTGACGTTCAACGCAACCGTGCCGGCGCAAAAGGACCGCGCCGGCAGTGCAAACCCCACGGCGAAACGGTGGACAGTGCCATTCGGTCCTGACACCTTTTCCCACCTTTTCACTTTTCCAGAAATTGGATTTTGCCGAGAATCTTTTTGCACCAGCGTCCGGTTGGGTGGGCGGTCAAAGGAAAATCTTTTTTGGGCTTGGCCGATTGGTTCTTGCGGGGCCTGCCTCGGCGAGTAGAATGAACCCTCGTGATGGCGTTCGCTCCTTAACCAAGTGGTTCGCCGTGCCAACCGGCTACTCGTTACAGCGGGTAGCCATTTTTCTTGGCGGTTGTCAAAACGGTTCTCATTAGCGTACCAGGTGAAGCGCTAACGTTGAGAAAACGTTACATAAACCAAGCCCGGAGAGGTGACCGAGCGGCCGAAGGTGCAGCACTGGAAATGCTGTGTGGGGGAAACTCCACCGCGGGTTCGAATCCCGCCCTCTCCGTTTCAAAAGAGCCGCGATTCACAACTGCTTGAAAACAAAGGAGTTGAGAATCGCGCTTTTTCCATTTCGTGCCCGCTTGTCTGCTCGCGGTAGCCTCTGCCTGAACCAGGCCGATCGACTGCGGAACTTTCGGCAAAGTCGTTAATCTTTCGCTATTGCCCCAGCCGATTTTACAGGCATGAGGCTTTTTCTTGTAGCGCTGGCGATTGGTTCATGCGCTGGCGCCGCGCCGTTGCTGGCGCAGGGGCCGAGCTATCCGCCCGACATGGTGCCTCTGGATAAACGCCAGGGTATCATGGAAAGGCGCAACGCCGTCCTTGCCGAGGACGCGGAAGCGGCGGAAGAATTGGCGGCGCAACGACGGCCGCCGCGCATTTGGGGACGAGCGGAGTTTTTGCTGTGGTGGATTCGCCCCGCGAATTTTCCGCCGCTCGTGACGACCGGGCCTTTCACGGATCGCCTGCCTGGCGCGCTGGGCCTTCCCGATACTCGGGTCTTGTTCGGCGAACGCGGCATTGATTTCCAGCATCGCACCGGCGGCCGCTTCACGTTTGGAACGTGGGTGGATGACGGGCAGGACTGGGGCATCGAGGCGAGCTACTTTTTTCTTTCAGGTCGATCCCTTGGCGAAGCCTTTTCATCGCCAGGAGCGCCCGTGCTGGCGACGCCGTTCTTTAACGTCGGCACGAACGCTCAGGATTCCTCGCTGATCACTTTTCCTGGAATCCTGCACGGTCAGGTCGCGGTGCGAGCTCCCAGTTTCATGCAGGGAGCCGATTTGAATCTGATCCCGGTTTTACATCGCGATGAATCCTGGCACATGGAGGGCCTGGTTGGCTTCCGCTACCTGAATCTGCAAGAGGGTTTGCATATCCAATCAACCTCCGTGGTCACGTTGGCCCCACAGTTTCAGGGCATGGGCATCCCATTTGTGGACAACACGATCCAGGTCAGTGATCGGTTCGATACCAGCAATCACTTCTTTGGCGGCCAGCTCGGCGCTCGGGTGGAATTCAAACGCAAGCGCTGGACCCTCGATGTCACGGGCAAGGTGGCGCTGGGCGTGAATCACGAGGTCGTGGCGATTTCCGGGACCACCAAAATTGACACGCAACCCGTTATCGCCGCCGATGCCGGTCTGCTCGCTGTTTCGAGCAACAGCGGACGCTTCACGCAGAATAGCTTCGCGGTCGTTCCCGAAGCGGCATTCACGCTGAAGTTCCAGGTGACCGAGAATATCCGCCTCTTCGCCGGCTATTCGTTCCTGTACTGGAGCCGAGTCGCCAGGCCTGGCGATCAGGTGGATCAGAATGTGAATCCCAACCTCGTTCCGACGAGCGCGACGTTCGGCACAGCGGGAGGACCGCAGCGTCCGGCGTACTTGTCGCGCGGCGGCGACTTCTTCGCGCATGGCGGGAACTTCGGACTCGAGTTTCGCTATTGAGTTGAGCTGCTCGCCCTTGGCGAGCGTTCACGGAAAGATCGCGTAATGGCAACCCCCAACGACCCGCGCCGTTTCGTCCCGACTGTCGAGACGCTGGAAGACCGCACCGCGCCCGCGTTGATTGCGAGCCAGGTGCCGTTGGCGGCGCTGCCCGCGATGACGTTGACGACGACGCAGGTGGATACGCTCCTGCAGCGCGCCGCCGCGGCGACCGGGAGCGACGACGCCATCATCGCCATCGTCGATCGCGCCGGCAATATCCTCGGCGTCCGCGTCGAGGGGGGCGTCTCCCCGGCGCTCACCGGCGATGCCGACCTGCTCGGCTTTGCCATCGACGGCGCCGTGGCCAAGGCGCGCACCGGGGCGTTCTTCTCGTCCAACGCTGACCCGCTCACCTCGCGCACCATTCAGTTCATCAGCCAGACCACGATCACGCAGCGCGAGGTGGAATCGTATACTTTCGATTCCAATCCAAGTTCAACCCTGGGCGGCCCCGGGTTCGTCGCACCGATCGGCCTGGGCGGGCACTTCCCGCCCAATATTCGCAACACGCCGCAGGTCGATCTGTTCGCCATCGAGCACACCAACCGCGACATGCTCGTCAACGCCGGCGCGAGCGGCATCCTCGACACGCCGGACTTCAGCGATGGCGGCGATCTGTCCATCGCGGGCCGATTCAACATCGATTCCACCTACATCCCGGCAGGAAAGGACCTGGCCGCGCCGCTGTCTTATCACGACACGCTGCTGTCGCCCACCGATCAAAGCGATCCGGCCATCGCCCATGTCGCCTCGCGCGGGATCGCCACCTTGCCGGGCGGGCTGCCGATTTACGAATTCGGCGTGCTCGTCGGCGGCATCGGTGTTTTCTTCCCGGGCCATACCGGCTTCGCCAACGAGGAGAACTCTCAGCTTTCGGCTGATTTCGATCCGGGCAGGATCGACCGCTCGATGGAAGCCGAGTTCATCGCCCTCGCGGCGATCGGCGGCTCCAGCCAGGCGGGCTTCCCGATTGGCGCCCTGGGCGGCGTGGCCGCGCTGCCAGGCTTTGATCTACCGTTCCCGCGCATCGATCTCGTCGGCATCACGCTCGACACGGTTGGCCCGGGCGGGCTGGAAGGGCCACAGCATCTGATCGATTATGCAAACGCATTTTTCTCCATTGGAACCGGCGATCCCGGCAGCGGCTCCAATCAGCCGGTCAATGCCGCTGGCGACCCACTCGTGACCGGCAAGCCTGCGCCCGACGGCTGGCTCGTCACGCCGCACGATGGCGTGAGCCTGTCCGCCACCCAGGTCCAGCAGATCATCGATCAGGGCATCGCCCAGGCGAACCGGACGCGCGCGCAGATTCGACCTCTTGGAACAACGGCTCGCATGGTTTTCGCAGTCGCGGATGCAACCGGGGAAGTGCTCGGTCTCTACCGGATGTCCGACGCGCCGGTCTTCTCGATCGACGTGGCCGTCGCCAAGGCGCGCAATACGGCCTACTACAACGACCCTTCCCAGTTAAAAGCGATTGATAAGCTGCCTGAGTTGCCGGCGGGAACGGCGTTGACGGCGCGTTCGTTCCGTTATCTGGCGTTGCCTCGCTTCCCTGAAGGGATCGATGGCTCGCCGCCCGGTCCATTTTCGACGTTGAATGACGCGGGAATTGACCCGAAGACAGGATTGAACCTCGCCGCCCCGCCGCCCATCTCGGCGTTCACCAGCGTGCTGGGCTTCGACGCATTCCATCCTAATACGAATTTTCACCGATTCAGCGCCAACGCTAACGGCGTCGTTTTCTTCCCCGGCAGCTCCGGCGTGTATGTGAACGGTAAGATCGTCGGCGGCCTGGGCGTCTCCGGCGACGGCGTTGACGAGGATGACGTGGTCACGTCGAGGGCCATCGCCGGTTTCGACGCCCCCTCGATCCTGCAGGCCGACAACTATTTCGTCCGCGGCGTGCGCTTGCCTTACCTGAAATTCAATCGCAATCCGGAAGGGTGATCGATCCTCATTCCCTCGCCCGGCGTGAAAACCAGATATCAAGGCACCGACAGCTCGCGGATCAATTCGACATCCCGCGCGCCCAGGCGGCCGACATGTTGCGGGACCACCGAAAACGTCACGATGCGCTGTTCCCCTTGCGGGCTGACGACCAGGTAAAAATACTGCACCGTGCGCACGCCATCCAGCTCGCCGGACGCCACCACGCGATAGGCGGCATGATGCCCCTTGGCGCGCTCCTCGGCCTTGAACTCCCGGCGTTCGGTCTCCTTGTCTTCCACCCAGCCGGTCGTCTTTGACATCAGCGCGGCGAAATCGGCGACCGACATTACGTTTTTCGGATCGGTTTTCTTCCAGGCCGTGATGGTCGCCTGCGCGATGAAGTCGCCCCGCTCCAGGTGGCGCAGCACGAGTTGCGCGCTGTCCTCTGGGCTGACGACGTGCCAGTCGCGCGCATAACGCAGCGAGAAACGCTTTTTGGCGTCGTCATGCCGAATGCTCGTGACCTCGGCAGGCGGTATCTTGGTGGTGGGCACCTTGACGAGGGCGAAGTCGTTCAGATCGTTCGGGGTCTCGACCGGCGAGCGCGTCAGTTTGATGACAACCTCCGCGGTCAAGGCGGGCGTGATCGGGCCTTGCTTGCGTTCGTCGGATTCCTTCCATTCAAGTGATACGATCCGCTTCTGTTTCACGTCGAACGTGCATTGCGCGTTGATGATCATCGCGACCGAGGCGCCGAGATTGATGCCGCTGGCGTTACCCGCGATTTTGATTTGAGCGATATCGTCCTTGACCGAGGCGAGCGTGCCGACGAGGTTGTGCGTGGTGAGCCCGTCGAACTCGCACAGGGCGGCGACCACGGCGTTGGAGACCGTCCATGTCTTGCCAACCTCGACCGCCTTTCCAGGAAGCAACCCGGAGACGCCCAGCGTATCGAAATGTTCGGTCAGCTCCATTTCCTCGCGGGTGAGCGGGCCATCGGGGCTGTAGGTCATGAGCCGATCCTTGACACGCTGCGTCACGAGAAAACGTCGTTCGGCTCGCAGCGTTCGCCTGGTCGAGTCGTTGTTGTTGAAGATGATGGTGCTCTGGGCAGTGGCATACTGGCGCGCCGCCTTCATGCCGATGGCCGGGCCCATTTCCATGAAGCGTTCGACGTAGACGTGTTGCGCTTCGACGCGGTGCGGGTAGGTCACATCCTTGCCATCTTGCTTGACCGTGATCTTGCCGGCGAATTTCATCGCGATTTCGTTGCGCACGCAACGCCCGTCGAGCGGCGCCTCGGTCAAATTGACCTCCTGCGCGGCCAGCGGGCCGGTGATCAAGGCGGCGGCGACCAAGCCAATACAGAAGCGGGTGGTGAGCATTTTTGTATTTCCCTCTTGCATGCCGACCTCGCCGCGCTCGCTTTCGGGTTGTACCGAAGGAGTACATGGCGGGTTCAAGAATAATCTGGGCACGTGGTTGTATCGTAGGGTGGGTCGAGCGAAGTCAGGGCCACCATGCCCGTTGGTGCTTTGGTGGGCCTCACGTCGTTCGATCCACCCTACGCTGCCGATCTTGGTTTTACCAGGTCATTTCTTTTCGATCACGTTCACCTTGGGCCGTTCCTTCAGGGGTGGCAAGGGTTGATCGGAAAGCTTCGGGCCCACCTGCACATCCTTGGGCGTGACGATGGGCCGTGGCACCGGGGGCTGCGAGACGATCGACTTGCTGTTCTTTTCACGCGAATAGGATGCCGTCATGATGTTGTTCGAGGCACGCATCATCTCGTTCTTGTAGAGCTCCGGTGCTGCCGCGGCGTGAAGTTGCTTGAAAACCTCCGGCACCTTCTGCGTGACGCGATACTCGCGGATTTCCTGGTCCAGCTTCATACGGACATCGTCAAACTTCACCAGGGCGTCCTTGGGCAGGTGTTCCTCGCACAATAAAATCACGTAGCTTTTGTCCTTCATTTCGAGCAAGCCGCTGATTTCGCCAGGCTTCATGCGAAACGCTGTCTCCTCGAGCAGTTTTTCGCCGACGTGCTTGTGGATCGGCGGCACCTCGCCTTCCTTCGACGCCAGTTGCGGAATGGGCTGTTTGCGCGCCTGTTCCAGGAATTCCGCCCTGCCGCGCCGGGCCAGCTCCCATACTTTCTGGGCCACGGCGGCGTCGGCGCCGGGCATCACGATCATTCGGCATTTGACCTTGGGACCATATTTTGCTTCGAA
Organism: Planctomycetota bacterium; assembly: GCA_016191165.1. Taxonomy (GTDB): domain Bacteria; phylum Planctomycetota; class Planctomycetia; order Gemmatales; family Gemmataceae; genus SIAQ01. Next base: position 75,403 of record JACPPF010000037.1, read on the forward strand.
ACCATCAACGACGTCTTTGGGTAGGACGTTCACGGTGGCGCGCACGAGTTTCTCCATCATGATCTTGGGCCGAATCACGTCTTCCTTCCATTCGACAATCGTCTTGCCGAATCTCCTGAGGACGCTGGTTTCGAATTCCTTCAGCGTCAACTTCGTCTTGCCGCCGTAGGCCCAGAGGTCGTGATCGAGGCGCGCGTCCACCTCGGCGTCGGTGACGTGGATGTTGTGCTTGCCGCATTCGATTTCGACGATCTTGCGGTTGACCATGAACTCCAGCCGTTCGGGGCTGGAGCGCGAGATGAGGTACTCGGCGTATTCTTCGCGCGTGATCGGCATGTCGCCGTAGATGTAGCCGACGATGCGGCCCTGGGTGATTTCCTTCTGCTTGTTGTCGTCGGCGAAGAGTCCGAGCTTGTCGCCGGATGGGTTGGGCGCATGCTTGCGGCCCCACCAGAAGCCGCCGGCGCCGGCGCCCGCGAGGAGGGCAACGAGGACGAGCTTGTGCCAGAGCCAGGGATTGGCTTGAACTTTGGCGATCCAGTTCCGCATGACCTCTCCTTCCGAAGACTGCTCCGCGCGTTCGACTTGAACCACGGAGAGCTGGATATAACGGAAGGATTCGGCGCAAACAAGATGAGTTGAAATGGCGTCCAACCAGCCCGGAGCGCAAGCGAGGGGGGACCGGGCAGCCCGCTCGCTCGCGCTCGGGGCTGGTGAAGCGGGAAAAGCTTAGGCGTCAAGAACCGGCACACTTTGCACAATTTCCTGAACGATGTCTCTTACCGATTTCCCCTCAACCTCCGCCTCGGGGCGGATAATCAAGCGATGGCCCAGGACGCTCAAGGCCATCGACTGAACGTCCTCGTGCGTGAAGTACGTTCTGCCCTCGAGCATCGCCTTGGCGCGGGCGCACCGCAGCAGGCACAGCGACGCGCGCGGACTCGCCCCGAGCGCGACATCCGGGTGCTTGCGGCTCGCCTCCGACAGATCGACGATGTACTTGTACAGCTCGTCCTTTCCGAACACCTGATGGGTCAGTGTTTGCATCTCCAGAATCAGGTCCGGCGTGAACACCTGGGGAACCAGAGCCACCGGCTGGCTGTGCAGCTTCAGCATGGCCTTCTCGAACTCCGGGCCGGGATAACCCATCTCGATACGCAACAGGAACCGGTCGAGCTGCGCCTCCGGCAATCGGTAGACGCCTTCCTGCTCCACGGGGTTTTGCGTCGCCAGCACCATGAAGGGCGGCGGCAGCGGCAGCGTCGTTCCCTCGATCGTCACCTGGTACTCCTGCATCGCTTCCAGGAGCGCCGACTGCGTCTTCGCCGGGGCGCGATTGATCTCGTCCGCCAGCAGCACCTGACAAAAAATCGGCCCCCTGCGCAGGACGAACTCGTTGGTCTTGCGATCCAGGACGAACGTGCCCGTCACATCGGATGGCAACAAATCAGGCGTGAACTGGATGCGCTGGTAATGGATGCCGAGGATTTGTGCGAACGTCTTTGAAAGCGTAGTCTTGGCAACGCCGGGAACGCCTTCGAGGAGAACATGTCCGCCAGCCAGCATTGCGATCAGGAAACGATGCGCGACGCGGTCCATGCCGACGACGACGCGCGACACTTCGCGCAGGGTGCATTCCCGCAACTCCTTGACGCGGGCCGCCCAGGCCTGGAGGTCGTGGGAAGTGGATGTCGCTTCGTTCGTGAGCATGGACAGGTTCCGAGAAAATGGATTTGTCGGTGCCGCGCCCTGGCGCGGCGGCGCGGCGTCAGCCTTGTCTTACGTTTTTGCCTTCAACGATCAATGCGACGCGGCCTTCTTCGCGTGCGGCGCTCAGATCGCGCAGCGCCTCAACCAGCAGGAAGAACTCGCGGCGCGACGCCCCGCTGACACCGTTGCCGCACGCCAGGCGGAGTACGAGGGCAGCCTGGCGCCGAAGTTTCCACGGAGGCCAAAAGAGTCCCTGGACGCTGAACTCGGCGGCAATCTGCGCATGCCAGCGCTCCGGCGTGACGTTGAACTCGACCCTCAGCCACTCCAGCGCCAGCTGCCGGCATTCGGTGAAATAGTCGCGTTTCAGCAAGAGTGCCTGTTTGCGTTCCGCCAGAGCATCGGGACTAACGGGCGCCGATGCCGCGCCGACCGCCACCGGCACGGTGGGTTCAAGGCGCCCGCGGGCATCCATCAACTTCTTGGCCCCATAAAGCAACAGGAAAAACGTCACGACGCCGACAAGGATCGCCACGATTCGGCCCAGGTAACCGCCGAAGACGTCCGCCACGATCTTTTGAAAAAACCTCTCCTCCTCCAGACCGCGCAGGAGGCGATTCAGATGCTGAAGGGTGGGCACGGGCACAGGCGGAGGCGGCGTCAGGTTCATGTTGAAATCGCGAACGCCTTCTCCATCAATCACGAAGTACGCCTTGCCGCGGACATGACCGTTTGAACCCTCGCGCAGCCAATGAACTGCGTTGACGGCGAATTCGAAATTGTTGTTGTCCTTCTGCAACATCATGCCGTTCATGAACATGCCATGGCCCGCGATGAAAAGAGTGCGACCCTCCGGCCCGGCGTCCCTGGCGGAGCCGGCCATGAAGCAAAACGAACGCGGTATTCCATCGACGAACATCGGCACAGGCGGCACGGGCATGATCTTGAAACGTTTTTGTTTCTTCGCCTTGGGCCGCTCGCCCCCGCGTGGGATTTGATCGAAGTTTAACAACTCCGGCATTACGTCGGGCCCGTTGAGGATTCGACTGCTCTTGGGTAGATCCACCAGCGCCTGCCGCGGCGCGGCCCCAGGCCGGACTGTAATGAAGCTGGGGCAGTTCGTGGCGATCTTCTTCGTCAGGAAGCGAAATAGGGGATGATCATGATGCGTCCCCAGACCTGGAATGGGAAGGCTGCCGTAGTCCACCCACGGGCACTCGACCTGCTCATGATAGGCGTCTGCCGGTGCGCACTGCACCCGTTGGCCGACGATGCTGATCGAAAGTTCGGGCACATGAAACGGATAGTCCGTGGCGACCAGCAGGCTGCCGCCCTCGTCCAGGAATCGCCGCAGACGCCGCGAAAAAAGGCGATCGTGTTCCAGCAACAACGTGTTGCCAAACATAATGACAATACTGTCCTTGGGATCCGCCTGGGCTTCTTCGAACGAGCGAATTGGTTTCAGATCTTTCTGGTGAAGGATGTGGGAAAAGAACTCCGGGCCCTCGAAGGGAATCGTGCGGACCTGCTCCTGGGCGAAAATGGGCGGTGACATGAGCGGCCAGGTTGTCAACGACCCCATGGCCAGGATGACCATGTAAAACAGCCAGGTCCCGCCGAATCTTGCGCTCGCGCCTCGGTCTGGCGTCAGGATTGGTCGCGGACGGCATGTAGGCATCAGAGCGCCTCCGCGAGTTGCGACAGCGATCGGCGGGCGCGCTCGCAGTCGCTATCAGTCAGACTGGCGGCGCCTTCGGTGTAGCGTGCCTGTTCGTAGAGGTCGGCCAAAAGGTGCGCCGACCCGGTGCACTCCCGAGCCTTTTCTGTCCAGACCCGGGCGACAGCGCGGTGATTCCAGCTTCGCGCTCCTGGGCCAAGCGTCAGGACCGCGAGATAGTCGAACGCCAGGATCAACTCCGCGCGCGTCGAGACCGCCTCAGGCCGAACCGGCCACGGTCCCAACGCGAAACGGGCATCCGCTTTGCGTTTTCCTCCGCCAGTGCCACGCAGCAACCACCACCCCACAAGCATCAAGGCGGCGATGAATAGAATCCAAATCGCGGTGGTGCTCAGCGAGGGCAGGGACGGCCCCGAGAATTGCGGCATTCCTGGCCCGGGCACACCAGGCGCGGAAATCGCCTTCAGGCCTGGCAAACGCCAGCGGTCCAGGTCCGGCTTTGGCATCGCTCGGAGGCGGTCGATGGTGCCCTCACCGAATTTCCACCAGGAACTGTCCTTGTCACCCAGGCGGCCTTGCCAATCGCGCCAGCGCATCGCATCGGGATTGTTGACGCTGGTGCGCAGGTCCAGAAAGGCTCGCTTCCACGCTGGCGAGTCACGCAACCAGTTGCCCAGCTTGGTCGTACCGAGCTCTTCCATCGTGCGTTCGGTAAGCTGGGCCAGGGTCTCGGGGTTCTCCTCCTCTCCTTGCTCTACCGCACGCGGGCTGGGTTCGTCGCGTCCGGCGTCCACTTGCTTGTCCCGCTTCGGCTCGTCTTGATTCAGAATCTTGGTAAGGTCATCCTGAAGCTTCTTCACGTTCTCGGGATTTTTTTCCTTGGCGGCCCTCTGAATCCACTCTTCCAGGGATTGTTTCAAAACAGGGTCGTTTTCGAGCCAGTCCTTTAACGCCTGTTTGAAATCCTCGTCCTCGAACTTCAGGTCCTTTAACTGGGCGGCGTCGGTCGGCATCTTGCTTGGGTCGGCGATAATCTTCTTGACAAGGTCCTTGAGCGGCTCCAGCTTGTCCGCCATGCCGAGACGTTTCTTCAATAGCTCGACATAGTTCTTGTCGATCTGAAAACGGACATACCGCCGCGGCTTTTCGCCGATCTGCGCCAGCGCCGGTGCGCACCAACTTGCGGCAGTCAGCCATGCCAGAAGTAATGCGGTCCAGGTCCTTGTCATGTTTGAATATCCAGCAGCCTGCCCTGACCTGGTCAAGAACTCATGCTCCAGGCAACCGAGAATGAAACCAATGAGCCACACACGTCGCAAGCGGCCTACCCCAACGCGCACCGCTTGCTTCGTGCGCTCGGGTATCAAACCAGCCAGCGTGGAGTACAACTTGATGTCGATGGCGTGCAGTATATCTTAACTCCGGGCATTCACCAAAAGGATTTTTGGCACGGCACCCACCGGAATCCCCGCATGTTTTTCTCATGGTTCAAGAACCGCCGTCGCCGCAAACTGTTGGCCGAGCCGTTTCCAGAAACCTGGCAATCAACCCTGGAGCATCAAGTCGGCCATTACGCGGTGCTTCCGGAATCAGATCAGGCAAGGCTGCGCGACATTGTGCGAATCCTCGTGGCCGAGAAGGAATGGGAGGGTTGCCGGGGACTGGAATTGACGGACGAGATCCGCGTCACCATCGCAGCCATGGCAGCCGTGCTTGTTATCGGGTTCGACGATTTCTATTTCGAGCAAGTGCAAACGATCCTGGTCTATCCCAACGAATATGTCGTCAAGGAAGAACGCGCCCTTGCCGGCGGCGCCACACTTGAGGAGGAAAGCGATCGCCTGGGCGAGGCTCATTACCGCGGTCCCGTGATCCTGTCGTGGGCGGAAATTCGACACAATGCGCTCGAACCAGGGCACGGGCAGAACCTGGTCTTTCACGAGTTCGCCCACCAACTCGACATGCTCAACGGCGCCATCGACGGCACTCCGGTCCTCCCCGACGTTGACCTGGCCCAGCGCTGGGCGCGCATCATGGATCGCGAATATCGGCGCCTTCGGCAGGCCGAACGCCACGGCCGAGAGACGCTTCTGGACCCCTACGGCGCCAGTGAACCGGCCGAGTTCTTCGCGGTCGCCACCGAATGCTTCTTTGACGCCCCGCGTGCGATGCACGCGGAGTATCCAGAACTCTACGACTTGTTTCGCGACTACTACAAGCAAGACCCGGCCGGTTGGCTGGCGTTCGAGCGTTAGTGCCGCCCCCCCTCTCCCGGTTGGAGAGGGGAGAAAGGCGGGTTCAAGGTTTCGCGAAGACCGAATCGTCAAAGCGTTCAAAGGCGTTGACCTCGGTGAGCTCGATGTCCATGAAACTCTTTCCGTCCTTGTGGATTTCGACCCGCTTGGCGACCTTGATGCCGCCCTTGTCCTGGTAGCCGAGGATGTATTTCTCCTGGGTCACCTCCTGCCCGGTCATGCCGTCCAGGGTGCGCATCTCGGTTTTGACAATGAGATGGGTTTTCTTGTCGAAGAACATGCTGAAATCGCGTTGGCCTTCCTTGCTGACGCGGATGCCGATCGCGTCTTTTCCCTTGACTTTCACTTCGCCCAGGGCGTTGAGCTTATAGGGCGCCTTGAGGAAGTCAGACAGGCCGCCGGCGCCTTCGGTTTGCAATTGTTCGCGGACTTCCTTGAGCAGTTTCTTGTCTGTGATTTCCATCGAGTTGCCCATGGCGGAGACCCACATTTTTTTCCCGTCGAAGACGGTCACGATGTCAATCTGCTTGCCGTTCAAATCAAGGGACAACACGTTCTTGATTTTGTCGGGTTTTTGAAATGACGACTCGCCGGTGCAGTTGCTCTTGTTGCCGAGGATATCGATCGTCCCCTTGAACTTGGAGGAGACGGCCTTGAACTTGGCGAGATTTTTTTCGCCGCCATGAGCCGCGATGGCCTTGGTTAGCACGGTCTTGAGGCCGTCGTCCTGCGCGTGCACGAAAAACGCGCCCACGGCCAGAACGCAGGCCGCCAGGGCGAAAACACGGAGTCGCAACATGAGTTTCTCCCAAATTCGGGTGATGAAATGAGACGCCTCGCAGGTCCGGCTTTTCCGCCTGGCTTTCCGCGGGTCGTCAGACCGGAAAGCCTGACTACAGCGAAACGACCTGCCATCGATTATTCGCCCCTCAGTTTACTATATTGACAACAAGCCGGGAGAAAATCGGGCTTGGTTCCCTATCAAGCGACCATATCCGATGCCACGGCCGGCGCCTGTCCCTGCGCCTTAGCTGCCTTTTCTTGCTGCAACTTCAGCCAGCGGGCCCGGCGCACCCAGTAGAAGCGCACCGGCAAAAAGATATCGACGACTTCATCCGAAATGAGCAGACCGCCCAGGACGGGTAGCGCCATGGGCGCGAGAATCTCACCGCCGACGCCGGTGGCGAACACCATCGGAAAGATGGCGACAATCGCCACGCCTTCGGTGAGCAGTTTCGGACGCAGGCGATGGACCGCCCCCTCGATGACGGCCTGGCGCAGTTCCTCCAGCGACTTGATGTTTTCCAGGCCGCCCCGCTTGTCGATGGCCTCGCGGAGATAGACGAGCATGATGATGCCCGTCTCGGTCGCCATGCCGAAACAGGCGATGAAGCCGACCCAGACCGCGACGCTGAAATCCATCGGCGGTGTATGCCATCCGTAGCGGATCGCCGGATAGAAGTACATGAAGAAGGCGCCGCCGGCCAATGCCTCGGGGACGGCCAACATCATCAGACCGGCGTCGGAAAGGTCCTTGTAAGTGAGATAAAGGATGACGAAGATCAGCACGATGACGGCGGGAAACACGAACCGGAGCGTTTGGGCCGCCCGGACCTGGTGCTCGAACTCGCCGCTCCATTCGATATGGACTCCTTCGGGCAATTGCACTTTCTGAGCGACGACGCGCTTGGCCTCGTCGACGAAGCCGACCATGTCGCGGCCGCGCACCATGAGCGTGACGTAATTGAGCAAGCGGCCATTTTCGCTCTTGATCATCGACGGGCCTTCGACGATCTGGACGCTGGCGACGGCGCTCAGCGGAATCGGCGCCTTGCCTCTGGCGACGTGTGCTGGAGTGGCTTTATGCAGGTCGCCGGACCCGCCTGCCTGCGGGGTGGACCCCATGTCTGGCGCCGCGGGCGCGAACCCCATGCCGCTCGCGCCGATCCCCATCGCGGGCGGCGCTTTCATGCTGCTGCCCGCGCTGACCAGAAGCCGTTTCACGGACTCCTCGTCTTCCCGGTTGACGCGCGCATAGCGGAGGCGGACGGGAAAACGGTCGCGTTTCTCCACGGTGAAAGTGACAGCCTTCCCGCCGAGAGCAACTTCGACTTCGTTCTGAATGTCCTCCACGGCAATCCCGTAACGGGCCGCTTTTTCGCGGTCGATGTCGATTTCCAGGTAGCCCTTTCCCCACGCCTGGGCGGTCACCACGTCGCGCGCGCCGTTGATCGGCTTCACGGCCGCCTCGATGTCCTTGCAGACGCGCTCGATGGTTTGCAAATCGGGGCCGAAGACTTTGACGCCGATGTCGGTGCGAACCCCCGTCGAAAGCATCTCGATGCGATTAATGATCGGTTGCGTGAAGATGTTGCTCCAACCAGGCACCTGGAAGACGCGGCCCATCTCGTCGTCGATCAAATCTCCCTTGGGCCCGCTCTGGCGGGGCCAAAAGAAGACGCGATCCTTGAAGGGTTTTTCCAGCTTCTCACGGATTTCGGCAAATGGCTTGAAGACCTCGCGATCCGGGTCGTCCGCCAATTTTGCTCGTGCGGGTGCGGCGGTTCCTTTGCCAAGCCGCGCCCGCATGGCCGCCTCGTGGAAAAGCTCGCGTTCGGATTCGCGCGGCGCGTTGCTCACCAGCGCCTGCTCGGTGGCGCTTTTCACAAGCTCTTCAATCGCATACCAGGTGTAGAATTCGACGCCGCGATCAAACAGCTCCCAGTTCACTTTCTTGACGCGTTGCCGCCACAGGTCGTCACGATGACTTGAGGTGGCCTTGAGGACTTCGCCGGCGAATGTTTTCTCTTCCCCACCAAGTAGCTGGCCAATCTGCGTCCAAGCCGCCGGCAGCGTTCCTTCCTTCAATGCCAAGGCTTCGCCGGGCGCCAGCATGGTGAGGGCTTGCTTGAGCAGTTGATTCTGGTTCTTGGCTAGTTCATCGGCCGTGAGAATGGCAGCCAAAGCTCGCTGGAAATCCTCCTCGGACGGGTGGGCCTTGTCCTTGAGCTTACGGACCTTGGCGACGACCGATTCCGGCACGCCATGTTTCTTCAGATCGGTCAGCGACGCCTCTGTCAGCTGGTACCAGGTACGGAACGCTTTGATGGTCGCGAGATACTGCGAGGTCTGTTGCGTCATCCGGGTGATGTCTTCAAGGGCTGGATGCTTTGCCAGGGGGCGGCCAAAGTCATCGACAAAGCCGCTTGTCAGGTCGTCCGTCGTCCGCTTTTGGTCAACAGAGTTGGGCCAGCGCAGATCGCCGGCCGCGCCGAATCGGCGAATGGCCTCGGCGATCACAAAACGGGTTAGGGTGGGAGCGAGTTCTCTCTCGAATTCACGATAGCGCAAGAGGGCCAGGTCACGCATTGATTCGTCGAATCGTTCGAGTGCTTTCTGCGTTGCGTCGTTGATGAGCGCGTCGCGATCATCCTCGTGTGGGGCGCGGTTCACAAAGCCAGCCTCTTCCAGCGCCCGCAAGACATCGCGGCTCTGCCGCGCCGCGTCGGCGAATTTCAGCACGCGCTTGGGCCAGAGAGCCCTGGGCCGGAAGTTGACGATCGTCTCGAACATCTCCAGCGGCGCCGGATCGGTCGGCGTATCGGCTCGGCCCGCTTTGCCGATCACGGACTCCACTTCGGGAAAGCCGCGGAACAGGCCGTCGCGATGCTTGAGGTCATCCGCCGCCTGCGTCACACTGACGCGCGGCACCGAGGTCGGCATGTCGAGCATGGTCCCCTCATCGAGCGGCGGCATGAACGAGACGCCAATCTTGGTGAAGTGATACGCCCAAAGACTCAGCAGAAGCAAACTGACGAGAGTGATGGTCTGCCAGAGTATGCCGCGCGTGACGTACACGGTGAATCCCGTCACGGTCGCAACGACGCTCAAGAAGATGAACCGCCACGCAGTCTCCGAAGTTCCCAGGCCGACGATCGCTTGCAAGGGGAAAAACCCTGCCGCAAGAATCAACAGCACGGCGAACATCCAGATAACGAGGTTCCACCTGGGCAAGAACCATGTCAGGAGCGGCTTGTAAATCTTGATGAAGCTGTTGACGATCCAGTTGTCCTCCTCGCGGCGCAGCTTGCCTTTGATGAAGGTCGGAATCAGTGCGGGCACGACCGTCACGGAGATGATCGCCACGCCAATCAAGGCAAAGCTCTTGGTGAACGCCAGCGGATGAAAATACTTTCCTTCGCGCCCACTCAGCATGAATACGGGAATGAACGAGATGAGCATGATCAGGACGGAGAAAAAGATCGGCCGGCCCACGGTGCGGCAGGGCGGGATCACCAGCTCGGTCGTATCGCCGGTCACGTTCTTGTCGCCGAAGTGTTCCTTGAGATGATGCGTGGCGTTCTCGGTCATCACAATCGCCTGATCGACGAGAATGCCGATGGAAATCGTGATGCCCGCCAACGACATGATGTTCGCCTGGATGTCGATGATGCCCAGGACGCGCAGCACCCACATCAAGAGGAACGAAAACAGCACGGCCAACGGCAACGTGACGCAGATGACGAACACGCTGCGGAAGTGCATGAGGATGAGCATGATCGCGATGGAAGCGATGACCATTTCGTGCCACATCACGTCGGTGAGCGTGTGAATCGCTCCTGTGATGAGCTGCGTGCGGTCATAGGCGGGGACGATGCGCACGCCTTTGGGCAACGCCGGCTGTAGTTCCTGGATCTTTTCCTTGACCCGGCGCGTGACGGCAAGCGGGTTCTCGCCGTGGCGCATCATGACGATGCCGCCGGCGACCTCGTTGCCGTCCTTCTCGAAAACGCCGCGGCGGAATTGCGTGCCTGTCTGCACGATGGCGACGTTCTTGACGTAGATCGGCGTGTTGTTGATCTCCTTGATGACGGTATTCTCGATGTCCTTCTTGTCCTTGATCCAGCCGACGGCGCGGACGAGGTACTCGGCGTTGTTCTTCTGCACGACGCCGCCGCCAACGGAGAGATTGCTTTTGGCGACTGCGCCGTAAAGGTCGCCGAGCGTGATGTTGTACGCGCGCAGGGATTCGGGGCGCACGTCGATCTGATATTCGAGCGGGATTCCGCCGACCGTGGCGACATCGGCGACGCCGGCCGCGGAGTTGAGCTGGGGGATGATGTGGAACTTATTGAGCGCCCATAGGCGGGCCGGATCGACTGGATTCGAGGGGCTCGCCTCCACGGTGTAGAAAAAGATTTGCCCGAGCGCCGTCGTATCCGGCGCCATGTAGGGCAACACGCCCGGCGGCAGGAAGGAACCGGCCTGGCCGAGCTTCTCGGTCACGCGCTGGCGCGCGAAGTAGAAATCGACGTTGTCGTTGAAAATCAGCGTGATCATCGAGAAGTTGAATTCCGACGACGAACGCACCGCCTTGATGCCGGCCAACCCTTGCAGCTTGCGGGATAGAGGATAGGTCACCTGATCTTCGATTTCCCTTGGACTGCGGCCCATCCAGTCGGTGAAAACGATGACCTGGTTCTCGCTAAGATCCGGAATCGCGTCCACTGGCGTAGTCAAGACGGCGTAAATGCCGGCGACGCTCAGCGCCGCCGCGAGGAATAGCACGATGAAGCGATTGCGAATCGATGCTTCGATGATTTTTTCGATCATGGTTCGTATCCGTGCAGCACGCTGGCAAATTCAGGGCTTCGTAATAGCGGACCTCGATCAATGCTTCATCAATTCGGTAAAGACAGAGGTTCCGCCTTTGACGCGCAGTTTCCCGTGGACCTGATCTCCGACTTTGATGCCTTCCAGGAGCTTGGCGTTCTCCACGTCGAATGGCATGTTCGTCATGGCCTTCATGTGGCCGGGAATTTCGTCATGGTCGAGCGTCACCTTCTTGTTGGGCTGGTCGACGGCCACGACCTTGCCTTTCACGTCGTAGACCTTTTCCTTGGCAGTGTCCGTCGTGCAGCCTGCGAGGACGACCATCAGGACGAGGAAGGCAAGTGCGAAAATCCTATGCAGAGTCTTCATGGCAAGTTCTCCTTTCGATCCAACAGGCGAGTGATCACAGACAAACGATTCAGTCATTTCTTGAGCGTCTTGTTTTTTGCCCTCAGTTCGTTGACCTTCGCCAGCGTTTTCGCCGGGTTTTCGAGAGCGGGCGCATCGCAGGCGGCGCAGCACAGAAAGACCGCCTGACCCTGGATCATGTGCTTCGTCGGCACACCCATCGATCCCAGACGCTGACCGGACATCGGACAGAGCCTCTGCTCCACCGCGAGTCGGCGATCCTCGGCGCCCAGCTTGGTCAGTTCGGCTTGAATCTCAGCCTCGGGGTCGAGACGCTTCGGCGACACCTTGGAACGTTCACGTTTGAGTGCCTTCGCCGTCAGTTCTTCGACGAGCTTCACCGTCTCCTTCGCTTTTGCCTTGGCCTTGCCCTGGCAGCCGATGCAGCAGAGCAAAACGGGCTGGCCTTCGAGCATCAACTTGATCGGCACGCCCATCGATCCGAGCCGGCTGCCTTCGAGTATCGGACAAGTGACTTGAGCTTCGGCCAACTTGCGATCCGCGTCGCTCAGCTTTTCGAGCGCTGCCTTGACCTTGGCGTCTTCGTCCGCGGGTGTGGAAGGTCGAACGCTCGTGACGCTTGATCCGCTCTTGGAGCCGCCGCTGCCGCCGAAGTAGATCGATCCGGCGGCAGGATTGAGGCGCGTCTCGGCATCGACCAGGAACGAGCCGGCCGTGACGATGACATCGCCGGGGTCGAGACCGTGCAGCACGGGATAAAAGGTCGAATCGCCCGGGCCGGCCAGGCGCGGGCCCAGTTCGACCTTTACGCCCTCGAACATACCGGCCTCGATTTCGCGGTACACAATCTTCTGACTGCCGGTGTCGATGACGGCGGTTTCCGGAACGGAAAGAACGCGACCGTCGAGTAACAAGGCGCGATTGCCGGCCGCCTGGACGAGCGGACCGAGCCCTGCTCCCAATCCACCGGGCGAATACACCGAACGCAGGCCATCGACGGCCGTGTGCTGCCACCAGGCGTTAGCAAGCGCCCTGGCGATGAGCGGCAGTTGCTTCGGCGGAATCTTGAACTTGACATTGGCCGTGGTCCCAGGCCGCAGCTTGTGGCCGGTATTATCGAGTTCGAAGCGAGCGACCACGGTGCGTGTATCCTGATCGACGTGCGGATAAACAAAGGAGAGGCGGCCTTGGAATGTTTCATTCGGCAGCGCGCGGGTGGTCGCCGTCACACGGAGCGCCTTCGGCGAATCTACGCCTTTCGCGAGCGGTTGATGGAACGTCGGCAGGAAGGCCATATCGTCTTCATAGACTTGTGCTTGAATCCACACCGTCGTGAGATCAACCACGTCGTAGAGCGGCGAGCCTTCATCGACGTACTGCCCTTCCTTGATGTATTTCTTGAGGACATGCCCCTTGATCGGCGAGCGGATGATGAGATGGCGAATGGCCTTGCCGGTCTCCATGATGTCGTCGATCTGGTCCTCGTGCATGCCGAGCTTGACCAGTTTTTGCCTGGAGTCTTTCTGGAGTTCGGCATTCTTGGTCCGCTGCCCTTCCAGAAGGTTGTGCAGGGCACCGCCGAATTTTTCGCCGTTGTCAAGCTTCAGCAGTTGTTGATGGGCAAGGTCATGGAGCTTCTTGTCGGCGGTGCGCATGCCGTCGATCAGGTTCTGCACGGCGATGACGAGATCCATCTGCTTGTCGTTGATGCCCCACAGGCGCAGGCGGTCGCGCGTGGAATCTTCGAGTGATTGATTGCGATTGCGATTGGCGTCGATGAGGTTCCCCACCGTGACGCTGAGATCGGGGCTGTAGAGCGACGCCAGCTCCTGGTCGGCGCTCACCCACTGGCCCGTCTCGTTGACGTAGAGCTTGGCGATGCGCGCCTTGACGCGAGCGGCGACGTGTTTCAGCTCGCGTTCGTTGAACTCGACGAAGCCGATGGTCGAGATCTCCTTGTAGAGCGGCACATGCTGAACCTTCCAGGTCTCGATACCGGCCAGCACCACGCGGTAAGGCGAAAGTTGCAAACGGTTGACGATGCCCGCCGGCAATGCCTCGTCCTTGGCGTCCCCCTTCTTGCGCTTCGAGAGCGGCATGAAACAGATCGGACATTTCTCCTTCGGATTGTCGCGAATGACCGCCGGGTGCATCGGGCAGAAATACTCCGTATCAGAACTCGCGGCCGATTGCTCGGCGGCGGGCCGAGTCCACTTGGCGTAGTAGGCGACGAAAAGGTCCCACTTGAGGATGACCAGGCCGATCACGAGCAAGATCGCGATGAAACGAAAACGCGCAATCTTCACCAGGACCAGGAAGTGAAACCACCACCACGTTCGGCCCCAGAAGCCGAGCCCTGGGGGCGGACGCAAGCCCCCCTCGTTCAACGGATCGATTCCATCCGGCGGCATGTTCATCCCATCAGAAGGTTCGTCGCGCATGGCAATCACCTTTTGGAAAATGTCCAACGGGTCGGCTCGTTCATTTGAGCACTTTTCCTTCAAAGCCCTCGTCTTCGAGAACCTTCAACATCGCGCGTTCGTCGTACCGCGCGCTTTCTGCGGAGAGGGTCGCTTGCTTCGATTCAAAATCAACCTTCACGTTCTTTGCCCACGGCAAAGACGCGAGTGCTTTCTGCGCTCGCGGTGCACAGCCGTCCGCTCAGGTCATGCCCGAGACGGCGACGGTGACATCCTTTATTGCAGCCTTTTGGCCTTTCGGAGCCCTTGACGTTTCCGTGCTGCAACCAGCCGCCAGCATAAGAGAGCCGAACAAAAGCAACATCGCGCACGTCCTTGGTTGACAACGCATGGTTTCTCCTTTCAATCCACGAGGGGATCTATGTTTTTGTGAGTTTGTGCGAACGACGAAGATGCCAAAGCCGCGCAATCGGAGCGCAACTCGGCTTCAAATGCGAATGCGTGTCAAGGGATCAAATGACGAAGTGTTGAAAGGCGATAACGCGATCGGTCGGCGGCGGCAAACGATGAGACTGCCAATTCACGAAGCAGAAAGGCGTGATGGCATTCAAGGAATCGGCTTGGTCAACGGGCATCGCGAAGTAGCCAACGACGATCTCGATGGCCCGGATGGTGCGATGTTCCATCGAGAGCGTTTCGCCATGTGCTGTGGTCGTCTTGCAATCGGGAGCCTGGAGCGTGGATTCGCTGGATGGCAGAGTCGGCGACCGCTCGTCTTGCCCTTCGCTCGGACGATTTGACGAGCCCGCCGACGCTTTCCTTGCAGCCGGCTTCTTGTTGCAGCAAGACGGTTCCTCGGGCGTCGGCGAACAACAATTTGCGCCACAGCAACAGCCGGAAGGTGTGGGTTTCTCTTCGACACGATTCGTCGATGATGGACTCGCCGCACAGGCGCATACGACGAACGGCAGGTTGGCGAACAGCGTCGAAGCCGCTGTCACCAGCACGAGAATCGTCCAGGATGCATGTCGTAATCGTCGCATGTAAGAACTCTACGACATTATCGCCATTTCTGGGTTGTTTCGTCAAGATCAACGCACCATCTTGCGGCGGGGCCGATGCCTGGTCATTCTTTGGTCATGGGCGCCGGGCCGGCAACCGAAGCGCCGGTTGCACGATTCAGGTTGGCACGGCGCCGGAAGAAATCGGCCGTCGCTTCGAAGTAGCGATCCTTCAGATTGACGTAATTGCGCTGCGCCTCGATCAAGCTCAAGAACGGCACTTTGCCGGTGCGATAGGCGTCCTGCGCCGCGCCGATGTTGGCCTTCGCGGCTGGAAGAATGCTCCTGTCATAAAGTTGGAGAATCTTCTCGCTCTCCAGCAGTTGTTCGTAGGCTTCTTGCACCTGGTAGTTGACCTGATCGGTCCGGCTCGCCAGCTCGGCGCGCTTCTGGGCGATTTTGAACAGCGACTCGTTGACCGCCGCATGCCGCCTGGCAAGGCGAACGGGCAGATCGATTCGGACAGCGATTTGTGCGGCCATATCGCGCGCGGGGCCGTTACCCATGAACGTATCGTAGGCGCCGGCGACGCTCACGTCGGGATAAAACTCCCGGCGGGCCAGCGCGGAGGCGGCCTCCTCGGCGCTGACGCGATTCGCCAGTGCTTGCAGGTCCGGCCTCGAACGAACCGCCTTCGCCTGCAGCGTCTCAACGTCCGGAAGTGCCATCCACTGCGGGGCGGCCTGAGCGGGTAGCGGCAACGGCGTCGTTGATGGACGATGCATCAGCGTGTTATTTCTTGCTTTGGCGATTTTTTGCATGCGCTCCAGGATCACCTGACGTTCCTTCTGCCGGCCGATTTCCACATCGGCCTGGAACAGATCCTGCTGGGGAACCTGTCCCGCCTTGAATCGCGCATCCGCGTTCTGGCGGAACTCCGTCAACAACCTGAGCGCCTCTTGATTGACGTTCAGGGCGCGATCCGTCAGGTAGTATTCAAAAAACGCGAGGCGAGCCGCCTCGATTAGTTGGAGACGCACGTCTTCGAGATCGTTGCGCGAAGCATTCGCCTCGGCTCTTGCGGTCTGCCCTTTCAGCCGGAGCTTCCCTGGGTAGTAGAATTTCTGCGACAATTCGACGCGATAGGCCGATTCGATGTTTCGCGAACCGAAGGAAGCCGGCGCGAGGCCCCCGATGAACATCGGATCATCCCACGACTTGGCCTGCGGAATCCGCTCCAGCGCGGCT
Organism: Planctomycetota bacterium; assembly: GCA_016191165.1. Lineage (GTDB taxonomy): Bacteria > Planctomycetota > Planctomycetia > Gemmatales > Gemmataceae > SIAQ01. The sequence goes on from JACPPF010000037.1 coordinate 91,697, forward strand.
TGCCAGGCAGCGCTCATCTGCGCCAGCGTCGGATTGCGTGCGAGCACTTCGTCAACAAGGGCCTGGCCCGTGAGTTCCTTGCGCCCTTCAAAAGGACCGCCCTCGTCGGACAACTTATCTTGCGCCGGCGTTTTTGCAGTTGTTTGGAGGAGAACTGGTTTACCAAAGGTAGCCCGCGCGGGCGTGGTCGGCACAGGATCACGAAAAGCCGTGCTTCTCAAAACGGGACTGACAATGCACCCTGGCACGCAAAACAGGACCAGCCCTTGAATTACGTTCGACGCGTCATGGGAGTTTTCATGCCGTGCCTCGTAAACCGGGCAAGTTGCCCACGGCGCCGGAGCAACCCATGACGAAGCGACGTCACAGGGCGCCCCGCTTTCTGAATAATGGGGCTTCCTTCTTATCGGACCGACAAATCCCCTTTCTTCAACAGATTTCCCATGATCGTTGCAATCGGCCCATCATGACTTGTTGCTTGGCCTGGTCGAGTTAGTAAACTGATTCTTGTCCCTGAAATGAGAAAGCGCTTCGACTTGGTAGCCGAAGAGCTTCTGAAGAAAGATAGTCGAGAGTTGAGCAGACCAATAGGACTTTTCCTGGCGGGTGTGGCCGAATGGGAACCGCACGTCGTCCGGCTGGTTCTGGCGGCGTAAAATCAAGGCATATCCGCACTTGGAAACGAGGATTTCCGATTGGCTACGCCCCTCCAGGGAGCCACCAACATGCCAAGCAACAAAAAGGAACGGCCTGACCAAACGCCCCCACCCGCCCGGGATCACGCCATCGAATGTGCTTCCTGCCAGAGGAAACTCGATCCGCACAAAGACGACATCACCTTCCTCGGCATGGGCAAGTGGCGTGACGGCCCTGGCCTGTTCCATCCGGTGTGTTCGGCGAAGACGCCCGACAACGAAGATAACCCCTGCCTTCAGAACGGCCTCGCCTGGGCAAAAAAGTTCACCAGTCAAGAGCCGGTCTTGTTCACCTACGAGCAGTGGAAGGCACGGCCGGTTCGTCGGCGTGTTTCTGCGACAAGAGCAGCGAACACGAGCATCAAACCGCTGTTGCCCCACGATGTCAGGTGCCTCGCAAGCCGTTCGGATTATTCACTTGCCATGAAATTTGTTCATATGTATATACAGATATAATTCTTATAAGGAGGCCGCCAGGTCGATGCCGACCGGTGCAGTGCCGGCCAGGCCGCCGCGCTTGCTGGATCGACTTCAGGAGATGGCCCTGGGGCGCGTTGGCCGGGGCAGCGCTGCCGGCCGTGGGTCTTGCGCTAAATCCTTTTTCACGGCAAGCGCCATCCGCGCGAGCTGGGGGCGCCCGAGATCGAGGCGTTTCTCACACATCTCGTCGTCGATCGCAACGTTGCCGCCAGCACGCAGAATCAGGCGTTTGCGGCGCTTCCTTTTCTTTATCGCAAGGTCCTGGAAATTGAGGTCGGCAACGTTGACGCCATGCGAGCGAAGCGGCCCGTGGTGCTGTCGGTCGAGGAGATTCGCCCGGTCTTGAAAGAGAGAAGGAATCGACCTGCTATTGGCCGAGCTTCTGTACGGAACGGGCATGCGCATCCTGGAATGTTGCTGACTGCGCGGAAAGGATGTCGAATTCGAGGGGAAGCAAACCATCGTGCGCTAGGGGAAGGGGTGGGATCCCGCAGCCTTTCGGCTGCGGGCGTGCGGCAAAGGCGGGGCCTATACCCCCCGGTTCGTGAGAAGTCCTCAAAAAAAATGCAGCAAGCGAAGATTTGACAATGACTTGCGACGAGGAAGGGACTTCTCACTTCTACCGGAGCTGAAACCGGCCCTTCTCCCGCCTCGCCTTTCTCCTTATATCTACCAGCAGTTCCCGGACTGTCAGCTGGCGATCCCCCAGCTTGGGCCATTTTACAAATGGCCAGACGACGGTGCTTGGCGTGGTAGCGGTTTCTTCGGTGGCGATGGCCACGGTGACGCGGAATTGGCGATCTTGAGGCCTG
>JACPPF010000029.1 GCA_016191165.1 Planctomycetota bacterium
AAACACGCCGCCAGCAGCGATTCGGTCGAGCGTGGTTTGGCCGAGATCCCCAGCGTTTCAAACGCTTCCTCTACCCACTCCGCCCCTACCACCGCCACCCGACGGACAACTGCTCAGGGACTTGTAAAATGGCCATCTAGGAGAAAAAAGACCCTACCGCACTTCCTTCGGTCGCTTGCCCAAGGTTACGGCGATCTGACGGCGGCGATCGGCGCGGATGATGTCGAGCGTGACCTCGGCGCCAGGTTCGAAATCGACGACCAGCTGGCGAAAATGCTGCAGCGTCTTCCAGCGGCTAATGGCGTTCTTGTTCACGCGCACGATGATGTCGCCCGTCTTCAATCCGGCACGATCGGCGGCTTCCTCCTTGACCACCTCGGTGATGAGTATCGCGCCCTCGTCGATCTTGTGCGCCTTCAGCCGTGGCGCCGGGAGCGCCTCCATGAGGATACCCAAATAACCGCGCGGGACCTCTCCCTTGGTCAGGAGCAGATTGGCGATCTTCTTCGCGGTGTTGGAAGGAATCGCGAAGCCAATGCCCTGGTTGGCGCCGTTGTCCGTGGCGATGGCGACGCTGATGCCGATGACGCGGCCAAGCTGATCGAAGAGCGGTCCGCCGCTGCTGCCGGGGTGAAGCGCCGCGGTGGTCTGGATCAACTCGACGAGAACGACATCCGATAGCGACATGAGCCGGCCCTTGGCGCTGACGATGCCTTGCGATACGGTTTGGCGCAATTCGAGCGGGCTGCCCATCGCGAGTGTCCAGTCCCCGACCTGCACGTCCTTGTCGCTGTCGGCGAAGAGGGCGGTAGCCTGGGCTTCCTCTCGCAACCCGGCGGGAAGCTCCTTCGGCAGGCGGATGATCGCGAGATCGGTGCGGGCGTCCGACGCGCAGGCTGAAACATCGACGCCGATGGACCGCCCGCTCGCGAAAAAAATGCGCAAGCGGTTCGCGCCGCGCACCACGTGATGGTTGGTCAAGATGACGCCCGGCTTGAAGATCAGACCCGAGCCGGTTCCTTGCAGGGCATACGTGCGATCATTATCCGGATCGTAGGTCAAGCGCCGCTTGTGCGCATCGGCGAGCCGTAGGTCTTCCTTCGTCGGCTCGCGATAGTTGGCAAGGTTGACAACGCTTGGCAGAACCTTGCGCGCCACCTCGCGAAAACCCAGCGAGGTCAACTGAACGCGCTTGTCGAGCAGCGCCAGTCGCTCGTCGGCGTGCTCGGCTTCCGCCTTCAACTCCGCCCGGCGCCGAGTGTAGACCGTCTCGGCTTCCGCATGCGCGTCGGTGATCTTCCAGTGCGCCAGCAAATATGGCATGACGGCGACCAGGATCAGAAACAAACCACCCATCAGCAGAACGGGCAGCACGAAGCCCCAGAGGATGCTGGCCGCGCGGTCGAAGAAACCGCGAGGCGGTGGAGCCTGGCCGGCCGGTTCGGGCGTTGGCATCGGAAACGGCGGCGCGATCTGAATCCCCGCGTCCGTCGGCGTCGCCGCGTGGCTCATCTCCAGATAAGGCTCGATCGGAATGGTCGGCATCTCGCCCGACGAACCGTTAGATTCAGGTTTCTTGGCAGAATCAGTTGGATTCATTGCTTTCACGCCGGTATTGCGGGCAACGTCGGGGCATTGGCTCCGTTTCATTATATCTGACCGGGCAGGGAAGGACGGACATTCTTGGCCCTCCCATGACACCCGGTCGTAGCGATCGTGCCGCCTTTGCCTGGGGAGATGTGGCTGCCGTTAAATGCCGGAGGGATTTGTGGTTCAACAAGGTTTGCGGGTTGGGTAAACTGGACAAGGTAACAACACCATCGGCGAGCGAAGATGCGCCGGCGAACTTCCGGAAGGCGAGCATGGCCACCGACGTACAAAGCCCCACCACGATGACCGAGCTGAACGATCCGCGCATCAAGGAGAAACTCCAGGAACTGCGGCAGACCAACAACTTCACCAATCTTTTCTATCTGACGCGAACCTACCTTTTCCTGGGAGTGGTCATCGTCGGCACGCTCTGGTTCTACGAGATCAATCCCTGGTTCTGGCTGAACGTGCCCATCACCATGCTGGCGATTCTCCTGATTGGCGCCGGGCAACACCAGTTGACCGGGCTAGCGCATGAGGCCTCGCACCACATTCTTTTGAAAAGCCGCGTAGGCAACGATCTGGTGTCGGACTGGTTCTGCATGTTCCCTCTCTTCAGTTCGACGCAGCACTATCGGCTTCAGCACATCGCGCATCACCAGTTCGTGAACGATCCTGATCGCGATCCCGACGTCTCACAATTGCAGACCAGCGGGCACTGGTTGCGTTTTCCCGTCGATCACCGCACCTTCATCACGACCTTGCTCAAGCAACTCTGGCTGCCGAACCTGTTCCGCTTCATGCGCATTCGCGCCGCCTACAACGCCATCCCGACCGACAAGAACCCCTATCTCAAGAAGGGCTGGAAACCGAACAAGACGACGGTCCGCGTCGGCATACTCTACATGCTGTCGCTGATCGGCGTTTTGGCCTGGTTTGTCTACGACGAAAACCCCCTCCTGCTGGCGATCGTCCCTCCAGCCATGTACCTGGCCATCATGGTCTTCTATGCAGCCATTCCCGCGACGATGTATCATCAGAGCCGAGTTCATCCCGTGGTGTCGATGCGCGTGATGACGCTGCTGCGCATGACGTACATCACGCTTCTTTTCAATGCGCTGGCCTGGCTCAGCCTTTACGTCACGCCCTACGCTTCCCTTTACTATCTGGTGCTCTGGGTGGTGCCGATCTTCACGTCATTCTCGTTCTTCATGATCCTTCGCCAGATCGTTCAGCACGGCAACGGCGGCCGCGGCTGGCTGACCAACACGCGGGTCTTCTTCGTCAATCCGCTCATCAACTTCGCCGTCTTTCCGATGGGGCAGGACTATCACCTGCCGCACCATATCTTCGCCAGTGTGCCACACTATCGGCTCAAGGAATTGCACGAATTCCTGGCGCAGTGCGAGGAGTATCGCGCCCAGGCCGTGGTGGTCGAGGGCTATTTCTTGCCGTATGAGCGACCGCCGATCAGGCCGACCGTGCTGGACGTGCTGGGCCCGAAGTATCATCACGGCGATGAAGAAATCCACATCGACAACGACGTGCTCGACGGCGAAGAGGTCGAGGAGAAGGACGACATCCTGCGGCAAGGCGAGGAAGAAAAACGCAAGACTCGTTTTTGAGCAATCCCACGTGCTCGCGGGGCCCGTCTCTGTGCTTGATGGCCAACTGCTCATACAGTTGTCAACATGCTGTGCTTTCGTGTGATTTTCTGGGGCATCGTGTTGATCGTCTGGGCCATCCCCGGGTTTTTCCTGGTCGGGATCATTGGCCGACTCGGCGGCTTTCGGCCCGGGTCCAAGCCGGGGCCGGTGGGGAAGGTCTTCGGGTGGTTCGGAATCGTTTTCCTGGGCGGCATGATGCTGGGGGTCTGCGTCGTCGCCGGGCTGATTGACTGGGGCATTTCGTCGTTTGTGGCCGGCCTTCCCGAACACCCACCAAACGGGCCGCCGTTTTTCGAGCACCAGCCTCAGGGCGACCAGCATCCCAGCCTGCAACAACGGCCCAGCCCGCGCGCGATCCCGCCCGAATGGGTGGACGCCAAGATGGAGAAGGTGTTCCTGTCCGACCTGCAAGAGTTCGGCATTCGCGTCGGCTGGGGCAGCTTTGGTAAACGGGGCGATCTCGGCTATGACGTCTTCCAGAACCGACGCATCGTCGTCAACGGCCAACCCTCCCCCAACGGCATCTCCATGCATCCGCCCGCCTTCGGCTTCTCGACCGTCAAATATCGACTCAACCGGGCCTACAAGCTTTTCATCGGCGACGCCGCCCTCACCGACGTGGAAAACCCCGGCTTTCGCCCGCAGACACCCGCGCAATTCTGCGTCCTGGGCGACAATCAACTCCTATGGCGCTCACTCCAACTCGATCGCGCCGCCGCGGCTGAATGGTGCCGGATCAACGTCGAAGGCGTCGATATCCTGGAATTGCAAGTCCACTGCCCCGGCGGCCATTCCCACGTCCGCGCCGTCTGGCTTGAGCCTCATTTGCTCAAGTGACAACTCCGCTTTACACGACGCTGCAAAGGCGATACCCTTGGGTGGTGTCTCACTTTGCTTCGGCGCATGGTAGACCTCACGCTCCGCGTGAGGAATTCCTCACGCGGACCGTGAGGTCTACCGTCAGGCTGAGACGCTACCTACCCTTGAGACGTTGCGACTTGACGTCGGGCGATCACCGTGCCGCAACCCCCCATTGTGGGAAGGACCCCCGCTTGATGCGTTACCTGCTCAATCTTATCTACCTCGCCGTATGGCTGTGCCTAACCCCCTGGCTTTGCTGGCAGGCGTGCGTGCGCAAGAAGCCGGTGCGCGGCCTTTTCGCAAAATGGTTGGGCCATATGCGAGGACCAGCCGCGAGCGCAAGCGACCGGGGCCATCGCCCCCTCGCCTGGTTCCACGGCGTCAGCGTCGGCGAGATTCACCTGCTGCGCCAGGTCATCACGCGCTTTCGCACGCGCTTTCCCGACTGGCAGTGCGCCGTCTCCACCACCACCGCCACCGGCTTCGATGAAGCACGCAAACATTTCGCCGACCTCGACGTTTTTTTCTTCCCCTTCGATTTCACCTGGGCTGTCAACAACGCATTGCGTTCGATCCAGCCAACGCTGGTCGTCCTGTCCGAGGGAGAGTTGTGGCCCAATTTCATTCGCGCCGCCAAGAAACAGGGCATCAAGATCGCGGTCATCAATGCCCGGATGAGCCCACGCAGCGCCCGGCGATTCCGGATGTTCCGCTGGCTGCTCGCGGGAGTGTTCGGCCAACTCGACTGGATCGGCGCCCAGAACGACGAGTATCGCCAGCACTATGAAATGCTCGGCGCCCCGCGCGTGGTCACGACCGGCAACATCAAGTACGACGGCGTCAGCACCGATCGCGCCAACCCCAAAACGCAAGCGCTGCGTGACCTGCTAGGTATTTCATCGGATGCCCTCGTTTGGGTCGCAGGCAGCACACAGGAGCCCGAGGAAGCGCTGGCGATCGACATCTATCGCCGCGCCAGGGCGGCCCATCCCGAACTTCGGCTGATCCTGGTGCCACGCCATCCGGAGCGGTTCGACGAGGTCGCGCGCATGCTGGAACGCTCGGGGCTAGGGTTCGCGCGGCGCAGTTTGCTGACGCCAGGAGCACCCTCACCCGCAACCCCTCTCCCAGAGGAAGAGGAGAGGATTGTGCTGGTGGACACCATCGGCGAGTTGAGCGCAATCTGGGGCATGGCGGATGTTGCATTCGTCGGCGGCAGCCTCGATGGCAAACGCGGCGGACAGAACATGATCGAACCCTCCGCATACGGCGCGGCCGTGGTGTTCGGGCCCTTCACGTGGAACTTCAAACAGACCGTTGCGGATTTGTTAGCTCGTGATGCAGCCGTGCAGGTCCAGAACGCTGTGGACCTGGAAAGTGCGGTGCTACGTCTGTTGAACGATTCGACCGAACGAAAACGGCTCGGCGCTGCCGCCCGCGCGTTCGTCCTCTCCCAGCAAGGAGCCACAGCACGAACGCTGGACGAATTGCAAACTCTGTTGGGCCCGAACAAAAGCAAAATAGCGGCGTGACCCGTCCCAGGCCGCGCGATTCGCGGGCATGGCGGTACGGCACAACCATAGTGGCCGACTAACGCAATACGGGACGACGACAGGCGCGGCGAGCGACTGCTGGACAGATGTATGGAGCGCCCGTAGCCGCCGGAGCGTAACAAAGCATTATGACCATAGCGCCACGCTTGACCTGACGGTCGATTACGATGCATTCGGCGAAATGATCGAACGCTACAACGGCGCCATCGTCAAACGAAGCGTGCGAAACAATACCGTTGGTGGCGATTACGACGTGAAAAACCTCAAACACAGTCGCCAGTGGAAGGATTATCCCTCATCCCGGAGGGGCCAGATAAAGGTTCGGCGTAGACGCCCTCTTGGCCCCAATACGATCCTTAAATCCCCGCGTACCAGGACCAGCCGTCCTGAATCGTCCCCTCTATGTCCTCCTCCTCCAACTCGTTCTTGACCTCGATGCGCGCGACATACTTCATGCTCTTGTAGCCCATTTGAGTCTCCAGCCGCAGACGCACCGGCGCTCCGTGGGGCACCGATAGATCGCGTCCATTCATGCCATAGGCAAGCAAGGTTTGTGGGTGCAGGGCATCCAGCAGGTCGATGCTGTCAACATACGTATCGGCGCAGTGGAAAGTCACGTACCGAGCTTCTGGCAGCATACCCGCGGCTTCCAACACGCGACTCAGTTGCACGCCGGTCCATTCGCCGATGGCGGACCAGCCTTCCTCGCAGGTGTGCCGCGTGATCTGCGTCCGCGCGGGCAGCCGCTTGAGGTCGGCGAGCGAATATGGCCCCCGACGCGCGACCAGCCCCCCGACCCAAAGACGCCAGTCGGCGAATCCGCCGGCTCGCAATCGGCGGTATTCCGCGCTGCTCATTGGATGTGTGTCGGCGGTCGAGTCTTTGATGAAGACGGCGGGGAACGGCGTTATCTGCGTGCGACTGTATTCCCGCGCCATCGATTGGCCCGGCAACAATAGGCGATGAGCGGCGTACGTGAGGTTGTCCCCCATGCGCAGGATGTGCCCGTACGTCGGCGGCAGCGGTTTCGAGCGGCCGTGGAGCAGCAGACCGCCCGCGGCAGTCAGCCCGGCGAGGATCGCATTGCGGCGCGTAAGGAGTCGCCCGACGTTCATGGTTTTCTCCCGAAGGTCATGCCGCTTATCTGACGCAGGAAGCCGGACTTGACGACCATCACCACATGAATGACGAGAAACAGCACCAGAACGACGGCGGCAAAAAAGTGGATCGTGCGGGCGGACTGAAACCCGCCGAAGAGGCTGCCAAGGATCGGGTAGGCGGCGGTAATCGCCGGGGACATCGCCAGCCCCGTCAGCACCGTCACCGGCAGCACGATGAAAACGATGGCGCAGTAGCCGCATTTCTGTAAAAGGCCGTATTGCGGCCCGCCCGTCGCCGGCCGTATTCGCATTCGCAGGTGGTCGATCACCTCTTGCCAAACGTTGCGTGCGGTCAGTTCACCAGGCTGAGGCCAGAGGACCCGGCGGAAGTGGCCGGTGAAAACCCCTGTCAACATGTAAACGGCGCCCGGTGCCACCATGAACCACGCGGCCAAAAAGTGCAGGCTGCGGGCCCAGCTATTCTCATTGAAGATTTCAAACGTCCGATTCGCGCCGATGGGCTCGTTCGCTTCCCAGCCGCCGTGCTGGTGATTTCGGCTGATCGGTAGTTCCAGAAGAGCGGGCGTTAGGTCGTTGCCCACTTCGCCCCAGTAGAGGCGAGGATGGCACATCAGGATCACATAGCCGGTGACGGTAAGAGCCAGAAAGCTCAGGGCAACAAACCAATGACAGATGCGGACCCACATCGTGTGGCCGGTGGCATCCGCGGGGTAGGATTGTGGTGAGATGTCGGCCATGTGCTTTGAGCGACCTTCCAATTTTCGGACAGACAGCACGCTATCGATTGCTCCGCGCGTCGTGCGGCCGAACGTTAGGGGTTTTATCCTGCGCGCTCCCCGTGCAAGGACTCACTTACCTGCTTTCGCGTCATCGCGGAGCACGCAGGATAAAGTCCAGTTGAACCGAACCGGGTATCCCACAGCCAGCGGCTATGGAGCACGAATGCCGCCACGGGACTAACTTAACCGGCGCCGACGGCTCCTGTCAACCGTTTTTGCGGCCCAACTGTAGATTCGTGCGGGCCTCGGCGACGGGCGACAACGCCGGTTCGACGGTAAAATCCGACTCGGCGGAAAAGAGAAGGGGGCGGGAGCCGATATAGGATAATACACGCACAGATAAAATACTTATTTCGGTTTCCTGTTGGCTCTGCAACCAAGGGTGATTCCCTGGCCCCGGGCGATTGGCACTCTTTGCTGGCCGAAGGTCTAACGATTCCCATCCGGATCCCAGGAAGGCCGGAATCCATTGGCAATGTCAGTGGCTGCGATTTTGTCAATCCTGACGTGGCGGGTTCGGTGATTGCCCCCTCCAACGCCGAGTTGACCATCTTCGCACGATTCGCCAGCACGCCGCGTTTCTCCGTGGAACGGTTACGCGGTAAGAGCGGGCCCACCCTCCACTACCCCACACCACGGCCCGGTCATAAAAAAGCGTGGTGCTCACCATCAACGACATACCGATCGAAGACACGTTCGCCGAGGCGTTCCCGATGACGGGGGCGCGCCTCATCGTCACCGCGGCCACGCCGGGCTGGGCGCAAACCGCTGGCCAGGTCGTCACCGGCTACGCTTCCTCGGTGATCGGCTGCGACGTCGAGGCCAGCGTCGAGCGAACTCTCAACAGCGACGAAACGCCCGACGGCCGACCCGGCGTCAGCGTGCTCGTATTCGCCTTTAGCCGGGATGGACTGCAAAAAGCCCTCGTCAATCGCGTCGGGCAGTGCATCCTCACCTGCCCCACCACGGCTTGCTACAACGGACTGCCCATCGTCAAGGGCAAGACCATCAAGATCGGCGGCAACCTGCGTTTCTTTGGCGACGGGCATCAGATTAGCAAAAAGCTCGACTCACGCCGCTTCTGGCGCATTCCGGTCATGGACGGGGAGTTCGTGTGTGAAGACGTGTTTGCCACCGTCAAGGGGGTCGGCGGTGGGAATTTTCTGATCCTGGCCGGCAGCCAGGCGCGGGGCCTGGCTGCCGCGGAGGCGGCTGTCGCTGCCATGAAGCGAATCCCGGGGGTCATCATGCCCTTCCCGGGCGGGGTCGTCCGCTCCGGCAGCAAGGTCGGCAGCAAATACAAGAAGCTCCGAGCCAGCACTAACGACGCCTACTGCCCCACCCTGCGCGGCGTCGTCAAGTCCGCCCTGCCCGACGGCGCCAACGCCGTTTACGAGCTCGTCATCGACGGCATCGATCAGCCAGCCGTGGAGGCAGCCACCCGCGCCGGCATCCATGCCGCCTGCATCTCGGGCGTCGTCGGCATCACCGCCGGCAACTACGGCGGCACCCTCGGACCGGCGCATTTGTATTTGCACAAGATTTTGGCGTAAATCGCACCTGGTTCCGCCTGGCGGGACGCCGTTCGATTCCGCATCAGGTCGTCGCGCTTTCCAGGCGCAGCAGGGCCTATTTTCGCCAATAGGCGGGTAAATCCTTCTTTGTATCGCGAAGAATCTCGAGAATCGCGAGCCGATCGCCGGCGCTGAGGTGGCCGAACCCGCCGCCGTAATAGCGATCCGTCAGCACGCCGTACATTTGTTGGTACACAAAGTCCTTCAGCGCGTTGGGCAGTTGCTCGAAGGTTTCTGAATAAATGAGATAGCTGCAAGGATACTTGAAGAGCCGACTCTGCAGGTCAAACTCGCGCAGGGAGCGTCCCTTCCTGTCAAACGGTCCTTTCTTCGCGAAGTCGGCGGCAAACGTCGAGGTTCCCTGGGTCTTGTCCGTCAGCTTGGCCTCCTCGCCAAATAGAAGGTAACGCACCAGCGGACCGCCGACGCTCCGGATGCGGCGGAGCGTTGTCTCTGACGAGTAGTCCGGCGCTCGACCAAGCTCTCTGTTGAGCATCGCCTGATCATGCAACGCGAGCCGGGTCTGGATGCCGGCTCGTGCCAGGAGATTCTGCGCCTCGGCCTGATGTTCCAGCACCATGAGCGCTGCGATGTCGCTGTGTGGTGTCAGGTACTTGGAAGTATCGAAGAAACCCTTGAGGTCGGTGATATTCTGGCCTTCGGGGTTCTTGGCGATCGTTTCGCGATCGCCGCGATTTTTGACAATCAGGTTGCCGAGGTGCTTTTGTTTGCCATGAGTGCCGGTGACGTACCAGCCGCCCCAGCGTCGATCGATGGCCGTGGTCTGATCGACACGGATGGTCCCCATGGACAAAATCGCTTCGCCGCGCCGATCCGGAAATACGGAGCGAATGATGTGCCCTGGGACGTTCCGTGTCTGCGATGAGGCGTGGCACAGCGTGCACGCATCGGTCTGACGCGCGAACTTCGGACGATCCACTTCTTGCTGTTCCAGGGTGTAGAAAACGGCGCCAAGCTGGGGATCGACAGCACTGATCTCAAGCACCTGCCCAGCCCGGCAGAAACCGATGTAAAGTTCGTCGCTGAAGTAAATGGCCCGCGGGGCATACGGGCCAATGCGATGACGTTGCAAGCTCGTCTTCGAGAAAACAAGCACTTGCGACGATTCCGGAACCCGGAGGGCTTTCAAGACTGCGGAAAGGTAACCCCGCTCCGCATGAAACGGAAGGGTAAGGTGGCCGCCGTCAATCTTTTTTTGCAAGCGTTCAATTGCATTGTTCGGCTTTGCCTTGCTGTAATTGATGGGTGGACGTTCAAAATCATCCTCGGCGTTGGCAAACCCAGGGATGACGAAAAGCGTGAATGCAAGGAGCGGTCGAATATTTGGGTTCATGGGTAAACGCGTGCGTCAATCGCCGCCTCCTTCGTCCATCACTGGTGCATTTGCGCGGGCAACCTTGTCGATGACCAGTGTCAAGTTCAACCAGGTGCGCGGCCGCTGGTTGCGAAGTGGTCGCCCCGTGGCGAATTCATACGCCCACGCCCTGCGTGCGTGCAGGAGCGCCTGGCGCCATTCGCCAGCCTTGGCAGCTGCGACAGCCAGGGCAGCCTCGCACTCGGCTTTTGCAGCAAAGCGCTCCACCTCCGCCAACCAGCACGCCGCCCGGCTCCAGGTCTCGGCCCGTTGCGTGCCGGCTGACTCCACGGCGATGCCTTTGGCCTGCGACGATACCATGCCCTGAAGATTCAGCCCGTCAGGGCCGAAGTGGGTAGGCCAATCGCAAAGGGTCCAAGTGCCTGTCGCTTCTTCATAAACGTCGTCGATTTCTTCCAGTCCGACGTCGCTTTGCTCGGAAAGAGAATCGATGAGCTGGGTGACGTGCGCGCGCCGTTCGCGACGTCTGTCCACACATTCCACCGCCTCGACGATCAGGGCTGAGAGGTAGTCCATGGGGCAAGGGCAAATGCTGCTGTGCAGAAAAGCGCAGTGTTCACAAATCCCCGCGCGATTGTGTTCCAGGTAGGGCATCATCGACCCGCTGTCCACTTCATGGATTGACTCGATTAGCTGGCGCAAATGAAGCTCCACCCCGCATTGTTTGCCCAGAGGAGCGCATGGCGGCCCACCGAGTGGCCGTTCCACACAGCGGCTGCAAACCTGTTCACGGATTTCCTTCAGATAATCGGGAACGTCGAGTTCGGCTAACATGGCTGTTCTCCTTTTCGCCTCGGGTCCGCCGTCGCAAAGGCCCCTGATCAGATTGGCTGATTCAAAAACCGATTCTTTCGAGTAACGTGGCCGCGCTCGCCAAAGCGCGGGGTTTCCCACGAACACCGCCACCTCCCGCGTTCTGGCAGACGCGGCTACGTTAACCCGCTTTGAACCATGCCATGGAACTTACAGCGACGTTCGTTTGTTAAAGCACCGGGCTGTCAATAATAGGACAACACTATCCTATTAGCAAACTCCATGCCAGTCTGAATCGTTTCTTTTTCATTGGAGGCCTGGTTCAAGTGAAAGTCACAGCGAGCGGCCGGGCTTGTCCCGGCGGCGCATATCGAGCCACCTTGGTTCACCGCCCGGCGGCTCGCGGATTGTTTGTTACCCTAAAATCGATGGAATTGAAACGGGCCGCATTGCACGCGAAACTGTTGACGGAACACATTGCCCGGCGTGGTGGTTGCACTGCATGATTCCATGACATGCCAGTTACGAGTGCAAACCCTCAAGATGTGCGGAAACGGGCAGTCAGGTGTGCAGATGGGCCGGGTGTGGGACAAAGCTCAAGTGGAATCCTTGGGCCCGGTCCCGCAAGACATCCTATTTTCCGTTTACGGTGAGAACGAACGGGTCAATATCATCGTGTTTCGAATTCAACCCCGGCGTCGGCAGCAGCTTTTGCAGCACGCGATCGTACAGGTAAATGTCGCGCTCGCCGGCGCCTTTCAAACGCTCCGATACAAACGCCAAGAACCGGCCATCCGCCGAGAGCGAAGGCGATTGTTCGTGAGCTGGCGAGTTGAGGCCCGGCAGCGGCAGCAGTTTCTGCAACACCCGATCGTATAGATAAATATCCCGATTGCCCACCCCACCCGGGCGATCCGACGTGAACGCGATCAAGCGACCGTCGCCTGAAAGCGAGGGCGAGATGTCCATCTCCTTCGAGTTCAACCCCGGCAAGGCGACGGGCGTTTTGGCCTTCAGGTCGTAAAGGTAAATGTCGGTCCGCCCGGCCCCGCCCCTCGCGTTGGAGGCGAACGCCAGGAAGCGTCCGTCAGCCGACAACGCGGGCATGCGCTGATCGAACGTGCCCACGTTGAGCTTCGGTACATCGACGATTTTCTTGCTGGGCACATCGTACAGAAAAACATTCCAGCGCCCGCTCGACCCCGGCCAGGCCCAGGCCGTGAACGCGAGACGCTTCCCATTGGCGGAAAACGTTGCGTGCATCTGGTGCGTCTTGAGCAAGCCATGCACGCCCGGCAATGGCAGCAGCTTTTTCTCCTTGCGATCCCAAATCTCGGTCTGCCCGCCATTGGCAACGCCGAGCTGCGAGGCAAACGCGCAATAACGCCCGTCGGCGGAGAGGGCCGGGTGCATGTCGGCCCGCGATTTGTTGACCCCCTTGGAGATAGTGTCGATTGATTCGAGGAGCTTTCCTTTGGAGACCCCGTCGTGCTCGTAAAAATGAATCTTCGGATACGGCGGGTCCCAGCGCTCGCGCGTCGAGGCGAAGGCGATGACGAGTTTGGTGGGTTTAGCGTCCTGGCGAGCCCAACCTCGTGCGGGGCCGGTTTCGAGCGACATCAACGGCAACCCGATGATAATGACAACAAAAACAGGTAGGGATCGGCGAACTCTCAGGGGATTCATTGCCAATCCTCAAGTGCCAAACCGGGTACGCGGCTGAACTCTTTTGTGTTGTGGGTTACGAGCGTCAAACCATTCGATCGCGCAATCGCAGCGATCATCACGTCACGGGGGCCGATGGGTTGACCCAACGTTGCCAGGTGAACGCGAATCGTCGCGCCATCCAACGCGGCCAAATCGTCAAAAGGCAAGGAAAAGTATTCCTGCTGCAGATTTGCCACGATCGCCAGATTTGAAGGGCGTTGTGCAGGCCCGCTTCGAAGTGCGCCGTATTGCAATTCCTCCAAAACGATTGCGCACAGCGCTACGTCCGTGGGTTGCTCACGCCGGAGCCGAATCGTAACCGTTGGACTCGTTTGCCGGAGATGCCCGATCCAGGCATTCGAATCGAGCAGGTATCTCATGGAAGGGGATCCCTTTCTTCAAACTCACCCTGTTCGGGCCGCTCGAAATCCCCTTGCCATGCGCCAGCCGTTGCGTTGATGAAGTCCAAATACTCCTGCTGGGTTTTCGTTTTGCCATTCTCGGGCTCGATAATAATCCGCACCACCCGACCGGCGTCGTCTGGGCCGATCGGAACGTTCAGGTGCAAGTTTCCATCACTTCCAATCCGCGACTTCACGATCATTCGATTCATTTCAATCCCTCCGCCCATTGAGGTACGGCTGAAATATCCATCATACCAACCCCGCCACCGGCGCTGCGCTTCCAATAAACGGCCGAACGCGCGGGTCGAGGTTCGTATCGATACCCAGCAACCGGTAGATGGTCGCGGCAAATTCGAGCGGTTGCACCGGGAAAGTCGCGGGGTAGGCGCCATGAGCATCGCTGCTGCCAATGACGCGCCCGCCGGGGACGCCGCCGCCCGCCAGTACGGCGAACAGCACGCTGCCCCAGTGATCGCGACCGCCCCAGTGGTTGATGCGTGGCGTGCGGCCCATCTCGCCGAGGACGACGACCAGCGTCGAGTCGAGCAAGCCGCGATCGCGCAGGTCGTCAAGAAGACTGGCCAGGCCCTGATCGAAGCGCGGGCAGAGTTCTTCTTCCATCCGTTCGATGCCGGTGGAGTTGAACCCGTGGATGTCCCACGGGCCGTCCCAGTCGTACCACTTGACCTGCACGAAGCGCGTGCCGGCTTCAACGAGTCGCCGCGCCAGCACGAGCGATTGCCCGAAATGGCTGGCCCCGTAGCGCTCGCGCAGCGAGTCGGTTTCCTGGCTCAGGTCAAACGCTTGCCGTACGCGCGGCGACGTCAGCATGTCGACGGCACGTTGATGGAAGGTGTCCATGCGCTCGATGGCCCGGCTTCGATGCGCTGCCGCGCGCGCCTGATCGACGGCGCCCAGGAGTTCACGCCGATGCTGGAAGCGTTGGGGCGGAACGTCGGCGTTGAGGGTGAATTGTTGAAGATTTACCTGTCGGCCAAACGGATCGCGGATTTCGATTGGGTCGCACGACGAACCGAGCACGCCGCCGCCAATGCCTGGGGTGTTGAAGATACGGCCACCGAGATGGACATAGGGAGGCATGGCGCCGATGGCGCCCTTCAGTCGGGTGATGACGGCGCCGTAAGTCGTCAGGCTGTTGAACGCCCCGGTCAGTGCCGGCCTGGCGGTATGCTGCCCGGTGAAGCCGGTCAAGGATCGAATCAGGGCACAGCGATCCATGCGTTGCGCCATCATGGGGAGCAATTCGCAGAGTTGGGTGCCGGACACGTTGGTCGAGCAGTTGCCATAGGGTCCGCGAATGTCAACAGGGGCGTTGGGCTTGGGATCGAACATCTCGAACTGGCTGGGGCCGCCTTCGAGGAAGATGAGGATACACGAGGTCTCGCGCTGGCGTCTTCTCCCTGCTGGCGAGCCGGGCTCGGTAACGGGCCGGGTTTCCTGCGACGCCTCCCCGCGCAACACGCTCGCCAGACTGATGCCGAACATGCCCAGGCTGCCAACCTGCAACAACTCGCGGCGTGTGACGCCCTGGCAATTTTTGGTGATCGCTCGGCCGATGTTGAACATGAGCTTGCCCCCCAAAGGATGAAGCTGAATGGTATCATACGTCCCAATCCCCACGCCAGGCAAATCCGAAGGTCTTGGTGAATTTTGCATCCTCGCCAGTCATCCCCGATTCTTCAGACACTGTCCGGTGAACGATTCGGCCGCCTGGGCGACTTCTTCGGGCGTGCCCTGTGCGACAACGCGCCCCCCTTTGCGGCCGCCCGCGGGACCCAGGTCGATCACGTAATCGGCATTGACGATTACATCCAGGTCGCTCTCAATGGCAATGAGCGAATGCCCCGCGGACAACAGGCGATCGATGCAATCGAGCAGGTTGGCGATATCGGCAGAGTGCAAGCCGGCGCTCGGTTCGATCAACAGGAACAGGCACGCGCCTCGCTTGCTCGCCGCGAGTTGGCCTGCCAGTTTCAGGCGCTGGCACTCTCCGCCCGCCAGGGTCTCGACGGCCTGGCCCAGCCGGAGATGATCCAGGCCGACATCGATCAAAACTTTGAGCTTTTTCTCGATCTTCGGCTGCGCGCGAAAAAAACGAAATGCCTCGCGCACCGTCAAATCCAGCACCTCCGCGATACTGCGGCTTCGCACCTTGATGTCGAGGATTTCCTTGCGATAGCGCCGGCCGAGGCACTCCGGGCAGGTCGCGGTCACGTCGGCGAGAAACTGCATGTCGATCACGAGCGTGCCCTGCCCCTCGCACGTCTCACAGCGCCCGCCGGGCTGATTGAAACTGAAATGGCCCGGCCCAAAGTTGCGAATCTTCGCGTCGACCGTCTCGGCAAACACGGCGCGAATGTCGTCGAAGATCTTGAGATAGGTGGCCGGGTTGCTGCGCGAGCTTCGCGGCAACGTGGTCTGGTCAAGGAGCAGAACGTCAGCAAGTTGTCCGGCGCCAGTGATTTTCGCCGTGGTAGAGCGGTCGGTTTTTTTCTTTTTGGCGTGGCAGAGGGCCGGGTGGAGTGATTGTTCGATCAAACTGCGTTTGCCCGCGCCGCTGACGCCGGTGATGACGCAGAAGACGCCAAGCGGGAACTCGACGGTCAGGTCTTGCAGGTTGTTCGCGTTGGCGCCCGTGAGTTTCAGGACGCCGGCGGGCTTGCGATATTCGGACGGAACGCCAACGCTGCCACGCCCGGTCCAGAAATCGCTGGTGGGATGCGCGGCGGCCGAGGCCAAGCCGCGCGGCGAACCCTGATAGGCAACGTTACCGCCGTCGTCGCCGGCGCCGGGGCCCAGGTCGATGACGTGATCGGCCGCGGCGATGACGGCGCGGTCGTGTTCGATGACGACGACGGTATTGCCCCGTTCGCGCAACCGCGTCAAGGCCGCTAATAGTTTTTCCGTATCGCGCGGATGCAATCCAAGCGTCGGCTCATCAAGAACGTAAAGCACCTGGACGAGATTGGAGGTCAGCGCCGCGGCAAGTTGAATTCGCCGCACGACGCCATCCGGAAGCCGGGCGATCGGATCACCGAGGGTCAGGTAGCCCAGGTCAAGAGAGCTAAGCGTCTCGAGTCGGGTCCGCGATTGTTGGATCAGCAAACGCGTGGATTCGTACCCAGGCAGGGATTGGACGAACGCGGCCAGCTCGTCAACGGGCATGGAATGCCACTGTGCGATGTCGCACCCACCGACACGCGCGGCCAGGGCGTCGGCATTCCAGCGGCGGCCAGAACACGCGGGACAAACCTCGACGTTCTTGCCATGCCTGCCCGTGCCCTTGCAAGTTGAGCAGGCGCCGAGCGGGTCCGCTGGATCGAACAGGCGCGGCGCCGGCGCCGTCAGAACGCGCTGGCAACGCGCACAGACGGGGCGCTGGTCGTATACGAAGTCATTCATATCCGTCAAACAACCGACCCGGCCCAGCCCACGGCGGTAGGCGGCCTCGACCGATTCCGTCAGGCGCTCGCCTGGCGTCTTGCCAACCTCGACGCGATCCTGCACGATCCAGATCGGCTGCCCCTCCGGAAGGATCGGAACGGTTTGTTCACCAAGACGATAGGCGACCCCGCCGGCGTGAATACGAATGTAGCCTTCCTCGAGCAACGCCGCCTGCCAGCTTGCTTGCTCCGTCGGCGCACCGGGAAACGCGGGGAACGCCAGCGTGCAGCGCGTACCGATCGGCATCGCGGCGATCGCGTTGACGACGTCGGCCGCGCGATGACTCGTCACCGGAAAGTCGCAACTGGGGCAGGTCAGCTCGCCGGCGCGTGTGAACAACAGACGCAGGGGGAAGTCGATCTCGATCAGGGAGGCCACCGTCGCGCGCGCGGACGTTCGTGCCGCGTGCCGGCCAATCGCGATGGCGGGCGGCACGTCCCCGATCCGCTCCGCGTCCGGTTGATCGAATCGTTCCAGGAACTGGCGCGTGTAGGCGGAAAAGCTTTGCAAATAACGGCGCTGCGCCTCGGCGTAAAGCGTATCGAAGACGAGGCTGCTTTTGCCGGCGCCACATACGCCGGTGACCACGGTCAGGCGATGAAGTGGAATCTCGACGTCGATGTTTTTCAGGTTGTGGACGCGCACGCCGTGCAGCGCGATGTTCGGGTTGGTCGGCATGAAGTGATTCTACGACGAACGGTCAACTGCCGAAGGGGTAACCCATGCGCTTGTTGTTGATGTCGAGGGTGGCAAGGATGTCGAGAACCGCATCCATGTCGATATGCCAGTTGAGCGCCCACTGGATGATGTCAAGGTTTTCCTGCCCTGCCTTGAGCCGATCGGCAATGCGGTCGGCCAGCAAGGCGCGATGCTGGAATCGGTCTTCGAGGATGCCGAAATCGTCGCCTTTCAGCTCGGTCCAGTAAGCCTTGCCCTGAAGGTGTTCCATGCAGCGTGCTCGCCAGTAGCCGGACCAGTGCAAGGTGATCCACTCTTTGACGGCGACTTCCCCGAGATCGCAGCCGGCCCGCTGGCTTGCCAGCCATTTGTGGCGGTCAATCTCCCGCCGGCTGTGCTCGCGGATGCTAAGTTGAACCATGGCGAGAAACCTGCGCCCTCCCGGCTCGACGCCCCACGCATCGCCACCACGGAAAGCGAAACAAACTATGAAGATAGCATAGCGAATGGATGAGTTTTGAGCAAGCGAGTTTGATGGGACGTGACCGTCGGACCGTCGGGGGTTTGGATGTCACACGGCGGCACCTCACTTCTTGGCTTTCGCCTTGGCCTCCTCCTTTACAATTTGGAACCACCCGATCTGGTTGAAGTTCACCCAACCTTCCTTTTCCGTTTTGTTTCCGACCCAAATTTTTCCCTCCAAATACACCCAGTGCCCGATGACCTCTTTCACAGTGACCGGGCCGCTTTTGCTCTGCGACGCCAACGATCCGCTGATTTGAACCTTGACGCCTTTCTTCAGTTCGAGCGGCAAGCCGTTCCATTCACGAAATCTCGGGGAACTGTCGAGGACCGGTTTCTTCTTTTGGGAATGCGTGGGGGACGTTAGCAACCCTGCGAATAGGACCGCGACGATTGCCAGGATTGCGAATTTGCTCTTCATGTCATTCCTCCAGCGGCGATTGGGGTTCAGAAAGGCATCTGGAAAACCTCGTCTTGGCCGCGCGTCGCCAGTGCGGGCAGGATTTCGTCGGCGTTGTAAAGCAGAAAGTGAACGGACCCATCCGCGAACAAGAAATGCCCGCCGCCGGGGTGCATGCTCCAATACTGCAAGTAGCCGCACGGCACCCCCAGGCGCTGGGGCTGAAAGTGGTAGGGGCCATACGCACAAACCGTGTTCTGGTCGGTTTCGATTTCACGGACGCCCAGAAAATTATCCAGTCGGCCCCCGATATAAACCCATCCCCAGCGAAGATCATTGCTTGGCGGGCGTTCGCCAACAATCACGGTGGAACTCAGGCCGTCTGTGATGTCGGCAATTCTTGTGCGTGAATCTTCGTAGATACACCCTTTTCGATCCCGATGATCAAGGCCCGATACGCCGACGTAGGAGGACAGGGCGACTTCCTGAAACGGATAGTAAAAATGGGCCACCGATACCCGGCCATCCGAAGGGCAACCAAACACCGGCAAAATAACCCCGACGTTTCGGTGATAAGGCGTGGCGGTGGGCCGCGGGTTGGCCACGTAGTCCTGCACGACCACCTGCCAGTAGGCCTGTCGATCCAGAAACGGCGCGAGGCGAGGGCGCCAGCCCAAGTAGACAAACGGCTGCCCCGCGAGGCTATTGGTGTAGCCGGGCGGGAAAGCGTGATAGGTGTCGTGGAATTGATGCAGCGCCAGGCCGATTTGCCGAAGGTTATTCGCGCACTCCGTGCGGTTCGCCGCTTCACGCACGCGCTGGACACCCGGCACCAGCAAAGCGATCAAGATGGCGATGATCGAGATCACCACCAGCAATTCAACCACCGTGTAGGCAGGCCTGTTGGGTCGCATCAGCTCAGCCCTTCGTTTTCATCCTGTTGTAGAAATAGAATCCCAGGAATCCAGCCGCAAGCACCGCGCAAGCGATCGACCCGGCGTAAAGCCAGGAACCCCAGGTCGATTCGGACCCCGGCGGCGGTTTGTCCTGGTACGTCTCGCGCCCCTTCCTGTCTTCCAGTACGATCTTCTGCCCGTCCCAGTAATAGCGCCGCCCCCCGGATTCCGGCATCAAGTTATTCACGCTTGTGCCCACGGGAATATCCATGCCGACCATCTTGAATACATTGGGCGAGATTGGGCGATTGAAGGAGGCTTCGAGGATTTCCAGGGTGAATTTTTCTTTCAGCTGCGAATTGACAAACCCCTGGAGCGATACAAGCTCGGGAAACCAATGGCCTCCGCCCCATAGTTTTGGTTTCGCCTCCATCACCCTCCGGACCGTTTCCTTGGACTTGGGAAAAGTCACCTCCAATTCCGACCTCACAATGCAATAGCCCATTTGCGGGACATAGACCGTGCGAATCAATGCGCCATTGCCTTTGGTTTTGTAAGAAACCTCCCAGGCCTCCTGTTTATTCCACGTGACTTTTTGAATCTGCGGGGGACTCCGATCTGCCCGGCCGATCACGGTTGCAATCTTGAGATGATAGTAATGGAAAAATGCCGTGGTGGAAATTGCAATGATTCTCGGGTCGAATTTCAATTCGGACCCCAACCTACCCACTCCCTTCGGTAAATTGAGGGTCTGAATTGAAAGCGGAACTATTCGGGATTCCTTTGCAAGGTGTCGCTCGTTGAAGTAGACAAAATAGCCATCCCTTTCCAGCAGTTCCCGGACTGTCAGCTGGCGATCCCCCAGCTTGGGCCATTTTACAAATGGCCAGACGACGGTGCTTGGCGTGGTAGCGGTTTCTTCGGTGGCGATGGCCACGGTGACGCGGAATTGGCGATCTTGAGGCCTG
>JACPPF010000030.1 GCA_016191165.1 Planctomycetota bacterium
ATAACGCCATACGACCCCTACACCTCCGGCATGACCGCCAACCCGGGCGCGACCGTTGCCAACACCGCCCCGACGTTCTCGATCAGCAACCAGGAAAACCTGCGCGGCGACGTCGTCGCCTTGCAGGTCAACGCCAGCGACGCCGACGGCGACACGCTCAGCTACAGCGCGATGGGCTTGCCAACGGGCCTGAGCATCAACAGCAGCACCGGTCTAATCAGCGGCACCGTGTCCAGCAGCGCCGTCACCAACCAGGCGTATCTGGCCAGCGTCACCGTCAACGACAGCGGCGGCAACGTCAACCAGAACTTCAATTGGACCATCGTCAACCATGCACCGACTTTGACCGGCCACACGTTCTACGTCGAGAAAAACCAGCCGCTCGGCAACATCAATTTCCTCGACTACGCCAGCGATCAGGACAGCAACGACACGCTCACCTTCACTCCCGGCACCGGCCCGTGGCAAGGTCAGCTGACGTACAACAATGGCATCTGGACCTACACCCCCGCGTCGAACTGGACCGGCACCGACACCATCAACGGAACAGTAAGCGACGGCGCCGCCAACAGCACCGCCGCGTACTTCCCCTTCTATGTCGTGCTACAAACTCCGGACCAGCTGTACGCGACCTACCTGGCCGCGGTGGCGACTGCCGATGCCGATTACCTCGACGCCGTGGCCGCCCGCGATGCCGATATTGCGTCCGCCCGCGCCGATGCGCAATCGGATGCGGATGATGCGTACGCCGATTACGAGGATGCGGTCGCAGTCGCGCTGGCTGACTACGATGATGCGATCGCGGACGCGGATAGCGATTTTCAAAACGCGCTGGTGGACGCCAATGCCGCATGGGAAGCCGCGTCCGCCGCCTATCGAGCGAGTTACCTAACGGCCTTGGATGAGGCGAAGGACATATATGACGCCGCCGTCGTCACGTTATTCGACGACTATGAGGCCGCCATCGGCGACGCGGACGCTGTTTATGATGACGCCATCGCGCCTTTTGTCAGCGCCCGCGACGATGCGTATGACGCCTGGCAACTGGATCCCGACGACGAAGAGTTGGAGGAGACCTACAACACCGCACAAGTCGCCCTGAACGCTGCCATCGCAGGCGCCGAGTCGCAGCGCGAAGGCGATTACGGCAATGCCCTTGCGGCGTGGGACGCCAGTGGGGCCGATGCGGAGACTGATTTGGTCACCGCTCAGGAATCGGCCCTTGATGACTTCTCGACCGCCGTTGAGCCCGCCAAGGAAGACTGGGAAGAGGCCGAATCTGCTGCATGGGCCACTGTGGCAACTGCCAAGGACGATGCCGACGCGGATTTCACGAACGCGGAAGCCACCGCATGGAGCGCCTATTTGAGTGGCATTGGGACTATCGAGGCAGATTTGGCGACCACGGAAACGACCATTGAAGAGCAATATGCCTTGGCGGTCATGGCCGCAGGGTCAACGTGGGAAACCGCGGAATCGAATGCATGGGATGATTATGAAACAGCCATGGCGTCAATGCCGGGTTCGCCAGAGTTGGCGGCACGGATTGACTCGGCGCCGTCCCAGGCGCCATTCGCCGGGCTTGCTCAGGGAAGTAAAATAGAGCCAAGCCTTGTTCCCGGACAGCCGCACAATGAGCTCTTTTTTGTCGTCTCGCAACCCGCTTTGGGCGACGCGCTGTCACGGCGACGTTTTTACGACACAAGAACCAGCGGCACGGTTACGCAAAACCTGGCCGGGGGAGGGTCCATTACCGTCGCCTTTGATTACTTTAACGCGAATGAGCGCAACACCGTCTTCGCGAGGCTCACGTCCTTGCGTCAGGCACTCAATACCATCCTGGCGGACATTGGAAACACTACTCCATTTGGCAGCACGTTGACCTTTACCGTGTGGAATCGCCTAACCGAGCAAACCCAAACGCGCCTAGGCCGTTGGTTTGGGAACGGCAACAGGTTGAGTGACTACCAGATGCATATTGTCCGGATGGGTTTTCAGCGAGTGCGCAACGCGTTTAACGGGACGTTGCCCTTTGAAAACGATTTTGAAGGTGATGCTTACGCATGGACGTTTGTTGGGTGCAATATTCACCTCCAGCCGGCATTCTGGGCGCAAGCGACATCTGTCAAACTACAAATCGGCACAATACTTCACGAAATGACCCATAAATATCACTGGACCGGTGATCGTGGTTATTTCTACGAAACGTCGTTGGACGCGGGGCCGCCGGGCGGACCAAGGCCTTTGCCAACCTACTGGAAGGGTGACGACGACGTGAACCTGTCGGTTAGCCAATTGATCGGGAACGCGGATACTTATGCCGGGTTCCTGATGGATTTTTATTTGGCCGGCGTCTAAGAGTCTATCCGGAAAGCCGGGTTTTCGGGGTGAAAAGCCGCGAATTTCCAATGTTCTGGAGACTTCCCGGATAGACTCTAACCTAAAAATGGCAGGAGAAAAGCCTCATGATATCCTCATTGGCACAAAAGCTTTTGGCGAGCGCGTTAGGCGTTGCGATCACGGCTGTAACAATTGGTTGCCGAACGGAGCAAGCGGAGGTGCTCAGCATGGATTTGCCGATAATCGTGAAGCACGATCTACAGACGATACACGTAAACGGCTGGAAAATACAAAGGTGGGTGGCACCGTCGAGTGGATCGGTAGGGGTTTCAGTGGATGTATGGATTCGAGTTACGCCTTTGGGCAAAAGTCAAAAACTCCCACCCAATGTGATAGCTCAGCTAAAACTGAGGCACAACGACCCCAAGATTTCCCGCGACGCGAGTGTTTCACCAATATTCCAGGAATGCTCCAAAATGCCGAAACGAATAGAGTACGCGCGATGGGGTCAGGATTGTGGACCAGAAGAGAAATTTCCACCCAAAGAATTGTGTTGGGAATCCACAATCAAGGACCCATTCCGCTCCAACACGGTAATGGATCCGGGCGCAACTCGATTGTCCGATGGGGCATACGACCTTGACGTCACCGTCGATTTGGGATTGGAAAAGGTCAAGCCGTTCGTCTTCTCGCCGATTCGCATCAACATCAACAGCAAGCGGCGGAGGTGAGCTCGACTACCAGGTTGGCGAATGGGGAAAAAAGTGCCAGGACCGTGGGGCACATCGTGTTGGAAAACGAGGCCTACCTCGGCGGCATCTTTCGCTGGGGTGATGCCGATTCGGCCGCGCAGAACCCCAGGACGGGAAAGATTAGAAAGAGGCTCACAACTGTCCGGTTAACGTTTCTGGTTTTTGACGCAACTTATACAGTAGCAATGATCTAGGTTCGGTCATGACTGTTTTCGATTTCAATTTGGTCGTAACTTGGAGCCATTCTTTCCGCCTCAACCTCTGGCGAGGGATGGTCCATGAATTCCGGCCGAACCGTTTTTGCGCAGCTCCTCGACTTCCTGCCCAAGCACGAATTCAACAAGTGCATCGAACGCTATCAGGGGCATCGGCG
>JACPPF010000056.1 GCA_016191165.1 Planctomycetota bacterium
AGCCTGTGGACGCGATTGGTTCTGGATCTGAACTTGGCTGCCGAGGCAGTGGGCCAGACGATCGAAGCGATTCGCGAGACCGCGGCCGCGTTCCGGCCTATTTTCTCCGCGGCGTGCACCTAAAAACGGAAGAGCCGGAAAAACTGGCCAAGGCCCTTGGCCTCAAACTCGTGGCGAGTTGACCAGAGCAATTTGCTTTTCGGCGAGCCGCGTGAGCGGCCGGGTGAGACCTGGCTTACCCCCGCCAATCGCTGCGCTCATGGCGGGGCTTGGGATCGCTCTGATGCCGATTGACGTTGCGGCGGTGACTTGGTATCGTTTCACACTTCACGGACGAATCCCGGCACGGAGGCCCGCGAATGCACCTGTCCGCCCCGCACACCGCCGACCTGCGCCAACCCATCGCGTGGGACGAGTGCGCCTGCCTCCTGTGCGGCGGCGCCCGGCACACGCCTATTCTTGAAGCGGTCGATTCGCTGGGCGAAATGCGTTTTCTCATCGTGCGCTGCGAGCGTTGCGGCCTCGCCTTCACCAATCCGCGGCCCGATCGCGACAGCATCGACCGGTTTTATCCTGACGACTATGCCTGCCATCGGATTGAGCGCCAGCCGCTCGCGAAGCGTGACGGTAGCGTTGCCCTCCCGAAGCACGGCCTGGCGCGGTTGCTCGATTTTGGCTGTGGCAGCGGCGCCTTTCTCGCACGCATGAACGCGCAGGGCTGGAACGTGGTTGGGCTGGATCGGTCGGAAAATGCGGTCAAGCGAGTCCGGGAGCATTTCGGTCTAACCGCTCACGTCGGCTCGTTGCCTTCACCCTATTGGACCAGCAACTGTTTCGAGGCGGTCACGATGTGGCAATCGCTCGAACACGTGCATGATCCGCTCGGCGTCTTGCGTGCCGCGTATCGCTTGCTGACACCGGGTGGGCGCTTGCTGGTCGCCGTGCCCAACGTCGACGGCTGGGCGGCGCGCTGGTTTGGCGCACACTGGTACGGGCTGGATTTGCCACGGCATCTGACGCACTTCACGCCGACCACCTTGCACCTGATGCTGACGCTGGCCGGGTTTGCACGAATTGACATGAGGCAGGAGAGAAAGAGCAGCTGGATTCGCCACTCGGCCGGGATGACGCCGCCTGGGGATTGGATGGCGCGGGCCATGCGAACGCGTTTTGGCTCAGGACTGGCAGGATGGGCGGCCCTCGCTTTCAACGCGGCGGAGTCGATCTTCGCCGTGGCAACGAAGTAACCGTCTATCCGCTCGCCCATGGCAAGGGGCTAGACAACGCGCCCGATCGCGTGGTACGTGAAACCCGCGGCCTTGACTGTGGCGGGTTCATATAGATTTCGGCCATCGAAGATCACCGGCTCGCGCATCAGACGGCGCATCAACTCGAAGTCTGGGTGGCGAAATTCCGGCCATTCGGTAACGATGGCCAGTCCGTCGGCGCCTTCGAGAGCGGAGTAGGGACGATCGCAGTAGGTCAGCCTCTCGCCATAAATCTTCTTCACGTTGGCGGCCGCCTCCGGATCGTGGACGCGGAGTTCCACCCCCGCGTTGAGCATCTCGTCGAGGAGCGTCATGGCCGGGGCTTCGCGGATGTCGTCGGTGCGCGGCTTGAAAGCCAGGCCCCAGACGGCGAGGCATTTTCCTTTCAGAGTTTTCCCGTAGTGCGTGCGAATCTTGCCCGGCAGCACCCGCTTTTGCCGATCGTTGACGCGATCGACCGCTTGAAGCAGTTCCACGGACACCTGAGATGATTTGGCGATCGAGATGATGTTCTTGACGTCCTTGGGAAAACAGCTGCCGCCGTAGCCTGGGCCGGGGAAGAGAAACTGGAACCCGATGCGTTGGTCGTGCCCGATGCCGCGGCGGACATCGTTGATGTCGGCGCCGAGTTTTTCGCACAGGTTGGCCATCTCGTTGATGAAACTGATCTTGGTGGCGAGCATGGCGTTGGCGACATACTTGGTCATCTCGGCGCTTTCGGGCCCCATCACGAGAAAGGGATGCTCCGTGCGCAGGAACGGGGCGTAAAGATCACGGAGGCGTTGCCCAATTTCGGAACGGCGCACGCCAACCACGACGCGATCGGGCTTCATGAAATCGTCGATGGCCGCGCCTTCCTTGAGGAATTCCGGATTGCTCGCGACTTCGACCGGCTTGCCGGCTTTTTGGGACATGCGCTCCATGAGCTTCGTGTTCGTGCCGACGGTGACCGTGCTCTTGATGACGACGATCGCGTCAGATCGCAAATGCGGCACCAGGGCGTCACCGACAGCCCAGACGGCACTGAGGTCGGCGTCGCCGGTCGGCGTTTCCGGCGTGCCGACGGCGATGAAGATGAGCTGCGCATCCTTGACGGCGGCAGGGAGATCGGTGCTGAAGACGAGGCGTTGCTCGCGGGTGTTGCGGTGAACCAGCTCGGCCAGGCCTGGCTCGTAGATAGGTATTTTCCCTGATTTGAGCGTGGCGATTTTGCCAGCGTCCTTGTCGACGCCGACGACCTCGTTGCCGCTCTCCGCCAGGCAGGTGGCCGTGACCAAGCCGACATAACCGGTGCCGATGACTGCGATTTTCAAGGCCGAAACTCCTTCACGGCGTTGGGGATACAGAGCGCGATCGCCCGCGCTCCCCTTCGGGTCGCGGCTAAACCTTCGAGATTTTATGGTGGCTGGCGGGAATTGACCAATCCTGAATGACCGTGGCGCAAGTGGGGCGCCTTTTTTCGTCCTTTCCGCGAACCTCTCCGAGCGACACGGCGTCTTGGTTCATGTCGCCCACGTGATTCCGGGGTCGTCTAACGGCAGGACGGTGGGCTCTGAACCCGCAGGCGTTGGTTCGATTCCAGCCCCCGGAGCTTCCAGGCCCTGGGATGAGCGCAGCGATTCTCAGTGGTACTCCGGTGCAGCTCGAAGGTCGAGCGTCCCGCTGAAGCCGGGAGGGTGCTGGTTCGAGTCCAGCCGCCGGAATTGATGCAGAACGCGTCCATGATGTAGCCTGGCAGCCTGCCACCTTGCCATGGTGGATGCGGCGGTTCAAATCCGCCTGGACGCTTTTGGCCGTCCTCGTTTAGAGCCCGCGTGGCGTCGCGCGAACGCAAAGCCGCAAGCGGCAAACGCTACCCCGATGCGGAGTGGACTGGAGCCTGGATTCCAGCACGGTCTCATAAGCCGTTCGACGCCGGTTCAAATCCGGCCTCCGCAACATGCCGCTTGCGGCTTCGCGCTCGCGCGGCGTCATGCCAGCGCGAGGCCGCAAGCGGCTTCAAATGGGCTGCTGGTCCAACCTGGTACGACACCTGGTTTGCACCCAGGAAATCGGGGTTCAACTCCCCGGCGGTCCACTTGTTCTTTTCGTGGGGATTTGCCTCCTGAAATCAGACCGTGTTTTTCGGCCGCGGCCGAGCCGTGCCGACGATTGCGTTCCTGACGGTCCTGAACCATTGGGTTGCGATCCACTCCAAATCGTTGAACGGCTGCACGCGATGGGTTTCCCAGCCGGCCTCACGGAGCAAGAATTCCATACCATCGCCGGCGGCAGAATTCGTGGTGTGAATAATCACGGGGCAAATGGGATCATTTTGCGCCAAAAAATCGGCCACTTCACGGCCGGTTCCGGGGTCGTGCATCTTTCCATTCTTGGAGGGTTTCATTTCGAGATCGTGATCCAGGCAAATGAGCAGTGCGGACGCGAGATTTTTTCTCAGGAACGCGAGCATTTCGTTGGCGTCGTCGAAAACAACGGCATCATACGGATGAAACCGGTCGCGCAGGAGTTCCTGCATGGCCAGGGCGCGGGCGTCATTGTCTTCGAGAATGAGAATTTTCATGGTCATTTCGCTCTCCACGAATCCGATCCCCTCATTCCAATATAACAGGCCGCGACCCATCAGGCGGAAAGAAACGTACGGCTCCCGGTACGACCACGAGTCCTTGTTGCCGCAGCTGCGCCGCGACCTGGAGAAGCCCTTCTTCGTCATCGAACTGAAATGTTCCCGACAGATTAGTCAGATCAGCGACTGCCCCGTCCAGGATGGTGAGGTCGCCTGCATATAACGCCGGCTTGCCGCCGCCCAGAACCTTGGGATGCAAATGAGGGCTGTCGGGCAAGGCCATTACGATTCCGTTCGTGTCCTGGACATAAACGTATCCCCCATCCGGAAAATCGTGGGCGACTGGCTGACTTCGCGGATCTTGCGAATAGGGGAAAGTATCTTGAGGCAGTTTCATGCCGGCGGTCCATTCACTTGTCTTGCTGCTTGAGCCAGCGCAGGATGATCGACGCAAAATAGGTCCCGCCGATGTTGGAGGGCTGCCCTGGAGCGCTGCCGTAGCCGCCGTCCGGATTGCGGCACTTGGCGACGAAGGAACGAATGCCCTCCGCATGGCCTGGCCTCGACTTCAGCATGACGAAACAGCGCATGACGCGATAGGTGGTTTCCAGGTCCGAGGCGATTTCACTATCCGCCTTGCCATAGCCGCCGTTTTGGCGCTGCCCTGCCTTGAGGGATTTGAGAATCGATTCCGGGTTGTGAACCTTCGCGCCGAGCCGCAGGATCGTGACCACCCTGCTGCCGGTGTCGCGGGCCATTCCCGGGCCATTGCCGAACGTGCCGTCTGCGTTTTGCGGCTTCAGCACGTCCTTGAGCCATTGGTCTTTTTTCGGCGCCGTGGCGTGTAGCCGTTCCAGGCCGGCGACGGCGATGCGAATGTCCTCAAACGATTTCGCATTCTCGCTCATGAACTTGATGGCGCCGGCGGCGTATTTTTCCGTGGGCATCTTCAATTCGGTGACGGCCATCAAGCCGACGGCGGTGAGGAAGACATCCGGTTTGCCGCGGGGCATATCGCCAAAGCCGCCGGTCGTTGGATCGTAGCAACTTTCCACGAACTTGATGCAGGCCTTTTTGTTGGGAATCTCGCCGCCAAGGTAATGCAACGCGCGAACGGCGGCGGAGGTCGAGCGCAGGTTCGGCGCCACGCGGATGTTTGGCCGCGGCGCCATGGGCAAGAACCCGCCGGTCGCGGTTTGCAGTTTTTGCACGTAGGCAATGGTTTGTTTGCTCCCAGGTTCGCCGGCGTTCGTGAAGGTATTGGCGGCGAGGCCCACGATGCAAACAAGAGTGAAACGGTTCATGGAAAACCTCCTGGTTTCTGCAAATTAAGGCAAGGCCGCGGCAAGCACGTCACTTGGTAGCGAGGCCATGCGGGACAATCGCCCCAATTTCCTCTGGACAGCCCGTCCGTTTTCTGGCATAGGGCGTCTCTCACTTGAGCCAAAAAACGGAAAGGGCGGGGGAAAGAAGCCGGGGCGCCGTGGGGTGCGGCGTGCTGGCTATCCTATTCCGCGCCATCGATTCGGGGAACCGCCATGCGCCTCGGAACCGCGGCATTGACGTTGGCGTTCGGCCTGGGGATCGTCGAGCTCGTGTCGGCGCAAGAATCGGGCAACTGGTTCACACGCATGTTCACGCCGGCCACGAAAACCAGTGCCGCCAAAAAAACGGAAGACGAGGCGGCTGCCAAGGCGGCGAAGAAAAACGCCGCCAGCGCCAGCCGACTCACCAAGGCCAAGGCCGATCTGGAACGCCGGCAGGCGGTTTGCCTGAAGGTGCGCGAAATTGCCCTCGCCACTGGAGACGACCAACTGCTAAAGCAAGCCGAACAGCTGGATGGCCGGGCGTGGGAACTTTACGTCGCGGTCAAGAATCGGCTCGTCGATTCCCGGCGGCCGATCGGCGAGGTCCGGGCGAAGGACCTGGGTCTGAACAAGACAAGCAAAAAGGGGGAACGCTGATGCGACGGCTGCTTGGATTTGCCCTGTGCGCCGGCCTCCTGGCGTGTGCTGGCTGCTTGACCGCCACGTTGCCCGATGCCCTGATACCAAACGGGACCTCCCGTGCGGTTGCCAGTGCTGTTCCCGCCGTGACGCCCGAACAGGTGACGGACACCAACGGCTTTCAGATCTTGCAAGCTCTCGAAGCTGAGGTGACCAAAGAGGAGCAGCAGCTGCTAATCGGCGGGCAGTAGACGGCGTTACCGGCTTTTTGGGCGTGCGAAACTTCCAGCGCAGCGCGACGAAAACGCCACGCGAGGAATCTCAACGTGAGAGGCTGGCACTCTCTCGTCGCAGGTCGGCGGCCCAGCGGGGGAACGGCGCCGACCTGCACCTTTTTTGCCTGGCAGCGAACGACGAATCCGCCGAGCCTGATGCGTGAGCGAAGGTTGCCGCCTTCTCGCTCACGCTTCAGGCTTGGCGGTTTTCTACAATAGCGCGTATGGAAAGTACGCGCATCAGCCTGGCCTACGGCGAGCGGGCGGTCGAACTGGAAATTCGCAATGCGAACCTTCTGGTAGGCCGACGAGCTACGATCGCGCCGGATCTGGCCGATCCAGCGCAGGCGATGCGGGATGCGCTCGAACGCCCGCTGGACTATCCACCGCTTCGACTCGGCCTGACCTCGGACGATCATGTCGCCATATTCATTGATGAAGGCATTCCCGATCTGGTTCACCTGTTGGTTCCTTTGCTCGAACACCTCCGGCAGGCCCAGGTGAAGGCCGACGCGGTGACGTTGATCTGTGCGCCTCCCTCCACGGGGCAGCCCTGGCTGGATGAGCTGCCGGACGAATTTCAGGACGTTCAAATCGAAGTTCATCAGCCGGATGACCGCAAAAAACTCGCCTACCTGGCAACGACGAAGAAAGATCGCCGCGTCTACCTCAATCGCACGGCGGTTGACGCGGATCAGCTCGTGCTTCTGACCCGGCGCGGGTACGACCCGCATGTTGGCTACGCCGGGGCGGAGCTGGCACTTTTCCCCGGCCTTTCCGAGCGATCGTCCCGGGATGAATTTGCGGCACGCTTCGATCGCCGCACGCCGGGCCAGGAACCGTGGAAAATTCAGCGCGAGGCGCGCGAGATCGCCTGGCTGCTGGGCGCGCCGTTTTTTGTGCAGGTCATCGAGGGCGCCGGCGATGCGATCAGCCACGTCCTGGCCGGTCCCCTGGAAAGCAGCGCTGCCGGCCAGGCCTTGCTCGAGGCACGTTGGCGGATGACCTTCGACCGGGCGGCCGACGTGGTCATCGCCAGCGTCACGGGAACCCCGGCACGGCAAACCACGGAGGACCTGGGTCGCGCCTTTCACGCCGCCGCGCGCGTCGTGCGACCCGGGGGCAGCATCGCGTTGCTGACCGAGGCGACGCCGACCCTCGGACCCGGATTCGAGGCCTTTCGTTCCCACGAAGATCCCGACCTGGTTCGACGTTTACTTCTACAAGAAAAACCACCTGATCTGACGGCAAGCTACCTGTGGGCTGGCGCGGCCGCGCAGGCTCGACTCTATCTCCTGAGCGGTCTACCCCCGGATGTCGCGGAAGAGTTGTTCACGATTCCGCTGGAGCGAGCTGGCCAGGCCCAGAAACTGTTGACTGGGGACACGTCCTGCATCGTGCTACCCGACGCACACCGGACGCTGGCGGTTGTCGAATAAAAAAAAATCCCTCGGAATGCCCGCGCGGAGCAATCCTGCCGGAAAATCTTGCCATGCTCGAAATTCGCATGACGCCAAACATGGGCCGAGGCGTGTTCGCGACCGCTCCCATTCCACACGACACTCTTCTGGTGAAGTGCGAGGGCTGGCTGGCCGCGAGCGCTGACTTGAAGGATGACTGGGTCGCCATGCAAGTCGGCCCGGACCTCTGGCTTTGCTCGCTTAGCGGCAGCGTTGATGATTGCATCAATCACTCCTGCGAACCCAACGCCGGTTTTGTCACGGGCGAACCCGTGCTCCATGCGCTGCGAGAAATTGCCGCAGGGGAGCAAATCGGCTGGGATTATTCCACCTCGATTGCCGAGGCGGGCTGGACCCTCAGGTGTCGCTGCGGGAGTGCGGGGTGTCGCGCGATCATTCGCTCCTGGTTTGAATTGCAGCCGGAGGAACGGGACCGCCTGCGGCCAATCGCACTCCAGTTCCTGCGTGATTGAGCACGGTCCTGATGATTGCGCGACGCCGGCCGACCAGCCCATTCCGTCCTGGGCGGTTTCCGCACACCTGGCTCGAAGTTCTGTAACCCTTTCGCACATTCCCCCCTGCTCAATTGCTTGGACCCTGAAGGCGTCATCCGGTGCAACTAAAGTCCTGACAAACCGTTGCGGATTTTCATCCCTTCGACCTTTTCTCCAGGCCCTTCCGGTACCAAAGGTGCGTCGTCCATAGGCGCCGAAACACCGGTCACTTCGCAAAGGGAGGAACGATCATGAAACCCATCACCGAAAAACCCTGGTTGCTCATCGCTCTTGCCACCCTTTTGGCCTTACTATTGGTCAGGAACGTGGCTTCCGCACAAACCCCGCCCCCGGGGAAATCCGACATTGTCTTGAGTGGCTTCTTGACCTGCCCGATTGGCAACGGCGAGTCCACCGGATGTCCAAGCCGACTTCATTATGTCGACCTCACCCAGGGACGGACGTACCTTCTGCGCATGGATAGCTCCGAGTTTCATTCTCGCCTGACCCTGGAGGACATGCACGGCAACTTGCTGGCGGCTGACACGGATTACTTCGACTCGCTTGACCGAACCATCGTATTTCGCGCGCCGGCGACGGGGACCTATCGACTGATCGCAACATCTTCTCCGCCGACCAGCGAGGGATTCTACACCATCGACCTTCGGGAAATCCCTGTGATGTTCCGCATCGAAGCCTCGCTGACTCCCAGGGATCCGGTCGCAAACGGATGTTTCCACAAAACGCACGAGGTGACGCTGGTTGCGGGAAGGCGCTACATCATCGACGTGGAAAGTAACCACTTTAACGCGTTCCTCAAACTCCAGGACGGAGGTGGAGCTATCGTGGCCTTCGACGATGAAGGGGGTGGGGAACGTCCCGCGCGGGTCGTTTACACGCCCCTCCAGACGGGGAATTTTCGCCTGGTCGCAACAAGTGTCTCTCCCTTTGCGACGGGGGCCTTCACGCTGACTGTGTGTGAAGACTGACGCCTTCGTCAAGGCCCGGGGACGCGACCGTCTCTGGGCCGTCGGGAAGAAATGCAACGTTGACGAGCCGCGACGTTGAGGGAGCGGGGACGAAGTAAAACCCGCTGCCTCACGGTCGCGGCTCGTTGGCGCCGCTTCGATGTCGCCGTTCAGTATGATTCCGCACCGTAACGATGGATCGCCAACTCAAGCATTCTCTCCCAGCCGCGTGCCGATCTCGACCAAGGCACGTACGACGTTTTCCACATCCGTGGCCGTCGTGCGCCCGTTGACGAAGCACAACCGCAACGTGCTCCGTCCGTTCAAACGTGTCGTCGAGAGGAACGCCAGGCCGGAGCGGAATAGCTCCTCCGCGATTTCCTGTTGCAGTTCATCGATTCGATTCGGGGCCATTGGCTGGCCTGGCAAAAAGCGAAAGCACACGATGCTGAGCCGGCACGGGCTGGTAATCTCGAAACAGCCGGCTTGGTCAACGAGTCCTTGAGCGTACCGGGCGAGAGCGCAGCCATGCTCGATCAGACGGCGAAACCACGCGATGCCGAGCAGCTTGATCGAGAACCAGATCTTCATGGCGCGAAAGCGGCGTGTCAGGGCGATGCCGCGATCGCAGAAGTTGACCTCGTCGGCGGCGGGGACGACATCTTGCATGTATTCAGGCCGCATTCGAAAGGTCGTTTCCAGGCGTGCCCCGTCGCGCACGAGCAGGCCGCCTGCCTCGAAGGGCTGGGCGAACCACTTGTGCGGGTCAAGCGTAATCGAGTCGGCGCGATCGATGCCGTCGAGCACCTGCCGTCCCGAGGCGGTGAGGACCATGGGCCACCCGTAGGCGGCGTCCACGTGCAGCCAGAGGTTTTCCGCCGCGCAGAATTCGGCGAGTTCGCGCAACGGATCAACGCTGCCCGTGTTCGTCGTGCCCGCACTGGCCAGGACCAGCCAGGGGCGACGCCCGGCGCGGCGATCGTTGGCGACCGCGCCGCGAAGCGAGTCCGCGCGCATTCGGAAACTGGCATCGCATTCCACGGGATGAATTTGCGCTGGGCACAGGCCGATAATCTTGGCCCCGCGATCGACCGACCAGTGACGATGCTCAGAGGCATAAAGCACCAGCCGACCGTGTTCTTCGTGGGGGATGCCTTCGCGTGCGACGACCAGGGCCGTCAGGTTGGCCTCGGACCCACCACTCGTCAGAAGGCCGGCTGCGAACGCCGGATAGCCGAGGAACTGCTTGAACCAGTCGAGTACGACCAGTTCAACCTGGGCGGCGCCGACTGCTTCCTTCCACACGCCCGCGAAAAGATTGATCTCCGAAGCAAGGCAATCGCCAAGAATGGAGGCAAAGGTCGGCGCCCCGGGGATAAAGGCCAGAAAGCGAGGATGACTGACCCGGTAGGAATGTCCCACGACCTTGGCTCGGAAGTCAGCGAGCAATTGGTCGAACGCCATCCCCGCCTCCGGGGGCGGCTCGCGCAGGAGGCTTTCCATTTCCGCGCGGTTCGTCGTGTGGCCGACCGGCTCTTCACCCTGGTGGACGTAGTCGTCTACCATTGCGTCCATCGTCTGCTGGCCCGCTGAACGCAACCAGGTTTCCGTGGGTTGCTCGGGCGGGGTCAGGCAGGCCTGACGCAGGGCTTCCAGGGGAGAGGGAGGCATGGTTCCGACCGGTTTTCTCACCTTCGTTTGGCTGCGCACATCGGGCGCGCGGGCCAGAAGCCCGCGGCTAAACTAGGGGTGGCCGTGGTCGTGATGGGCGCTGTGCTGGTGTTCCTCGGTCTTGTCCGCGGAGATATGCCAGCCGCAGTCGTCGCAGGGCGGCGCTTTGCCATAGCAGGGATCGCATAGCAGCGGACCGCCGTGGAAATATTGCTCGAGGCGTTGCTGATCGTCGTGCGAAAGGTCACCCGGATCGCGGGGTAACGTCAACTTGTCGCCGCAGCCCTCGCACTGGCGCAGGTTCCATTCGACCAGGAGCGGAGCGTAATGATCGTGTGCCCATTTGCTGACTTGCCCCGAACCGCTGCACAGCGGACAAGCGGTGCTCATCTGCGCCGCGATGGCCTTGCGAATAAATGCGCTTTTGTTGGGGAGCTGATTGAGGAATTCCGCGAGTTCCGCCTCGACCTTGAAGGCGACGACCGCGGTTTTCGGGGTTTTTTGTGCCATGTCCGTGCTCGCTCGGAAAGGAAATCCTTTATTATCTTAGCCGCGAAGCGGACATTTCGCAAGGCAACACCACCGGTTCCTGGTACCGTTTGAAGTAGGTCAGGCATTCTTGCCTGACAGCAGCCGCGAAACGTCAGGCCGGAAAGCCTGACCTACCGCATCCCGGTACGCCCACGCACCGACGAGCCGGAAGCGGCGGTTTGTGTTGGGGCCGTCGCTCACGCTTCCGGTTCGCCTGGCATTACCTCAGGATTTCGCGCACGACGCGGGCGGGCTGACCGTCAATCAGGGCCAGTTCGCGATTGTTGTGGTGATAGGTCAGACGTTGGTGATCCAATCCGAAGAGGTGCAGGACGGTCGCAAGGTAGTCGCAATGGTTGACGATGTCGTCCACGGCGTGGTGGCCGAAGTCGTCGGTCGCGCCATGGACGTGCCCGGCCTTGATGCCGCCGCCGGCCAGCCAATGAGTGAAGCCGTAAGTGTTGTGGTCGCGACCGACGTTGGCCCGGCCATTGTCGTTCTGAATGACGGGGAGCCGGCCCATCTCGCCGCCCCAGGAGACGAGTGTCGAATCCAGCAGGCCGCGGGCCTTGAGATCTTGAACGAGTGCCGCACAGGGGCGATCGATGTACCGGCACGAATTGGGCAAGGCGCGGAGAATCGCGCCATGGTGATCCCAGAATTGATTGCGCGTGAAGACCTGCACGAAGCGCACGCCGCGTTCGACGAGGCGGCGTGCGATGAGGCAACGCGTGCCGAAGTCGGCGCTGGCGGGATCGTCGATGCCGTAAAGCCGGCGCGTCGCCGCCGATTCACCCCGGATGTCGAGCGCCTCGCGCGCGGACGTTTGCATGCGCGCGGCCAGCTGGTAGCCGGCGATGCGGGCGTCGAGATCGAGTTCGCCGGGACGCTGGGCGAGATGGTCGCGATTGAGCCGATCGAGGTAGTCAAGATACCGTTGTTGCGGTTCGCCACGCATGTGGGCCGGTGCATCGAGATTGGGAATGCGGGGTTCCTGCGGGCGCAGGACCGTTCCCTGGTAGAGCGAGGGCAGCCAGCCGTTGGACCAGTTGCCCACGCCGATGACGGGCAGGCTGTGCGGATCGGTCAGGACCATGTAGGCCGGCAGGTTTTGATTCTCCGAGCCCAGGCCATAGGTCAACCAGCTGCCGAGGACCGGTCGGCCGGCCAACGTGCGACTCGTGCCCAGCGCGTAGATCGACTGACCGTGATTGTTGACGCCCGTGTGCATCGAACGGACGACGGTGATGTCGTCCACGACCTCGGCCAGGGCCGGCAGGAGTTCGGACAGGTCAATGCCCGATTGCCCGTGTTTGCGAAATCGCCACGGGCTGGCGAGCACCTTGGAACTGGCCTGGGCCGGATTGTCGTAGCGGATGACGCCGGGGTAGGGCTGCCCGTCGTAGCGGCGCATGACAGGTTTCGGATCGAATAGATCGACGTGGCTTGGCCCACCCTGCATGAACAGCGAGATCATCGCCCGCGCCTTCGGCTCATGGTGCGGTTGTTTGGGAGTCAGGTCAAAACGGCGCGGCGCCAAATCGGGGCGCATCGGCTCGGCCGGCAGACGATCTTGCTTGAGCAGCCAGGCCAGCGCAACGCTGCCGATGCCGAAACCGGTGGAAGTGAGGAAGTGGCGGCGGGAGGGAGGTTGGATGGTCATATCAGGTGCCTCGCGGGGCGAGGGTGGGAACCAACAAGGAGTTCAGCGGCATGAACAATAGTGATTTTCACGGGCAAGAGAATCTCGTAGCGCCTTTTCCGCATAGTCGAAACCTCCGCGCTCGAGTTCTTGATACGCGACGGAAAGGGTCTGCAACATTTCCAGGGCAGGTTCGGGAACGATGAACATGTTCTCTGGTAAGCAAATAACGCGGCCACGCACTGTTAGCGCCTCCAACGCTTTGGCACGGTCGCTGCGCACCGGAATGTGGATTTTCACCATCTGCATTGCCGATCCTCTGGAACAATGAATTCCCATCTTATCCTATCGTGATGGCCGCGGTTTCGCTAGTTCTTTTTGCATCGAACCTGGGCAGAACACTGATCCTCGGTAATCGTCGTTAATGGGGAAAAGGGGGAGGCTGTCATCAGTGAGGATTAGCGCGGATTAGTGTTCCAATCTGCCGCGTCATGCCATGTACGGCATACAAATGCGCCAGGCCTTCTTCATTTCGTTTGAAGCCGCTGCAACATGCTCGGCACTGCTGCGCAGGCTCGCCGCCAATTGGGGTCGTCCTCGCTTTTCGTCGAGGGCGGCGTCCCCGTCGAGTTTGTCCGCGAGGCCCCCGAGAAACTCCGCTAGTGTTCTTGAACCGCGAAACTCATGGCGATTGAGTCAAGTTTGCATACTAGCCCGAAGCGTTAGCGAGGTTTTCCGTTGCACGCGATCCCTCGCTTACGCTTCGGGCTAGTATGCGTGTGTTGTTTTGGTCTGAGGTAGAAACCTCGCTAGCAATCCAATCACACCGTAGACGATCGCAGGAAAAAAGAGCAGCAGAATTCCCAAGACCATCCACATGAGCGTGGTCATTTTATCGCCGGCTGTTCATACCAAAGCTTTTCCATCACGTATTCCAGTTTGTCTTGAAGCGGATTGGCGTCGGCGGAATCGTTGAACCCGTTATCGAGCCAGCGTTGTTGCAGGATCGCG
Organism: Planctomycetota bacterium; assembly: GCA_016191165.1. Taxonomy (GTDB): domain Bacteria; phylum Planctomycetota; class Planctomycetia; order Gemmatales; family Gemmataceae; genus SIAQ01. Next base: position 13,833 of record JACPPF010000056.1, read on the forward strand.
TCGGACTCCGTGGCGTTATTCCCCAGTCGTTCTTGTTGCTCGTGAACCAGCGTCAGGAGGGCGTCATAATCGTAGCCCGCCCTCCAGGTTCTTTCGAACTGGGCTCGAAGATTCATGATCGCCTCATGTCAGCTGAGGATCCCGAATTTTTGGAGCGATTCTTGCACCAGCCGAAGCCCGGTTTTTGTGTCCACTACCTTCCCGTCGATCCACATCTCGAGAATCGGCGTCTGCGTGGCGGCCGGAATCTGCGTCACGAACTTGCACGCGTCGGCGGAACTTTTCCATTCCATCACATCGAATACCGCGACTTCCCAGTCCTGCTCCCAAACGGCGTGCGCATTCTCCAATCGGTCGAGGAGTGCCATCTCGTCCGGCGCATAGGAAGCGATGCCGATGATGACAAACTTGCTCTCGCTGGTCGTTGGAATCGGGTCATTCGGTTTCTTTTCCCGCAAATGACTTGCACGGATGACCGCGGGAAACCGCATGCGGGCGTTCGTTTGCAGCTGGCCGGGATCAATTCTGTCGGCATTGCTCAATAGTTCTTTGAACATGCTCATGGCTTCCGGTGGACGAGGATACCATCATGATACCAAGTCCCCCCGGCCTTCAACAGGCGCTTTATCTCGTTGGAGTCAAGCGACGGCCCCAACCAAGTAGCGCCCTGATCGATTGGAACGCCGTTCGTCACAATCTCGTCAACGGCGCCCTCGGGAAAAGGCAGCAGCGTGTTTTCGCAGAACAGGAAGGGAATACCGGCCTGCGTAAGGGTTCGCAAAGGCTGGCCGCTGCGCGACGTCGGGTGGCTAAGATCAACCCACGGAGGCTGCTGATTGATGCAATCCGGATCCTCCCCCTCGCCGCCAAGGTTCAAACGCAGCGTAGTCTGTAATCCACTCATGGGCGTTCACAGGGTTGCCGCCTTGAATGCCGCCACAAACCCATCCAACTCCGCGCGCGTCCGCTTCTCCGTGACCGCAATGGTCACGCAGTTACCAAGTTCCGGATACCAGCGGCCCGTGGGTAGCCCCGCGTGATAGCCCGCCTTTAATAGCTTCGCCAGCAGCGCCGGCACGTCGCCCGGCACCTCGAGCGTGAATTCCTTGAAGAACGGCTGCTTGAATTTGAGCGACACGCCCGGCAGCTTGCACAGTTCCTCCGCGAGGTAATGCGCCTTCTGCAAGCACAGGTTCGCGGTCTCCTTCAAACCCTGAGGCCCCAGCGCGGCCAGGTAAACTGCGGCGCGCAGCGCGAAAAGCCCCTGGTTGGTGCAAATGTTGCTCGTCGCCTTTTCGCGGCGAATATGTTGCTCGCGCGTTTGCAGGGTCAGCACCCAGCAGCGCTTGTTATTGCGATCCACGGTCTGTCCGACGATGCGGCCCGGGATCTTGCGCACGAACTGGTCGCGGCAGGCCATGACGCCCAGGTACGGTCCGCCGAAAACCATCGGATTTCCCAGGCACTGCCCCTCGGCGACGGCGATGTCCGCCCCGTATTGGCCGGGCCGTTTGAGAATGCCGAGGCTAATCGCGTCGAAGCTGACGACGAACAGGGCGCCCTTTTCCTTGCACGCTTTCGCGATGGCGTCAACGCCTTCAAGGTTGCCAAAGAAGTTGGGATGCTGCACGATCACGCACAGCGTCTTGTCGTCGAGGTGTTTGTTCAACTCGCTCAGGTCGAGACTTCCGCCGGGCGTCGGCAGCGTGACGATTTGCTTGTTGAGGTTGGCCAGGTACGTCGTCAGCGTTTGCCGATATTCGGGATGAACGCTCTCGGCGATGAGGACCTTGGGTTTATCTGGATCGATGCTGATCGACATCAGCACGCTTTCCGCGACGGCGCTGCCGCCCTCGTAAAGGCTGGCGTTGGAGACGTCGAGTCCGGTCAGCTCGCAGATCAGTGTTTGGTATTCAAAGAAAGCCTGCAAGCTGCCCTGGCTGGCCTCGGCCTGATAAGGGGTGTAGGCGGTGTAGTATTCGCTGCGCGAGGCGACGGCATCGACGGCGGCCGGGATGAAGTGATCGTAGGCGCCGCCGCCCAGGAAACAGACCGCGTCATTGGCGGAAATGTTTTTGGCTGCCAGGGCGCCCATGTGCTGTTCGAGTTCGATTTCGCCCAGTGACGGCGGAACATCCAGCGCTCGGGGCAACTGGAACCCAGGCGGAATCATCTTGAACAGATCGGCCATCGAGGCGACGCCGATCTTCGCCAGCATTTCCCTCTGATCGGCCTCGGTGTTGAGGATGTAGGACAAGCCAAAGCCCTCAAGTGGTCCCCCGTTTAGCGCCCGCACGGCGCCGCGCCGGCGCTAAACGAAAACGGTTTCATCAATGACCCTGCGACGCGATCTGTTTTTCGTACTGCTCCGGCGTCAGCAATTTATCGTAGTCCGCCGGCGACGCCATCTTGATCTTGACCATCCAGCCCTTGCCGTAAGGATCGGCGGAGACGAGGGTCGGATCCTTCTCGACGGCGTCGTTCTTGGCGACGATTTCGCCTGCGACGGGGCAATAGAGATCGTTCACCGACTTCACCGATTCAATCTGCCCAAAGGCGGCCTGGGCGGCGAATGGTTTGCCGAGCTTGGCCAATTCGACGAACACGACGTCGGTCAATTGCTCGACGGCGAACTTGCTGATGCCGACCGTGCAGACATCACCCTCGACGCTCGCCCATTCGTGCGTCTCGGCGTAGCGGAGATTGTTGGGGACCATGTGCCTTCTCCTTGAATGAACTTCTCAAACCCCGCGATGAGCGCAGCGATTCGCGGGGGTGAGGGCGCCCGGATCCCCAGGAATCGCTGCGCTCATCCTGGGGCTTGCCGTCATGATCGTGATCTCTTGTAAAACGGCATCGCCACAACAACCGCATCCTCGTCATTGCCGCGGATATCCACGGCCAGCGACGAGCCCACCATCTGGAAGGCGGGATCGACATAGCCCATGGCAATCGGCCTGGCAAAGGTTGGAGAATGCGTTCCGCTGGAAACGACGCCGACCGTTCTTCCCGCCGACTTGATGAGCGCCCCTTCCCGAGCGATGCGCTTGCCCTTGAGTTCCAGGCCCACCCGGCGGTGCAAGGTTGCATCGTCCTGGCGTCGCAGCAGCGCCTCTTTGCCGCGGAAGTCGCCCTTGCCGAGCTTGACCGCCCACGCCAAACCGGCCTGGAACGGATCGATCTCCTCGCTGAGTTCGTGCCCATAAAGCGGCATGGCGGCCTCAAGGCGAAGCGTATCGCGCGCGCCCAATCCGCAGGGCTTGGCCCCGCGCCTGATCAGTTCTTCCCAAACTTTTACGCCGTGGGTGTTGTCGATGATGAGTTCGACGCCGTCTTCGCCGGTATAGCCGGTGCGGCTGATGACACAATCCTGTCCAAAGCAGCGCGTCGGTAGGGAGTAATAGTAGGCAAGCTTGCTGGCGTCGTCCTCCGTCAGGCCGGCGACTAACTCAATCGCCCGCGGGCCCTGCACCGCGATCATACAGGTCATAATCGTCTGATCGTATACCGGGGCATTCAGGGCGCCGTTGCTGTCAGCAATCCAATCGACAATCTTGGCGAGATTGCTGGCGTTGACGACCATCAACCATCGATGACCAGACCAGCCACAGCGGTAAACCAGCACGTCGTCCCGAATACCCCCACGCTCGTTGCAGATCAAGCCGTAACGAACCTGGCCTTCTTTCATCACGGCCGCGTCATTGGTGTAAACCTTCTGAATCAACGCGAGCGCATCGGGCCCGCCGAAAGACAGGCGACCCATGTGGCTGATGTCAAACAAGCCGGCCCCGGTGCGCACCGCGGAATGTTCGTCGATGATCGTGGAGTACTGAACCGGCATGTCCCAGCCCGCGAAATCCACCATGCGGCCGCCGTGGGCGACGTGCCAATCGTAAAGGGCGGTGCGCAGAGCCATGCCTTTTCTCGTAAACGGAGTGTGGAGTGATGCGGCAAATGTAGCAAAATCGGCGGCGGTTGGACAGCAGGTTTCGCGGGTTCATCTACCTCGGCGGCCCCGCGTCATTCGCCCGCATAGGGGGGTTCTCGCAACTCCAGGGGCGCCAGGCAGCAATCGCAAATGCCGGCCTGGAACCGTTTGATCGTACAGATGTCGCACCAATAATACACGTCATGGAGTTTGCCCTTGATGACGCTATGGACGGTAATGACCTGCAAAAACGGCGAATTCGGAATGCGCCGGGCGGTCAGCCTCATTGGGCGGTTGAGCAGCTTGGCGTCCTTGTAAAACATGCGCGAGCCTTCATCCTTGAGCAGCGGATAAACTTTGCCATTCTTGTCCAGCAAAATCAATTCGTCGCGATCGGGGTCGATCTTGATCTTCTGCGTTGCCAGCCAATCGGCGAGGCGCACAACCTTCCCGTGGAAGAACTCGTTTTTGTCAGCCGCCTTTTTATCCCCCGCGCTTCCGCTGTATAGCGGCAACGACGCGACGGCGAAAACGAGGATGATGGCGAATCGTTTGAATCTTGGCGTCATCAGTTGGCCTCCACGACGTCGGGGCCTGAAACGGAAGCGAAGTTTGGGCTATGCAAGGCTACCAACTCCCTTTGAGATTCGCCAGGGCGGTGCGAAACTCCAGAGGATTCTGAAAACGCCGATTGGGGTCACGATCAACCGCTTTCATAAGGAAATCGACGACATCCTCCGGAAGATCGGCGCGAAAATCGCGCGGGTTGCGAGGGGGTTGATTCACGATGGCACGCAAAACCTCCTGTGAAGAACCCTTTTCCCACGGAAAATCGCCAACGAACATTTCAAATGCGGTCACGCCCAGGGCGAACATGTCGACGCGATGATCGGTCGTCGATCGCTTGATGAGTTCGGGAGCGAGGTACATGGTCGTGCCCGTGCGGTTGCCTGGCTTGCAGAAATCGGGCGTATATGGAATCGCCAGGCCAAGATCGATGATCTTGACGACGCCCTCCTTGTTGACCATCACGTTGCGCGGGCAAATATCGCGATGCAGGAAGCCGGTCTTGTGCATGAATTCGATTCCCAGCGCATATTGCGACAGATAGTTGACGCGATTGCCCTGCAAATCCTTGTGCTTGGTCTCGATCAGAAAGTTCAGGCCCACGCCGTCCACCAGCTCCATGACGATGTACGGCTCCTTTTCGGTCGTCAAGCCGTGCTCAAAGGTTTGCACGATGTTGTCGTGCCGAAGCAACAGGCAGATTTCGCCCTCGCTCGGCTTCTTCAGGCCGAAAAAACGGGCTTCAAATTTCTGGGTCTTTTCCCGATCCAGCACCTTGAGGCACACGGTCCGGCCCGACTCGCGATCCCGGGCGCGCCAGACCTTCGACATGCTTCCCTGGCCGGTGCGGCCGATCAACTCGAAACGCTTGTTGACGTCGATGATCGATCGGCCGCTGTCGGGATTGGCGGCGAACAGTTGTTTGATTTTGTCGAAGAAGCCCATGCTGCCTCAGGCCCGGGCACTCGCGTTGCGTTCGCCTGACGACATGCGTACGCGCGACGAAGGGGTCAATGTTCACAATAGTCGATAATGCGCGCCAGTTCCATCCGTAATTCCGGGCGGGGCACGATGCGATCGACGAAACCGTGCTTGAGGAGAAACTCGCTGGTCTGAAAACCCTCGGGCAGTTCCAGTCGCACCGTGTTCCAGATGGTGCGCTTGCCCGCGAAGCCCACCAGCGCTCCGGGCTCGGCCAGGGTAATGTCGCCTTGCAGGGCGAAGCTGGCAGCCACGCCTCCCATGGTTGGGTTGGTCAGGATCGAGACGTAAAGCCCGCCTGCCTTGTCGTAACGAGCAAGCGCGGCGGAGATCTTGGCCATTTGCATCAAGGAAAGAATACCCTCCTGCATGCGGGCGCCGCCGCCGGAGCCGCTGACGATGATGAGCGGCAACGCCAGCCGAGTCGCCTCCTCCGTCGCGCGCGTCAACTTTTCGCCTACGACCGACCCCATGCTCCCGGCCATGAAGGCGAAATCAGTGACGGCAAAAACAACGGACCGTCCACGGATATAGCCCCGACCCACCACGGCGGCGTCCAGCATTCCCGTCTTGGCCTGTTCGGCCTTCAACCGCTGGCTGTAAAGCACGCGGTCGTTGAATTGCAAGGGATCTTTGGGGCGGATGTCGGTGAACCATTCCTCGAAACTTTCCTCATCAAGCAGTTGCTTGATGCGCGCCCGGGCCGGGAGATAGAAATGGTGCTGGCACTCCGGGCAGACGTTGAAGCGCGCCTCGGATTCCTTGCGGAAGACGGTCGCCTTGCACTGCGGACAGCGAATCCACAGACCTTCGGGAACGCCGCGTTTTCGACCGCCGGTGGACATTTTCTTTCAATCCTTCCCCTGCAAGTCTTTGCTCAGTTTTCCCGAATATTGCGAATAGCGTCTTGAATCGACTTGCTTGGGATGGTGTCGGCGTATCCCGCTTCCAACATGTCTGCAAGCCACATTTGCTGCGTATAGGATTTACCGTCTATTAACACCTCTACGGTAATGACAAAATCGCCGTTGCTTTCGACGACTGCTTCGTAAGAGCCATCGCGGTTCTTTTGTCCCAACCGCACCCGATCGATAAAGGCTTCGTCCAGATAGAAGATGACGTCCTGGATCTTGTCAGCCCGGCCGCTGTCCGGGACAAAGAATAGGTCAATGATATAGCGCTTGGCGCCATCTTCGTTTTCCGTGTAGATCTCGGGATCATTGCAGCGAAATCGGGCTTGCAGCGCTCCGCGCACGTGCTCCTGAAAACGCTTATTGACAGGAAGCCTATTCATTTTCATTTCGCCTTTCTTTTTGCGACTGGAAAGGTCCAGTTCCTCTGGAATTGATTGACCAGTTTGTCCTTCAAGCGAATGACTTCGTCGTGAGCGGGTTCCTTGAGGACATCGTGGAAATTCACGCCCAGTGTCTTGGCGTCTCGGACGACCTGGTCCAACTCCGGACGCGGATCGGCGCATTCCAGGGCATTTTCAAGAGCTTTCAGAAGTCGGCTGAATGAATCCTGGGCGCTGATCGCTTGGAGTGCCTTTTTATCGATACCAAAAGCGCGGTACAATTCAAGAATGACCGCACCGATCAGGGCAAGGAGCGCGGCGAGAAAAATCGCCCAGTCCCCCACCGTCATTGCATCGCCAACTCGCATTTGCGTCAAGTCGTACTGTTTCTTGATCAATCCAGCCGACCCGAGGATCGACAAGATCACGGTCAATGCCGTATGCACACGATAGTATTTCATTTCCCAGCAAATCGTGGCATTTTGCCCCGGTACGATCCGCCCACAGACGAATTCAATCTTTTGCAATACCGCCTGCCTGGGATCGTCGCCGACTTGGGTGTTATCAGGAGAAGTCGGTTCGATCGGCATCGGTGTGATTTCTTCCTCGTCGTATTTTATACCGAGCGGCACGAGCGACGCAAGGAAACCTTGAACCGGTCAAGCTTCCGAAAGGGCTACAATGCCTGGTAGGTCTATTCCCTCGAGCAGTTCCAGCGACGCCCCGCCGCCGGTCGAACAGTGGGTGACCTTGTCCTCGACTCCCCAGTTGGCAGCCGCCGTCGCCGTATCGCCGCCGCCGATGACCGTGACCGCACCGTGCGCCGTGACTGCTACCATTGCCTCCATGATCGCCCGCGTGCCGGCTGCGAACTTCGGCATCTCGAAAACGCCGACCGGGCCGTTCCAGACGATCGTCCGGGCCCGGCTGACCGTTTCCTGGAACCGCTTGATCGTTTCTGGCCCACAATCCAGCCCCTGCCAGCCGGCGGGAATGCCCTGGACCAGCGAGACGATTTTTGTATCGGCATCCTTGTCAAACCTGTCCGCGGCGAGGAAGTCCACCGGCAGCTGGATCGGCTTGCCGAGGGCCTTCGCCTTCTCCAAAATGCGTGGCACGATCTCGGCGCCCTTGGGGTCGAATATGGAATTGCCGATCTCCATCTGATCGCGCACCTTCAAGAAGGTATACGCCATACCGCCGCCGATGACGATTTCGTCGGCCTTGTCTAGGAGGTTCTCGATGAGTTGAATCTTGTCCGCCACCTTCGCGCCGCCGAGAATCGCCAGCAACGGCCGCCGGGGATGGTCGAGCACCTTGGCAAAGGCGTCGAGTTCCTTTTTCATCAGGAACCCGGCCGCGCGCTGGGGTAGATCGACGCCGACCATGGAACTGTGACCGCGATGAGCCGTGCCGAAGGCGTCATTGACGTAAACATCGCCAAGTTTGGAGAGCGATGCGCGAAAGGCAGCGATGGCGTCGGGCGTCGCCTTCTTGATGGTTTCGCCGGTCTTGGCGTCCTTGACCTTGCCTTCTTCCTCAAGGTGAAAGCGCAGGTTTTCCAGCAATAGCACGTCGCCCGGCTTGACCGCGGCACAGGCGGTTTCGACCCCGGGGCCCACGCAGTCGTCCAGGAACCTGACCTGGCGGCCGAGCAATTCGTTCAACTTGTCCGCAACCGGCTTGAGGCTGTACTTGGCCTTGCGTTCACCATCGGGTCGGCCCAGGTGGCTCATCAAGATGACGCCCGCCCCGTGCTCAAGGGCATACTGAATCGTGGGCAACGCGGCCACGATGCGCTGCGGGTTCGTAATTTCACCGGTCTGCTTGTCCTGCGGCACGTTGAAATCGACGCGTATGAGAACGCGTTTGCCGTTGAGAGACAGCTTGTCGATCGAGAGTTTCGGCATGAAGTTTCCCCGGTCCATAAGTACTTTCACATGCGGGTAGGCGAGGGTCTTGCGGTCGGCCGTCAGAAGCGCAAGATCCAGGCAGCGGGCCGTCGCAATCAGGATTTGGTCAGCTGGATCGCGATGAATCGGGCCAGGCAAATTCGCGGAATCGATGGCAATCACTTCGGTCATGGCCAAGAGTTCGACTCCAGACATCTCTAGCGAGGTTTCACCTCAGACCAAAAGGCCCGCCACACAAGCCCGAAGCGTTAGCGAGGGAAATCTTCCGCATCCTCCCTCGCTAACGCTTCGGGCTTGTATCGAAACTTGACTCATGCGCTATGAGTTTTTTGGATTATTGCCGGCACTGTGAAGCTTGGCGATTTCCCACACGGAAATAATGCTGACAGCCAAACCGTCGCCGTGATGCTTTAGAATTTGGGCACGCTGGAATCCAGTCAGCTTCGAATTATTCTCGATCCACCAATACCAAATATGGGTATCAAGTAGGATCACGAAACGGCCTCCCAATCTTCCGGTGGGCATGCGGGCCCAAACGGGTCATCGTAGCCTTCCGTCTTGAGAAGGTCCGGGTTGTCAAGCAAGCGCTGCCTCAATTCGGGGGAAAGCGCGGGTTTCTCCATGATGCCCTCTCGCCGCCTCTTCGCAAATTCGTCCTCGTCGGTTGTTGACTCCATGGGCGTGACGACGATCTTGACCTGCTTGCCTTGAAACGCCGGGGGCATTTTGATGGCAAGAATCGGGCCAGTAACCGTTTGAATCGTTTCCATATCCAACCTCCTGCGATCATTATAGCGTCGCCGGGGCTACTTGATCCCCGCCATGTACTTGATCAAATCCACGCAGCGATTCGAGTAGCCCCACTCGTTGTCATACCAGCTGACCAGCTTGAAAAACTTGCTGTTGAGTTCAATGCCGCTGCCGGCGTCGAAGATGCTGGAATGGGGATCGTGGATGAAATCGCTCGACACGACCTCGTCGTCGGTGTAGGCGAGAATGCCGTGCAGGTAGGTTTCGCTCGCCTTTTTCATGGCGGCGCAGATTTCCTTGTAGGTGGTTTCCTTGGTGGTTTTTACGGTCAGATCAACCACCGATACGGTCGGCGTCGGCACGCGGAATGACATGCCGGTGAGCCTGCCCTTCACCGCCGGGATGACTTCGCCCACCGCCCTGGCGGCGCCCGTTCCCGACGGGATGATGTTGATGCCGGCCGAGCGTCCGCCCTTCCAGTCTTTTTTCGACGGCCCATCCACCGTCTTTTGCGTCGCGGTGTAGCTGTGTACCGTCGTCATCAGGCCTTCTTCGAGTCCGAAACCTTCCTTGAGCAGCACATGCACGATTGGCGCCAGGCAGTTCGTCGTGCAACTGGCGTTGGACACGATGTTGTGCTTGACCGCGTCGTAAGTTTCGTGGTTGACCCCCATCAGCAGCATCGCATCATGCCCCTTGGCCGGCGCGGAGATGATGACTTTCTTGGCGCCCGCGGTGATGTGCCCCTTCGCTTTCTCCGCCTCGGTGAACAGGCCCGTCGATTCGATGACGTAATCCACTCCCAGCGCCTTCCAGGGCAATGCCGCGGGCCCTTCCTTCACCGCGAGGCATTTAATCTTGTGGCCATTGACGACGAGCATATCGTCCTCGGCGGCGCCGGCGGATTTTTCACTGGTCGCGGTGCCATTGAACTTGCCCTGCGTGGAATCGTATTTCAACAGATAGGCCAGGTTATCAGCCGGGACGAGATCGTTGAGCGCGACCACGTCGATCGATTTGCCGAGCAAGCCCTGTTCGACGAGCGCGCGAAACACGAGGCGACCGATGCGGCCAAAACCGTTGATTCCGAGTTTGATCATGGAGAACTCCTAAACAAATTCCGTTCGGTTCATATCAAATAACTTATCGAAGTTTAGCCGCTCGCCTATGGCGAGCGGGTCGGCACGCTCGCCATAGGCGAGCGGCTAAACGAGGAGATGTCATGCCAAATATCGTTCGCGTCGCTGTCACCGGCGCCGCCGGCCAGGTTGCCTATACGCTGTTGCCACGTTTGGCATCGGGCGAAGTTTTCGGCCCGGACACGCAGGTCATCTTGCAGCTTCTGGAAATCCCGCGGTCCATCACGCCGAAGCCGATGGACATGCTCGAAGGCGTCGCCATGGAGCTGGAAGATTGCGGCTTTCCGACGCTGAAAGAAGTCGTCGTCACCGACGACGAGAACACGGCGTTCGCCGGCTGCAACTGGGCGTTGTTGGTTGGCGCTGCGCCGCGCGGGCCCGGCATGGAACGCAAGGATTTGTTGCTCAAGAATGCCCAGATATTCCAGAAGCAGGGCAGGGCACTCGCGGCGAAGGCGGCGTCGGATGTGCGCATCCTGATCGTCGGCAACCCGTGCAATACCAATTGCCTGATCGCGTATAAAAACGGCCAGGCCATCCCGGCCGAACGCTGGAGCGCGATGACTCGCCTTGATCACAACCGCGCCGTCGGCGCCTTGGCCAAGAAGGCCGGCGTCGGCAATGCCGCGGTCACCTGCATGACCATCTGGGGCAACCACTCCAACACGCAGTTTCCCGATTTCACCAACGCCAAGATCAACGGCAAACCTGCGACGGACGTCATCCCGGACCGCGCCTGGCTCGAAAACACTTACGTCAAGGCGTGCCAGGAGCGCGGCAAGGCGGTTATCGAAAAGCGCGGCCTGTCCAGCGCCTTCTCCGCCGCCAACGGTGCGCTCGATCACGTCAAGAGCCTGCTCAGGACAACGCCTGCCAACGACTGGCTCAGCATGGCTGTCGTGTCCAAGGGTGAGTACGGCGTCCCCGCGGGGCTCGTGTTCGGCTATCCCTGTCGTTCGGATGGAAAGGGCAACTACAGCGTCGTCGATGGCGTCAAACTCGACGCGTTCGGGCAGGAGAAATTCAAGTTGACGCTGAAGGAATTGGAGGAAGAACGCGAGGCGGTGAAGGATTTGTTGGGGTAATCTCGAAAGCCCAATGGTGAGCGCAGCGAACCTTTGGGCTTTAGCCCCAAGATTCGCTGCGCTCATCCTGGGGCTTGCCTTCATTCCACCAAATCTCGCACGTACTGACTCTTGAACTGATAGCTGCTTCCCTTGCCCTGGTGATTCTCGATCGTCTTGTCAATACTCAGTCGCGCGGACATCAGACGCCCCGTAGGCAAATCGAATACGATTTCCCCCTGCACCTCTTTTTGCAACAGCGGCAGCCGTTCCCGGGCGTTGTCCGGCATCGTCTTGAATGATGTGCTCAGGCTGATCGTTGCCTTGCCGTCCTTGATGCTCTTACATTCGTAACGCTGGTCGGCATCGAACTTCTCGCCGGTGCCGTAGGGCGGATCGAAAACGATCTTGAACGGCCGGCGCCACGCTTGCCCGGCTTCCGCCTTCGCGGCAGGGAAGACGACCAGAAACGGCGGCTCCGCCTCGAAGGTTGCACGAGACCCTTGCTTGACATCGATGATCCGACCGAACCCATCCATGCGGACGATCGCCAGCGTGGCGCCGATGTATTTCTTCATCTGCTCGCGCAGTTCCGGCGTGCTCTTTTCCAGGTTTTGGGAATCAAAAAGAACGGTGTCTCCCTTGGCTCGCTTCTGTTCGTTGCGCATCGACACGAGTGTGAGTTTCAGGGTCGCGATCCCCTTGACGTCGAGATCGGTAACTTCCCAGCGATTGACCAGGTCAAGCTTCGAGTCCGACTGGTTACGAGTGGTGTTCACGACCTCCACCACCGACGTGACGTGCTTGACCTTGTATGTCAAGACCTGCCCCTTTTTCCACTGGAATTGCCAGGGCAACTGGGCGAAGGCGGGCACGGTGAACGTCAAGCCAAAAGCAAAGGCCAAAAGAAAACGGCGGATCATGATCCCCTCCCTGGGTGGAAACGTCCATTGGGTTTGTGGGGAATGTAGCAAACATCCCTGAAGTGTGCCAAGGCCAATCTTCGGCCGTATATAGTTTTTCCGTAGGTCAGGCATTCGTGCCTGACAGCAGCCGCGATCCGTCAGGCTGGAAAGCCTGACCTACGGGAACTGTGGGCGGCGCTTTGGGTCATCCCGTACAATACCAGCGATCCAAAAAGGAGCAACCTGTGCCGCTGGAATGGATCGACACCCACGCCCATCTCGACGACGAGCGCTTTCAGGGCGACTTGCCGACCGTGCTCGCGCGCGCCGCGGAGGCAGGTTTGACACGCATCGTCGTTGTCGCGACCACGGCGCTAGACAGCCCGCCCTGCGTCGAACTTGCCAGGACGCACGCGATCCTCCGGGCCACCGTCGGCATTCAGCCGAACCACGTTGCCGAGGCGACGCCGACGGCGTGGGATGAAGTGGTTGCCCTGGCGAATCGTCCCGAGGTGGTCGCACTGGGTGAGACGGGGCTGGACCGTTACTGGGACCATACGCCGTTCCCCCAGCAAGAAGATTACTTCGCGAGGCATCTGGAACTGGCGCGGAAGCTTCAACTCGCCGTCGTCATCCATTGTCGAGAGGCCGAGGCCGACACGGTACGAATGCTGCGTGCGGACTTTGAGCAGCACGGTCCAGTGCGCGCGGTGATGCATTCCTTCACGGGCGATTTGGCGACTGCGCAGGCTTGTGTCGAGATGGGCCTATACATTTCCTTCGCGGGAATGCTGACGTATAAAAACGCACAGGCCTTGCGAGACGTCGCCGCCAGAATGCCGCTCGAACGTCTTCTGGTGGAGACCGATTGCCCGTACCTGGCGCCGGTCCCCCATCGTGGCAAACGCAACGAGCCGGCGCATGTCGTGCACACGGCCGGCGTGCTCGCGGAAACCCTGGGCGTGCCGCTGAGTGTGATCGCCGAACATACGACGCGGAATGCGCGGGCACTTTTTGGACTCTGATTCTTCGTTTAGCGCCCGCCTGGCGCCACGCGGGCGCTAAACGAAGACACCGGGAGAAAAAACATGACATTCGCTGACCTGATCGAATCGCTGGATTTCAACCGTCAGAAAACGCTCGCCTTCATCGAAGGTCTTGCCAAGGCCGGCGACGTGCAAAAGACGCTCGCCTGGCGTCCAGGTCCTGGCCGAGCGCATTTGGCCTGGCAGCTCATGCACATCGCGGCGACCGACGATCGCCACGTCCACGTTCGCATGACCGGCGGCCAGCCGCAGGAGCCGAAATACGTCGAACGCTTCGCCGGCGGCAGCACGCCGGACGATGACATTCCGACCTTTGCCGAGATCAAACGCTACCTCGAAACGCAGCGTGCCGAATTGCTCGCGCACCTGAAGAAACTCGACGACAGCGCCCTGGGAACGAAGCCCAACGAGCAAGCGCCGTGGACCTATCGCGAATGGCTAAAAGTATTGGCCTGGCACGAAGCGCACCACCAGGGGCAGGCGCATCTCACTTTCAACCTGTACAAGGCGGCGCACGGGATCCAGTGACCTGGCCCGGGGGGCCTCCGTACGCCGCGTTGGGATTCACTCGCGTAAATCTGAGCAGTCTGGGAAGAACGCGCAATCACTGGCGCCATTGGTCATCGTTTGCTGTTCGGCAAAATCATAAAAACCGGCAAACTTTCTCACCAACGGAATAATCGTTACCGATAACAAAGACGGAATAGCCGGCAAAGTTTCCCAGGCAGCGCGTTCTCGTCAATGCGCTCCGACGCGAATGAGGAACGGAATCCATGCTCAACAAGAAAGCCTTTTGGATGGGATTGGCAGCGATCCTCACCATCCCGCCGATTCTTGTTGCCAACCCGCCCCAGGAGCCACGGCCGGTGGCGGACAATCCACGCCGGGCTCTCGCGCCCGAGAACCAAGGCGCGAAGGGTCTGGGCGTTCCGCAAAGTTCGACCAGCGCTACCATGCCGATCGCGCGTCAAAAAGGCCCCGCCGGGAGCGGTGAACGTACGGTGATGGGCTGGAATGTGCCGCAGCTCAATGCCGCGGTCGACGTCCACGGCCGCTATCAAACGTCAACGCCGTTCCTGTCGCCGCAACCGGCGAATCCAAACTCCTTGTTCGTTTTGGCAGGCGGCCAGGAGCCGAAGGAAGGCGGGCCTGGTGCCGTGCCGTCGCCCGTCGCCACGGAACCGGCGACCTTTGATTTCTCGGGAATCGCAAAGGATTCCGCCGCCGGAATAAGAACGCAATCAGGTGGAAAAGCCATTGCTCCCACGTCCGGAGGACCGGCTGGGGACGTCGGTTCGGTCCTGGGCGCCTCGAACGCATCCGGCGGCGTCGAACTCCAGCGCCGCTCGCCCCTCGTTTCCGATCCGCGCATCCAGGGCTTGCATTTCGGGCAAATTGTCACTCATGCCGACGGCGGCTACTGGTTCCCGGCGCGCGTCGATCTGGATACCGTCGTCAGCAAGATGAATTCCGGCGACATCAAGAGCATCGGCATCATCCAGGGGCCGTTCAGCGTTCGCTATGGTGCGGGCTTCTCGTTCCTCGATGTCGAATCGGTGCCGACGCCGCGCTCCACCCTCGGACATTTTGACGCCCATGGCAGCACCAGCGGAACCTACAAGACGAATGGCCGGGCCTGGCAGGGCCAGCAGAGCGTGTGGGGCGGGGGCAAGGATTGGGGCTTTCGGATCACCTACGACGCCCAGGCTGCCGTCGATTACACCGCCGGCAATGGGTCCAAGCTTCCAAGTGGTTACAACAACCAGTTTGTCAACTTTGCCTACGGCATCGACCTGTCCCAGACCGCCAGCCTTGAGGTCAAATACCTACACGTGCAACAGTCGGATGTCTTGTTCCCTGGCCTGCTGACCAACATCAATAGCCTGACGACCGACGCCTTCACGGCAAGATTCGTCGACAAGGATGGCGCCTGGTACGACCGATTCACGCTCGATGCCTGGGTCAACAACACGGTCTTCAACGGCAACAGTGCGAACCCGGAAACGCGCCGTCAAATCCCGCAACTCGACGATATCTTCAAAGGGTCCTTCACGGCCTTCCAGCCCATTCGCCTGGACATCAACACCCAGGGCAATGCCCTGACGTATGGCACCCGGCAGATCACCACCTGGGGCGACGCCAAGGGGTTCAACGTCTCGCTGGGCGCCGACATCCGCGTGTTCGACAGCAACTACCGCGAGGCCGACGCTTTCAACCTCTCGGTCCTGCAAGGGACGGGCGGCCCGCCAAACCTGGGCATTCCGCGCGCCAGGCAGATTGCCCCGGGCATCCTGCTGGATTCCTCCGTACCGCTGGGAGAATACCTGGTCTTCAAGCTCGGCACGCGCATGGATTTCGTCACCAACCAGTTCGTCGGATTTGACACCAACGTTGACCTGACCACCTATAACAAGTTCGTCGGCGACCCCACGGGAGACCGCGTCTTTTCTCTCTTCAGCGGCTTTGCAACCGGTGAATTCAAGATCACTCCCGAGTGGACCCTCAACGGCGGCTACGGGTACGCCCAGCGCTCCCCCACCACGACCGAACTGTATGCCGGCGGCGCTTTTCTGGGTCTGATTCAGAATGGCTTCAACTCAATCTACGGCAACCCCAGCCTGCGCCGGGAAGAAATGCACAACCTCAATCTCGGCCTGCATGGCAAATACGAAGCCGTCCGCGTCGGCGCGAACGGATTCGCGGCGTACGTTCCCAATTACATCACCTATTTGCCGCTTGGAAAATTCGCCACGACTCTCACCAACACGGTCCCTCCGCTCACTGGGACCACCCCGATCAATCAGCTTCAGTTCATCAATACCCCGCATGCCACGCTGACCGGCTTTGACGCCTACGGTGAAGTCGATGCGACGCCCTACCTCACCCCCTTCGTCACCGCCAGCTATGTCAAGGGCATGGATCGAACCAAGGGCGAACCGTTGCCCGGCATCGCACCCTTGAGTTCCCGGGCCGGCTTGCGTTTCCACGAGGATAGCAAGAATCCGCGCTACGGCGTCGAGTACTTCGCCCGCATTGTGGCCCCGCAGAACCTCTTCGCGGCCTCCCTCGGGGAAGCACGCACCGGTGGGTTTGTCACCCACAACGTCCGCGCGTACTGGCAGGTTCGCGAAAATCTCCTGGTCCTGGGCGGCGTGGAGAATATCGGCGACCTCTACTACCGCGAACACCTCGACCTGCGCACCGGCCTCGGCGTCTTTCAGCCTGGCGTCAACTTCTACTTCGGGGCGAAACTCACGTATTGATTCGCACGGCCATGGCCGCGGGCCGGGAGCGTTTGCACCCGGAGCCCTCCGTACACCTCTCAACGCTTGGCTGGCGCCGCAGTCACGCCAGACACCGACAGCACAATCTCGCGCGTGCCGTGGTCATCGACGAACAGGTGGACCTGCGAGCCGAACTCGCCAGGTTTCATCGTTTTCAGCTCGACAACAAATTCGCTCACCCCCGGCGGAAGTTCCGTCAGGTCGTCGTCCTCACGCTTCGGACCGCATCGGTTTGCCGGAGCGATTGTCGAGATGAAAGACCACGTCGCGTTTTTGCTTGGGCTGGGCGTCACTGAGCTTGATTTCGGTTTCAACGACATGAAGCGCCGGCCCCGGCGGCGGCGCGAAATAGCAATACGCAGCCGCACCCAGGAAGCCAATGGCCGCGAGGCAGCAGACGCGGTAGAGCCAGGGGTAGACGCGCGGCGGCATGGTCAACTTCCGGACGCGGGCATCGTGGCGCTCGGGCGTTTGGACCGGCGCAGCAGGTAGAACCCAACGATCAAGGACACGGCGGCGATGCCGATGAACCAGAGATACCAGCGGGAAATAGGAGCCGATACGCCTGCCGGTTCAGGAAGTCCGAAGGCGGAAACATAAAACTGGGCGCTACGATGATTGCGCGCATCAATTATTTCATACGATGTTCTTCGAACATTTTTTGAGTTCTCGCGGCTGTTTTCGCTCTTTACCTCCCAGCGGATACACGGACGGTAGCCATCGCCCGACGTCGTGAATTCTTTTTTTAACGTGACCACTGTTCCGTTTGCTGCCGTGAGCTGAAACCCTTGCATTACCCATGCGTTGTTGGGGTCAAACTCCAGCCAGCCAGTGAGATGGATTTTCAAATTCGGAACGCGTGTCGTTTTTTCGATGTGAACCTGAATGACACCAGATGCCTTTGTCTGGGCGCGAATAATCTTTACATCCTTCGCAAACATCAGTTTCGAAACAAGCCCTCCCAAACGAATAAACGACGAGCCGTTCGGCTTTAGATAATCAATGATTGCGGGATCGATCTGCTGATCGTGAGGAGGTCGGCTTAGAACCGGTCCGGTGCCAAGTTGCCAGCCTTCTTTGTCAGGAAGGTGGGTGAGTTCAAAACGGTAATCAGGGTTTTGTCCAAAGATTCGTTTGGCGCCATCTCGTTCAAATTTGAAAAGAAAATACCCGGGCCGCCGCTCAATGATTGCTTCCTTTTTTTCCGGCTCGCGGACCTTGTCGTTGACGCGGCTCAGAATCGTTGTCGTGAATTTCAAGGTACCGGGCGTTTCGTCGGCGGCATCAACAATTCTCCACGACTCGACCCCCTCGGATTTCAATCGGGCAAGAAGGGTTTCCGACTCCTGCGCCGATGCGATCGTGGAGAAAAATGAACCGTTCAAAAAAGCCACCACGGTGACGGCCCAAATCTCAATTTGACACAACCATAGCCAAACAGGTTTCATTTGGAAGCCTCTATGTCGTGGGCCTAGTCCCGTGGTGTTCACGGACAAATTGAGAACAACCGACCGCTCGTCAAGACCGATCCATCCAGCATCGATGACCACCGACGCGTCGGATAATGGTCGACAGGGCGTTCGAGTGTACTGCGTCAGAATCCAAGACAAAGGCAAGGGCCGAAGTCGCCCCAGGTACATATTCGCGCACCAACTAGCCCGCACTTGAGCCTCGGATTCGGTTCGCAGTTTTCCTTGGTCACGTTCTTGAGGCAAAGCGGATAGACCGTTGCGGAGCAGTTGGCTTGACAGGTGGCATCCATTCCGCATGCATCGGTACAACAGTCGCCAGCGCAAGTCCCATCGTCACCGCTGCACGCCGAACCGCAGCACGCAATGGAACAGGCGGACGGATCTGAGGCGGTTTGACAATCGCTACAGGTGCCCTTGGTGTAATCCCCAAACGCATCCGCCGGCACGACGAGGATGCTGACGCCCGCCAGCACGAAGCCCAGGCAGGCGAAGAAGTAGCCGGTCACTGTTTCGAGTCGCTTCATTGCAGGTCTCCTTGGGTTGAAGGAACGGTGTTGTGCGATGCGTTTGGGCTCACCCCGTCGCTTGCGCTCCGGGCTGGTTGCCGCTCACCACCCGAAGGAGGCCCCGCGACGGCATGGTTAACTTCCGGACGCGGGAGTCGCGGCGCTTGGACGACCGGACCGGCGCAGCAGGTAGAACCCAACGATCAACGACACTGCGGCGATGGCGATGAACCAGAGGTACCAGCGCGAACTAGCGCGCTCTATGCCCTCGGGTTCGGGCAGACCGAACGCAGATAGCGTGAATTCCTCGTCGGCCGGTAAGATGACAGGCTCCTCCACTTCAAAGTCCACCTTGATTCGTCGAGTGACGGATCTTTTCTCCGTGATCGTTTTGCCGTCAGGAATGTCATACCCAATGCTCTCGATAACCAAGCGACGGGGAATGCACGAATTTGGCGATTGATCGGAAAAACCGAGTATGTGCCGCGATTCGTCGGCGCCATTTGCATATTCGTTTTTGACGACCGCTGAACGGAGACACCATGATCTGCTTGGATCGAGGTAGAGCTTGCCTCCTTGTATCGAACAAAACGGTTCGTTCTTCACACTGTGCTTGTTGTCAAACGCAACCTCGATCAAATTGTCTTTTGCCACGGCTTGAACGGACACAACTTTGAAGTTGGGCTGTTTCACAAGTTCTGCAAGGTGCAGGACTCTTATGGTGACCGGCGAATAGGCCCACGATCGTTTGACCGAATCATCAATCTGGTCGGCACGCAACTTCCGTTTCGCAATTTTCAAGGCAGACTCGGCCAGCACCCACGCCCTATCTTTCTTCCTGGTCAAGGAAAAAGAATAGTCTCGGTTGTAAGCATCGAGGTTTTCGTCTTTTCCAGTCCTAAGCCTGGCCAATTGCATCTTGCAGTGCGCATTCTGCTTGAGTTCGATTTCCGTATCGACACGCATCTTGCCATTATGGATGATTTGAATCGAATAACGGCCCTGTAAGCGCTGGAAGTTCGCCATGGCTTTCTCCCAGGCCACGGGAGCCTCCGTCAAAAAACGATCGCGAAGCGCGGTTGGATCCCCTTGCGCCGAAGCGGTCGGGGCAAATCCGATCGCCGCAAGGCAGCCCAAGGTTACCCAGGCAGCGGCCAAACAACCAAATCGATCGAACTTGCGTGCCATAGGATCACCAAAACATCGGCCCTGCCACGAGTGCCAACCATGGACATGCACCCCTAGCGCGATTCTATCAACTCGCTCGGATCATACCGACCGGGGAAAGGATTGGGGACACGGCGCACGCGTCATCATTTTGTGCAAATACATGCCGTGCCCATCGGGTTGTCGGTGCAGCCGCAAAGAGAACAGGGTGTTGGATCCGACGTTTCGCTGCAAAGCTCAAGTACGATGCTCGCACACGAGCCTGGCGTACGCGCGCCGCAGCCGCTATTGCAGACGGAGTGGCTCTTGCAACTAGGAGCGGCCGCCTTGCAATTGTTCTCGCAGGTGGTGTCTCCACCACAGGCGTCTTTGCAGCAGGCGGTCCAACACACACCGTCATTACCACAGGAAGTGCCGCAGCACGTGATACTACAGGCTTCGGGATCCGGATTTCCCTGACATATCTTGCATTGCTCTGTGTAATCCGCAAACGCATCCGCCGGCACGACGAGGATGCTGACGCCCGCCAGCACGAAGCCCAGGCAGGCGAAGAAGTAGCCGGTCACTGTTTCGAGTCGCTTCATTGCAGGTCTCCTTGGGTTGAAGGTTTGTTGTTGCTCGATGCGTTTGCAAACACCCCGTCGCTTGCGCTCCGGGCTGGTTGGTTATTGGTCGGCGCTTACGATGCGGCCCGTCAAACGAAACGTCACGGCCTTGAAGCCCTCGTCATCCACGAGAAACGCGGCCTTGCGCGTGAAGATGCCGGGCTTGCCGGTCATGGCGACATCGACCTTCACGGTGCGGGTTTCGTTGGGCGGAATGGTCAACGGCAGATCGCCCAGAACGGTACAGGAACAGTCCGCGGTGCCCCCGATCAAGCGAATCGGATGCTCCGTCCAGTTGGTCACATCAATTTCCGCTTCGCGCTGGTCGCCCAGCGTTCCCGTGCCGACATCGGCCAGGCGCGGTTGCACGGAGATGCGCTCGCCGCGCAGGTGCGCGATGGCGGCGGGTATCGACCCGTAACCTGCGAACGCGATTGCGTACAGCGAAATCGAAATCGCGAAGACACCGAGGATGGCGTAGAGCGTCGGCAACATGGTTCGCGTCAGCCGGCCGCCCCGCTCGTCGCGCAAACCCGCAAAATCCGGCCGCCCCAGCAGCAGCAATCCGATCACCACCGCGTCGAGTGCAAAAGCCCACCACGGGCTGGGCGGGAAACGCCCGAAGCAACCGCATGAGGTTTGGCCGATGACTCCGAGGTAGAAGCTGATGCCCGCGAAGATCGTGAAGGTGGTCAGCGCCGTCAGCCAGGCGCCGACCGCAGCCGCGCCCGTCAAGAGCCAGATGCCCAGAAAAATCTCGAACTCGACAATGGCCAGCTGGACTTCCGCCGACACGAAAAGAACCCCGCCCGGCCAACCGGGTCGAGCGCCAGGCCCCACGCCTTGAGCGCCGCGGCGGCGAGCAACAGGATCGCGGGGATTCGCAGAATCAGGCCGGACAGACGCATGGGTCGCCTCCGAAGCCGTATCAATCTGCACGAGTAAAATGAAGCCGATTTTTCAGACAACAGGACATTGGACTGAAAGAGAGTCTATCAAATTCATAGGGGGGGGGGGCAAGAGCATTCGCGAATTTTCTCAGAATATTCCCGCCCGAATTATCGTGGGGCGTGAATTTTGACACTGGGGCGCGAAAAATCAACTCATTAGCCCAGAAACGACGGTACAAGGTCGGCCCAATAAGGCCCGACCGCGCAGCAATCGCGTTGCAGCTGGCCTCCCTCATTCCGGCCCGCGCCAGCGGAAGACCTGGAACAGGTTCGAGCGATCGTCCGTCCACACGGGCAGTTCCGGGCGAGGTTGCGCTGGACGCCAGGCCGGAGAATCGAGGAGAGGGCGCACGTCTTCCCTCTTCTGTGCGATCACCAGCCAGTCGGAGTTCATGATGCCGAACTTTTTCTCGTCGGCATTGGCGCGGTGCCGTCGGACCAGGGCTACGCATGGCGGATCGGTGTCGGCGGCGAGGTTGGCGAGGACCGATTCCAGATTGACGTATCCGTTGGATATGTGGAAGGCGAGAACGCCACCGGGCGTCAGCCGGTCCAGGTAGACGGCCAGGGCCTCGCGCGTCAACAGGTGCATGGGAATCGCATCGGAGCCGAAGGCGTCCACGATGAGCAGGCCGAAGGTGTTGCCGGGTTTCCGCAGTTGCAGGCGGGCGTCGCCGATCTCGATGCGGATCGTCCCTTGTGCGTCCTTCAGATAGGTAAAAAGCTTTGGGTTCTCCGCGATGCGTTTCACGGTCGGATCGATCTCCAAAAAAGTCCAGGTCTGTCCGGGTTGCGCATACGCGGCAACCGATCCCGTCCCCAGTCCGACGACGCCGACACGGTTCAGGCGTGGATCATCCTTGTAGAGGCGGAAGACGTCGCCGATCGGGCCCTCGTGAGAGTAATAGGTCAACGGAAGGTGACGCCGTTCGGGGTCGAGACTTTGCTGGCCATGCACGGTGCTCCCGTGGACGAGGCGATGGAAACCGTCGATCTTCGTCACACGATGGATACCGAAATAGCTGCGCTCGCGGTAGGCGGTCGCGCCGTGAATGCCGGGATCGAGGGAACTTGCGACCACGACGGCGGCGATGCACAGGGCGAAGCGAGCGTGCTGTTGATGAACGAGGTAGCAGACCACCAGGGCGGCGGCGATGACGGCCAGGTTCACGCGATTGGAATCGAGTTGATGAACGTCCCCCGCCCGAAGGACCAGGATGACTCCCGCGGTGGCCGCGCCGATGCCGAGTGCCCAGAACCAATCCTGGCGCGTCGCGCGCAGTCCGTTTTGCTGGGCGAAGACGCAAGCAAGCACGATCATGGCCGGGTATTCGTAGAGGCCCGGAAAGAGCAGGGGTGCGATCAAGGCGTTGAGGCTCCCGCCCAGCACGCCGCCCAGCGCCAAACAGAGATAGAAATCGGTCAGGTGCGAAGCGGGCGGGCGCGTCCGCGCCAGCTCGCCGTGGCAGGTCAACGCCAGCCAGAAGAAACCGGCCAGGTGTAATGCCATCACCAACGGCATCGGCTCCGTCGCCTCGGATGCCAGCACGACCAGCAACACGATCACCACCAGCGGCAGGAATCGCGTCAGGATTTCATGCGGCGCCAAATGTCGCTGCGAGAAGGCCAGCGTGAACGTAAGGAGATAGATCGCCATTGGAATGAGCCAGAGGAGCGGGATTGACGCGACATCCGTGGTCAGGTGGGTTGTCACGCTCAGCAGCAAACTCGACGGAATCAGGGCCAGCGCAATCCAGCGACCGCGAGCCTTCCAGGTTGGCGAGTCGGAAGCGTCAGATGTGGATGGCGCCGCGGTCGGCGCGGCCTGGCGCATTGGCACGCAGAACGCCAGCAGGGCCGTCATCACCAGGAATGCGTACGCCCAGATTTCGCTCTGCTCACCCAGAGACCAGTACGGCTCCAGCACGAACGGGAACAGACCCAGCGCGAGGAAGCTGCCGAAATTGCTGGCCGCGTAAAGGAAATACGGGTCGCGCGGCGCATTCTGAAACCGCAGAACGAACCACCGCTGCACCAGCGGCGCGCCCGCGGCCAGCAGAACGAATGGCAACCCGACGGAAAGGAGCAACGACACGAGGAGGAACAGGACGGGATGCCAGCCAGCCCGCACCTCGTCCGGCAGCCGAATGGGAAGGAGAAAGTACGCCGCGATCAAGAGACCAAGATGAAAGATTGCGTGACGCCCGACGCCAAGTCTGGCCGGCAGAATGTGCGCATACGCATAACCCGCCAGAAGGCCGGCCTGAAAGAAGACCATGCACGTGTTCCATACCGCCGGCGTGCCGCCCAGCAACGGCAGCAACATTTTGGCGCACAGCGGCTGCACCAGAAACAACAGGCATGAGCCAAGCAGGATGGTAAGCGTGTATAACCAGACCATGACACCCGGCACGCAGCCGAAATCGTAAACCCGCATTCCTGTGGCAAACCTTCCACCCTATAATGGTTGGAAGAGTTATGCGGGTTGGGGTTTCCTGGCAGAAAGCCGATCTCCATTTGCTTTGGCTGCCACCCAGCGCCACTCTTGGTGTGGAAGCTCGCCCCTGATCCTAACTACGAATAGGAGCCGTCCGTGGCCCGAAAAACCAAAACAAACAAACCGGAAGTCGTCGGCCTCCTGGGCGTCGGTCTCGACAAAGACGACGGGCACCAGCGCATCACCAGGGCCGAAGAGTTTGTCCTTCTCGGCGGTTCACAGGAAACGCACGAACGCATGCAGGACGTTGCCATCCATGTCACGGAAACCCTCAAAACCAAGGGTAAACGTCTGCAAGATGCGTCGATCGAGGAGGTCTTCGATCTGATGTATAATGCGATGCAGCGGCAATGACCTTCGTCCGACCTTGGTTCCTCTGGGTCCCAAACTCCGTTTGGGAACCCCGCGTCCCCGAAACTCGGTTTCGCGGACAACGGTTACCGCAGGGTGCCGCCGGCGCGAAGCAGAGCTTCGCAGACGTGCTTTCCCAAACGGAGTTTGGGACCGAGAATGAATGATCGCCCGGAAAAAGCCGAAACCCTTTTTCCTTTCCGCGGGTATACCCTTTCAGGACGCGAGGCGAAAACGTGTCGGCCGAGGATGCCAACCTGGTGCGTCGTTGCCTGAAGGGCGATGAGACTGCCATTCAAACCCTGGTGGAACGCTTCCAGTCGGATGTGTTTGGCCTGTGCGTGCGGCTATTGCACCATCGCCAGGATGCCGAGGACGTGACGCAGGAGGTGTTCCTGCGCGTGTTCCGCAGTCTGAAACGGTGGGACGCGACTCGGCCGTTCAAGCCGTGGTTGATGGGCATCACGGTCAATCGCTGCCGCACCTGGTTGACGGCGCGGACCAAACGGCCCGAGCTGGTCGATTTCTTGCATGAAACGGAAGCTGGGCCCCCCGCCGACGATAGCCTGGAGATGGCGCGGGAAATCCAGGACGCGATGCGCGAGCTTCGCTGGGAATATCGCAGCGTGTTTGTCATGTACCACGAGCGCGGGCTGCCTTACGAAGACATCGCCGAGGCGATGGAGAAACCGGTGGGAACGGTGAAGACCTGGTTGCACCGGGCGCGCCTGGAGGTGCTGGATCGCCTCAGGCGTCGCGGTATGATCTCCGAGGTTGAGCATGAATTGCCTTGATTGCCAGGACCTGTTGCAAAAACGTCTGGATGGCGATCCGCTGGGTAACGGCGAAGCGCTGGAGCAGCACCTCAATCAATGTGCGCCGTGCCGCGAAACGCACGCCGCCGCGGCGTTGCTGCTTGAGACTTTGCCGCGAATCGCGCCGCCGGGCGCGCCGGCCGATTTCGCGCGGACCGTGACGGCGGAGGTCCTACGCGATCGGCGGGTACGACTGGCGAAAATGCGGCGGCGAGTTTGGGTGACGGCGGCGCTGGCGGCCTCGGTGCTGATGATGCTCTTCGCGGCCTATTGGTGGCTGCCGCGCACGGCACCGGAGGAGCCCCAGCAGCCGTTTGTCAAACTGCCTCCCAAGATTGACCCGCCCAAAAAGATTCTCGTGCCGCCCCCGAAAATGCCCGAGCCACGCAATGGGTTTGCCTCGTTGACCGAACGCATGGCCGATACGACCCGCGATCATGCCAAGGTCGTCCTGGTGGCCGCGAGTCTCGATGGCGTCGAGAAATTGCCCGCGGTCAATGACTTGCCGATGCTCGACGGCGGCGTTCGCGAAGCAGGGCAAGAAGTTTCTGACGGCGTTCGCGCCGTGGCACGCAACGCGAGGAAGGCTCTCGATTTCTTTGCCCGCGAAATGCCCATGCCGTGATCTTTTACGCCGCTTGCGGTTTCGCGCTCGCGCGGCGTTGAGCGAACGCCACGCCGCAAGCGCCTACGCCGGAATGTGTTCTCCATGAAACGTGTCCTGAATTCCGTTGCGGCAATCTGGTGTTGGCTCGGCGCAGCGTCGTTTGCGGCCGCGCAGACTGCGCCCGCCTATCCCAGCGATCTTCTCGCGCTGCTTCCCGACGATTTCGCGGTTTGCATCGTCATGCACGATCTGCGCGGGCACTCCGCTCGTTGGGAAAAGTCGGACTGGCTCAAAGCCTTTCGCCAGTCGTCCGTTGGCAAATCAATTTTCGGCTCTCCAGAAATGGAACAGTTCACCCGCTGGCAGGCCGACATGAAGAAACACCTCGACCTTGACTGGCCCACGCTGCGCGACGAAATTCTGGGCGACACATTTGTCATGGCGTACACGCCAGGGCCGAAGGATAGGCCCGGCGATGAGCATGGCCTGTTCCTCCTTCAGGTTCGCAAACCGGAGCGCCTCGCGAAGTTCATCGACAAATTCAACGACGTGCAGACCCGGTCGGGCGAGTTGAAATCGCTGACGAAAATGACGTGGAAAAACACGACCTATTTTCGCCGCGACCAGGAAAAAAAGACGCAGTTTTATGTCGTCAAGGATTCGCTGGTGGCGATCACGACCAAGGAAGACGTAATAAAAAACCTGATCCAGGGTTTGCCCGACCGCTCGGCCGATAATTTGTGGGCGAAGCGCTTTCAACGCGCCGGCGCCGAATCGGCCTTCCTGACGATGTGCGTCAATCCGCGCATTCTGGCGCCGGAGGTCGTGCGCGTCGGGAAAAAGGGAGACGCCCTTCCGGGCTACTGGCGCGCACTGGACGCGATCTTCGTCACGCTATCGATCCGCCAGAATGCCGACCTGCGCATCACGATTCAGGCCGACGCTGCCAGGCTCCCAGTCTGGGCCCGGCCGGCGTTCACGGACACCTTGCCCATGTCGGACCTGTGGCAGCGGTTCCCCGAAAAGGGCCTGCTGACCATCGCCGGCAAGACCGATTTCGCGGGAACGGCCGAGGCGTTGAAAATGCTGATGCCGGAGAAGGATCGCACGAAATTGGCCAAGGACTGGGCCAGCATCGGCGCGGTGCTTGACCTCGATCTCCTCAAGGACATCCTTCCCAACGTGGGGCCTGACTGGGGCCTGTGCATCCTGCCTGCGCGCAATGCGCAACAACTGCCGGAAGCGATCCTGGCCATCGCGGTCAAGCCGGGTAACAAGGAGAAGCCGATCGATCAAACGCTCATCAAGGGCATCGATTTTTTCGCCAAGTTCGCGGTGTTACAAAATCCCAATGACCTGCGCCTTCAGACGGTCAAGCAAGGCAAGATCGAGGTGAGGTATTTGGCGAGCACCAAGCTTTTCCCGCCGGGATTTCAGCCGGCGTGCGCCTTGAAGGACGGCTTCCTGTTGGTTGCCACTTCTCCCGCGGCAATTGCCGATTTCGGGTCTCCGCGGCTGAAGGTGGTTGACGCGAAGGAGGCGCTGCTTTTGCGTCTTTCGGCGCCGGAACTGGGAAAACTCCTGAACCAGCGCCGCGACCATATTCTTGCCACCTTGACGACGCAGCAGCAGATGCCGGCACAGCAGGCGAAGAAGAATCTCGACAACGTGATCTCGCTGCTCGGCTCGTTCGATCGGCTAACCTTGAGCCATCAAGGCGGCGCCGGGCAAGCGAGCTGGATCATTCGCCTCACGCCGGCGCCGGGCCAGTGAAGCACGCTGAACGCCCGACGATTGGCACTGCCGCCTGCGGCGTTGGCCTACAAATCCCCTGCAAATGGCTATGATAATCTGACCACGGATTGAATTGTCCAGTTCGGCCAACGCACGCAGCCGGGTCTTTGCCGATGAGTCTTGCTTGTGCACAATGCTCGCGCACGAATCCCGCCGACGCGGCCTACTGCTACTTCGACGGCGCAGCGCTGCGCGGTCGCGGAACGGGTCCGGTTGACGCGGGCGCGCAGAATTTCTTACAGCCGTTTACGTTCGCCAATGGGCTGACATGCCGGAACTTCGATCAGCTTGCCATGGCCTGCCAGACGCACTGGCGTGACGCGGTGGAGTTGCTGCGGCGCGGGCATCTGGGCTCTTTTTTTGGCAGCCTGGGTCGGGTCGATCTGGCGGCCGCGGCGGATGAGGCGGCGAAATTCCCGGACGCGGACCGCGGTCTCGATCAACTCCTGGGCCGGTTGCCCACGCGCGCCTTGCAGCCCCCGAAGCTTCGCGTCGAACCTGGCGCGCTCAACCTTGGCGCCATGAAAATCGGCGAGGACCGCGTTTTCGATTTGCACCTGGTGAACCAGGGCATGAAGCTTCTGTATGGCACGGTGGCGTCCGATTGCGATTGGCTTACCGTCGGCGCGCCGGCGGGACACCCGGCCAAGATATTTCAAACGGGCAGCGAAACCGTGTTGCCGATCCGCGTCCGCGGGCAGCACCTCCGGGCGAGCAACCAACCCCTCGCGGGCACGCTGCTCGTGGAGTCGAACGGCGGCACGAAGAAGGTGACGGTGCAGGTCGCGGTGCCGATCACGCCGTTTTCAGGCGGCCCGTTCGCCGGCGCCGTCACGCCACGGCAGATCGCGGAGAAGGCCAAGCTTCAGCCGAAGCAGGCGGCGCCTTTTTTTGAGAGCGGCGCGGTCGCCAAGTGGTATGCCGCCAATGGCTGGAGCTATCCCGTTCAAGGCCCGCCGATGCCCGGCGTCGGTGGCGTGCAGCAATTTTTCGAGGCTCTTGGCGTGACCAAGCCGCCCGTGGTCGCGATCGCTCCCAGGGTGCTCGATTTCCAGGCCGCCGGCGGGCAAGTGATCAACACCAGCATCACCATCACGCTGAATGACACGGGGAAGCGCAAGCCCATCTACGGCTGGGCGACGTGCGGGCAGCCCTGGGTGCGCATCGGCGCCACGGTTATCACCACCAAGAGCGCAACGATCCCAATCACCCTGAACGTGCCGCACTCCCCCGACGGTATGGTCAGCGCCGAGATTCGGGTGCTCGCCAACGGGAATCAGAAAACGGTGGTCCCGCTTCGCGTCATCGTGACGCCCGGTACGCCGCGCGTTGGCGGCGAAGACATCTCGGTCGAACTCGTCCCCAAGCCCGCGCCAGCCCCGGCACGGGCGCCGGTCGCGCCGGCCTCGCTTCCTGTGGCGGCGCCCGTGACGACGCCCACGCCGGAATCTCTCGACTTCGGCGCCTTGCCCGTGTATCGCCGGCGCGGCATGACCGGCGCGCAGAAGCTGAGCCTGGTCGGGCCGCTGCTCCTGTTGCTTGCGGGAGTGGCCTTGCTTGGGGTTCGCGATTGGCGCGTCGATGCGTCCGACGAGGGCCATCCCGACCCACGGCCGGTCACCGTGCTCAAGAAAACCGATGGGCCGATCAATCCGGGCGATGTCGATCCCACGCCGCGCATTCGCATCGTTTTCGATGAAGGCGTCAAGGGCGCCGACTATACCGACAGCATGATGTTCGCGGTCCACAAGCTCGGCGCGGGAAACCGGGGCGACGTCAAACTCAACTGGTATGACAACGGCCTGGGCAACAGTACCGTGGCCCGGATCGACATGGGAGACAACGTTTTTGGCAACACCAACTTCGGCTTCTGGCAGCCCGCCGGGCCGGCCAAAAGCGTCGGCAGGCCAGGAGGCAAGGAGCGGACCTTTGTCTTCAGCAAGTCCGATGTGCGCGTAACCCAGACCGTGACGATTGAAACCGGCGAACCGGTCCAGCTCACCAGCGGGCAGTTCAAACGCCCGCTCAACGTTTGCATGGTCAAATACACCATCGTCAACGGCGATGGCAAGATCCATCGCGTGGGCCTGCGCACCTTGCTCGATACGTGCATCGGTCAAAACGACGGCGTGCCGTTCACGATTCCCGGCGAAACCGACCTGGTCTCGACCTCGCGCGATTTCCGCGACACCCAGGTTCCGCATTTCGTCCAGGTGCTCGAGAAACCCGACCTCAAGGATCCGGGTACCGTGGTCCACCTCAACAT
The DNA here is from genome assembly GCA_016191165.1 of Planctomycetota bacterium. Taxonomy (GTDB): domain Bacteria; phylum Planctomycetota; class Planctomycetia; order Gemmatales; family Gemmataceae; genus SIAQ01. Next base: position 43,734 of record JACPPF010000056.1, read on the forward strand.
GCGCCTCGCGGATCGCCTGGAGGTACCGTCGCGTTTTTCGCTCACGCGCTATCCCGTATCGGTCTCCGCGAATCGGGCCGATCTCAATCGCTGGGACGTGCCGATTGTCGATATTGGCGACGACTCGTGCGTGGTCATGTACTGGCGGGAGCGCGCCATGAAACCAAACGAGGTTCGCGAAGTCGCCTACAGCTATGGCCTGGGAAATCTGTCGCTGTCCGCGCCAGAAACGAAGACCACGGTCAAGGGCCGGCTCGGCGTGAGCATCGGCGGCGCGATGTATGTCAACGGCGAGCTGACGGTCGTGGCGCTGATTGCCGATCCGGACGCCAAGACCGCCACGCTCAGGCTTCCCGAGGGCCTGAAGCTGGCGGATGCTTCGCAATCGCTGACGCAGGCCGTGCGCAAGGCGGTCGTCTCGGCCAAGGGGCAGGTTCGCCCGGTTCCCGTGACGTGGAAGGCCCGTGCCGTTCAGGAAGGGAACCACCAGATCACGGTGAGCACCGACACCAAGCTGACGCATTCGCGCCGGGTTTCGATCAGCCTGCGTTCGTTATTCAATTGAACGGATTTGGCGGCGGGGCTAAGGTTCCACGCGAAACCCAGCGCGGGGCAAGCCCCGCGGCTAAATTCACCGAGGAGAAACCGCATGTCCGCAGTTCCGATTGGAAAGCCTGAGTCGATGGGCCTGGACCCGATCGCCCTGCGGCGCGCCGACGATCTGGTGCAGCGTTGGTTGAAGGAAGATCGCATCCCCGCAGCCGGGTGGTGCGTCGGTCGGCGCGGACGCATGATCGAACCGCGGCTGGTGGGCCGCCAACGCGCGGCCAAGAACGCGCCGGCACTGCGGAAGGAGGCACTCTTCCTGGTGGCGTCGATCACCAAACCCGTGACCGTCACCGCCGTCATGATGCTCCTGGAGCGCGGCCAGCTGGCGCTGGACAATCGCGTGGCCGACTTTATCCCCGCATTCGCCGGCAATGGCAAGCGCGACGTCACCATCCGCCACTTGATGACGCATACGTCCGGATTGCCCGACATGGTTCCCAACAACGAGAAACTGCGGCGTGCCCATCAGCCGCTGTCGGCCTTCGTGCGTGACACATGCCGGCTGCCGCTGTTGTTCCCCTCGGGAACGCGCGTCAGTTATCAAAGCATGGGAACCCTGATGTTGGCGGAGATCGTCCATCAGGTGACGGGCGTGACGCTTGCGGATTTCTTGGCGAAGGAGGTCTTCGGGCCATTGGGGATGAGCGATACCTCGCTGGGAGTGCAGGCGGGGCCGCGGCGCGATCGCGTCGCTGGCGTGCGCGTCCCGGCCGACCTGGAAAAAGCCGACTGGAACTGGAATACGCCGTACTGGCTCGGGCTGGGGGCGCCCTGGGGCGGATTGATCACGTCGCCGGCCGATTTCGCGCGATTTTGTCAGATGATGCTTGGAGGCGGGGCCGTCGGGAAAGTCCGCATCCTCAGTCCGGCATCGGTGCGCGCGATGACAAGCAATCAACTCGCCGCGATGCCGCGCGCCCCCGAGGAGGATCGCCGCTGCCGCCCGTGGGGGCTGGGGTGGCGCCTGAACTGGCCGGCGCACTCGGCGAACTTCGGCGACGTTTTGGGTCCGCGCACCTACGGCCACTGGGGCGCAACGGGCACGTTATGCTGGATGGACCCTGACGCCGAGGCGTTTTTCATCCTCTTCACGACCCAGCCGCAGGAACCGGAAGGGCGCTTTCTGGCGCGGCTGTCGAACGTGGTGGCGTCATCGCTGATTTGATTTCGACCTGGCGCCGCTTGAAGGGTCCAGGGAAACAAAGTAGGTCAGGCTTTCCAGCCTGACAGTTAGCCTGGAGAGCCTGACCAACACTTATTGCCTGGGCACTCTTTGTTATCGCGTCACATCCACGATGATTTGCCTGGCGACCTTGTAGGCGATGCGCAGGGTGGTGGCGCGCGATTCGAGCTGGGATTCCGTGAAGGGCCTGCCAGGCTCGCAACCGGGCAGGCCGGCCAGCGCCAGGGTCAAGGGCAGCAGGCTCATGAACTCCTTGGCCTTTTGCTGTTGCCGCTCAATTTCGGGTGTCATGGTTTTTCTCCTCGACACGCCTGCCGCGCAAGCGCCGGGGTGCCCTTCGCAGGCGCTCAGGCTCGGATAACGTTGCGTTGGGTTTTCAGTTAACCAGGTCGAGTTTTTCCTTGAGCTGGAACACCTTGCGGCGTTCCATGAATTTCTCAAGCAACTCCGGGTATTCACTTAGCTTCCATTTCTTGAAGTTTTTCATCGTCTTCAACAGATTCGGGTCGGTCAATTGCTTACGCACGTGATCCAGGGTGCTTTCGTCCGCCACGAGCTCCTTCAGCGCCGGGCATTCTTCACCCGCATCCGCCAGTTCCTTGTAGAGTTTGCGCAAGCGTGCCATCTCCAGGACGAAACGCTGGCGATTGACATCCAGTTCGGTGAGATAAAGGTGGACGCCGTTCGACTCAAACACCGCCTTGACGAAATCTTTTCGATCGCTGTTCTGCTCGACCGAGGCCAGCTTCTTGTCGATTGCGTCATAGCGATCCTTCGACGGCTTGATGATGCGCCGGAGCATGCGCTCGGCTGTCGCGTCGTTGGTAGTCATCATCAAGGAGTCGATGACCTCGTTGTTGACGTTGCGATATTCGCGCGAGACCGAATCCGGCGTATCGACGCAGCCGGCGAGGATGGGCGCCAGGGACAGAAAGACCAGCGGGATTCGTTTCATGGCTTGACGGCCTTGAAAAGGTTCTGGGATCGGGAACGATATTGTTTGAGAAACTCCTCGCCGCCGGGCAACTTGCTCACGCGTTCCGCCTCCATGGTCAAACGGCTAAAGGCGTCGCGGATCAGGAACTCTTCGTCCCTTAGCCGGGCGACTGCGCCCTCGGGGGGCGGCCCCAGGGCCTGAGCGCGCTGGGAAATCGCCTCGAAATCCTTGAGTTTCGCCGCAAACGCCTCCTTGGCCCGGGCCATCGATTTTTCGTCCTTGATGGTGGCGAGGATATCGGCTGTTTCGTTCCAGGCCGCACGTTGATCGCGAGCGAGCTGGATGAAGTCCTTTTCGGACTTGCACCCGGCCAAAGCCAGGAGGACGCACAGGCCGAGCGGCGCGGCGCGGATCATGGCGGGACCTCCGCTATTTGCCGTCTTTTTTTTTCAAAACCCCGGCGATTTCCTTCAGCGCGTCCTTGCCGCCGGGAATCAACTCGACCCGGCGGACCTGCGTGAACATTTTTTTCATTGCTGCTTCCAGCTTGGGCTTGAACTGCTTCTCGAGACGCACCTTTTCGTCCTTTTCCGGCGGCTGCATTTTGGCGGCCTGGGTGCGTGCGTCGATGAAGGCCTGCGCGGACTTGCGAAGGTCAGGCTTGGCGGCGCGGGCGCTGTCCTCATCCACGATTGTGGTCAGGCTTTTGCCAATCGCATCGAAGCTGTCGACGACCTTCTGAAGCGCCTGAGCATAGGGCGAGGCCTGGCTGGCGTCAAGGAACGCGCCAGCGAGGAACAGAATGGCGGCGCTTGCCAGGCGACATGTCATAACTATCTCCCCTTGCGGAGCGTGGCTCAACGTTCCCCTACCGGCGCGCGAGCATGACACCGCGCGCGGCAATTATTGACGAGCCAGCGCCTCAAACGGGCTCTCGGCTTCGGTGAGCTTCGTGCGCAACTTGACGACTTCGCGTTTGGCCGCCAAACCGAGTTTCTCCGCGTTCTTGAGCGTCTGCCGGAGTTCGTCACGTTGATCGGCGAGGTCCCTGAAGGCCTTGGTTAAACGGTCCTTGTATTTTTTGGCGAGGGCTTCCTTGTCCGAGTCGGCAATCTCCTTGCGAATCGGTTCGATTCGCCCTTTCAGTTTTTGAGCGCTTGCCCCGGTTTCCTTCAGGCTGGTGGTCGCCTCGATGGCTTCCTTCAGGTCGAACGGTTCTTGTTTCTCGGTGGTTGCCTTGATCGCGTCCTTGACGCGGGCGTTGATATTGCCCATTTCGGTGGTGGCCTTGGCCATCAGGTTGATGACATCCTGAATGAGGCCGTCGTGGTTTTCACTGGCGCAGCCGATGAACCAAAAGGAAAGGAGAAACGCAGCCGCGGGGAAGAAGACGCGCCTCATATCGACAAACTCCTTGGAGAATCCGTTTCTTTCACGGGTTAGTATAACAAGCGTCCGTGTTTTTGGCGATACGCGCCAGGCGGTCACAAGACGCCTTTCGTCGAAGGCACGCCGCCGCCGCGCGGGTCGAGTTCCACCGCCTGGCGCAACGCGCGCGCCGTTGCCTTGAACGTCGCCTCGATGATATGGTGGCTATTGCGCCCATGATGGCAGATCACGTGCAGGTTCATCAACGCCGCGCCAGCCGCCGCACGCCAAAACTCCTCCGCCAGCGGCGCGTTGAACGCGCCGAGCATTTCCGCGGGCAGATCCACCTTCCACACGCAGAACGCCCGGCCGCTCAGGTCAAGGGCTGACGTGACGAGCGTTTCATCCATCGGTAGCGTGGCGGAACCGTAGCGCCGGATGCCTGCCTTGTCGCCCAGAGCCTGCGTGAGCGCCTTGCCGAAACAGATACCGACATCCTCGACCGTATGGTGGGCATCCACATGGAGGTCCCCCTGGGCCTCAACGTCCAGGTCGATCAGGCTATGCCGGGCGAGGAGGTTGAGCATGTGATCGAAAAACCCGATGCCCGTGGCCAGCTGCGCCTGCCCGGCGCCATCGAGGTTGAGGCCAAGCGAGATTTTGGTCTCGGCAGTCTCGCGTTGAATCTGAGCGGTGCGTGCGACTGACATACGAATCGGCTCGGCAGGAGCCTCTGCCTCCCTCGCTGTTTGGGTCTACTGACAGCAGCGCGAAAAGCGCAACTTTCAGGGTTTACTGTGAGCACGAAGCGCAAGTGCGGCACATGCGTGCGCCGCGTGTTCAGATCGGGTGCGCTATTTGCGCTCGAACCCGTAACTTATCATACCAGCTTTTTCAATTCCTCAAGCAACCGATCGACCTCAGCGTCGCTGCCCACACTGATGCGTAGCCCATCGCCGTGACCTGGATATTTCATGTATCGCACCAGAATGTTGCGCCGCTTCAATTCTTCAAATACGCCGTGAACGGGACGATCGATCCGGGTTGCCCAGACGAAGTTCGCCTGACTGGCGGGCACGTCGAAGCCCAGCGTTCGCAGGGCGAGGGTCATGCGCGAGCGCGTCATGATAGTCCTGGCGCGCGTGCGCTGAAGATACTCCTGATCCTCCAGTGCGGCCTGGGCGCCGGCAAGGCTGAGCACGTCGCAGTTGTAGGAGTCCTTGACCTTGGTCAGCTCCCGGACCACCTCCGGCGCGGCGAGCGCGAAACCAAAACGCAGGCCGGCCAGGGCGTAGGACTTGCTCAGCGTGCGCGTCACCAAGACATTGGGCATATGAATCAACGCCAGGGCGTTGGTGTCCGCGAAATCGACGTAGGCCTCGTCAATGACCAGGGGCCCGTGTAATTCCCGCGCCAGCGTTTCGAGAGCCGCATTGCCGACCATCGTGCCAGTCGGCGAATTCGGGTTGGCGACCAAGGTGAGGTTGGCATCGCGCCGGGGCCAAGGGGCGGCCAATTGCCAATCCTGGGCATAGGGAACATATTCGATTTTTGCGCCCTGGATGTCGGCCAGCGTTGAGTACAAGACGTAGCTGGGCGACGGCGATACGATCAGGCCGCCCTCCGGCACGAAAGCGCGGGTGAGGATGGTCAGGATGTCGTCCGACCCGTTGCCGATGAGGACTCCGTCAGGATCGATATCAAAGAGCCGTCCCGCCGTTTTTCGAAACGCGGTGCCGAGCGGATCGGGATATCTCCTTAGCCGATCGGAGCGCAGGATTTCCGCCATCGCCTCGAGCGCACGCGGTGAGGGCGGGTATGGATTCTCATTGGTATTGAGCTTGATGACGCCAGCGCCCTGGGGTTGTTCACCAGGCGTGTAGCCGGTCATCGCGCGAATGTTGGGGCGGAGGTATTGGGACATCAGGTAGTTCTCATTCGCTTTGCAATCGAACATCGACGCTGGCCGCATGAGCCGTCAACCCTTCTTTCTGGGCCAGCACGCGCACATCGCCTGCCATGGCCTCCAGGCCTTGCTGGGTAAAGGTCAACACGCTGGAGCGCCGCAGGAAATCGTTGGCGGACAAACCGCTTGCGAAACGAGCCGTTCCGCCCGTTGGTAGAACATGCGACGGCCCCGCAACGTAATCCCCCAGCGCCACCGGCGAGTAATGACCGACAAAAATCGCGCCGGCATGGTGGATCTTTTCGGCCAGCTTATCGGCGTTCTTCGTCGCCAGGTGGAGATGCTCTGGGGCGATGCGGTTGGTCCATTCGAGCGCCTCCGCCGGATTGCGCGCAAGGACCAGGGCGCCGAACCGCTCCAGGCAGGCGCGCGCCAGGTCGCCACGAGGCAGCTTCGCGAGCTGGCTTGCCATGGCCGACTCCACCTGATCGAGCAAGGGCCCATGCCACGTTATTAGAATGCTGCTCGCGGGATCGTGCTCCGCCTGGGCGATGAGATCCGCCGCGACATGCGCTGGCTTTGCCGACTCGTCGGCGACGACGACGACTTCGCTAGGCCCGGCCAGGCAGTCAATGGCGACTTGTCCGAAGACATATTTCTTGGCCAGCGTTACGAAGATATTCCCCGGACCGACGATCATGTCCACCGGTTCGATCCCGTCAACACCGTAGGCCAGAGCGGCGACCGCCTGGGCGCCGCCAACGCGGTAAACCTCCGTGATGCCGAGTTCCTTGCACGTCGCCAGCAGATCGGGATTGTTGGCGCCCATTGCGGTTGGCGGCATGACGATTGCGATTTCTTTCACCCCCGCGGCCTGGGCGGGGCAAGCGGTCATGAGAATCGTGGACGGATACGAGGCCGCCCCGCCCGGCACGCAAATCCCAACTCGTCGTAGCGGGCGATAACGCAGGCGCAATTCGTGATGATCACGGCGGGGCAAAACCGCGTCGCTGGGAACTAACCCCATCTGAAAGGACAGGATGTTGTTGCGAACTCGCCGGATCGTTTCCAGAAACGCCGGCGCCGCCGACCGATGTGCCGCATTGAATTCCGCCGCTTCGACCCTTAGCGCATCCGGCGTCAAGCGGACCTTGTCAAACTGCTCCGTATAGTGGAGCACGGCGGATAGTCCCTGTCGCCGAACGTCACCGCAGATTCGTTCCACAACCTGGCTCGGCGTCAGCGCCTGGCCAAACACCTGTTCGGTCAACGCCTGGCCGCGCGGCGAAACCACATCGGCTTGAAGGCTTAGCTGTCGGCACAGATGCGTCAGTTGGTCGGCGGCGTCGGGAGCGGTGTACGAAATCCGCCGCATCGTGAATTTGCCCATGAAGGGATTCCTCGCCTGTCTCCTCATTCGATTCATCCAGGAATCGCATGCGAATAGAATCATACAGGGGCGAAAAACGAAATGCAAGAAATTCAGCAATGCGGTAATGAGGCAGACTGGAATAGGTCAGCGTTTCCAGGCTCAAGGGCTGCGAAAAAGCCAGCCGGGAAGCCTGGGCACCGCAGGCCCCCCGCCCAGCATTTTTTTTCCTTGCCCCGATGAAGGTCCGAGAAAGCCTGGTATAATAAATCCCATTGAAAACCCGGGGGGAGGATGCGCAGATGACTTTGCATAAAGATCGCCTTAACGTGTCACGGCGTGATTGCCTGAAACTTGGCCTCGGCGCGCTGCTGGGCGGCGGCCTGGTCGATATGTTCCGCTTGCGAGCGCACGCCACCGGAGCGTCCCCGGCCGTGGCGCGCAGTTGCATCCTCATCTGGATGGACGGTGGACCGACCCACTACGAGACATTCGACCCGAAGCCGAACGCGCCGAGCGAAATCCGCGGCGCGTTTCAGCCAATCCAGACCCGCACGACTGGTGTTCAGGTTTCGCAGCACATGCAACGGCTCGCCAGCATTAGCGACAAGTATGCGATCGTTCGCTCAATCCGGCACGATCAAGGCAACCATGGCGCGGGCAACCACTACATGATGACCGGCGCGCCGCCACGCATTCCGGTCGGCTGCGGGGCCTTCGTGAGTTTCCATCCGAGCATGGGCTCCGTGACGGCGCATGAGCGCAGCGCGCCCAATGGGCTGCCGTCGTATTTCTCGATGCCGAGTATGTCGCGCTCGGGCGGTCCGAACTTTCTCGGCGCTCGCTTTGCGCCGTTTATCGTCGATGACAATCCGAACAGTCCGGACTTCCGCGTGCGCGACGTGGCGTTGCCGCGAGGGTTGTCGGAGGGGCGTTTCGATTCGCGTCGGCAGGTTCGCCGCGAGGTGGATCGCCTGGAACGCATTCTTGACCGCGAGGCCGGCGACCCGGTTAACGCATTGGACGAGCATTACCAGCAAGGCTACAACCTGGTTCGCTCGCGCGAGGCACAGGCGGCATTCGATATCTCGGGCGAGCCAGAGCGCGTACGCGACGCCTATGGCCGCAACCCGATGGGTCAGCGTGCGCTGTTGGCGAGGCGACTGGTCGAGGCGGGCGTGCCGTTCATCACGCTTTACGACGGCGGGTGGGATCACCACACGAACCTGTTCAACTCGCTGGCGCAACGACTGCCGGCGTGGGATGCCACCGTGGCGACGCTGATTCAGGATCTCGACCAGCGCGGCATGTTGGCGAGCACCATGGTGATCGCGTTAGGCGAATTTGGCCGCACGCCGACAGTCAACCGCGACGCGGGCCGCGACCACTGGAGCAACTCGATGTCGGTTCTGTTCGCCGGCGCCGGCACGCCGGGCGGGCAGGCCGTCGGTGCCACCGACGTGCGCGGCTACGCCCCAGTGGGGCACGCCAACAGTCCGGAAAATTTCGTATCGACGATCTACCTAAAACTGGGCATCGACCCCGGTAAGATTCTGTTTACACCCCAAGGTAGACCAACCCATCTGGTAAGCGAGACCGAGCCGATTCGGGAGTTGATGGGGTGAGAAATCGCCTCCGAGCCTGAAGCGTGAGCGAACGATGGCGAAGCGAACTCCTCATGATCCCCGGCATTGACCCACGTGTGGATTACGCTTTCAAACGCGTGTTCGGCAGCGAGCCGAACATTGCGGTGCTTCGCAGCCTCATCGAGGCGGTGCTCAAGCCGTCGCCTGGGGAAGAATTGACGGAACTGCACCTGAAAAACCCGTTCAACGACAAGGAGTATTCGGCCGACAAGTTGTCCATACTCGACGTCAAGGCACGTGATCAGCGCGGCCGGCAGTATAATATCGAGATGGAGATGGCGGGCTTGCGGGTCTATCCCCAGCGAGTGTTGTATTACTGGTCGGTCCTTCACGGGGAGCAATTGGGCGACGGCGAAGATTACGCAAAGCTACAGGCGACGATTTCCATCAGTTTTGTGAACGCTGTGCTTTTTCCGGAAGTGCCGGGTTACCATCTTCATTTTCAGTTGCGTGAGGCGGAGCGGCCGAGCTTGATTTTCAGCCCGCATTTGTCGATTCACCTGATGGAGTTGCCGAAGTTCAAACTCAGGGTCGAAGACCTCAAGGACCCGCTCGATTTGTGGATCTACTTTCTGATTCACGGCAGCGAGCTCGACAAGGACAATTTGCCGAAGTCGCTGCGGGCAAGTCCGGTTCAGCAAGCAATGGAGGTATTAACCATGATGGCCCAAACCGAAACGGAACGCGAACGTTACCAGGCTCGCCTGAAAGCAGAACGCGATCACCGCGCGAGGATTCAGGAGACGCTGGAGCTAGGCCTGGAAGAAGGTATCAAAAAGGGCATCGAAAAGGGCATCGAAAAGGGCATCGAAAAAGGCATCGAAAAAGGCATCGAAAAAGGCATCGAAAAGGGCATCGAAAAAGGCATCGAAAAAGGCATCGAAAAAGGCATGGCTGAAGGCCTAGTACAAGGCGAAGTTGTCGGCCGGATCCTTGCTTATCAGGCCATGCTGAAGTCGGTGGCAACGCCCCGGGAACAATTACTCGCCAAATCGATGGACGAATTGCGTTCGCTCGCGATAATCCTGGAACAACAACTTGGCCTGACGAAATGACGGGATGTCCGCGAGGTCTGCCCATGCATCAAACACACCGATTTTCGTGGTTGGCGTTCTTTCTGGTAGCGGTATTGCCCGGCGGCGCACGGTCCGCCCCCCCAAAGGTTGACTACCTATTCCCCGCCGGCGCCCAGCGCGGCACCACGGTGAGCGTCATCGCTGCCGGCACGTTTGAGCGTTGGCCCGTCAGGGCACATATCGATGGCAAGGGCATCGACGTCAAGCCAGGCAAAGGGAAAGGCGACCTGGCGATCAGCGTCGACAAGGACACCGAGCCGGGCGTGTACTGGCTTCGCCTTTACGACGCCCAGGGCGCCAGCGTCGAGCGGCCCTTCATCGTCGGCATGGTGCCGGAGGTGATGGAGCAAGAACCGAACGACGACCCACGCAAGCCGCAGGTTCTGGCGTCGTCGAGCGTCACGGTGAACGGGCGACTGGGAAAGCCGAACGATGTCGATACGTTCGCGGTCAAGCTGACGAAGGGCCAAACCCTTGTCACCTCGCTCGAAGCACACAACACGCTGCGGTCACCGATGGACGGCGTTTTGCAAGTGCTTTCCGCAGACGGTTTCATCCTGGCACGCAACGACGACTATCACGGGATCGATCCGCAAATTGCCTTCACGGCGCCAAAAGACGGGACTTACCTGGTCCGCACGTTTGCATTCCCGTCTCTGGCCGATGCGAGCATTCGCTTCGCTGGTAAGGAGAGTTTCATCTATCGCCTGACACTGACGACGGGACCGTTCGTTGACCATGTCTATCCGTTGGCCGTGCCGCGCGCCAACCCGGGAACGGTCGACCTTGTTGGCTGGAGCCTGCCTGCGGAGTTGCGCAGAATGACGGTCAAGGCATCATCGAGGGATTCGCTGAAGTTATTTGATGCGCGAATCGCGAATCCGTTTTTCATTCGGCTCGAAGCGCACGCCGCCGTGACGAAAGGCATTGTGCTCGGCGACAAGTCGCCGTTGCGCTCACTGCCGATCACCATCACGGGTCGGCTTGACAAGGCTGGCGATGTGGACCGGTATCGCTTTCAGGCCAAGAAGGGGGAGCGACTCGTGTTTCGCATCGAATCGGCCAGCCTGGGTTTTCAGCTCGATCCGGTGTTGCGCCTTTTTGATGGAACGGGAAAAATCCTGGCCCAGGCCCGCGCAGCCGCGTTGCACGCGGACGCCACGCTCGAATATGCGATTCAGAAGGATGGCGTCTTCACCATCGCCGTCAGTGATTTGCTTGACCAGGCCGGGCCGCGCGTTGTCTATCGGCTTCGAATCGGCGCCCCATCGCCGGACTTCACATTGAGACTTGTCGGTGATGCCTTCACCGTTTTGCCAGGCAAGGCGCTTGAAATCCCGGTGACCGTCACACGCATCGCTGGGTTCAAGCAGGCCATCATCCTAAAGGTCGAAGGCCTCCCGGAAAGGATTCCGATGTCGGCAAACGAGAAATCAATCACGCTGCGGGGCATGGGCGCCGCATTCTCCGGACCGGTCCGAATCATCGGCACGGCGCCGGACGGCACGAAACGCGTCGCCTTGGCGCCGGTCGCCGAGTTGGGACGAGTTACCGAATCTTTGTGGGTGACGGTCCTGCGCCAGTGACGTTGCCGATCGGGGTTTGCGGAACATGATTGCGACGCACGTGCCGGTGGGACCCCCGGGACATTGGCTGGCCGGCCATTTGCCCGATTTTCGCACCGATCGCCTTGGCTTCCTGACGCGCTGCGCGCGCGAGTACGGCGACATGGTTCCGCTGCGATTCGCACATCGACGTATTCTGCTCGTCAACCATCCCGACCAGATCGAAGAAATCCTGGTAACCCATAGCAAGCACTTTATCAAGCACTTTGCGCTTCGGCTCAATCCAGTCATCCTCGGCAAGGGGCTCTTGACGAGCGAAGGCGATTTCTGGCTGCGGCAGCGCCGCTTGATCCAGCCGGTTTTTGTACGCACTCGCATCCAGAGTTACGCCGGCGACATGGTGGCGTTGACGGAGAAGATGCTCGCGGCCTGGAAACCGGGCGAAGCATGCGATATCCATGAAGAAATGATGCGTCTGACCCTCGCCATTGCCGCCAAGACGCTATTCAACGCGGAAGTGGGCGGCGATGCGCACACGATTGCCGGCGCCATGGCCGTGATGCAAGACAATTTTCTGGAGCGATTCAACAGCATCCTGCCTTTGCCGCTCTGGATCCCGACCCCGGCCAACCTGCGTGCGCGCCGTGCCGTTCGCCAACTCGATGACGTCATGTATCGCATCATTCGCGCTCGCCGCGAGGCGAAAAGTGATGAAGGTGATCTTCTCTCCCTTCTCTTGCACGCGCGCGACGAAGACGACGGCAGTCGCATGACCGACAAGCAACTGCGCGACGAGGCGATGACTCTCTTTCTCGCCGGGCATGAGACGACCGCGCTCACCCTCTCGTGGACCTGGTATCTGTTAGGCCAGCATCCCGAGGCCGAAAGGGAACTTTGGGCGGAACTCGATGGCGTCCTCGCGGGCCGACAACCGAACGTGGACGATTGGCCGAAGCTCAAGTATACGGAAATGGTCGCACTCGAGGCGATGCGTCTGTATCCGCCGGCCTACGTGATTGGCCGCGAAGCGATAACGGATTGCGTGATCGGCGGATGCGCCGTCCCGCGCGGCATGACGGTGCTGTTGCCCCAGTGGGTGGTGCAGCGCGATCCACGTTTTTTCGACGAGCCCGAAACATTTCGTCCGGGGCGTTGGGGCGAGGAGCGAATGAAGTCCATGCCCAGGTTCGCCTACTTTCCATTCGGCGGTGGGCCGCGTGTGTGCATCGGTCAGCAGTTCGCAATGATGGAACTGGTGCTGATCCTGGCGACGATCGCGCGGAAATATCGCTTCCGCTTGCGACCCGGAGTCACGGTGACGCCGCACGCCTCATTCACGTTGCGTCCCTCGCCGGGCGTTCCCGGCGTGATCGAAGCTCGCTCGCCTTGAGAAGCTTGCGGCGCACGGTTCGCATGGCGCCGCGCCAACCCACGCCGCGGGCGGCAGAAGTAGGAATCCCTCATGCTCGATGTAATATGCGCCGGAATCATCGTTGCCGACCATGTATGTACGCCGATCCCGCATGTCCCCGCGGCCGGTGAACTGGTGATGGCTGACAGCATGTTGTTGACCATCGGCGGTTGCGCCGCCAACGCCGCGGTGGATCTGGCCAGGATGAACGTGCGCGTCGGCATCGTCGGTCGCGTTGGCGCGGACGTCTTTGGCCGCGTCGTGAGCGACCTGTTACGCGCCGCTGGCGTCGAAACGTCCTCCCTCCAGATCAGCGCCGACACCGATACCAGCCAAACGCTGATCGTCAACGTGGTTGGCCAGGATCGCCGGTTCATCCACACGTTCGGCGCCAATCGAGATTTTCGGGCGGCCGACATCTCGCTCGACCTGCTTCAGGATGCGAAGGTCCTCTACGTCGGCGGCTACCTTGCGATGCCCGCTGTGACGCCGGACGAGCTGGCCCTGGTTTTCGCCACGGCCCGCGCGCAGGGTGTAAAGACCGTGCTCGACGTGGTCGTCCCGGGACCTGGCGAATACCTGTCGCGCCTCGACAGGCTGTTACCCCACGTTGATGTCTTCCTGCCAAACAATCACGAGGGTGAAATCATTACAGGCGAAAAGGACCCACTTCGGCAGGCAGGGGTCTTCCAGCGCCTCGGCGCCGGCACAACCGTCATCACGATGGGCGACGCGGGTTCCATTCTCGTCCAGGGAGATCTCCGGCTTCGCGCTGGCGTCTACTCGGTTCCAACGGTCGACGCCTCGGGCGGCGGCGATGCCTTCGACGCGGGTTACATGTGCGGCCTCCTTCAGGGCAAAGGCCCGGAGGACTGCTTGCGCCTCGCCAGCGCCCTGGGCGCGAGTTGCGTTCGCGCCATCGGGACCACGCCCGGCGTTTTCACGCGGACGGAGTGCGCGGCGTTTTTGCAAGAAAACAACCTGGCCATCGAACGCGTTTAGCCGCGCGAACTGCCGCGCGGGGTTTCTCGCATTGAGCAGACATTGCCGCCGAATGAATTCTCTGCCCGCCAAACATTTCACGTTTCACGTCCTCTCACGTTGACTCCATGGGTGCGCCGCGGCTAAAATGGGGTTGGATAAACCGAACCCCGGCGTGCCGCGCCACGTATCAGATACATCGGATACCCTTCACCCTCGACGGTTCGCCATGCCTGAGGAAACTCAAAAAAAATCGGCTCGACGAACCGAACGCGTCGGCAAGTACGAGATCGTCGATCATCTCGCCACGGGGGGCATGGGCATCATTTACAAGGCGCGCGACCCTGACCTCGATCGGTTTGTCGCCCTGAAAATTCTGCCTGTCGAATTCGCCAAGCAAAAAACCACGCTGATCCGCTTCGAGCGCGAGGCCAAGGCGGCCGCCCAGCTTCGTCACGAAAACATCGTCGCCATCTACGACGTTGGGGAGGACCACGGCACGCACTTCATCGCCCTGGAATTCGTCGATGGCGCCGACCTGCAAGATTACATTAACCGCCAATGCCTGCTCGATCCCGAGGAGGCCAGGCAGATCATCATCCAGGCAACGCGGGCGTTGGGTCATGCGCATGAGCAGGGCATCGTTCATCGCGACGTGAAGCCGTCGAACCTCCTGCTAACGCAAAAGGAAGGGCAGCTCCTTGTCAAACTGACTGATTTTGGGCTGGCGATCCGCCAGGAGAACGATGAGGAATTTCGCATCACGCGCGACAAGACGACGGTCGGCACCGTCGATTATATGTCCCCCGAGCAGGCGCGTGACAGCCGCTCGGCCGATACCCGCAGTGACATTTATTCGCTGGGCTGCACGTTCTTCCACATGCTGACGGGCACGGCGCCGTTTGCGCGCGGTTCGCTTCCGGAACGCATCGTGCAGCACATGCAAGCGCAGGCGCCGGATGTGCGCCGTCTCAACAAGGCGGTGCCGGAAAGCCTCGCGGTCATTATCCACCGCATGCTGGAAAAAGATCCGCAGGACCGCTACCAGACTCCCGCGGAGTTGCTGCACGCACTGGAAAACCCCGGCGAGGTCGCCGTTCCCGCCGGCAAGAATTCGGTCTCCGCAAAGCTCGTGCGCGCCCCTGGCCAAAAACGCGCCAACGATCCGACGCAGATTCTCCCTCACGATGTTGACGTGGATGACGACGCAGACGACCCGCCGCGCCAGGTGAAGGCCACCAAACCGCGCAGAGTCGCACCGCCCACGGAGAAGAAACGCAAGGATACGGACCCGGAGATACCAACTCCCCGTGGCAAGGAGCCAGAGGAGCGCCGTCCCGCCAAGAAAACCGCGGAAGAACGGCCGCCGGCGGATGAGAAGCCGAAGAAAAAGCCGGCGCCGAGTTCGCCCACGTGGATGTATGCGACCGGAGGAGTCGTGGGCGTCCTCGGGTTGGTGCTGATCGGCGCCCTGATTTTTGGCGGTAATTCGTCGCCGCGCAAAAAGTCGCCTGAACCCGCTCCCCAACCCGGCCCGCCACCCTTTGTTGAAAACCCGGATGCCAAGAAAGAAAAGAAACCCGACCCGATCCTCGACACCTCGGCCAAGCTGATGGGCGCTGGCGAATGGCCCCTCGCGCGGATGGAGGCAGCGGTCAATTCCGTGGAGCGGCACAAGCTTCTCAAGGAGTATCGCGGCCCGTTCACGACGTTCCCCGAAGCCCCCAAAGACGCCATCGTGATGCGCGTCCGCCGTCTGGGGCCATCGGGCCCCGGCGACTTTCGTACGCTTGCGGACGCCTTTGCCGCGACGAAATCGGGCACGTTCACCGTCATCGAGATTCACGACAACGGCCCGATCTGCGTGTCGATGTTGCCTGCCGTGGCGAAACGGACGATTTTCGTGCGCGGCGCCGCCGGCCACCGTCCGGCCATCGTCTGGGATGGTCCAGGCAAGGGGCCGTTCACTTTCTGCGCGATTTCTGACGGCACGTTGATCCTCGAAAATCTTGACCTGGTCAAACGCTGGTCCGCGAAGGGCCCGGCAACGGTCTTTGACCTGCTCGACACCGACTTCTACTCGCGCGACTGCACTTTTTCCCTTGATGCCAGCTCTCCTGACACCGTTGCCTTGATCCGGCGCCTGGGAAGCAACCGCAAGGAGCCGACGCGTACCTGGCTGCAACACAGTTACGTGCGCGGCGCACAGGCGACGGTCATTCACTCGCGGGACGCACCGATGGACGTCATCCTGGAGGAGTCGCTCATCGCCGGCCATGAGGCCCCGCTTTTCCAGATCAACGGCCGTGAGGAACACGCTTTTGGCCTTTATTGCGTTCGGTCAACCCTGGTTGCGGGGCAAACCCTGTTGCGCTGGCAGACGCCCGGCGGCGAAAGCGATTTCTCGCCACCGCTCAAGGGCCGCATACTCGATTCGATTCTGAGCCGAGACGACACGCTGGCGCCCGCCGGCGACATGCTTCATCTGGGCAATTCCCGGCAATTGACCCTTACGAGCTGGCGCGCTCGCAATAGCGTCTACGCTGGCTGGAAGCAATTGCTGGTGTCGCGGCGAAAGAATATCGCCGGGACCGACCTGGAAAGCTGGCACGCTCATTGGCTTTACAGCTCGGGGGATCGGGCCCTTCCAAACACCTGGCCCATCAATCCGCCCAGCGGCCTGGACGGGCAGCCCGCGACCACGTTTCGCCCGGACGACGCGCCCGTGGCTTTTGCCGCGCTCTCCGGCTCGGGCGCGATCGGGTGCGTGATCGGCCGACTGCCGCCCGCGCCTGAGTTTCGGCTCGAAACCACCCCGCTCATTTCCGGCGTCAGCCTTGAGGCGCCCGAGATCAATCGCACCGAAGACGGGTATTATCACGGTGAGCGCCTCGACCTCAACAAGGTCGACCTGGGCGCCCATCTGGACACCGTGTTGAAAACGCGCAAGCCAGCACCGCGGGTTGTTCTGCGCCTGACGGGCCGCGGGGCTTGCCCAACAAGCCCGGTGCGGGTGAAGGGCATCAAGCACCTGATTTTGTATTTCGAGCCAAATCCCGCACCCGGCGGCCAGATCATCTTGCAGGCGAACGAAACCGTCATCGAGCAGCAGGCCCCCATCGTCGCGATGACGGATGGCCATCTCGAGTTGATCGGCGCTCGCATCGTCCTGGCGGACGGATCGCGCGTGCCTTCCTTGATTCGGCTTCTTGGCGCCGACCTGACCCTTACGCGCTCGTGGCTGCAAGGGCCCCTATTTCGTATTACGGGCGGCTTTCAAAGCCTCATCGCCGCGTCGAACGCGGCCGAAACGCCAATCACCTTGCTATTGCGCGACAACGTTCTCCTTGCCGGCCGGCTGCTTCTGGATCTGCAAGAAAGGGTTCAGTTAAAAGCGCACAACAATGCATTCGTTTCGCTGGACGACGCGGTTCGCTTTGATCCAGGCGAACGCGGCGGACCAGGGATTCACGTTCTGGACCATAACACCTGGGCGGTCCGCAAGAACTGCTTCACACTCGGGACCGAACCGGCCAGCGAAACCGCCCAGGCGACGGTCGTGCATGTCCGCAGCAACGTGTTCCTCGGCCCGTTCGATGACGCGGACGCCAGGCCCACGCTCGTGCGCGGCGCTGAGACGTGGGCGGCGAAAGGGCTGTGGCGCTGGCGCGGCGGGCACAACGTCTACGACGCTCGCCTGTTCGCGTTTTTCGCACCCGCGAAGTCCGATCCCCACGCCAGGCAAAAGCTCTCCGATTGGGCGCAAGCCTGGGGCCAGGCCGGCGAGCAGAACCCGGTCCTTTATCAACCGGGTGCCGCGGTCAAGGCGATGCCCCTGGAGAACGTCTCGGCCAAGACATTGCTCAGGGTCTTAACCTTGCCCAAACAAATCCGCGGCGACCCGACGCAGGCCCCGCCCGGCGCCGATGCCGCCAGTCTCCTGAAAGGTGGCAAATAAAACGTTGGCCCGCTATCCGAAGGGGAACGCGGAATAGATCCAAACGGACGAAAACTTCGGTCCGCGCTCCCCTTCGGGTCGCGGCTCAATGATTTTTTTTCATGCGTTTTGCTCTCCTGGGCGATCATCGGGACGGACTGGATTTCGCTGCCGCCGTGGCGGCGTCGGGGCGTCATGAACTGCGCCTTTACTCCGGCCCGGCGCCGGGGCTGGCGTATTTGCAACGGCTGGGAATCGCTCCACGCTCCGTCGGCGAGTTGGAAGAAGTGCTCTCGGACGCGGCGCTGGACGCCGTAATCGTTGCCAGTGGGCCTGCCTTGCGCGCGGGGCAATTGCGCCGTGCTCTGCAATCGGAATTTCACGTGTTGTGTGTCCACCCGGCCGACCCATCGCCGGACCTTGCCTATGAGGCCGCGCTCCTTCAGGCCGATGCGGGGTTTGTCCTGCTGCCTCTTTTGCCCGCTGCGTTGCATCCAGGGTTTGCTGGCGTCGGCAGGCTTGTGCAAGCCGGCCCGCCGCCGCGTTTTTTGGAACTGGAAATCTGGTCCACCGAGGAAGTGTTGCTTGGCGCGGAGGATGAGTCGGGCAAACCCGGCCTGCCCGCGTGGGATGTTTTACGCCTCATCGGCGGCGAGATTGCCGAGGTCTATTTGCAGACCACGCAGGCCGAGCTTCTGCCTGGCCAGCCGCTCCTTCTGTCGGGACGTTTCCTGTCGGGGCTCGTTTTTCAGGCAACTTACGTGCCCGATCAGTCCGAAGCGCGCTGGCGGCTTTCCCTGGTGACGACCACCGGGCGCGCGACGCTGTTCCTCGAGCGCGGTTGGCCCGGCCCGTCTCGGTGGACGTACACCGACGAGCGCGGCGCAGAACGAACGGAAATCTTCGACCCATTCGATCCGTGGTCGGCCCTTCTAGAACACTTTGAACAGGAGGTGGAGGTTGCCTCGATTCGGCGCGTTCACCAGCGCCCGCTGGCACGAAGCCTGGTCGAAGACCCGCCAGCCCTGGCCTGGCAGGATGAGTTGCGGGCGCTGGAACTCGACGATGCCGCCCGCCGCAGTGCCGAGAAGGGGCGCGTGAGCACGCTTGACCTGCAAGAGACAACCGAGGAAGCGACGTTCAAGGGCACGATGACGCTGGTCGGCTGTAGCCTGATCTGGCTCACGCTGGTCGTGTTGATCGTGTCGGTGTGGGTGCCCCCGCTGGCCTGGGCGATCCTGCCACTGCTGGCGATCTTCATGGCGATGCAGGCCCTGCGCTGGGTGGTGCCGACCTCGAATGAGGAAAAGAAGCCGCCGCCCGCCGCGGAGATTCCGCCCGCGGCGCCGGATACGCGCATCAGGCCGGGGTGATCCCTTGACGGATTGGGGATCAGCGGATCACCCTGATTGGAGGAAAAACTTCTCGACTGTTATTTTCCGAACTTGCCGCTATTCAGTGTCCGGAATCTCGTTGCCGAAAAGATCGTTTGCAGGCTTCGTCTTCCTGGGTTTCTTCACAGGCCGTGGTCTCCGTGCGGGTTTGGCCACCTTTGCGGGTTCCGGCGACGGTTCCAGTTTCACTTTGCGTCGCAAAAGACGCTCCCAATCTTTTTGTCGTCGCTCCGCCCACCAACGTTTTCTACCGTCCGGCAGCTTGTAGACCACCTCCTGAACCATCTGCCAGATGTCGCACCGGTAGTCCGGATGGATGGCGATCGGGCAGAACATGATCCATGAGTCACCGTCCCCCTCGGTTGGCAGCGCCTCCTGAATGGTTGCGACCGGCTTACTGGTCCAGGGAATCCAGCATTCGTCAATCCCTTCGTCCATGAACATGCTGCTTCCGTTCTCGGAGAAGTGCCAGCCGCCGGAAGGAACCGGTGTGCGATAGATATCGAACCCACCCCCTTCCGCGGCAAGGGTGATGACCAGCTCAGCTGCCCTCGCGGTGGTCTTCCGGTTTGTCAAATCGTGGTTCTTCTTTTTGCCTTTGGATTTGTCGTCGGTCGCCATTTTTTGGTTTCCCTCTGGTGGGGCCGCGACCCGAAGGGGCGCACGGCGGCCGTGCCCGCGAGTAATTCCGCCCGCGCTCCTATTCGGGTCACGGCAAAACTACCTAGGCCAAATCAAGTCCAACGCGTTCTTGCCCGCCTTGAATTTCAGCCTCGTCCCCGCCTTTTGGGGTATCCATCCGAAATCCTCGTGCCAGCCGATCACGGCGATGTCGGCGTTGGCGGGTACACGCGGGATATTGAAACTGCCATTCTTGTCGGTGATCCCGAAGTAAGGGTGATCGAAAACTTGAACCAGCCCCTTTTTCTTTGCTGGAGCGAGATCATCCTGCAGAACAACCGGCATCGGCTGGGCGTTGAAGGTCTTCGTTGCGCTGGTTTTGGCCGAAAGAATGAGGTTGAAGCTATTGTCCTCGTTGAGGATCGGATGCGGGGTGGCGCGTAAATTGATGGCAAATTTCGAGTCGTTGCGGAACGTGATTTTCTCCCCCGTGGACGCCATTTTCTTGCCGTCAAAGTAACTTGGGAAATGGGCGGACAGACGGGGCGTGAATGCCGCCTTCGTCACATCGATCACCAGCGGTTTCTTGCGGACTCGGTCGTTGTTGTGGATCGGAAAATAGGTCCCGCCAGGCGCCTTGAGGAACACCAGCGCATTCGCAATCGGTCGCCCCGTTCTGCCGTGGATCACCTTTCCCGACAGGCTGCCCCAGCCTTTTGATTTGAGCAACTTGCGATCCTGGCCGTGAGCGGGAACGACAAGAAGGAAGCCCAAACCCAAAAGAATAAGTACTCGGCACATTGGAACACCTCTGCATATTTGGCGTAGGTCAGGCTTTCCAGCCTGATTTTTGTGACCGTTACCCGCGCGGGCGCCGCCTTGTCAAGGTTGGTTGACCTACCCCCCGCGCCCCGTGAGAAGTCCTCAAAAAAAATGCCGTAAGGCATTGTCAAATTCCAGCTTAGGGAGCAAGAGGGACTTCTCACACAGGAAGCCTCACGCCTCCGACGGCGGTTCGATTGGCACGCTGAATTCGACCTGCACGTGCACGAGATCGTTGGGCGTCACTTCCAGGTGGACGATGTCGCCGGCGTGGTTGGCCTCGACCATGAACTGGCCCTGAGCATCAAGGACGGTCGCACGCTGCGGATCGCGGACGCAACGAAACTCGGCCTGGCCGCTGTAGTTGGCGCATTCGAGGAAGCGGGCGGTGATGGCGTCGGAGACCTCCGGTCGCTCACGCTCCCGGCTCGCCTCCAAAATTCCGGGGGTCATGCGCGTCAACAGCAGGTTGGACGCATCGATGTGGAAGAGCCAGCCTGAGGCGCCGATATGCGGCGGACCCTTCGTCGCCGGCACAATCGCCAACGGCGAGACGTAACCCCACGCCGTTTGCATCGGCACCTCGCGATCGACGGCGATGCCGATCTCGAACACGGTGGCCTTTTCGCCCTCGGGGACCATGATCACATCGACCATGCGGCCGCCCTGTTTTTGATGGAACGGCAACCCGCCGGTGAGGATTGCCGTCGTCAACGGCGCCATGCGGATGTCGAGGTAATCGGGCGTCTGGGGCCGCGGGTGGTTGGTGATGTAGCCCATGCCGTTGAAGCCGCGAACGAGGGTGGCGCGCTCGTCGCGCCAGGCGAAACGAGCGCCGAAGTAGGCGTGCCAGCCGTAGCCGGCGGGGGGTTGTTGCGGCGTGATCTCGATTCGCATCTCGAGCAGCGGCCTGCCGACCCAAAGGCGCAGGCGCTGGCGGAAATTCGCCAGGACCTGGTCCTGTTCGCCGAGCAAGAAACCTTCCGACACGATCTCGCCCAGCGCCGGGCCGGTCGAGGTCACGCGAATCGTTTGCGCGACCATTCGGCTGCCGGGATTGAAGACGAGCATTTGGCCCAGGCGATTGATGCGCGTCTTGTGATCGCGAATGGCCTTGAGTCCGCCCGTGGTTGGATCGACTTCGACCTCAAGGAAATCGTTGCGGATGGTGTTGGTCGTCGGATCGCCGACGCGGAATTTGACTGCCATCGTGGGCGTGCCGGGCGGGCCCTCACGTGGCAACCACGCGAATCCGAGCGCCGGGACCTCGATGACGGCGTACAGTCGGCCTTTGTCGAGTTGACAGGCCTTGACGATGCCGCCGATTGGCAGCGGGTTCGTGCCCTCCTCCAACTCCAGCACCGCGCGGCGAGCGAAGCCGCACGGGTTGAGAATCATGTAGCCTGGTTGATTCGGCTCCGCCCGCGCTTGCAGTCGATCGGCCAGGGCGGCGGCGATGCGTTTTTCGAGATCAACCAGCTCGGCGGGGCTGGTCAGCGTGGTCTCGGCCTGCTTTTCGATTGTGCGCAGGGCATCCTCAACATCGAGCGTATCGCGGATGCCGGCCAGGGCGCGGTGCAGTGCCGCGTAGGTCCAGCAGGCGTCGATCCGCCGGCGCGTGCGCAAGTGGCGTGCGAACATGCTTACGGGCTCGTCGCTGTTCGCGGCGATGCGCTCGCTCAGGAAATCGAAGTGGAAGTCGTCGGCCGTCATCATCGACGGGTACTCGCTGGGCATCACTTCGCCGAGGTAGCGCGAGAAGGTGGTCCATTGGCCCAGGACGGGCGCCAGGTTGGCCAGTTCCATGAGGTCGCGATGCCAGACCGAAGTCGGCTTGTCGCGGTGCAGAAAAAAAATCGTCGCGGCCTGATCCTCGCGCGTCGTCTTGAACCAGGCGTGGCCCAGGTTGAAATAGGCGTCCACGCTGTCGGCGTATTTTGGCTGCCGCGCGAAGGCATCGACCTGTTTACCGTCGGGCGAGGGCCAGCTCACCACGACGTTGGCGTAACTGGGCAGCCCCGCGTTTTCGTCGAACGTAAGGAAAAGCGCCTTGGTCAATCCGTTTGACGTGAGCAAGAGCGGCAACTGCGGATGATAGCCGAAGCGCCTGCGGGCGAAGACGCGAATCTCCACGCCGAGCAACTCCCGGGCGCGATCCAGTCCGTGCCGAAGGTTCCAGAGTTGCGAGTCGAGGGGCAAGAGGGGATCCTCGCGCTCCAGGTAGCTGCCGCCGCAGATCTCGGCCGAGTCGTTCTGAACGGCGGCTTGCAGGGCCGCGAAACGGTTGGGCGCCTGTTCTGCAAGACGTTCGAGCGTCGCGGTGTCCACGATGAAGTTGGTGGTCACGCCGAGATCAAAGCCAGCGGGCCAACCCGTGGCCAGCGCCGCCTCATCCAGAAATGCCGCATCGAGAAGGTGAATCGTGACCGGATAGAGGACCTCGCGGGCGCTCAACAGGCGTGCCGCCGCCGCGCGCAACGGTTCGCGCCAATCGCTGGACGAGCCGGAAGCATCAGCGACAACAGGCTCCTGCCCATCCGCGCCGGCGGGCTCCTGGGTATCCGCGATGGCCGGGACTTTCGCGCCGGTGTCGTCCGGCAATCCGGAAGCGTCAGCGAGTGCAGAATCCGGCGTACCGTATTCATCGGGCGAATCGGGAGCATAGGTTTCCGCGGCATCGTAATCCGATGGCGCTGGCACGCGCGGCGTATACGTCATTCCACCTAGCAAGGCGATCGCCTGCTGGACTTCGCCCCAGAACGATTCGGGTTCGAGCAGATTTTCGTGTTCCATCGCCTCGGCCAGGGCGGCCAGAAGGAGATGGCCCCAGGCCAGACCGAAAAACGGGCCTATCTCAGTGGGGACGCGATCCAACCCGGCTTTCCAGCCAGGCGATGGTGCGCCCTCCGCCGTAAGAGCGGCGGTGAGGTTCGCCAGGGTTGCCTCGCGATCGGGCGTGGCCCGGAAAACCAGCGAGCCGGCTTGCTTCACGCGCTCGTCCCAGTCGTCGGGGAGGTAGGCCGGCGGTGTCTCAGGCAGGGCGTAGACGTGGCCGGGCTTGGGCGTCTCGTGATCGTAGGTCGCCTCGATTCGCGGAGGGCCTTTGGCCTGCCAAAGAAGCGCCGGATGCCACAGCGCTGTATGCCCATTCAGCCATGCTGCCATGTCCTCGTCGGACATGGTCATGGCATATTGGGCCGGATAGCGGTAGGGACTCAGGAGAACCAGTTCGTGCGAATCCATGATGTGGGTTTATCAGGCGAGTTGGCCAAAAGCAAGCACGCGTGGCGTTAAAGCGCCATGCCGAGCGTACCGGGTTGTCACGTATTCTTGACACGCTCGCGCGCCCTGTTAGAATGGCGCTAGAGAACCACCCGCGGGTAACCCATCATGCAAAAGTGCGAACGCTGCGACAGCCCGGCCACGATCCACGTCACCGAGGTCCTCGGCGAAGGAAAATTCGAAGAGCACCACGTGTGCGAGCAGTGCTACCCCAAATATGTTCACGATTCCAGCGATGGCGACTCCAGCAAAACATCCGCCGCGGAAGTGGCCAGCGAACTCGATGAAGCCTTGTTCCCGCAGCAGGCCTGTCCCGAGTGCGGCCTGAAGTTCATCGATTTTCGCAACAACCATCGGCTGGGATGTGCTCGCGATTATCAGGTCTTCCGCAACGAATTGATGCCGCTGCTCGAAAATATTCACGGCGATACGCGCCACATCGGCAAGACGCCGCGGCGCTACCCGCAGACCAAATTGGCCGAGGCGGAGCTGCTTCAACTTCGGCAAAGGCTCAAACGCGCGGTGGAGCGCGAGGACTACGAAGAGGCGGCGCGCGTGCGCGATCAGATCAAGACCCTTGAAGAGGTTTGAAGTTTCGCCTTGTCGTTCGCAATTCGGCATGGCATGAAACGTCGCGAACGCTGGACGAGGAAACGGAAACCAAAACCAATGAAATGCCAAACGTGTGATGAAACGGCGACCGTGCACATGACGGAAATCGTCAATGGCAAGAAGCGGGAAAAGCACTATTGTCAGGACTGCGCTCGGAAACAGCAATTGCTCAAACAGCAAGACCTGAATCTGACCGCGATTTTGCAATCGGTGATCGGGCAGAACGTCGGCGAGGCCACCAAAGAACTGGCGCAATTGACCTGCCCCACGTGCGGGATAAAGTATATGGAGTTCAAGGCGGCGGGACGGTGTGGCTGTCCCGACGACTATGTTGCGTTTCGCGAACCGCTCATGCCGCTTCTGGAACGCATCCATCGCGGTCGTCGGCACGTGGGAAAGATTCCGGTACATGCGCTGCAACACGCCGCTGCCCAGACCGTGTTGCTGGACCTGAGACAACAACTACGAAACGCCGTCGAGCGGGAAGCCTACGAGGACGCCGCCCGGCTGCGCGACTTGATACGACAGAAGGAACACGCGGATGAACATGGATAGCCTGACGCAATCGAACGGGGAATGGCTGCGCGCTTCCGGTCCCGAGGCGGACATCGTCATCTCGAGCCGGATCCGGCTGGCGCGCAATCTCTCCTCGTTCCCGTTCACCAACCGCGCCACGACGCACCAGAAGGCCGAGATCGAGCAGTCGCTCAAGGCGCGGGTGGAGAAACTCGATTTCGACCCGCGTTTGGAATACGTCAATCTCGCCGCCGCCTCACCCCTCGACCGGCAGGTTCTGGTCGAGCGCCAGCTGGTCAGCCGCGAACTTGCCAACAGCGAAGGCCCGCGCGGTGTCGCCGTCGCCGCCAATGAAATCATCAGCATCATGATCAACGAGGAAGATCATATCCGCATGCAGGTCATCCGGTCAGGCTTTGCCCTGGACGATGCCTGGCAGGACGCCGATCGGCTCGATGACAAGCTCGAAGAAAAAGTCCCCTACGCCTTCAGCGAAGAGCTCGGCTATCTCACCGCTTGTCCCACCAACGTCGGCACGGGCCTGCGCGCCAGCGTGATGCTTCACCTTCCCGCCCTGGTGCTTTCCAAGCAGATCGAAAAGGTCTTTCGCGCTCTGCAAAAAATCAACCTTGCCGTCCGCGGACTCTACGGCGAGGGCAGCCGGGCGTCCGGCGATTTTTACCAGATATCCAACCAGGTGACGCTTGGCAAAAGTGAAACCCAGATCATCAACGAGATCCGGGATGTCATACCCCAGATCATCGCCTACGAACGCCAGGCTCGCGAAACCCTCACGCGCGATAACCGGCCCCAGGTGCTCGATCGCGTCAAGCGCGCCTTTGGCACCTTGCAAAACGCCGCCATGATGACCTCCGAAGAAACGATGGACCTCCTCTCCAGCGTCCGCCTTGGCGTCAACCTGCATTTGATTGACGACATTGACATCCACGGCGTCAACGAACTCTTCATTCACACCCAGCCGGCCCACCTCCAGAAACTGATGGGCAAGGAACTCGATAGCGATGAGCGCAACTCCGAACGCGCCCGCTTCTTGCGCAATCGGCTGCGCGAGCTGGATGGTTTGAATTGAATACCGCCGAATTCGTTTGGCGGTTATGTCCCATCGAGAATTCCCGGGCCGCTCGCATTTTGTTTGACCTTCCCGCCATTTCGCTTATGCTGTCCTGATTGTCGCCCGCCTCCATCCTCCCGCCGCTGACGCGGGAGGCTCGCCACTTGCGAAACCACTCCATGAATGACTCCGCGCCACGTATCTCCACCTTCGGCAAATGGATGGCGCTCACCGCGGCGCTCCTGGGCTGGCTGTTCGACGGGCTGGAGATGGGCTTATTCCCCCTCATCCAGAAACCCGCGCTCGATGAACTGGTCGGCGAAAGCCAGCGCACGCTCTGGATGGGCATCATGGCCAGTGTCTTCCTCGTCGGCGCCGCGACCGGCGGGGTCCTTTTCGGCTGGCTCGGGGACCGCATTGGCCGGGTGCGCTCGATGATGCTAAGTGGTTCGTTTCACAAATAACGTCGTGGTTTCCCGGTTCCTTCCCTCAGGCAGCGGAAGCTGCTAAAAAATGCGGCGACGCACGTTTTAGCCAATTCAGCATATCCTGTCGAGTGAACTTCCAGGCAAACGGACG
>JACPPF010000031.1 GCA_016191165.1 Planctomycetota bacterium
CCGCGGCTCCCCACGCCGTGGTCGATCCATTCGCCTGCTGCTTGTTCATTCCGGTTCTCTTTCCCGCCCTGCTCTTTAATTAGGCTGGCCGGAACTGTCTCAGCTATGTTGGCACGGAGGGCCGGACAGGAGGATGGTCTTTCCCGGGTGTGCGGTCTTGACCTGGCCTACTCCCTTCACCAGCGCTTCGATGTTCTTGCTTCGTTGCACGTTCGTGAAAGCGTAGTATCGTGACGTTGGTACAGAGGCCATCGCAACCAGAACTGAGAGTAGTATGCCGGCACGAGGCCACTGTCGGATGACCGCAGCAAGGATGATCCCCATACCGAGAAGGGGCCCTGTTAGATAGTAGTCTGAGAGATGCTGGGTAAGGGGGAGAACGGGAACGAGTAGGATAAGCCAACAGCACAGCCCCAACGCCACTTCCCTGCGTAATCCCTTGTAGGCCAGCAGCAGTCCTGCGACGCCGAGGAGGGACAGCGTTGCTGCAAGCGTCGCCACCCAACCTGGAACGCCGATGGGAAGGGCTGATGGTTCAAGCACCCATGACCACTTCCAATATGTCCAGAGTGCTTTGAGCGACTCGGCACCGGCATGCATTCCGTACGTTTTGCCCCCGGCACGTGGAATCAAAGCGAAGTGCAACCCCGCGAACGCGAGACCCGGCAGCACATACGCGAGTGCGTGTCTCATCCGCGCGCGCTGAAAGATAACGGCGTATACGGGAATGAGCGCCGCCACAGCCACGTTGGATTCCAGCATGCCGAAACCAAGCAGGTAAGCACCCCAGGACATCCAGAGATACCCTCGCCTTCCCGTATCGCAGTAAAGAATGAACCCATACAATGCGCTTAGAGCGCACGCGATCCAAAGTAATTGATTGGTCGTGGCGATCCACGTCACCGGCAAGGTCAGGCAGGGGTGCGTCGCCCAGATAGCGGCCGCCACGGCAGCGGCCAGCCCGGATCCGACGATGCGTCGCACGAGTAACACATACAACGTGCAGCAAACGAACTGGGTGACATAGGAGACGATATGGAAGGGCAGCGGGTCAAGCCCGGCGATATGGTAGGCAGACCAGTAGAAGAAGCGCTCGCTCAGAGGACGAAACGTTCCCTGTGCGATCGGCCGCACGAGCACTCTGGCTAGCTCCGCGAGAGGCGTTTGTGCTGCAAGTTTGAGGTGCGCGAAGTCATCCTGCTGAAACCACGCGTTCATCCCGTCTGAAAAGACGACCAACGACGACAGGAGTGGACACAACACGATTAGCGCGGTGTTGCACCACGGAGTTACCCGTCGCCAACTTCTCCAGGGCGTTATTCGGGCAGCACTTTCATTGGACATAAGCCGTATGGAGTTAGAGTGACTGTTGAGCGCCACGCCGGTCGAAGCTCCCGAATGAAAAGGCCCACTCGCCGTCTGGAACGACCTGCGACCCTGTCAGGTGCGGCTAAATGCAACCGAACGCCAACTAAACACCAAGTCTAGCGCATCCCGTCCCGTCGGCGCGAGTAGCTGTAGCGACGTACCTTAGTCGACGCCTGGCCAACAATGACCTGAGAACAGCATGCGTCGATAGAATTTCATATCTGCCGCTGCCTTCCCCGAAAAGGTGGCCCTCAATCCTCGGGCATCAGGGGATTGTCGATCACGAATAGCCAGCGCCCATCCGCTTGCAGCCGAACGACCTCCGTGTTCCGGCCCTGTCTTTGGCTCTCGACGCCGACCGCTCCGGTTTCACGCAATGTCCACTTCCCGTGCAGCATGGCGAGTTCTCCGGCACGGTTCACTCGTAGCGTCCGCAGGTCGATAGTCGGGCGCGTGGCGAGAGCGCTGCGATACGCTTCGCGAATGGCATCGGTTCCCTGCGCCGAGCTCGTACAACGCCACAATCGACTCCAACTCATGGCGATTGAAGGCGTCCTGGAAGCGGATATGCAATTGTTCGGGCGGCGCGGTCATCGAAAAGATCATAATGCACGAGATAGCTACGCGGAGGAAGAATGAACAAGGGACGGTTGGAAGCATTCAGCGATGGTGTGCTGGCGATTATCATCACGATCATGGTGCTGGAGCTGAAGGCTCCTCACGGCGCCGGTCCGGAGGCCTTACAGCCGCTGATCCCGGTCTTTTTCAGTTATGTGCTGAGCTTCGTCTACGTAGGCATCTACTGGAACAATCATCATCACCTGCTCCATGCGGCCAAACAGGTCAGTGGCCCCGTGCTGTGGGCGAATCTGCACTTGCTTTTCTGGCTCTCCCTCATCCCTGTCACGACAGGTTGGATGGGGGCGAATCACTTCGCCCCGTGGCCAACGGCACTATACGGAACTGTTCTCTTGCTTGCCGGCGGGGCCTATGTCGTGCTGACAAGAGCGCTCATCGCAAGACACGGACAAGACTCAACGCTTGCGGTTTCCATTGGCTCGGATAGGAAAGGCAAGATTTCGCTTCTTACCTATGCAGTGGCGATTCCGCTGGCCTTCATCAGCGAATGGATCGCGTGTGCCTGCTATGTTGCCGTTGCGATCGTATGGCTGATCCCGGACCGGCGGATTGAACGGGCGTTAAGCCTGTAGCGGCTCTCGGCGGGCGGCCCGTGCGGAACGAGTTCCGGATCGATGGCGTGCCCGGCAAGGCGCGACTGCGGCTACTGCACGACCTTTCCGTCCAGCGCTATGCGCAGCTCGAACTTGTCGTCGTCTGTGTTGATTTCGAAACCACTCAACAGAATCCTCCAGAGGCCGGTCGCCGGATTTTTGATGGTGACGGTTTCAGGCGAATTGAGAGTGGCTCCGCTAAAATTGACTGAGCCGTTGGGTGCAATCAGGATAAGGTCGATGTCGTTTAACGGATATCGCCCCCAGTTCTCACGCCAGGAAATCCGGAACTCGGCGGTCGATGTGCCCGGCGGAATCATAAGGGG
Source organism: Planctomycetota bacterium (assembly GCA_016191165.1). GTDB lineage: Bacteria > Planctomycetota > Planctomycetia > Gemmatales > Gemmataceae > SIAQ01. The sequence goes on from JACPPF010000031.1 coordinate 2,927, forward strand.
CATGGCGATGAGCTGGCCGGGCACGATTTTGCCCTGCGTCGTGAGTTGTGGCGCGGGGTCCGTAACGGAGACGACCACGACATCCGCGGAGATCGTGCCCGCATTAGTCCAGTCGCCATTCACGCTCACGCGCAGTATGCCCGGCTCGGGATCGTTCACCACGGCGGTAGTGCCACGAGTGAAATCGAAGAAGCGATAGTCGCCGATAGAGCTGGTCTTGGCGCTGTGGATCGCCAGGAGAATATCATCGCCGTACAACTGATTCTGCTGTGCCGGTGGAAGCGCCGGCGTCACATTGGAGAGCGTGACAATCACTTGCTTCGTGTTAGGAACCACGCGATACAGGACGTCCGAGCGCTGGCCTGGCTTGAGACTACCTACGCTCTTACGTACAAGACCGTCGCTCACATTGAGCGTGGTGTTCGCTTCGATATTAACCTTCACATTGGAATTCGGCTGATTCGGAACCGCAACCGAGTCGGGCACGTTGCCGCCGGCCAGAAGGTTGCGTGCGGCCAAAGCGTCAACGTAACCGGCGCCCCGGTCCAGCAGGCCGGAACCATCGGCGAACAGCGCGGGGTTGGCCGTGGAAATGATCGCGTTGCGCACCTGGCGCGCGGTCGCGCCGGGAACGGCCTGGCGCAAGAGCGCGGCCACGCCGGCCACGCTCGGACTGGAGAAGCTGGTGCCGCTGCCGAATGAGATCGATGAGGTGGACCCGCTCCCCTGACCGTAGCACCAAGTGCCATTGCTGGACACATCCGGGTCTACGCGGCCATCGGCGTTCGGCCCACGGGAGCTAAAGTATGCCGTTTGCGTCCCCAGGAACGGGCGGAACAGCGAGCCGTTTACAGGTCCAAATCGAAGGCGGGCTCCGATACGCTCGTTGTGCGCCAGGCTCGCGGCGCCAACCGTCAACGCCGCGATCGCCGAGCCAGGGCTGCCAACCGTCAGCGTCGCAGGACCGTCATTGCCGGCGGAAATCACCGGAACAATGTCGCTGGCGATCAAAGCGTTGATGGCGGCGTTCTCGATGTCGCTGCCTGGGGCCAGGGTAGGGCCGCCAAGACTCATGTTACAAACCTTGATATTGACCCCTCCGGACTGGCCGGCATTGAACTTCTGGCGCAGATCGATCACGCGGTCGATGGCCGCTAGAATTCGCGACGTGGGCGCTCCGCCCGTACGGCCAAAGACGCGAAACGCGTAAATGCTGGAGAGCGGCGCTGTCCCGATCATCGGGATGACTGTGTTCACCGGCGGATTGGCAAAGCAAGACGGACACTCCGCCAGCACGGCGTTGCGGAATGCCGATGCGACGGAAAAGGTGAAGTTTACATTGGCCGAAATCATCCCGGCGACGAAAGTGCCATGGAAGTCGTTCGCCGGGTTCGTGCAGCCGAACGCATCGCCCACGAAATCCTGGCAGCCGATTACCGAGCCGTCCAGCGAGATATGCGGGAAGCCGGGGCGAATCCCGGAATCGATCACCGCCACAACCACGCCCGCCCCCGTGATCCCGCCCGCATGCAGTGGAGCGGCATTAATGATCGAGTTATTGAGACGGTAGGCTTCTGGTGTTGCGCCCGCAATGTCCGCGATTTCGGCGGTCCCCAGGGACTGCACGGAGTCGGCAACCACCTGGTTCTCGTCGCCCGTACTCGCCAGTCTGCGTCCGATGGTCGCGTCGATCGGCTGGGGCGCGGGTACAATCAAGTCCTTGGTAATTTTGCCGGCGCCTGTAACCGCCGTGAGCGCTGCAAGCTGACTTCGGGGAATTTCCGCAGCCAGCGCGTCAAAGTGTTGATACTGCAACGTTACCCGCCCACCTAACTGCTCGATGGCGCGGACGACGTCCGTGTAGGGTTTCGCTACCCGGATCAATACTTGCTCGGTCTGCGCGCCAAGCGCGGAAACCAGCAGAAAGAGCGGGAACATGAGGCGGCAGAGTGAAGTGGTCGACAAGGCGCCCCCCTTTTCGGTCCGGCAGCGTATCAACAGCGTTCTGCAGTGTCAATGCCCAGTCTCGTCTCATGCAAGATGAGCCTGAAGGTGGAGAGGTGGCGCAAGCTGGGGATTGATAATCAGCATGCAAGGTGGGCAGAAGCCGAGCCTGGAACAGGCGCTGCGTGGACTCCCACTCGCATGAATCTCGAACTGGCGCGGGTTGAGTTGCGCTCAAGTGGCGGAATCTCAAAGTGATACCGAATGCGGTACCACAAGGCCGCCCGCAAGACGCTTCAGAAGATGCGAAAGAATCAACTGGGTTGGCGCATCGAAGAATTGCAGACGGTAGCGGAAGAGAATTTCGTTGAGTGGCGCAGGCCGGCCGTGGCGGCAGCCATGTGATTTTCAGCGCGCCCGGTGTGCAGGAGATCGTGTCGGTGCCGGCGAAGCGGCCGATTAAGCCGGTCTATATAAAGCAATTCGTCGCGCGGATCGACGCTGTTGGAGATAGCAGAGCAAAATGAGAGCGACAACAAATCGAAACCTTGACCAGTATCAGTTCACGGTTCGGCCACTGTCGAAGGAAGAGGGCGGCGGTTATCTGGTGGAGTACGTGGATATACCCGGATGCATGTCCGACGGCGAAACCATTGAAGAAGCGATCGCGAATGGCCGCGAAGCACTCCGCGATTGTATAGACCTGTTCGCCGAATCGGGCCGAAAGATACCAAAGCCCAGCATCGAAGCCGCTCAATGGCGCCAGCGCCTGCCCAAGACTCTCTACGCAAAACTGACGAAACAAGCCGAAAAGGAGGGCGTCAGCATTAATAGTCTGGTGACAGCAATCATCGCCGAAGCGATCGGAGCAAAGCAGGCGCTTTCGTAAGGACCCGCTCTTCGAGGGACGGGACATGACGAAGCCAACACCGATTCGCGTCCTGTGAGAAGCTCTTTGAGCAGATCGACCGCGTTCTCGACCGCAAAGAAGCCTACCGTTAATCCGGTCTCTGAGTCCTTCGTCGGCATTCCGGACCGTCGGGTGTCGTGCGTGTGGCCGCAAAAGCAGCGGCCCCGGCACGCCGCCCGCCGGTAGGGGCAGCGCGGGTGAGCGGAGAGAATTACTTAAAGAATTTGGTTTGCCTCCGGCAGGGTGGAACGCGGTCCGGAGTCGCGCGGGGTTGCCTCTGACATAATTCGTGCTGATCGTCCCCGCTGGGCCAAATGCGGGCCCGGTCCCCGCAAGGCGCGGCGGGGTTCGCTGACGCCCGATAACACGGAATTCATGTCATCGGCGTCAGGGCGCCTAGTCCGGTCCGCAATTTCCTTTGGTCCACCCCCTGTGATCCCCCTCAAGCGGGATTGCTTGATGCCGCGCTTCGCGCGGTAAGGTAGAGGCTCTCAGAGCAGACCTGTTAGAGATCCCGCGACAGCAGCCGCGGCCAACCGGCGAAAGGTCTATCGAAACAATTAATAGGCATTTCCAATAGAATCGTTCGACGACCCGTTCCTGTGGTAACGGCCGCACTAATCCGTATTCGCGCGGCCAACTCGCTATCGATGTCGAAAGACAAGAAGCTGGACCTCGCATCTATCCCCTGTTTCGTCAAGAATGCTAACGCCATGTTTTCTACACTTGCCCTGATTGCCTGAAGCAGAAACGGGGACACGGGCTTAGCGAACATTTTCACGTAACTTGGTTGGTCTAACCATCGAATCACGCTCCAGTCAGAGTGAGCCCTCGAGAGTGTAAGATAATCGTCGATTTCCTCAGACCTTCCGACTCGCTTGATTTTCCCAAACCGCAACCACGTTTCCTTGCCGTCATATTCCGCGTTCTGAATGTAGGAACGGATCAAACGTTTAAATTCGAAAGGAAATACAGCTTCTGTTCTTGTCCATCGATCAAAAGTTCGCTCATCGTCAAGCACATAAACATATGCCGCATCGATTTCTCGGACAATTGTTAAATGCCCCGCCACCTTGATACAGTTCAGTTCCTTGCCGGCAAGGTCCGTGGCCTGCGGCAACGGACCGCTCCTTGTCAACCAAATCAATCGTGCTTGATCCAACGCTGAGACCTCGCAGGCAAACACTATCTGCAACGAGAAACTAAACATAAACAAATACGCCAGAACCCTCCTCGAGAGGTTTCGACCGACTATTCCTAATAGGTGCATAGATTGTTCCTGCCGCTTACGGCGGCGTCAAGTTCACTGCATAAAAGAGAAATGATAGGCCGTAGCTCTGGCCACCGACCACACCCCAAAAAAACGGGCCAATTCCCATCGTTAGATTTGGGGGAAAGAATGCACCAAATGGATTCGTCAGATTTATCGGATTTGCCGGGAACCCCGGAGGACTATTCGGATACCAAAGGCTTATGTACGATACAGCGCCCCTCGTCGGGTCATCAGATCGATCGTTGTAAACGTCAATGGAAATCTGGACTGAATTTATAAACGCGCCGCATCGGTCTGAGTCGGGGCTCGAATTTAGCAAGTTTTTCAACTGACTTGTCTCGTTGGCTTTAAGATAGACGCGACCTTTCTCCTCGATCCAGTGACTATCTCTGGCTGAAGATGATTTCAAGATCATGTGCTTGAAATCAAGCTTGTCAGACACATTTTTCTTAAGTCCTAACGCTACCTTTATGGTCTCTGAAGAATGCCACCGATTCCTGAACACATTTGCTATCGACCTCCAGACAAGCCGTTCCACTTCCGAGCCATCATGGCCTTGATATTCAAACCAGACCTGGAGGGCCAAAGTCCCGACGTCGCTATTCAAAAAACCGGCGATATCCTTCGTAGCGTGAATTTGACTTTGCAATCGCCCAAGACAGGTAGGTGTCGGCGACCTTACGGGATCGATCCCCCTTAGGTCAAGTCCTTCAGGATCGTTTCCATTTATCGGGTCCCCTAGTACATAACCGTAAAAATTCCATGATCGCGGTTCTTCCTCGTCACCAGGCATACCCGGATCCGCCGTCAAAAACCGTCCTCCCAAGGTCCCGGCAAAATATCGTTGATCTAGTCGCGCCGACGCCGTCCTGTCGTAGAGCGAAGTACAACCCCAACGCGATGTTGAGCTTACAACCGACCACCCCCAGGCGAAGGGGGAAGTCCGCGATTCCAAACCCCAGACGCGAGTTTTCGCCAACGACGGAAAAATCGCCGGCGCCGCAAATCGCGAAGAAGAAACGGCGAGCCCCACAGGAACAGTGTAAGCGGAAAAAGGGCCGTGGAAATGCCGGTCTGGTGGACGACGAGGAAAACCAAACCCAGGTTTCCCTCGCGCGCCCACCGCCCTTGGAAATCGCTCAAACCGCGATTCCCACATTCCCACCGCCCCGGCGGCTATTCCTCTTCTTCCTCTTCCGCTTCCAGCGCCAAGGCGGCCTCCAAGGAGGCCGCTAAAGCAGGATCAGAAGGAGCAGCCGGACCGAAGGACAAACCCCCGGATGCGTAGCCTGATACACCTGCTGCAACAGATTGATCGACACCCGCGTATAGAGTTCGGTCGTCGACAGCTTCGCATGCCCGAGCATCTCCTGAATCACCCGCAGATCGGCCCCGTTCTCGAGCATCAGCGTGGCAACCGTGTGCCGGAATAAGTGGCAACCGCCCGTCTTCCCGATGCCCGAATCCCGCACATACCGCCGCACCAACGCCGTCACCTGGTGACGCGGAAACGGCTCGCCCAGGTCATTCAAAAACTCCGTCCCCTCATCGGCCGCGACTAAATACGAAGCCCGCTCCTCGCGGACATACTTCGACACCCACTCCAGACACCGTTCGGAAACCGGAATATGCCGGTCTTTCGTATGCGTTAGTACCGTCTTTCTTCCCCTTCCCCATCCGCACCATCAGCGTCCCGCGCTCCATATCGATGTCATAGAGCTCAACGACGCCACCTCCATACGCCGCATCCCCGTCGCATAGAACAGCTCCAGCATCGCCCGGTCCCGCAAACAATCCGCCCCCGCCAGCACCCGCTCCGCTTCAGAAACGGAAAGCACATACTTCGGCAAACGGTTCTCCAACCGCGGCAAAATCAGTTCCGAAGCCGGATTATGCAGTATGTAGTTCTGCCGCGCCAGCCACCGGAAATACCCCCGCAGCGCCCGCAGCCGGCTGTTCTGCGCGCGAAACGTCAGCGGCTGCCCGTTGGCCTTCCGGTGCAGATACATCCACCGCTGATAGCGTTCGAGCACCGGCCGCGTCACCTCGCGCGGCTCTTCCAGACCCCGTTCCAGCGCCCAGTCGATACCCGATCGCTGCCCGCCGCGTGACGATCATGTCGGCGGAGAAATTCTGCGTCTCCATCCACAGCAGATGTTCTTCGAGCAACACCCCCATCGGGCCCCGGTGGCCGCAAAAGCGGCGGCCCCGGCACGCCCCCCGCCGGTAGGGGGTATGCGTTAGACCAACGGCAGTCTTGCGCGACGAAACGCGCGCGGTTACTCTGATCTACGGAGCTTCCAAGCCATCGTGGTGAGCCCAGCAACCTCGGATGCTTTGCGGTCGGCCAACCCTTTGAGCCCCGGACAAGGAATTCTAAAATGCAGAGCTCGTCACGGTCTGCAATGGTTTCAGCGATCTCTGGACGCGTGGGCAATCTCGAACTGCGTGCTCTGAATCTGTGTCAACTTCTGGCTAACGAGGGGTACGATCGGCAGCCGCCGGAAATTGTGCGGATCTCGATTTGACGCAGCCCTTCCTATCTTGCTAGCCGCGCCGCCTTGAACACAGCTAGGCTTTCCTCAAATCCACATTGCTTGGCTACTTCCTTCGGCGTTCTATTCCAGGTGTCGACTTGCCTGGGATCGGCTCCAAGCATCAACAGGCGTCGAATCCCTTCGCTGAAATTGCATCCCGCTGCCTCGTGGAGTGCGGTAATGCCTGATGTGCTCTGCAAATGAACATTAGCGCCAGCTTGGATGAACTGCTCAAGGATCTGGACCTCCGATCCGCTCCATCACCCAAGTTGGGCACCCAGCCTGGATGATTCTCGAACCAGGGCGAGAACGGGCCGATCCGAACCGGCTCTGGTCATCACGTAGGCGCGGGTGGAACGTCGCCGTCCTCCCGCGTATTATGGTTGCGGAGAGACTCATGCTAAGGACTCGATTATGCGAACTCCTGGACATTCAAGCGCCGGTGCTTGGAGCGCCGATGGGACCTGAGATCATGGGCCTGGAACTGGCAGCCGCGGTCAGCAATGCCGGCGGGCTGGGGATCATTTCGTTCGGAGGTTACCTGCCACCCGATTTGAAAGAACGGATCAGAAAGCTACGAACAATGACCTCTCGACCGTTCGGCGTTAATATCCTCCTCGAGGGGCCTCATCTGCCAGTTCCCGAGGCCGCGTTCGTGGATGTGTGCATCGAGGAACGCGTGCCGGTGCTTTCGTTCTTCTGGGGCGATCCTACTCCCTATGTCGAACAGGCACACAGCGCCGGCATCAAGGTTTGCGATCAAGTGGGATCGGTAAGCGCGGCAAAACGGGCGCGGAGTGCTGGCGTGGATTTCATCATCGCGCAGGGCGTGGAGGCTGGTGGCCACGTCGCCGGGGCTGTCGGTACGATGGTGCTCGTTCCAGTCATCGTGGACGCCGTCGGCCCTATTCCGGTGGTAGCCGCAGGTGGGATAGCGGATGGAAGAGGATTGGCCGCAGCCTTGGCGCTTGGCGCGGAGGGAGTCGTCCTTGGAACACGGCTGATCGCATCTACAGAATGCAACGCCCACGACATCTATAAACAAAAGATTATTGCGGCCACTGAAGAGGATACAGTCCGTACCACGTTATTTGGTAATGGCTGGCCCAACGCGTACCACCGGACATTGCGTACTCCGTTTGTTAACCAGTGGCTGGCCGAAGAGAAGCGCGGTTCGGAACAGCGGCCTGATGAGCCGATTGTTGGAGAAGTAACTCTCGGCGGAATGCGCATGCCGCTACCGCGCTTCGGCGGGATTCCACCAGCGCGAGATGCCACCGGCGACATCGAGTCGATGGATTTTCTTGCTGGCCAGAGCGCAGGGTTGGTGTCTGAGATCAAACCGGCAGCCGAAATTATCCGCGAGATCGTCGTTCAGGGAGAGAGCATCCTCACAAATAGAGCCGCGACCGGCGCGGTAGCGTGAGCGAGCCCGAGCGCCCCCACCCTGCCTAGAGGAATCATTGCTCCTATCGAAGATGAGTTGCAACGGCGTCGCAGTGCCGGGCCTTTGGCGTTAATCTGAAGAGTAGACGCAAGGACATGTCGAGTTCGGCAATTGCATCTCGAATTACTGTCCGGCAGCTCCGCGAAGATGACCTTCCGTCGGCCGACCGGATCTTTCGCTTGGCGTTCGGAACGTTCTTGGGGCTTCCTGATCCGCTCCAGTTTTTTGGGGACGCAGACTATGTGCGCACCCGGTGGCGCGCCAATCCGCAGACCGCATTCGCGGCCGAATATAAGAGCGAGTTGGCGGGCTCGAACTTCGCCGCTCTGTGGGGCAGCTTCGGATTTTTCGGACCACTCACAATTAAACCCGATTTCTGGGATCAGGGGCTTGGCAAACGTCTGCTCGAACCGGTCATGGACTTATTCGAGCAATCGCGAACCGTCCACACCGGGCTATTCACGTTTGCGCAGAGCCCCAAGCACGTTCACCTATACCAGAAATACGGGTTCTGGCCGCGATTCCTGACTGCTATTATGTCGAAGCCGGTCAAACAACCGGAGAAGCATCGTCAGGCGGTGCGCTACTCGGAATTGAGCGACGACCAGCGCGCAGAAGCAACTGCGGCGTGCCGCGAGCTCACCGATTCCATTTTCGACGGACTCGATGTGACGGCCGAACTCACCAGCGTCAAGACCCAGGGCTTGGGCGAAACGGTTCTTCTCTACGATCACTCGCGGTTGGACGGATTCGCGATCTGCCACTGCGGACCTGGAACGGAAGCGGGCGGCGGAGCTTGCTACATCAAATTCGGCGCCGTGCCATCGGGCAGCCGCGCGGGGACCCAGTTCGAACAATTGTTGGACGCCTGCGAAATGCTCGCAATCGAGCGTGGGCTACAGCGGCTGGTGGCCGGCATGAACTTTGCGCGGCGGGAAGCGTTCCAAATACTGGACGCACGCGGATTTCGAACTGACTTCCAAGGAGTGGCCATGGAACGGCCCAACGGGCCTGGCTACAATCGCCCGGGCGTGTACGTGATAGATGACTGGCGATGAGACGGTAAGCGCTGGACGAATCGAACCTTCCTCCGAGACGACCGGCAAGCAGGACAAGACCCGCGCACGTAGGGAGCGCCACTGTGGCGCAAATGTGGATACCGAGGTAATAAGCCTACGAAGTGTTATCGGCGGGGCGGCTATTTGGCTACCGCATCTTGGACGGCTTTCGAATCTCCGGCCGAGAAAAAGCGATCCGTTCGAACCAACACAATCGGTTCATTTCACGAGCAGATCTTAAGCAGAAGCCGCCGACCCATGAACGCCGGCGCTGGATGAAATCTCGAACAGTGGGTGATCAGCAAGCGACCAGCCAAAGTTGCGGTAACGACACCCTACAGACTGGCGCGGGTGACCCGAACCCCTCAGCCGAATTCGTCGGGTTACGCGCAGCCTAACCGTTATCTGGTCCCACATTTCGATTTCCATTTTTATGGCATCCCCTTGGGCCAAGTGCTCACGATTCCTTTCGGGTTCTTCTTCGAGCAGGCATCGGCTGATCGGCTGCCGAACTTCTACGCGCAACCCGAACCACTGTCCGTTCCGCAATGGGGCGACACACCGCACTGATCAGCGAGTTCACTGCGACCGATCACTGGCTGGGGACAATGATAGCCGGATTCCTACCGGATGCAAGCTACATGAATTTTCTCGAGCCAATGATCACCCGGGAACGTCTACTACGGCGGAAAAGCTTCGTCATGCAGGCGCCGAGACCGGCAACTCTTGGGCGTGCGATCCGATATCGGGCTGAGTGCATTGTCCTTTATGACAAAGACACCGGCGCGTACCAGTTTATGTTCACGGGGTTCCAACCCATGCAGTAACCCGACTTGGGGGTGGGCGCCAGCAACTCAGCCCGCGCGCTACGCACGAAAGGAGTGGGGAATTTCGCCTACACGCTGGCGCCTGTGGACAGTTCCTCGTTCGGGGAACCCCACTCCCGGTTCGTAACTTGTATGGCTCCCCACACTGGATACGTTTCGAACTTTTGTCGCATAAAATCGGCCTCGCTCGAACAGAGGTAAGCCGTTTCTACCCTATACGTTGGACTGCGGCTAACGACGATCATCCAGCCTGGCCACCCAGAATGGATGCATCTCGAACCGAACACCTATCTCGGGCGCACCAGTGCCAGCCGCGTTCTGATGAACGGACATCCGGTGGGGTAGGCGACAGGATCGAACTCGGCGGTCGGCAAGGGCCAAGCACGCGATCTAGAGGAGAGTGAGCGCTTTTCTCTATTGACAGTATACTGCCATTCGTGACAGTATACTGTCATGGCAGCAACGGCGTTGCGGGAAAAACAGTCCACGGCCACGCGCGACCATCTACTGGGCGCGGCGTTGGAACTGCTGGTGGAGCATCCCGACCGGCCCTTTTCGCATGAAGCCGTGGCGAAGGCGGCGGGCGTCGGAGCGCGTACGGTCTACCGCTATTTCCCGGCGCAGTGCGACCTATATGAAGCCTTGTGGGCGCAGGTCCGCGAGCAGTCTGGAACCGTGTTTCCGACCGAAGAAGCCGAGATTGTTCCCAGCATCGGCGTGCTATATCGTGCCTTCGATCAGAACGAAAAACTGGTTCGCGCGGTGATGGAGTCACCCGCTGGCGCGCGCGTCCGCGCGCGTGGAGCCGAGGAAGGCCGGACCAGTTTCGACAAGAGCCTGCAAGAAGTAACGCAGGGTCGAAGTCCCGTGGAACTCCGGCAAGTGAGGGCGGTGTTTCATGGCATCCATTCCGGACCGTTCTGGCAGATGCTGCGCGACCGCGGCGGACTTTCCGGTCCGGAGGCTATCGCCGCAGCCAGTTGGGCCGCGCAGGCGCTGCTCGACACGCTGCGCCGCGAACAAAAGAGTTTTTCTAGTCAACCAACCGGCAAGAAGAAAAAAGGAGGCTGAACTTATGACGATGACAGATCAGAAACTGAAAATGCTGGTGCTGGGTCCGCAAGACTACCGCTTGCGGGAACCGCTGGATGTGCTGGGCGAACCAGGCCTGGTCAAACTCGCCGGCGCAGACACGGGTAACGCCGTGGCCATGGTGCACTTGACGGTGCCGAAACTCGCCGGCCCGCCTTTGCATCGCCACTCGCGGGAGGATGAGTGGTTCTACGTGCTCGACGGAGAACTCACCTGGGAGGTGGACGGGCAGCGCTTCACCGGGGGCGCGGGTAGTTCGGCGTTCGCGCCGCGCGGCACGGCGCACGCTTACCAGAACTTCCGGGACGAAGCAGCGCACATCCTGGTCATGGTGACTCCTGCCGGCCTGGACCAGTTCTTCGAGGATGTGACCAAGCTGAACAAGGGTTTGAGCCAGCCTGATTTCGCGCGCGTAGAGCAATTGATGCAGAGCTACGGGATGGAACTGCTGGGGCCGCCGCTCTCGTAATGAATCGAGCCGCTGGGCGGTTCCGCTCCTGTAACGGAACCACGCAGCAGTTGTGCGATGCGTCTTGGAATCTTCCGCGCTCCCGCCGCCCCCGCAAATGCCTCAAGTCCTCAGCTACCTACGAGCTGGTCTGCGGCATTCGTCTTTCTCAGGGCCCGGTAAACGTTTAGAGCTTCCAATCGCCCCGGAAAGCAGCGATACGGCATAGCTTAGAGCCGGTGTTGCGGGTCCTGTTTAGATGCCCTTAACTTCCACCTCAGTGGTTTGTGCTTTCGAATGGGCATAGACAACATTGACCCAGCGAGGATTCGAACCCGAAAGGAAAGCGGTTAGCAAGTTGGTCTCGCGGAACCACCAATGTGATCAACGACGGAATGAGTGGCTCCCCATCCTGGACACGTCTCGAACTGGCCTGGGAAGCCCAGGATACCTTCCGGATGGCGTCACTCGCTCGGGAGCGACGTGCGGCCACATCGATCATGCGTCCGTGGATTCTCCGAACGCTGCTGCCGCGACCCAAACTACTCTGCCGGTATCGGCTGCGCGAAGACCAGTCGGGATCCGTTAAGATCCATCACGTCGAACTCCATCATTCCGTAATCCTGCCAGCCAAGCTGACGGGAGATCTTGACTCCCGGCAACGCCGAGTACTCCTCGTAGAGCGTCTTCACATCATCCGTAATGATGTACACGTTCCACGCGTGGCGGTCACGCCGGCCCGGATCGTCTGGCGCGACGTACCCAGGCTGCTGTTGCAGGAATATCCGAATCTCATCGCGGCTGAGGATCGCGAAACCGGGCGGATAGTACTCGGACTCGAACCCGAGCCGTTTGTACCACTCCATCGTTGGCTCAATGTTGCCGACTAGAAACACCGTCGTCGAATTGCACAGCTTCGCGCGGCCCGGCGCGCCCTGTTCTGCGTGAGCCATTTTGGGAGAATACCACGACGAGGAACTTTGCGTGACATCACAAGGACGGGTAACGCCCAAGCCGGCGAAGCCGCGGCCGATTGAGAGTAGATAAGACGCAAAGCCAGTGCGAGCGTTGAGTTGGGGTTGCCCGTCGCCCGAAGATGTGCTGAGTCGGTTCGAGTTCGAATCCCGACTGGAGTTTTGATATCTGCCTCCCCTTCGTGGGTGATTATCGAATTTTTCTGATGAAAACAGAGAACTTACAGACTCTCGATGGCATTTGTGCCTGACCACGCGCGTATATTCAAACGTCCGGACGGAGCCGTTCAGATGCGCGGTATGGCGACTTCCCGCCAACTTGGATGAGCGGAAGCTAGCGCGTTTACCGATACCTATCTTTGGTCCGTATCCAAATCGAGGTCGATGAGCGCATTGCCCTATTGTCGTCAGTATAGAACTCCTTGCCCTGAGCAGCCCCTTCTTCTTAGCGTACATTTTCAATGAGCCCTCCCAATTCCTGTTGACATCCGACCCAAGATAATGCCAAGCTTAGGTCGGATGCCTTCCCAAGACAATCCCGACGATCGCATCGCTCTCTTGCAGGGCACGCTCGACTTGCTCATTCTCAAGACCCTCGTGCTCGGCTCGCGTCACGGGCAAGGCATAGCGCGCTCCATACAACGTCAGTCGGAAGAGGTTTTTTTCGTTGATCATGGTTCGCTCTATCTTGCTCTCCAGCGCCTTGAAGACAAGAAATGGATCAGCGCCAAGTGGGGCGTTAGCGAGAATAACCGTAAGGCGCGCTTCTATTCGCTTACTGCTAAGGGACGCCAGCAGCTCGTAGAAAAGACCAGCGAATGGCAGCGGCTGACGAGAGCGATGGGATTGATTCTGGATGGTCGACCGAGCAGCGAGGAGGTCTAGTCATGTTCAGACGCAGAAGAAGCGCAGACGATTTTGCGGAGGAGATCAAATCGCACTTCGAGCTGGAAGCCGATGAGTTACAGAGCGAAGGCTTGAGCGAAGAAGAGGCGCGTCGGAGGGCAAGAGTCGAGTTCGGCAACGCGCAGACAGCACAGGAACGCTTCTATCTCAGAAGCCGCATCGTATGGTTCGACAATTTGCTCCACGATATTAAATTCGCGATTCGTCAACTGATGAGAAATCCGAGCTTTACCTCCGTCGCAATCGTCACTCTTGCGCTGGGCATCGCCGCCAACAGCACGATCTTCAGTTGGATCAACTCGACTCTACTCGATCCCATTCCCGGAATTGAGCACACGAGCGACATGATCACGATCATGCGGGGTGAAAGAAGCGAGCATCCAACGCCTCCATTTTCGTATCTGGACTTCGCGGACCTTCGCGACAGCACGCGGAGCTTCACCGGGTTGCTCGCTTATCACGACGACTACATGACGATCACCGGATCGGACAAGCCGGAGCGCCTTTATGGAGCACTGGTGTCGTCGAATTACTTTGAGGTACTCGGCGTGCGCCCGATCCTAGGCCGATCGCTGGAATCGACTGCACCGAATGAGCGGTTGGGTACAGCGGAAGCGGTGCTCGGGCACGGCTTATGGCAGAAGCGTTTTGGCGCGGATCCTTCGATCATTGGAAAGACCATTCAGATCAATCTGCATCCTTACGAAATTGTTGGTGTTGCCCCCGAGGGTTTTCAAGGCTGCAAAAGCGGGATACGGTCCGAGCTATGGATACCGGTTGGCATGGATTCGCAGGTTTGGGGCGAAGGGCGAAGAATCAAGGATCGCGGCACCTTCTGGCTCAACGTGCTCGGCAAACTCAAGCCGGGAGTCGATCATCGCCAGGCGGAAACTGAGCTGAATCTCCTGATGCGGCACCTCGTGGAGCAGTTTCCGGATGCGCACCAGGGACCGAACATGATCTCTTCCGATCCGCTGTGGCGGTCGCCCTTTGGAGTGAACGTCTATCTTTCCGGAACACTGCCCGTTCTTTTGGCGCTGGCTTTGGTGCTTTTGCTGCTGGCCTGCGCGAACGTGGCGAATCTTCTGCTGGTGCGCTCGGTGGCGCGCCGGCGCGAACTGGCGATCCGCCTGTCGATGGGGGCCAGCCGCTGGAGGCTGGTGCTTCAATTGATGGTGGAAAATGGGATGATCGCGATGGCCGGAGGCGGGCTCGCGCTGTTGTTGACTACGTGGACGGCCCACGGAATGCCTGCGTTTCTGCCAACCACGAATCTTCCTCTCACCATGAATGGCAGCGTGGACCGAACGGTGCTGCTCGCCACCATCATGATTTCGCTTCTCACGGCTGCGGTGTCCGGCGTTTTGCCGGCGCTTCGCGCTTCCAGCCTTTCTCCGATGTCGGCCCTGAAGGACGAAGCACTCAGCATCTCGGGAGGGATCCACAAGTCGCGCCTGGCCGGAGGACTGGTCGTCGGACAGATTGCGCTATCGCTGCTGCTACTAGTCTGTGCCGGATTGTTCGTCCGCAGCCTCCAGAGCGAACAGAACTCCAATCCGGGGTTCGATCCCAACCATGTATTTCTGGCGTACTTTGATCTGCGTCCCACGGGCTATTCGAGAGCCCAAGGCATTGCGTTTGACAGACAAATGCTCACACGTGTGAAATCGCTGCCGGGCGTACAGTCGGTCACTCTGGGAGATTTCTCGCCGCTGAGTTTCACCATCCATTCGAATATTTTCGAGCCGGAAGGCTATGTGCCCGGGAAGAACGAGTCCATGGAGGTCGACAGGGGTGAGGTGGGGCCGGAGTACCTGCAAACGGTACGTACAGCGTTGATCGAGGGACGGGACTTTACCGACAGTGACGATGACCGAGCGCGGCCGGTCTCGATTGTCAACAAGGCCTTGGCCGACCGCTATTGGCCGGGACAAAACGCGATCGGCAAGCGACTGCATATTGCCGGACGCTGGAGGACGGTGGTTGGTGTGGCCGCCAACGGCAAGTACCGGCGCCTAGTTTACGATCCTGCGCCGCTGGTGCTGATTCCGATATTTCAGAGCTATCAGACCTTCCAGGTTCTCTATGTGCGTGTCGCCGGTGATCCTCTGTCCTATGGTTCTTCGGTGGAACGAACAATTCACGGACTCAATTCTGATTTGCCGCTCTTCAGCGAGACCACGCTCTCCGCGAACATGCGGATAGGGAATGCCTTTGAGCGCATCGCAGCAGCCGTCGCGGGTTCATTCGGACTGCTGGCTCTTATCCTCGCCGCCATCGGAGTTTATGGCGTGGTTGCCTATGCCACGAAGCAACGCACTCATGAAATCGGCATTCGCATGGCGCTCGGTGCAGGCAAGCGGGACATTTTTCGCCAAGTCTTGGGACGAGGCTTGCACTTTGCGGGCTTGGGGCTGGTCCTCGGTCTGATGATCTCATTTGCGCTTACCCGCTATCTACGTGGAATGCTCTATGGCGTCGGGACTGCGGATTGGCTGACCTTCGTTATGGTTGCCATTCTTCTCTGCGTCGCTACACTGATTGCCTGTTTTGTTCCTGCCCGCCGCGCAGCATCTATAGATCCCATGCAGGCCTTGCGGACAGAATGACCAAGGTAAACCGACATCGGACTTACGGCATGACACCGGAATGGCGCATCATCGCCAGTCACTAATCGAACCCGGAATGGGAACGGGAAGGCCGCTTCTCAACTGCGACCTTCGCAAGCCTGTCAAGTTGACGAGAAACGCGCTATCCTTCGCCGTGTGCCTATGCCAAGCTCCGGGCCGATCGTCGGCCAGCTCGGAGTTGTGCCGCCCATCTTCCAAACAAGAGTAAGCGTTAGACCATCCCCCTGGTTCCATAGCGGGGAGAATCATGGTTGTCTGTAAATGTGAAGCAGACAAGGCAACGAGTGCGGCGAACGGAAGCGGAGATTCGGGATTTGGTGGCCGGGTACGATGGCGGGAATCAAACTCGGGCGGCCTACTGCGCCGATCACGGGTTGACGGTGGCGGCCCTGGATTTCTACCGGCGAAGGGTCCGCCGTTCTGGGACAAAACTGGTCAAGGTTGACGTCACCGGGACCTGGTCGCGCATGGCGGCGCCAGGGGCCGTGTCCGTCGTCCTGGCGAACGGCCGGCGGCTGGAATCGGCTTGGAGCGATTTACTCCGGCTCGGGGCGCACACCGGCGAGTTGCAGCGTCTGCTGCGCTGTGTGGAAGAAGCATAATTATGTTTGGCCTGACGACGGCGACACGGGTGTTTCTGGCCCCGGGCGCCACCGATATGCGTAAGGGATTCGAAGGGCTCTTCGGTCTGGTGCGCGACGTGCTCGGCGAAGATCCGCTAAGCGGCCACGTATTCCTGTTCGCCAATCGCGACCGGACCCGAGTCAAAGTCCTGGTCTTCGATGGCTCCGGCCTCTGGGTCTGCGCCAAGCGGCTGGAGAAGGGCCGGTTTGCCTGGCCAACCGGCGGAAACAGCCAGACGCGGATCGCGATGCGGGCCGAGGAACTGACCCTGCTACTGAGCGGAATCGACTTACAACAGACCCGGCCACGGAAATGGTTCCGGAGACCGGAAGCCGCATAACTATAGCTCACAAAACACTAGCATATGACTAACATCGGAGGTATACTTAGTAAGTAACTGCGATGGACGCTTCTTCTCCCACGCCGCCCACAGTAACGCCGGAAATGGCCGCTCTATTAGCGCGGCTGGAGGATGCCGAGCGGCGGGCGCGGCAGGCTGAAATCGAATTGCAGTTATCGAGGATGCGGATTATTTCTCTCGAAGAAAGACTGCGTCTTATGCGTATCGCTAAGTACGGTCCGAAGAGCGAAAAACTGAGCACGGCGCAATTGGCTCTGTTTGAGCAAGAGATCAGCGCAACCCTCGACGAGGTGGCGGCCGAAGCCGCGCGGGGTCCGCTTCCGGAGTCCCCGGCCGCTCCCGCCGCGCCCCCTGCCAAGAACCGGAAGCGGCATCCGGGCCGCCAGACACTCCCGGCCGATTTGCCGCGGGTGGTGAATGTCATCGCCTGCCCGCCGGCACAATGCGTCTGCGGCCAATGCGGCGCCGAAACCGCCGTGATTGGTCACGAAGAGAGCGAGCGGCTCGACGTGGAACCGGCGAAGTTCTTTGTCGCGGTGACGCGGCGCGAAAAACGCGCCTGCCGGAACTGCAAACACGGCGGCGTGGCCACCGCGCCCGTTCCCTGGGTGATGCGGGTGGGCTATCTGCTGAGCGCGATTGTGATGGCCATGCAGAAAGAGGTTCGGAGCGGCGGCTACATCCAGGCCGATGAGACCACGGTGATGGTGCAGCGGCCGGAAGAAAAGAAAGGCCGGAATCATCAGGCTTACCTGTGGCAATTTGGCAATCCGGGCGGTAGCGTCGTCTTCGCGTTTCATTTGGGACGCGGCGGCGAGGCGGCCGAATCGTTCCTGGGCGGCTATACGGGAATGTTGCAAACCGATGGTTACGCCGGTTACAACAAGGCGGCCCGGAGTGCGTCGGTGCATGCGGGGTGCTGGGCTCATTTGAGACGGTACTGTGTCGACGCGGTGAAGTTGAACCCGCTCGACGCGGTGGCCACTTGGTTTGTCGAACGAATGGATGCGTTGTTCGCCGTGGACCGGGAGGCAGCCGAGGCTCGTTTGACACCCGCCGCCCGATTGGAACTTCGGCAGGAGAAGTCCGCGGCGATTGTCGAGGAAATTCACCAGAAGCTGTTGGCCGTAAAAGCAACGGTACTGCCGAAGAGCAAGCTCGGTGAGGCCGTCGGGTACGCTCTGGGGCAGTGGCCGGGTATGACTGTATTCCTTCGCCATGGAGAAATGGAACTGTCCAATAACCTGGCCGAGAACTCGATGCGGCCGATAGCCCTCGGCAGAAAAAACTGGATCCATATAGGAAGCGTGGAGGCCGGACCGCGCGTGGCCGCGATTCTCTCGGTTGTCGAAACTTGCAAGCGACTGGGAATTCCAGTGCGCCATTACCTGGCCGATGTCCTGCCCGGGTTGGCCGACCGCAAAGCATCCGAGGTTGCTGGGCTCACCCCGATGGCTTGGAAGCTCCGTAGATCAGAGTAACCGCCCGCGTTTCGTCGCGCAAGACTGCGGTTGGTCTAACGCATAC
>JACPPF010000032.1 GCA_016191165.1 Planctomycetota bacterium
GACACGCTGACGATCACCGCCGTCAACGGCGACCCGGACAACCTTGATCAGGCGATCAGCACGTCGGAAGGCGGCACGATCACCGTCAGCGCCGACGGCAGCTTCGATTACACGCCGCCGACCGACTGGACCGGCGACGATGAATTCGACATCACCATTTCGGACGCTATCACGTCGATCACGGTGACGATTGTGATTCGGGTGACGAGTTGAAAGCGATGAGCCGGAAGCGTGAGCGGTTAGGCAGCCGCGTCGGTGAGATTACGTTTATTGGCTTGCACCTTGCCCTGGCCCGGCAAAAATGGCGCCGTCCATCACCTCTGGGCTGTAGTCCCGACCGACGAAAACGGGCACGGTGACCCGATCCTGTCGCCTGTTGTGTTACGAAAGCATGAGCGCATTTGTAGAGCCGACTGGGCAGCACGCAATCAGTCCCATTTCATGGTTGTCGCTTTTTTTTAGCCGCGCGGTTGACACTCGCCTCGGTTCATGCGAAACTGTCAGTCCAACCGTTTTTCGTCCCGCCAGTGCCTACCTCGCCGGGAATCGTCTTGCAAGGAGAACCCACCATGATGCGTCGTCTTCTCGCCATTGCTGGCCTTGTGTCCCTCGCATTCAGCCTGGTGTGGTTTCCTGGCACGGCTCAAGAAAAGGCGGCGGATCCAGAAATCGTCGCCCGGCTCAAAGGGCACACCGATGCTGTTTACGCCATCGCTTACAGCCCGGACGGCAAGACGCTTGCCACCGCCAGCTTTGACAACACGCTCAGGCTCTGGGACGCCGCTACGGGCAAGGAACTCAAAACCTACGGCGGCACGACGGGGCACACCAAGCAAGTCATCAGCATTGCCTTCAGTCCCGACGGCGCCATGCTTGCCTCGGGCGCCACGGATAACACGCTGAAAGTCTGGGACGTGCCGATCAATGCGCCGATCCGTTCCCTGAAATCCAACGATGCCGTCGAGGCGGTCGCACTCACGCCAGACGGGAAGAAACTCGCGCTCGGCGGCAAGGACGGCCTGATCCGCCTGGTCACGCCCGAAGAATTCAAGGAGCTCATCAAGTTCGAGCCGGGCCACAAGGGAGCCATCACCGGTTTGGCGTTCAGCGCCAACGGGCAACAACTCGCCTCGGTCGGCGTCGATCGCACCTTGCGTTACTGGAACGTCCTCACCGGCAAGCTGCTGGCGACCATCGGCGCTCACACCGTCGGCGTCAACGCGGTGGCCGTGAATGCGAACAACACCGCCGCATACACCGTTGGAGCCGACGGTTTCTTGAAGTTCTGGCAAGCCACGCCGCCGGCGCCGGAGAAGACCGTCATCGGCCATGCCGCCGCCATCCGCGCCTTGACCCTCTCCGTCAACAATGCCAACTACTTCACCGGCAGCGACGACAAGAGCGTGCGCGAAGTCATCATCGCCACGGCCAAGGAGACGCGGGCGTACCTCGGCGCCTCGGCGGGCATCACGAGCATCGCGGCTCATCCCGCCAACGCCTTCGTCGCCGCCGGGCTTGCGGATGGCCAGGTTTTCCTGTGGAAAACCAGCGATGGCAAGATCGTGACGAACTGGCTCGCCCACACCGGTGCGGTGCATAGCGCGGGCATGGTCGCTCCCGGGCAGCAACTCATGACTACCGGGGCCGACGGGCTGGTCAAGGTCTGGGCCGTGCCGCCGGCGCCGGTGCGATTGGTCACTCATCCCGCCGCCGTTCTCGCAGCACGAACAAGTCCTGACGGTAAGAAGATGTACACCGGGGCGGAAGACAAGATCGTGCGCATCTGGGACAGCGCCAAGCAGACGCTGGAAAAACAATTCACCGGACACGATGCCCCGGTCACCACCGTCGCCGTCAGCGCCAATCTGCAACTGCTCGCGTCAGGCAGCGCGGACAAGACGATCCGCATCTGGAACCAGGCCACGGCCAAGGAGGCGAACATTCTTCTGGGTCACACCGCTCCGCTCACGTCCCTGGCCGTCAATCCGGCGGGCACGCAGATGCTATCCGCGTCGGAAGATGGCGCGGTGAAGGTCTGGACGCTGCCGGTCGTCACGCCGAAATCGCTGATTCATCCCGGTCCGCTTGGCCAACTCATCCTGACGCCGGACGGCGCCAAAGTGCTGACGGCCGGCAGCGACAAGATTCTGCGTCTCTGGAACGCGACCAGCGGCGCCAAGGAACGCGATTACGCCGCCGTCGCACAGCCGATCACCAACGTGGCCATCAGCGGCAACGGGGCGCTGCTCGCCGCTGCCTCCGCCGCGGACAAGACGGTGACGATCTGGGCCCTCAACACGCCGGCCCCAACCAAGAAGCTGCCGCTGCCCGCCGCGCCGCAAGCCGTGGCTTTTGCTTCCGATGCCCAGAGCGTGTTCGTCGGCCTGGCGGACGGGAAGATCACGCAGATCAAGATCGCCGACGGTAAGGAAATCAAGGCCTTCCCCGCTCAGCACCAGGGTGCCATCGCGGACCTCGCGCTCAGCCCGAAGGGCGATCTGCTGTTCTCCGCAAGCGCCGATAAATCGATCCAGATCTGGACGCTGCCCGCCGGCACGCCGAAGGGTAAACTCGTCCACGTCGGCCCGATCAAGGCCCTGGCGCTAAGTAAGGATGGAACGCGCGCAGCCGCGGTGGGTGACAAGGTCGTCAAGGTCTGGACTCCCGCCGATGGCAAGGAAGTCGGCACGTTCAAGGTCCCGGCCGACGCCAGCGCGATTTCGCTTTCGCCTGACAATACGCGCGTCATCGTCGGCTGTGACGACAAGCTGGCCCGCGTCTATGGACTCGACGGCCAGATGATTGAGATGTTTCCGCACGACGGCCCGGTGAGCGGCGTCGCCTTCGTCGATGCCAAGCGCATCGCCACCGGCGGCGCCGACAAACAAGCTCGCATCTGGACCACGTCGGTCCTCTGGCAGCGCCAGCATCAGGGAGCGGTCCGCGACGCCACCTTCACGCCCAAGGGCGATCAGGTTATCTCTGCCGGTGATGACAAGGCGATCAAGATCTGGAACGCAACCGATGGCAAGGAGTTCAAGTCGCTCGCCGCCGATGGACCGATCAGCCACCTGAGCCTGAGCGGTGATGCCACGAAGCTCATGTCCGCCCATCCCGGCGTGGACAAGGGGCCGGGGCCTCGGGTCAAGATATGGACCCTCGCCGACGGCAAGAACAGTGCGACCATTCCCGTTCCGGATAAACACCTATCCTTTGCATTCAGCCCCAACGGGCAGCGCCTGGCCCTGGCGGGATCCGATGGCCCCAAGCACGCGATTCGCATCCATGACATCGCCCTGGGCAAGGAAGTCCAGCGTTTCGAGGATCACACCGGCCCGGTCAACTCGCTGCAATTCCTCGCCGATGGCCGCACGCTGGTCACGGGCTCCGCGGACAAGACCGCCCGGCTGCTCGATGTCAACGTCCTGTCCGCGCTGCCGGCTCATCCCGCGGGACCGACGTTCGCGCAGTACAACGCCAACGGCACGCAACTTCTCACCGCCGGCGCCGACAAGACGGTCAAGCTCTGGGACGTTGCCAAATCCGCCGTGCTGAAGACGTTCGGACCCGTGACAGAGCCGATCAGCGCAATCGCGTTCAGCAGGGATTTCACGAAGGTCGGCGCTGCCGCGGGCAAGACGGTGAAGGTTTGGACCGTTGCCGATGGCAAGGAGATCGCGACGCTCTCGCACGCCGTGGATGTTTTGGCGCTCAACTTCAACCAGGATGGCACACGCATCGCGACCGGGGCGGCCGATAAGGAAACTCGCCTATGGGAAATCGCCAGCGGCAAGGAGTTGCAGTTTTTTGCCCAGGAGGACGCAGTCGCCGCCGTGGTCCACTTGCCCAACAACACGTTGATCTCGGCCGCCGGCAAGGCGACACATATCGAAGCGCCCGCGGCCTTGCGCCTCATCGTCGCTGACAAGGGGCCGACGGAAGCACTGACCATCGTCCCGGCCAACACGCACGTCTTGACGGGAGGCGCGGATAAGGTCGTGAAGTTATGGAACCTGACGAATGGCGCCAAGGAACGCGAATTCGTCGGTGCGGGCGGTCCGGTCAAGGCGGTCGCCATCGCCAAGAACGCTTTGCTGCTCGCCGCGGGCGGGGTCGATGGCGTGCTGCGCATCCATCAATTTGCCGACGCCAAGGAGATCGGCTCGTTGAAGCTGACAGGCGAGGTGCGTTCGTTGTCCTTCACGCCAAACAGTGTCGCGGTCGTCGCGTCCACCGCCGGCAAGACGCTCGGCGCCTGGAGCACGCCCTTCGTCAATGGCCAACCGCTCGCCAAGGAGTTCCTGGCTCCCATCCAAAGTTTCACGGCCAAGGACCTGCTCGCCGACTTCACGATTGCGGCGGACAATGCGTCGATCTACTCGGCCGGGCAGGACAATGCGATGCACGTGTGGAAGCTGGCCTCGGCCACGCCGACGCGCAACTTCGCACACCCAGGCAACGTGGACGCCGTCGCCTTTCAGCCCGCGGGGGATGGGAAGGGCCAACCGGTGCTCGTCAGCGCTTGCCACGATGGCAAGATCCGCTTCTTCGATCTCGTCAAGAACGCCCAGGCCAAGGACATCAACGCCCATATCCGCACCGTCGCCAAGAACAACGTGCCGCATCCGATTTACTCGCTCACCTTCTCACCCGACGGCAAGCAACTTTTGTCAACGAGTTTCGACAACAGCATCAAGCTGTGGAACACCAGCACGTTTGCCCTGGTGAAGGAGTTCGCGCCTCACAAGGTGAAGGATTTCGAAAGGGGACATCAAGAGCCGGTCTTTTCGGCTGCGCTCAGTCCTGACGGCAAGTTCATCGCCTCGGGTTCGAGCGGGCTGGAGCGCATCATCAAGATCTGGAGCCTCGACGGCAAGGTCGTGCGCGATCTGGACAACCCAGCGTACAAGGGCTCGCCCGGCTTCCCCGCGCCGTCCCAGCCCGGTTCGGTCACGGGGCTGCGTTTCACCAAAAACGGCAAGTACCTCATCAGCATCGGCGACGCCCCCGCCAACAAGGGCTACCTCGCCATCTGGGATTGGCAGGCCAACAAGCTCGTCTATGAACGCACGTTGCAACTCGGCGTTTTCTACAACCTCGCGTTGGCGCCGGACGAAAAGAACCTCGCCATCGCCGCGGGCAACCGCGACCGCAAGTTCGCAAGTCCGGAGAACAACTCGGGGTATGTGCTGAAGATGCCGCTGTTGAAGTAGGGCACGGCGCCAACCAATTCCGAAAGGCCAACGGCCAGCATAAGCTGGCTGGCGCATGAGGCTTGGCCGACGCATTCCGGCGTTGAAAAGGTCAAAGAAGGCGCCCGTGGCAGGACCATCCCTCATCCCAAAAGGGTAAGAGGGCGGTGCGGCTTTTTTTCTTGGCCGACTCCGTTGTTGACTCGTCTTGCACTTCACGTCCGACCACCGCAGACGAACCGTTGTTGGGCTCACCCGGCTTGAGTAGCTCGCGATTCAGTTTGTCTTGGTCCTCGGGGTTATCCATTGTCAGGTCGAAAACCTGAACCCGCGCCGTATTGGGCATTTGATTTTCTTTGGCCATCGCTCTCTCCTCCTAGATCAATTCGAGACGCTGATCGACTACCCATTCGTTATCGTACCACAATTCAAGGAAGTAGATGCCCCGCTCTGGAAAAACGCAATCATACAATCGAATGCAGAAGACGGTTGCCTGCACGGAGTCGTTGTGTCGGACGGTGACCGGACGGAAGAAGTAGCGCCGACCCGAATCGGCGCGCGTGAGTGCCAACCTCGCCTCCCCAGTTTCTTTCTGGTCCGACGACTGGACGAAGACCCAGAACGACAGTTTCAAGGGAAGTGGGTCCACACACACCAGCCTTGACAGGCCTGCCCCGTGCAAGTCCTTTTGATCGCTAGTCGCGGGATTATCGATGATATTTTCACAAAGCACAAATGCCTTGAGCATGGGCACGTCCATCCCTCAAAATCCGCCTACTCCTCCTTGGGTCCGTCAGTGGGCTCGGCGTTCATTTTAGCTATCAACCCGCCTGCCGGTCCAGACATGGGGCCGCTGCTTGAAATTACCAGAGTCAGTGCGTGCCCCAATTCAAGGAACGCTTTCGCCTGGGAGTGCCTGTCCCTCATCCTGGAGGGGCCGGATGGCGGTTCCGCGATTCGACCCCGTTCCGCCAACCGATATCTTAGCCACACCACAGAAAAGAAGATCCCGTGTGGACCAAAGCCAGGCAATTTCAACACGAAAATAATCAGAGCCGATCCAGCCCAAAGTGCTACACAATAATCGAGAATCCCTACTGATCCCTGCGCATTTTGCGCAACCTTGAATTGTAGGGTGCGTCAAGCGCAGACGCGCCACACATTTGCAAGTTCAACGGTGCGTCCGCGCCGCGCTTGACGCACCCTACGGTCGACACTACAACCTCGCATTGGCGCCAGACGACTCGCCATCGCCGCGGGCAATCGCGACCGCAAGTTCGCAAGTCCGGAGAACAACTATGGACCTGCTGACTTTTCAGGTCCCTGGTCGCCATTCTTGTCTTGCTCCATGCCGTGAGCCCACCTGCGGTACATCCTCCAGCGCATCCACCCGCGGCTCGTGAGCCCCAGGCCCCACACAAAGAAACCAAACGGCACCGCGAAGAGAACAATCCTTCCCGATGCGCCGATCATCCAGACGGCAAACCCCAGGCCCATCATGACCAGACCGCCAACCGCCAGCACGAGTCCGACCAGGAATTGCCACCGTGCCTGGTCGATCAACCGCCGCCGATTCTCGTGCGATTCGCGAAAGTGCTTCATCTCCGTGGCCACGCGCTGAACCAGCGCGTGCGCCGCCGCCGGGCTGTAGTCGAGCTTGATCAAGTCGGCGACGATCTCGTCCTCAGGTTTCCCCAGAAGCAGAGCGCGCGGCACGAGGGTCTCGGCGTCTTCGACCGCGAATTTCTGCTCGGGAGTCAGATCGTCGTCCATGAAGGAATGCTACGGATCATTGCGCAAATAGCCCAAGCGCTGTGAGCACGCAGCGGACTTCACGTTGGGTTCTCAGCGAGCGGATTTGACTCCCGCGGAATCGAGATCCGCAAGGCTGCCGTCGATATAGAGTTGATGCCAGAGTTGCGTGGAGACGACGGCGACGAGTCCCAGTTCGATGGAGGACTTCTGCGTCCGCGCGAGTTGCTTGTTGCGCACCTTGTCGCGCCAGAACTTGACCGCTTCGATGTTGAAATAGCCCGTCTTTTTCAGCGATTCATCGCTCAAAAGCTGCTCGACAAATACGGGAACCTTGTGGTCGAAGAAACTGTCGAGTGGCGCACGGAACATCCCCTTGGGCCGCCAGGCGACCTCCTTCGGCAAATAGCGTTCGCCGAGCAGCCGGAGGATGTACTTGTCACGAAAGCGACGCAGCTTCCAGCTCGGGTGGATGCGCGCCAGGAAGTTGAATACCTCTTCATCGAGGAATGGATAGCGCGTCTCGACCGACGAGTTCATCGCGACCCGATCGCCCTTGAGCGACAGGAGATGCCCCGGTAAATGAATGCGCCCGGCCCAGAAGAACGCGCGGTTGATCGGATGCCAGCGCTCGATGCGGTCGAAGTTCGGATCCAGTTCGAGGTAGGGGGAATAGTCCCTGAGCTTTTCAAGGGTCTCCGGGCTGTAGAAGCGCAGCCGCGAGGTTCCCATCAGGCCGTAGATGTCTTGATAGGAGGTGTAGCTCTTCACGGTCTCATAGACGCGGTCGAACGCCGTTGTCGAGCCGGGCGGGGCGCCGATGCCCCAGAGCATGAGGCGGCGCAGCCAGTAGCTGGGTTTGATGCCGGGCAGCCAGTCCATCATGCCCAGCAGGCGATGGACCTTGAACCAGGCGTAGCCCGCGAGCCATTCGTCGGAGCCTTCGCCCGTGAGTGCGACCTTGTAATGGTTTTCGTGAACCGAACGCGCCAGCCGCAACAGAGCGGTGCAGGACGTGTCGATGACCGGCGCCTCGGCCGCGCGAATCAACTCCGGATAACTTTCCAGCACCTCGGCATCGCCAACCTGCACGACGATCGGCGTCGAGCCGATGTGGCGTGACACGACCGCAGCTTGCGAGGTCTCATCCAGTTTGGGATCCATGATCTGGATCGTGAAGGTCGGAATGGGCGTGCCGCGGATCTTGGCGGCCATGGCGACGACGATGCTCGAATCGATCCCGCCGGACAGGTACGACACGACGGGGACATCCGCGCGCAGCCGGCGTTCGACAGCGCCCAGAAGCACGCGGTCAAACTCATCGACGAGCTTTTTCGGATCGGTTTCGCGATCCTCCTGGCCCTGATCGGGGAAATCGATGCGCCAGTAATATTTGCGTTCGACCGGGGCGCGCGCTCCGCTCCGCGTCGCGGCTAATCCGAGATCAATGCGCAGGTACTGACCCGGTTGCAGGCAAGTGACACCGGCGAAGCAAGTGGCCGGGCCAGGGACGGCGAAGAAGTTGAACGCCTGATCGATGCCGCGCAGGTTGGCCTTCGCCTCGATCATGCCGGAAGCGAGCATCGCCTTGATTTCCGAGCCGAAGAGAAGCCAGTCGCCCTGCTGGGAAAAGAATAGCGGGCAGATTCCGAAGCGGTCGCGAGCCAGAATGAGCACATGGCGTTTGCGATCCCACAGGGCGAAAGCGAATTGCCCCTTGAGGTGCTCGAACAAGCCCTCTTGGTGGTCCTCCCACAGATGGGGAATAATCTCGGTGTCGCAGTGCGTGCGGAAGACGTGCCCCCGCGCTTCGAGTTGAGCCTTCACTTCGGGATAGTTGAAGAACTCGCCGTTGAAGACGGTGACGACCGAATGATCTTCGTTCCAGATCGGTTGCTTGCCGTCGAAGAGTCCGACGATGCTGAGCCGGCGATTGGCGAGGCCGACGCCGGGTTCTTCGAGATAGCCGTCCTCGTCCGGCCCACGATGGGTAATGGCGTCGGCCATGCGCGTGAGCATGCCGGGCGGGATGGGCCTTTGGCCCGCGAGATCGATGATGCCTGCGATGCCGCACATGAAAAGGAACCGTATTGTTACGCCGCGACCCAGAGGGGAGCGCGAGCTGAATTACCCGAGGTCACGTCAGGTTGAACCCGCGCTCCCCTTCGGGTCGCGGCTAAACGGGCCACGGCTTATTATGTCACGTCAGCTGGAAAATACGATCCTGCCTTCCTACCCTAACTCGTACCCGAAACCCGGCTCAGCCTTACATTCCCCCCAATCGTCACATGCCAACCGACAAGGTCAATCTCGTTACCGGCGCCACGGGCCAACTCGGCAGCCACATCGTTGAACAACTTCGGGCGGCGGGCGAAAGTGTGCGCGTCCTGGTGCGATCCGGACGCGATCAGACGTTCCTCCGCGACCAAGGGGCGGTGATCCTGGAAGGCGATTTGCGTGACCCCGCGGCGGTCGGGCGGGCGGTCAAGGACGCAACCATCGTCTACCACTGTGCCGCCAAGGTCAGCGACTGGGGCCCGTGGCGCGAATTCGAGGACGAAGCCGTCACCAGCACACAGAACATCGTCGCGGCCTGCCAGCTTGCCAAGGTGCAACGGCTGTTGCACGTCAGTTCGATCTCGGTGTATGGGCATCCGAAACTCGTCGAAGGCGAACGAATAACAGAGGACATTCCGCTCGGCCAGGGTTTTTGGATGTGGGACTACTACCCCCGTGCCAAGCTGCTGGCGGAACAGATCGCCCGCGAGTTTCCCTCGACCACGGTCGTTCGCCCAAGCTGGCTGTATGGGCCACGCGATCGCGTTACCATTCCGCGCGTCATCCCCGCGCTGCTGGAAGGTCGTGTGCCGATTCTCGGTTCAGGCGAGAATTATCTGAATATCATCTACGCCGCCGATGTCGCGCGCGGCGCGATCCTGGCGGCCAACAACGCCGACGCAGTTGGGCAGGCGTACAACCTGTGCAGCGTCGGTGAGGTGAAGCAAATCGACTTGCTCAACACGCTGACCGACGCCCTGTCGTTGCCACGCGTTACCAAGCGCCGGCCCTACGGTCTCGCGATCCGCTTCGCATTCGTGCTGGAGGCATGGAAGCGTCTCATCGGCAGCGCGAAACCGCCGACCATCACACGCCGCGCCATTTATTTAATCGGACGCTCGACGGCGTTTTCCACGGAAAAGGCGGAGACGCAACTGGGTTGGAAACGCGAAGTCGGCATTCAGGAAGGCGTGCAACGCACGCTGGAGTGGTATGTCAGTTTGCCGGAGAATAGGCACATTGCGATCAAACCGCTTTCCTCCCCTCTCCCCTCGCGGGAGAGGGGCCGGGGGTGAGGGGGGAGCCGCCCTCACCAATCAATGCGCGCCAAATCGCCTCTTCAACCGTGATCCAATCACCCATCACCTCGTGGTTTCAGGATCGCATTACGCGGAAGCCCTGGGAATTCAACCACGCGGTCCGGTGTTCGTCGTACTCGCGCTGATCGTCATGCTGTCCGCCATCGAGCTCCACGATCAGCTTTTGGGCGAAGCATACGAAGTCGACAATGTACGCCCCGAGAGCAACTTGCCGACGGAACTTGAAGTTGGCGAAACGCCGATCTCGCAGCCTACCCCACACAAATCGCTCTGCGTCCGTGAGAGTCTTGCGAAGTTTTCGCGCTCGCTCGGAAGCCTAGGGACTCCCTCCAGAAAAACCCTACCCCTCACCCCCGACCCCTCTCCCGCAAGGGGAGAGGGGAGAAAGGTTCGCCCACTTCCTTTGGAGAAGAAACGGTTACTTCCACCGCATCACTGCACAAAGATATTGCTCCTTGTCCTTCAACAACCCCTCATACGCCATCCCCAGTTCTTCCGGCTTGATGCGATGCGTGATCAGTCCGTTCAAATTCAAGCGCCCGTTCGCGAGTTGCCCGAGCAGCCACTTCTGTGCCTTGTTGATGTCCCAGGCGCCGGCCAGCCGGGTATGGGCGGGTTCAAAAAGCTGATTGCCGTGGGCCCCGGTGACCTCGATGTAGCGGCGGTGCAGGTCGTCGTAAAAGTTCACGTCCTTGGCCTTGCCGCGCGGGCTGCCGACGACGACCACCTGGCCTGCGTCACAAGCCAGGGACATGGCGGTGGGGATGGCATCGGGGACGCCGGTGGCGTCGGCGACAATCTCGACCCCCTTCGCGCCCAGGAAATCATTCATCATCTGTTTGTAGTTGGCGTCGGTCGGATTGAGTGTCAGATCGGCGCCGGCCGTCATGGCCGCTTCACGGCGCATCTTGACCGAGTCGATGCCAATCACGGGCCACGCCCCCGCCGCCAGCGCACAGCGTAGCGCCGATTGGCCGATCATACCCAGGCCCAAAACGGCAAACGATCGCCCCAGCGTCAGGCCGGCGCGGATCGACGCGCCCATGCCGTAGCGCAGGATGCACGCGAGCGCCGCCTTTTCAAAATCCAGATGGTCCGGCAACCTCCACAGTCGGCCGCGCTCGTGGCCGATGGTCAACAATTCCGCGGACGCATGATTGCCCGGGAAGCTGACGCGATCGCCGGCCTTCCAGCCGGTGATGCCCTTGCCGACCGCCACAACAGTGCCCGCCGCGCTGTAGCCGGAGCGAAACGGAAACTTCCAGTCGGGCAGGTTGGGATCTTGCAGCCACTGATGTGTCCCTGTGTAGACGGCGAGCTCCGTCCCGGGACTGATCGCGCTGACCTCGGCGGCGACGAGAATCTGGTTCTCGGCCGGGTCGGGCAGTTCGACCTCGCGGACGGCAACTTCAAACGCCTTAGTAATGACGGCTTGACGGGCTTTCATGGTGGATTCTCCCCGCTCGCCCAAGGCGAGCGGCTAAACAAGTGAGGGCATGTTCAATATCCAAATCGTAGGGATGAACGCAACCCGCGGACACCGGTATGAGCGAATCGACATCCAAACGCCTGGCGAATTTTCTCGCAATCAATCGCACCGTCGGCATCGTTCTGCTCACCGTCCTGCTCTTTGGCCTGGGCGAGCAACTCTGGCATCCGTTTCTGCCGCTCTTTCTGAAATCGCAAACGAAAGCCGCCGCCAGCACCGGCGCGATTAGTGACGCCGCGCTGTGGACCATCGGCATTTACGCCTTCCTGCTCAATCTTTTTCAGGGGTTGTGCTACATCGGCGGCGGGCAACTGACGGCGCGGCTGGGCGATCGCGGGTCGCTGATCTTCTTCGGCCTGCTCACCGTCGCCGGCTATGTTCTGTTCCTGGCGACGGCGAATCCCTGGGTCACGGTGGCGGCGTGTCTACTGATCCTGGGCTGGGAATCCCTGTCGATGCCCGTGACCTTCACCACGGTCGGCGCCACCCTCAAGGAAGAACGCCGCGGCATGGCTTTCGCCGTGCAGTCGATCCAGAAACGCTTGCCGAAAATCATCGGGCCGGCTGCGATTGGCATCGTCCTTTATTTTCTCGGCCAGCACTTCACGCGCGACGAGGCCCGCCTGATCGCGATGCCGTACCTGGTCGGAACCGCGCTGATGCTCGGCCTGGCATCACTTGCCGTGCAATGGTGGTGGATGCCCCATCGACCCACGCCCAAGATTGAGGGCAACACCTGGGCGGTCCTCAAACAGTTCCCGACGAATGTGCGGCGATTGCTGATGGCCGAAATCCTGACGCGCTGGTGTGACTGGCTGGTGCGCGAACTCGTCGTTATCTATCTGGCCGTGGAACGAGGGTTGAGCGATCCCGAAATTGCCGGCCTGATCACGCTCCAACATTGCATCGCCCTGGCGACCTACCTGCCAATCGGGCGCATGACGCAGGCGGTTGGCCTGCAACCATTCATCGGCTTGACGTTTGTGTTCTTCGCCTTGTTTCCGCTGGCGCTCGTCGCGGTCCCGGATGGTTGGATGTGGCTCGCGTTCATCGTCTACGGCATGCGCGAGATCGGCGAGCCCGCCCGCAAGGCGATGATCACGACGAACATGCCTGAACCGATCCGCGCGCGCGGCGTCGGGCTCTATTGGGGCCTGCGTGCCTTCGCGATCTGCTCGGCGTCGCTCGTCGGCGCCTGGCTTTGGCAATGGGGCGGCCCGACCTTGCTCTTTGCCGCCGCCTTCACGCTTGGTATCCTCGGCACGCTCGCCTTCTACGGTTTTTGCCGTATGACGGTGCAATCTGAAATCGCACCCCAGAGCCAGGAAACCAAAACCACGGATGAAACAGGAAAGGAACGCGCATGACCCAGTCCGCACAGCCCAGCTTTCGCATCGAGCCGCTTTACTGGCTGCTGCTGGCGATCCCGCTGGCCGCGGGTCTGGAATGGACGCATCAGGGCAAGGTGTGGGTCTTCCTCGCCGCCTGTCTCGCGATCATTCCGCTCGCGGGG
This sequence comes from Planctomycetota bacterium, assembly GCA_016191165.1. GTDB lineage: Bacteria > Planctomycetota > Planctomycetia > Gemmatales > Gemmataceae > SIAQ01. The sequence goes on from JACPPF010000032.1 coordinate 13,324, forward strand.
TTGATGGGCCGAGCGACTGAAAATCTCGCCGTCACCATGGGGCCAAGCATCGGCGGATTGTTGAATGCGACTTTTGGCAACGCCGCCGAGCTCATCATCGCTCTCTTCGCGCTCAGCAAGGGAGAAACCGAACTCGTCAAGGCGAGCATCACCGGGTCGATCCTGGGCAATATCCTACTTGTCCTTGGCGTGGCGATCATCGCGGGCGGATGCTTTCATCGTCGGCAGACGTTCAATCGCACCGCGGCCAGCCTCGGCGCAACCCTGCTTGCCCTGGCGTCAATCGGGTTGCTGGTGCCGACGATCTTTTTTCACCTGACCCAGCGCAATGAAGAAACGCAAGAGGCGTTGAATTTTCTGAGCGAGGAGATTGCCGGCATTTTGGCGGGCGTCTATGTCCTGAGCCTGTTGTTCAATCTGTTAACCCATCGCCATCTTTTCGCGGGGCCGGAGGTTGAGGCGGAGACGCACGCTCACGCGCCGGAGTGGTCGAAAGCGGTCTCGCTAACCGTACTGCTGGCTGCCACCGCCGGCGTGGCCTGGATGAGCGAGATGCTGGTCGGTTCGGTCACGGAAGCGGGCGAATCGCTCGGCATGAATTCCGTTTTCATCGGCGTCATCGTGGTGGCCGTCATCGGCAACGCGGCGGAACATTCGACGGCGGTTCTCGTCGCGATGAAGGACCAGATGGATCTGGCCGTCACGATCGCGATTGGGAGCAGCATTCAGATTGCCCTGTTCGTCGCCCCGGTGCTCGTGTTCGCGGCGCTATGGATGGGAGTGCCTTTCGATTTGCATTTCTCGGTGCTTGAGATCGTCGCGGTGCTGGTGGCTGTCGCCGTGATGGCCATGGTCAGCCAGGACGGCGAGACGCACTGGATGGAAGGCGTGATGCTGCTCGCGGTGTACGCCATCCTCGCGCTGGCTTTTTTCCATTGGCCCGGTTGAGCGGCCCCGGCATCAGGGAGTGCTCTTGCCGATGCAATAAAGGTGGGTCTGGGAACGCAGGAAAATCTGGCCGCCGGATGCCGACGGCGAGGCGCGGAACATCTCGCCGTTGACGCCGAGCTCATTGAGCGTGACGAGTTTGAACGCCGGACCCGGTTCAAGCACGGCCGTGGCGCCGGATTGATCGAGGAAGTAAACCTTCCCGCTCGCGGCAATGGGGGAGGCGGTATAGGTAAAGCCTGTGCGTAGCCGTTCGCGCCAGAGGACCTTGCCCGTGCTGGCGTCATAGCAGGTGGCGATGCCGGTCATGTCGGCGGTGACGAGGTAGTTGCCGACGAGGATGGGAGACGGTTGATCGCGTCCGCCCTTGCGCGGCGTATGCCAGGCCATGTGCGTCTTGGTGACATCGCCCGAGCCGCCGGTCTTGACGGAATAGATGTCGCCCGCCAGCCCGTTGACGACGTAGACTTGCCCCTTCCCCGGCGCCACGGTTGGCTCGCCGCGGCCGATGAAGCTTTTGCACGTCCAAAGAATCTTGCCCGTTTCCGGTTCATAGCCGATGACCTCGGATTCGCCGTTCAGAACAATCTCCTTGCGAGCGCCGGTATCGATGAGGACCGGGGAACTCCAGCCGCCGCGCGGCGTGTTCTTGCGCGGCGTGCGCCAGACGTCCTTGCCGGTGACCTTATCGACGGCCAGGAGGAAGCAGTCTTTGGTGGAGTCGCAATTTTGGACGAGGAGATTGCCGACGAGGAGCGGACTGGCGGTGGTGCCCCAGCTGCCCGCGAACGAGCCGAGGTCGCGCGACCAGAGTTTCTTGCCGTCCGCGGTATAGCAGTGCAGCCCGCCCTTGCCGAAAAAGGCGTAGACGCGCGCGCCATCGGTGGCGCAGGTGGCGGACGCCCAGCCGTTCATCGGGTGGCTTGGTTCCGGCTTGCCGGCCCAGGCTTCGTGCTGCCAAAGGATGGCGCCCTTGAGGCGATCAACGCAGAGGACGACGCGCTTCCTGCCTTTTTGCAGGGCCGCCGTCAGGTAGATGCGATCGCCGAAGATGGCGGGGGACGACTGGCCTTCGCCGGGCAGTTCGGTCTTCCAGACCACGTTCTTGTTATCCCACTTGACCGGCAGGTCGGTTTCCCGGGAATGCCCGCTACCCTCGGGGCCTCGCCACGCGGGCCAGTTGTCGGCGAAGGCAAATGATGACGCGCAACAAGTGAAGATGAAGAGGGAAGCGAAACGCGGCATGGATGAACCTCGGGGGTGCGCGGCTGGCTGGATTGTCAAAACCTAAAATGCACTGCGGGCATCGGGTGAATGGTATCCTATAGGATTGCGTTTTGTAGGTCATCGGTGGCGCAGAAGAAATCACACGATGTAGCCTTTCATCACGTCCCCACTAGTGCTCTTGAACCGCGAAACTCATGGCGATTGAGTCAAGTTTGCATACTAGCCCGAAGCGTTAGCGAGGTTTTCCGTTGCAAGCGATCCCTCGCTTACGCTTCGGGCTAGTATGCGTGGGTTGCTTTGGTCTGAGGTGGAAACCGACTGCCCTGTCCTGGAGTTTCCCCTGCGTTTGCTCCGGCCCAGAGTTGGCGCCCGTGATCGCGGGCAGCGCCCAGAACCAGTCGTCGGGTTCGCGCTTGAGTTCAACGAGCAGGTGCGGAATCCTGGGCTTGCCACGCGAGATTTCGCAGACGAAGACGGGATGGGAGCCGATTGAGGGGTTGGTATAACCCAAGGCGTTCCAGCCGTGAAGGCGTTGCATTCCAAACTTTTGGGTCGCTTGCGCAAGAATGAATCCGAAACAGACGCCACCAACAAAAAGAGCCTGGCAAACGCCGGGCTCTTTTTACAAGAGGATAACCTCTTTTTCGCCTCCGCCCGGGTTCTTGATGACAAGCGAGTTCCCCTTGGCCTTTTCAGCGTGGAGGAACTCGTATACCGCCAAGGCCCGTTGGATAACTTCAGACATACTATTCGCTTCCGTCTGATCGCGGAGGACTTCGAGTTTCTGCCGCGCCGACTCGCCCATTTCGAGATTCAAGCGGGAGGTTGCGTGGTTTTTGGCTAATCGTGGCATGATTTTTCCAATCTAGCGCCAGGCCAACTCCGCCAAAAGCAACGGCGATCATGCAGATAGCGAGATTGCCCATAATAGCGTTGGCGCTGAGCTTGTCGCCGCATTCGGACATGGAGTGCCCGATGCGCCAAAGCACGAAGGGCGTCAGGACGGCGACGATTCCTGGCGCGCGACAGGTCATGATGAAGTCAACGATACGTTTCATCAACGAAATGCTTTGGCGCACTTCGCTTATTTCGATGACTTCGACATCATGGTAGCCGGTGTAGTCCGGCGAGATTTTTTCACGTTCTGGTTGCCGATTCATACCGACGGTCCCTTTCCGGGAGCCGACGGCATGAACGCAACGTCAGAAACACGATTTTCATTGTCGGGCTCCCTGATGATGCGTTCTTGCCAAGTAACTCGGCCGTCTCTTGTAACGCCCGGCTGATGAAACAAGGAAGAACGAAATTTGTTTGGGACACGGATGCGGGCTAACTACTCCTCCTTTCTTGATTTGCCCAGCACCGCACTGATGTCCCAGCGATGCCGCTTGCAATGGCGAGCGCGAGTATGGCCTGACGGTGCGCGTCAAGCAAGAGATCGACTTGAGACGCTTTCCCAGCATCCCGCGCGCGACCATGCAGTTCGAACGCCTCTACGATGGACGCACGTCGGTCGAACGCGTCAACGGTCGGCTCAAAATCTTCTGGGGCATCGAC
>JACPPF010000033.1 GCA_016191165.1 Planctomycetota bacterium
GTTTCACCTCAGACCAAAACGACCGCGACACAAGCCCGAAGCGTTAGCGAGAGAAATCTTCCGCATCCTCCCTCGCTAACGCTTCGGGGCTTGTATCGAAACTTGACGCATGCGCTATAAGATTCTCGGATCAAGGAACCTAGATGATAGTGCGCGATTCACAGCCACCGCGAGTGGCCCCGTGTTCACGCTAGTCGAAATCTTCCCGCGTTCAGGCCGGGGAATTTGTAATCACCCGAGGACGAACATGAAATTGATACAGGCATTTGTCATCGCGATGACGACCCTGGTCGCGACCGCCTGGCCGACGCAGGCCCAGGAAGTAAAGAAGTTACCGAAAATCAAGCTGGCCATCGAACGGGGCCTCAGCTTCGTGAAGGAAGACGCACTCAAATGGCGCAGGGAACGGGAATGTTCCACCTGTCACCATGGAACCATGACGGTCTGGGCCATGAACGAGGCCAGGGCCCAGGGCTACGCCATTGCGCCTGGAGATCTGGCGGACATGACGAAGTGGACCAAGGACCGCTTCCTGAAGGACATTGGCAAACCTCGCGATGCGCGGCCAGGCTGGAGCATGGTGAATTCATCCGCGCTGATGCTGTCGGCGATGGCTCAGGCAGTTCCGAAGCAGGCTTCCGTCACCCACGACGAGCTCAAGGCGATCGCCGGACATCTTCTGCGGCACCAGGAGTCCGACGGATCGTGGGCGTGGTCGTCGGCGCCGGCCAAGAATCGTCCGCCGCCATTCTTTGAGTCTGATGAAGTCGCGACGCTACTCGGCTACATGGCCCTCAGGCCACACGTGAAGGCGGATCTTCGGGCCAAATCGCCGGAACATGAAGTACGCGTGAAGGCCGCCGCCTGGCTTGCGAAACAGAAGCCGAATGACACGACGCAAGCCGCGGCGTATCGATTACTCGTCAAAGTTCGCGAGGGCGAGAAAAGGCTCAACTCAGATATCGCCGATTTCCTGCGCCGTCAGAACAAGGATGGCGGTTGGGGCCAGCTCAAGGATTCTCCCAGCGACGCCTACGCCACGGGGCAGGCCCTTTACATTTTGAGTCTGGCCGGCGTCAAGAACGATCGGGCCGAGATTCAGCGCGGTGTGGACTTTCTACTGGCCATCCAAAAGAGAGACGGCTCCTGGCCCATGACGCGGCGCGGCCATACAGGCGTCACTCCCGGGTTATTCTCAGTCCCCATCATCTACTTCGGCAGCACCTGGGCGACCTTGGGATTGATGCGATCGTCGCCAAAATGAATTCTCATCGGTCAGTAGGTAGCGCTGCCTGGACTACGATGATGTGCTCCGCTGCCTGCCGACGCACGTTCTGAAACCTGCGATGCGTCCACGGATTGTCGGCACGCGGGTACCAGTTCTCGGCATAGCTTGCCGTCCGCGATTCGTAATAGCGAGTCAGGTCGAGCGACAACTCCGCGCGAAGCTCGTCGCGGAATTTGCGTGCGGCCGTCACGGCCGGTGTATTGAGCTTCTTCGACTCGGCATCGCGAATGAGCCGATCGAGGGTGTAGATGTATCGGTGATCGGCGATGCCTTCGCGGATCAAGAGGAGATCGCGGGCGGGGACGAAATCCTTTGCATCGAGCGCGGGTCTCACGGCCGGGCACGCGTTGCCGCCGACGACGCCGAGCATGGTGTAGTAGGGCTCGAACGAAGACGCCTGCCGGGCCGTGCCGTAGTGGTAGTCGTAGCCGTAGGAGAAGGTAGAATAGCGTCCCTTGGCGCCAAGCCGCCACAGCCAGAAGCCGAACGAGAAGCGGCCGGCCTGCTCCTTCGAATGGCGCATCCAGTCGAAGAACCAGAAATCCTTGCCGGAGGCAGTAGCTTGCTGGAGGAGTTCGGGCTTGCCGCGCGTGCGGATCTGGGAACGCCACTGCTCGCCGCCGTTGGGATAATCGGCGCCGTGAAAGGCGTAGACAGGCGTGGTGACGCCGAGGATGTCGATGTCAGGGAACGCCTTGAGGAGGGCGGCATAGACGTCTATGTCAGTGGGTTTGTTCGCCACGTAACCGCCGAAGTAACCGCGCGGCCCCTTGCCCGTCCTGCCGGCGGCAATGCTCTCGTTCATCAGGGCTTTCTCTTTGACGAAGCTGCTCCAGCCGAGTCGGCGACCCTTGAAGGGAGGCGGCGCGGCGTTGTACGGCCAGACGGCATAGCCCTGGAAGCCGTGGGCCGCCGCGGTGTCGTGATCGGCGCCGATGAAGTTGATGCCGTACTTGCGCAGGTGTGCTTGCTCCGGGCCACGCTGCAGGCCGTTGTCGATGCCGAAGAAGACGTCCGGCATCTGAAGCTTCACCGGCATCACTTCGAGTTCGAGCGGAACCGTTGCCACGGTCTTACCACAGGCATCGAGCAGGTGCAATTCGCCGCGGTAGTTGCCTGCCTTGGCGTCCCCGGGAATGGCAACGTCAAGGTAGAGCCGCCGCGCTGCTCCGGGGTAAATGTCAAGACGGGGCCGACGCACGAGAAAGTGCTCCTCGAAGTTGTAGTTGTGATTGTGGTGGCCGTACTCCATGCATTTGTGGTGATAGCGCCCCAGCCGAACGTCGAGAGCAGATGTCGGAATCTTGCCTGACTCGGCAACGAGTTCGCTGACCTCGATTCGCAACCCCTTGCGCGCGGCCAGGGGCAGAAGGCTGATGGTCAGGCACTCGCGCGTACCGGGAGTACAAAACCCGACTGCCTTGGCAGCCGCTCTCTCCGCTGGCCTGGGAATCGTGTCGGGGTATACCGGGTCGGTCAAGCCGCGCTGGAATAAGACGAAGCCGCGGCTAAAGTCGGCGGCGGTCAGCTTCAAGGCGTCTAGCCGGCCGGGAATCGTCTCGGGGCGAATCATCTCGTCGTGGACGCCGATGTAACGATCCTTCTCGGCGAAAGCGCCGCGGACCCAGGCATGGGCTACGTCCCAGCTTTCGGCCAAAAGATACTCCAGTCGGCCGATCTCGCGCAGCGCCTCCGCGCGATCTTCCTCTGGAAAGAGAATGACGGCGCGCAGCACGAGTCCCGGCGGCAGTTCCACCGACACGTGGTCATCCTTCACGTTGGCGGCGAGCAGCCTGGCACTCGGGAAGTAAGCGTCGCGTACCAGCTCCGTCCACAAGCACGAGCTGGGCCGATAGTCCCATAGCTCCCCGGCCAGTGCGACACGCCGCAGTTCCTCCTGTGAGCGCGCGGCAAACAGCGGTTGCGCCTGGCCGTTGACGATCGCGCTGACTCCCTTTGTCCACACCGAGGCTTGCGCGGGCGTCGCGAACAGCCACACGCCCCAGCGACCGTTGGGTACGTCGAAACGCAGCGGGCTGTCGGCGTTCTCGCAGCGGCACCAGATCAGGCCGTTCTCGTTGCTACGGAATGACAGGCCGCCATACGTGCGCTTGCTCGCCGACTTGGTCCACCCGAAGCCGCGCTCGGGCGTGTACAGCGTGTCCTTCTCGATGGCCGTGAACCCGGGCCAGAGCATCAATGCGGAGTCCTTTTCGCCCCCCTTGATTGGGAACTGGAACATACGTCCCTTCTTGGCGATGACTGCGGGGGTCTCCTGCTCCATGCGAAAGTTGTCGAGGAACAAGACCACATCGCGTTCCGGCCCGTCGATTTCGATGGGCACGGACCTGAACCAGGCCGGATAATCGCCCCGCCAGCCGACCGCGTCCGCCGTCTTGACCGAGATGAGATTTCGTCCCGGCGCCAGCACCAGCGGCACCCCGCACACGCGCACGTGCACTGGGCCATCGGCCGGATTGAATGCGTCCGCCTTCAGCCAGCGGTAGTGCGACCAGTACGCCGAGCGGCGGTAGTTGAAGTAATCGCTCAGAATCGGCGAGGCCACGCATTTCACCTGCACGCGAGCGTTCTTCCGGATCGCCCCGACCGGAAACTCCAAACGCAGTGCCTTCTTCCCACTGGTGACATGTTCGGCCACAAACGCGAAGCGTATCGGTTTGTCTGCCGATACGCCCTCGTCCTCCAATGGGTTATACGACTCGACGTGGGTGCTCATCTTGGCGTCGTCCAAGCGGCGAATGGCGTCGTCGTGGTAGCCATGCCAGCGGAACGGCGCGGCGCCGTCGGGTTGCGCCAATCCCTTGCCGGTCGGATAACCTTGAGGGAGGGTCGCATAGACTGCCGTCAAGGCGCGCAAGTCCTCGTCGAGGCCGGCGCAGGCGGGAAACGCGACCAGTCCGAGGACTACGATGGCGCCAAGACCACAGCGACGCATTTGGATTCCTTACGTTCGGGACACTTACTGTTTGAACATTTTGAGCATGTGCTGGGCCACGAACTCCATGCCCGCTTGATTGAAGTGATTGCCGTCGTACGTCAGGATGCCGCTCGATTTGTTGTCGGGGTTGTTCTTCTTCCAGTGCTCGACGAAAGCCACGCGTAGATCGTTGAGCGGAACCTTTTTCCGCATGGCTACTTTGCGGGCCACTTTGGCAAAGACTTCCAGATTCTTGTCAACGGAGTTGGTGCCGTCGTGTTTCTCGCCGACGCTGGTGCAGGTGCACTGAATCACCTGGATCTTTTCCTTGTGCAAGCGGTCGATCAGCTCTTCGAGTCCCGCCTCGAACTTCTTCTTGCCGCCGCTGCCGCGGGCGTCGTTGCAACCGATCTGGATGACGACGATGGTTGGCTTCTTCGGGAGCACCTGCTTGTCCAGGAGCGACAGCAAGGTTTGCACGGTGCCGCCGCCCGTCGATGCCCAATAGACTTCGATGTTCTTGTGTTTTTTCTGCAACGTCTCCTCGACGATGCGGACGTAGCCCTTGGTAACGTGCTTCTTGGGTTCGTCTCTGCCGCCATACCAGGTCAGGGAATCGCCCAGAAAGAGGATGCGATCGCCGTCCTTGACCTGGATCGGCTTCGTCGTTCCGCCCGCAGACAAGGCGGCGGCGCTGGCAAACACAACCATCAAGGACGCGGTGTGATGGAAAAGCATGATGATGTCCTCTCGTTAATCATGACCGTAGTTCGCGGAACCGCGTGGCTCCACGACCCAAGCTCTCTTGCACGGGCACGGTCGGCTGCCAGATCAAGTCAGGTGAACGATCGGCTCCGATTCTTCAATCATGCGCACGAGATTGGGTGGGGCTGATTCCGCAAGCCGCAGTCGGTTTGTATCAAACAGGGTTTGCAGAATGGTGCCCAGCAGGTTCCTGGTCGAAATCGGTTCGCCATTGGGCCGCTCGGCCCGGGCATCGGATCGCCCAATGACTTGGCCCATGCGCCAGCCGCCGCCGGCCAGGACCAGGGGGCAAAGTCCAGGCCAATGATCGCGACCCCCGGCGCGGTCGATACGCGGTGTGCGGCCAAACTCGGTGGCGATCACCAGCAGGATCCTGTCCGTCAGGCCGCGCTGAGCGACATCCTCGATAAAGGCCGTCACGGCATGGTCCAGCGCGCGTGCTTCATGTTCCATGGTGTACACGATGTTGGGATGAACGCCATCGCCGTGGGAATCCCAGGCGGGACTGTTGATGGTCACCACGCCGCACCCGGCCTCGCACAATCGCCGCGCCAGCAGCAGGTGCCTTCCAAGAGGAGAGGGGTGGTCGCGGTAGTTCGCACTTCGACTGCTGCCCGAGTAGCCGACGATGATGCGGCTCGTGTCATATCGATCGAGAACGCCTGGATTTTCTCTGGACAAATCAAACGCGGTCCGGCATTCACCCCGAAGAACTTCAAACGCCTGGCGCTGGCCAGCGTCATGGGTCGCCATCCGTCCGTTCACGTCCAATTCACGCTGCAAGTTGTCAAAGGCCGACAGCAGTGCGCGGCGATCTGTCAAGCGTTCGACGGGCACGCGCAGAGTCATGTTACTTCTGAGATCGCCTTCGCGGGATGGATCAAAAGGGGCATACGCAGGGCCCAAGGAACCAGGCGAATTGCCCACGTAATATCGCCCTCGTGCCTCCTCGTATTCGCCTCCGGGTTCCGGGTCGGCCAACTGGATAAAGGTCGGCGTGGCGGTCGTCGGGTGGACCGAGCCTGCAAGTCGAGCCGCGATTGCGCCGATGCTCGCGCCCGCCGGGTCGGCGCTGCCGGCCTTGAGGACTCTTCGAATCGCCCCGTCGTGCGCCGAGTCCTGGGGGCCCACGAAAGATCTGATCACCGCCAGCCGATGCGCCATGCTTGCCAGGCGCGGCAGGGTTCCTCCGAAGGTGATCCCGGGCAGACTGGTCCGTATCTCGCCGTTCAGGCTGCGGAATTCGGCAGGCGCGGTCATCTTCGGGTCAAAGGTCTCGAACTGGCTGGCGCCGCCGCTCAGGAAAAGGAAAACAACCGACTTGTCCCGGACATAATCCCTGGCTCCGGCGCCCCGTGCCGGATTACCCAGCAACCACGGAAAGGTTAGCCCACCAAGGCCCAAGGCGCCGACCTTCAAGAAATCCCGACGAGTGGCGTCCAGGCCACGGCGACGATTCCTGAATCCATCATCAACATGCGGTTTCATTGTGACAGCCTCGATGAACACCGGAAGATGCCTCGCGCCAAGAAATCTCAGCGTCGTTGTTAACTCAATAGTCTTGGGCAGGTCCGAAACGATGTCCCGGGCAGGCAGGCTGTGCAAAAACATAAAGCTCTTGGCAGGGATTCAACAATGCCAATCTACACTCGTTTTCCGACAATGCAATAGAGCTTGGGCGAAATGTCCACCAGCTTGTGGGTGCATGGATCAACTTCGTGTCGGTGCGCCGACGGGTAAGTGTCTAGTGTCCTTTTCCTCCTGACCATGAGATGTGCTTATGCGATGCCGTCCAAGGTTGACAGCAAGTTTGACTGCCGTTTTGATAGGAATGACCACGGGAAGCCTGGTGGTTTCAGCGGCCGACTGCCACCCCGGATTGCCGACGGTGGTACGTTCCGCGCAGAGCGGGCTATGGTCCGCACCAGCGACCTGGGCTGGCGGGAAAGTCCCAGGCGTCGGGGCCCGTGTCCTGATTCGCGAAGGCCACCGCATCGTGTATGATCTGCACTCGGATCAGGCGATTCGCGGCATCAATATTGCCGGCATTCTAAGTTTCGCAACCGACAAGGATACGCGTCTCGATGTCGGGCTCATCAGGATTCAAGCCGGCGAAGAGTACAGTGAGGAAGGATTCGATTGCGACGCCCATGTTGCACCGTCGGATACGACCAGGCCTCGCCCGGCGCTGGAAGTCGGCACGCCCGCGGCCCCGATCTCCGCCAGGCACAAATCGCTCATCCGACTCACCTATTTTACCGGCATGGACAAGGACTCCTGCCCAGCCATCGTTTGCTGTGGCGGGCGCATGGACTTCCATGGCTCGCCGATGAGCCGCACGTGGGTCAAGCTCGGCAGCACAGCGACCAAGGGTGCCAAGACGATCACGCTCACTGAAAAGGTCGAAGGCTGGCGCGTCGGCGATCGCATCATCGTCACGGCGACCCAAAGCAATCACAAGACCAGCGGCACCCGCCGTCCCAACCAGCGCACGCAAGACGTTTTCACCGAAGAGCGCGTCATCATGGCGCTCCGTGGCACGGAGCTGACGCTAGACAAGGAATTGACGCACGAACATCGCGGCACCGGCGACTATCGCGGCGCCGTGGCCAACCTCTCGCGCAACGTCGTAATTGAGTCGGCCGATCCGAAGGGCCTGCGCGGGCACACCATGTATCACCGCGGTTCGGCGGGAGCGATCACCTATGCCGAGTTCCGCCACCTCGGCAAAGAGGGGCTCCTTGGCCGCTATGCTCTCCACTTTCATCTCTGCGGCGACACCATGCGCGGCAGCTACGTTCAGGGCGCCTCGATCTGGGACAGCCACAATCGCTGGCTCACCATTCATGGTACCAACTATCTGGTGGTGCGCGACTGCATCGGCTATCAGAGCGTCGGTCACGGCTTCTTCTTCGAAGACGGCACCGAGGTTTACAACGTTCTCGACCGAAATCTCGCCGTTCAGGCATACCTGGGTAAGAAGCTGCCGAAGCAAGTTCACGTTGACGACACCAACGATGGCGCCGGCTTCTGGTGGGCCAACAGCCTGAACACGTTCACACGCAATTGCTCCTGCGAGAACGATCGTTACGGGTTCCGCTATGACGCCCGCCCCATCGTCAGCCGGGCCGCCTCCGTGACGTTTCGCATTCAGCAACCTGATGGCACGAAGCGACCCATCGACATTCGCACGCTCCCTTTCGTGCGTTTCGAGGACAACGAAGCCCATTGTGACGGCGCATACGGTTTAAACCTCGGCAACGGCGTCGAGCGAGTTGGGCCCGATCGCCGTCATCCGTTTGTGATTCGCGGCATGAAGATCTGGGACACGCATCTCGCCTTCGTGCCGGCGCCTCCTTGCGTGCTGGTCGAAGACATGCGCATCTTCAATACGATCTATGGCGTCCACGTTCCCAACTATGATCATCACGTCTATCGCAACATGCACATGATCGACGTCCTCGGTGAACCGTTCAACCGCGGACACGACGATCGCAGCATCCAGTACGGCCCACTCACAGTTGATGGGTTAACCTTTGAGGGCAAATGCGCCAATCCGCTCATTCAGATCAGCGACGACAATCCCACTGGGACCGCGGTGTCGCATTTCAAAAATGTCAAGGTCGTGAACCGGCCCCAGAAGTGGTCCAAGTACACGCTGGTGAATCTCGGCGTAAGCCCGCGCCCGGGACCGAAGACTCCCCTTGGAGTGCCGATCTACCTGCACGATTATTATGGTCCGGGCCGTCACGCGAAGGTTGTCAGCTCCCGCGCCAAGGACTTGATCGGTGACGGCAACCAGTATCGCGCAGCGCCGCCGTTGACGGGGACGAATCGCGCGTGGCCGAAGTCCGCAAACTCAAGTTCCCCGACTTGCTCAATCCCATCGACGATTTGCCTCCGACTACCGTGATCACGCACGTCCGCACGATGGCAAGAGATAAGTTGCACGTATCAGGCACAACCGCTGACAACGGTGAGGTCAGGCGCGTTCTGGTCAACGGCAGGGAAGCAAAAGCAGTGACAGCCAACTTCGCGCAATGGGAAATCGTCCTGGATTTGCCCACGGGCGGTTTGCCGCGTTTGGAGGCATTCGCGGAGGATACCGTCGGCAATCGGGAAAAACGGCCCCACGTGATCACGTGGAAATGAACTATAGTTGTTGCAACGCCTACGATAGTATCCCCTTTCAGCTACCCCGAAGCTGGCTGCGATGCAGACGCCCCTGGTCATCGGCGCCCACGTCTGCTTTACTGCCGTCGGTGGCAAAGTCCTGACGAAGGCGGACGGCAAAGAACGCTGGAGCTATCAACTCGGGCAACACCTGTCACGCGATGCCGGTGGCTCGGACGGTTATTTGCGCGTCGGTTGCGACGACGGTCAACTTCATGCGTTCCGAGCAAAGTAAGGAAGGGTCCACTATGAAACGAATCGTGTGTTTGCTAACCCTCCTGTTCAGCGCTTCATCAGGGAACGCTGACAACTGGCCGGCGTGGCGCGGGCCGACCGGGCTTGGCGCGTCGCAAGAGAAGTCGCTGCCGCTCAAGTGGACAACCAAGGAGAACGTACGCTGGAAAGTGACCTTGCCGGCGGCAGGTAACTCTACGCCGATCATCTGGGGCGACCGGGTATTCATCACGCAGGCTAGCGACCTGAAGCGCTGGCCGCCGAAGGTGCCCGCCAATTACGCTGGCGGCGCCTCGGCCGGCGGACATGCCGTCGCCGAGAAACGCTCCGTCATGTGTTTCAACCGTGCCGATGGCAAGCTCCTTTGGGAGCGTCACACCATTTACAAAGAACCTGAGATCACTCATCCCACCAATCCCTTCTGCTCGGCCTCTCTGGTAACGGACGGAAAGCGCGTGATCGCCAGCCACGGCTCGGCAGGGCTCGTTTGCTATGACTTCGACGGCAAGCTGCTCTGGCATTACGAAGTGGGGAAGATCGAACACCTTTGGGGCAACGCCTCGTCTCCGATCTTGCATGGCGACCTGTGCATTCTCTGGTGTGGCCCCGGTGAACGCCAGTTTCTGCTTGCGGTTAACAAGCACACCGGCAAGAAGGTCTGGGAGACCCCGCTCGCTGGCGGCGACGCGGGCATCACTACCAAGAATTTCCTTGGCTCCTGGGCCACGCCGATTGTCGCGCGGGTCGGCGCGGAGGATCAGCTCGTTTTCCCGTTGCCCTTCAAACTCACGGGATTCGATCTCAAATCGGGCAAGGAGCTGTGGTCAGCCAAGGGGCCGGGCACGTATTGCTATTCTTCGCCGATCGTGCTCGAAGGCATTGCCGTGTACGGCGGCATGCTCGTCAAGCTCGGCGGCGCGGGGGACATCACGAAAGATCGGCTCAGGCACAAAGTGGGCAGCATGAATATCGGTACCGCTGCCGTCACGGGAGACTATCTCTATGTATTGAGCGACGTTGGCGTGCCCGCCTGTTATGAATGGAAGACCGGCAAGGAACTCTGGAAGGGACAGATCGGAGAGCGCCCCGGTAATTCGGATGCCTGGGGCTCGCCGGTCTTGGGCGCCGGCAGAATGTACATCACCGATCGCCGCGGCACCACGTTGGTTTTCGCGACCGGCCCCAAATACGAGCACCTTGCCACCAACCCGCTCGGCGAACATACCGACGCCTCGATCGCTATTTCCGGCGGCGATATCTTCATTCGTACGCACAAGCATCTCTGGTGCATTGGCGAAAGCAAACCACAGAAGTCCGCCCTCACTTCGCCAGGCACGGGCGCATTACCGGGCCAGGATGAAAACGGTGAGCTTGCTGTAATGCTTGAGAAGACGCTGCCTGTCTATGAAAAAGCCGCAACCAACTGTGTCCAGGAACTGCACAAACACCGGGGACCGCGCGACCCGAGGGTGCAGGCCTCGATCCACGGGGCACGCTTCCGTGCCGAGCTGTTCCTTCAAGCCCGCACCAATCTTCAGCGCGATCCCAAGTATCTGCGCTACCTGACGCCTGCCAACCTCAAGCTCTGGCGCCAAGGCATGGATCATTTCCTGAACGCGGCGCACCAGGGCAAGGATCCGTATGAAGGCATGACCAGCGGAGTGCGCGTCGTGCCTTCGCGGATCGACGGCAACTTGCTTTTCTATGTGGTCGTGCTTCCCAAAGATTACGATTCAAGCAAACGCTATCCGCTGGACGTTTCCCTCCACTCCGGCGCATCGATCGTCTGGCGCGCGGATCGGGCATCCTGGTTCGGCAAACCGTCCACCGACCCAAAGAAGGCCCGCGATGAGCCCACCATCCTCATTGACCCGTGTGGGCGCGGCAACAACTGCTATGTCGGCCTGGGCGAAACCGCCGTGATCGAGGCCATCGACGATGCTTGCAGGCACTACGCCGTCGATCGCGATCAAATCAACATCGGCGGCGCCAGCATGGGGGGCACCGGCGCCTACCGGCTCGGCGCTTTCTATCCCGATCGATTCGCGGCCATCCATTCGCTGACCGGCTGGCCGAGTTATGGCGTGCCGCTCGGCGGGGCGTATTATCCCAATCGCGTACTCGACAATCTCGGCAACACCGGCGTGTGCTTGTGGTACGAGCCAGGCGATCTCGTTTATCAGGGCAAGAAGATCGCCCCCAATCAGGAGTGGATCGATGGGCTCGCCGAGCGCGCCAAGAGATACCCCGGCGCGTTTCCGCACATGGTCTTTCACGATCCGAAGGGAGGCCACGGCATCATCGATCGCGGCTTGCAGGCCGATGGCTGGAAGTGGATCCGCAAGCAAGTGCGCAATCCGTATCCCGCTCGCGTGCTGTTCCAGACGCACTGGCTGCGCTACGACGGCGCCCACTGGGCTCGCATCGACACCGTCGAAGATCCACTCGCGCCAGCGCGGATCGAAGCTGAGTTTCATGGGACCGGAATACGCGTACGCATCGACAATGCCGATCGTTTTCACCTCGATCTACAACGACCGCGCGCACGCGACGTACTCGAGTTCAGCGTGAGCATAAACAACGGACCGCCGATCAAGGCGCTCTCGAGAAAGAAGGCGTACTTTGCGAAGGTCGCCGGCAAATGGACGCTCGCCGCCGAGCGCTATCCGCCCGGCTTGGTCAAGAAGCGTGGCCTGTCCGGTCCGGTGATGGATGTTTTCATGGGCGAGCCGGTGTTGATGGTCTACGGCACGACGAATTCGCCCGACCCGGCAAAGTCGCGGAAGATGGTCGACGACGCGGTGACCCGGCTCTTCGGCGTTCCTGACGGCGGCGGCGTTCTGCATTCGGGCTTCGCACACAAGGCGGACAAGGAGGTCAACGCTAACGACATCACCGACACGAACCTCGTGCTGTTCGGCACACCGCAAACTAATCAGGTCGTCAAGAAGATCGCCGACAAACTGCCGGTCAAGTTTCTGAAGGACGGTGTCCAGTTCGCGGGCAAGTCGTACACCGGCGCGGACGTGGGACTCGTGATGGTCTATCCGAATCCGCTCAACCCTGAACGCTACGTGCTTCTCTTGCCGGAGAACTACGCCCGCTACACGGCGCATCCGGGCGCAATGGGCATGAACGTACTGACATTCCCGGACTACGTCATCGGCCAACCGCAGGCCGGCTGGGGCGGCAACACGATCCGCGTTCTGGCACAGGGAAGCTTCGACTCAACCTGGCGGCTCAAGTAACTCATTTACGAGATTAGGTAGAATAGCCGGCGACCAAGGTAACGAGTTCACCGTAAGGGCATGCAATGTTTCTCATAACGTCTCACGTAACGGCTTCTTCCTCGGTATGACGGGATTTCAATCCGGCTTGCGGGCATTGCGGTCATCGCCTGTGGTGACAAGGGGACCGATCCAGGTACCTCAAGCTTTGGCGGCGCCGCCAACATTCGGTCCGGGAGTGCTGCGCGGGGCCGGAGCCAGATTTCCCACAAACAAACGAGTTTGACGCTCAAGCTGAAGGTAAAGTATCGGTCGCCACATCGTCCCCTCTCGGCGCACCTAAAGCCTCTGCCGAGCCAGGGCCAGCCTCTCCTTGGCCCTTTGACACCGTTTCAGTGCGCCTTCGCCCATCTTCGCCAGCAACCTCTGGATGTTCAAAGGGACGTGGACTCGGTTAGTCGGTCGGATGAGGATTTCACATGCGCGGGCCTCCATCCAGGTCAAGGCAACTCGCTCGACGAGGAGTTGATCGATTGAGGTGGGAGGAGATAAGGAGAACTGGCGGCGCAGGGCGTCGAGGTCCTGTGTTAGGGGCTCGACGGCCTCGGGTTCCTTCCTGCTTATGAATCCAAGCCACGCAGCCTCGATCTCATGACAGAGGGTGGTGGTATCGTGCCATGGTTCAGGGCTATTTAACAAGGCCTTGAGCGTCTCGACCGCTAGACGGTTGCCTTCCTGGGCCTCGGCTATCAAAATGTGGAGGTCAGATTTAGGGCTGACATTCACCTCTTGGGGTGTCCAAAACTTGCGTCGGCTTCGCGAGCGCCAGGCGCCGCGATGGTTGTGATAGCCTGCAGCCAGGAGGCTGGCGCGAAGGAGATGCTCACACCCTTTGGTGAGCCGGCTGTACATTCTGTCGGCGTCGCCGAGACTATCCCGGATTGATCGCCACCGAGGGCTGCGGCCGGCGCGATCTCGTTCCTTTGCAAACTCGACGGCCATGATCTCGGCCAGAGGTCCTCGGCCGTAGTATTCCCGGACCCGTACGCCGTTCTGTAGGATTGTACGTGTTAGGTACTTGGCCTCGCCTCCTCTGGATTCCCAGGACATTGTGTACCTACCTTCCGCAAACACCATCCCAAGCCATTGCCAGGTCCGATTCACCCTTCCCATTTTCCCTTCGTCTCGGTTTTTGGTTCAACGATCGCAAATGGGGGTGGCAACTTTCCTACCAACGCGTCAAGCGGTCCCACGGGTCGCCCTCGAAATTGTGAAAAGCATGCCTCAAGATTTCTCGAGTAATCGCTTGGCAACTCAAACACCTGACCACCGCTTCGCCCCGACAAGCGGGCCGCTAACTTCAGGTATTGCAAATGAAACTTGAGGATCTTGGGACCCGTCTTTTCGTTTATCGGCATGGTCAAGATGGCGATCAGGGCCTTTACCGCTGTTGTGAGTTCGATGCTTTTCTTGGTGAAATCTCCGACGTCAGTAACTTCCGCTGGCTTCACGCCGTCACCAGAGCCGTAGATAATCGCATCAAGGACCAGCGGCCCACCATGATAGCCATAGTGCCGCCAGATCGCGCCCAGGTCCGCCTCGCCCGTGTGCTCCTCGAGCCGAATGACGTGGTGATGGATGTAGCCTGGGCAGGCGATCCGATCCAGGACGGAAAAGAATAGCTGTTCGTAACGTGCAACCGTCCCTGGCCTCATCGCCATGCGCGCCTCGATCTCAGCAAACGGCTGTCTGGCCAGGATGCGCGCCTCCAGCTCCCATCGTTGACGAGGTCGCGCGCTACAATATATCGCTGCAGCGTCGGTGGTCACAGGCCATTTCCTGGCCAGCTCGCAAACGCTCACGTTGTCCTGACATTTCATCAGCGCCCGCAGGAATCTCTTCGCACTGAGCGTGGAATGATCGACCCACTCAGGCGGAGCCTGATTAGGGCTGGTCAATCGCAGCAGCGCTATTTGTCGGCGATAGTCGACCGGCCGCAATGGGCTCCTCGGGTTGAGCTCGAGGATGTGGCTCGTGACGCGGAGGGCAGCGCCAAAAGGGTGGGCGAGTGGCGATGTCCCGTCACCGACCTGCTCGACGGATGGGCTGGTTGTCTGCTTTTCGCCCGAGTCAACCTTGGGGTCGGGTTGACGGCCTTTTGAAGCGGGCGCCTTCTTCGGCGGCGGGCAGTCGGGTATATGTGGGTTGATTGGTCCGAACCAGTCCAGGCTATTAACCGGCGTGCCGTCGTTACCCGCGGGCAACGAGAGACGACGGGGGTCTGACAGGTCCCTGGGACCATCGAAATCGGACAGATATCCTTCATCGTCGACGAGCAACTGGCGCATGGATGGCCTCCGTGCCGTGTTGGGCGAATTACTGGGGGATGCAGTGGATCTCCGCTGCTACGCCAAACGATACCCGAAAGGCATTATCACTACAATCCATTTTGGGTAGCCATCTTGGCGCCCTCGCTTCAGATCAGACCGCCACGTAGCGATGGGAGCACCTTGGGTAGCGCCAGACTTTGGCGGCGCCGCCAAAGGCATACCCGGGGGCACCGCCTGCGGGCACCAATGTGGCGGTCACCCTTCGCTCGACGAGGCATCCGGGCTACCGTACTGGTTACACGCCGACTTCGCATCGCGGCGTAATGCCGTTCATGCCTCGCGCTAGTCTCGGCACCACTTTGAGGTAGGTGATGGCGGTCGGCTCTGCCGACTCCAGGAGCCTCGCATATTCGGCGGCGCCGAACCATCGGATCAAATCAGCCTTCTTGAGGCGCTGCTCCGATTTGGTCACGATCTCGAGCGCAAGTCGGCCAGACTCGACGTCAGCTCCATCGTCAAGACGCTGGAGGAGGGTGGTGCGCAGCGCATCACACCTTTTGCGCATCGTCTGTAGCTCGGTAAATTCCTCGAACATCGCTTGCGAGATGATCGGCTTCTGGCCGTTTGCGCACTCGCGGGCGCGAATCGGATTGGACTTTGTGGGGGTCATGATCGTTCCTCGGGGGGGAGTTAGTTTTTGCGGTGATAGCGTGCCAGGGAATGGCCCACGATACACGATAATCGGCCTGGTCAGCCATCCGGACAGACCGGTATGGTTCACACCCTCCAAAGAGCCGCATAGCGTACGGCAAAAATGAAAAGAATGCCAGGGTCGCCAGCATAGTGCCGACGACCCTGGCTCGGGGTTAATATTAATACCCCGAAAACGGTGACAGGCGACAGCCGTCACCTCATCGCTCATCATCGTGAGCATGGATGGCAGAGGTACGGATCTCCTCCCATCGCATCCATGAGTCCTCCCATATCTCTCCCAGGCGCTCAGGTGGGTCTATCTCCCGAAACCCAAGCCTCCTGGCTATAGAGTGGACTCGATCAGGTAGGGCTGCACGCTTGTTCGCGAAGGTCGGGCCACACCACTCTATCCATCCTCTTACGACAGCCTGTGCTGCCATGGGAGGATCGATATCGTGATGAGCCAGGATTAGTCCATCCTCCAACCTCCTCCATGCATCCGGACCCGTCTCATATCTCATCCGTCCATGACGGATGGATAGGACGTATCCCAGTAGGGATGTCTGTCCCTCTCTGAGATCTATGGTGTCCTCGTCGGCATTCCCTTTGAGGGTCATACCGACTCGGTCCAGAGTGGTCTGGATACATGTATGGTGCTGGTGACCATCGGACACATCATGGCATGCGGCGCCCAAGTTGTCGGCGTAGCGCCACCATGATGGAGTGTGATCTCCTATCCGGAGATCGTGGGCGTCGTGCAGGAGCACGTTGAGGGCTATTGGTGACAGTGGATTGCCTTGGGCAGTCCCCACCTCCTCTCTTGAGTGTCCCCGGAGGATCGTCTCAGTGAGATCGAGTAGATCCGGGTTGTCGATGACCCTCGACATGGGTTCCATTACCGCGGAGATTTGGACGTGGTCGAATGCCCCGCGGATATCGGCATTGACCAGGATGGGCTGGTTGTGGGCGATCATCATCTGCTCCAGGCCGGAGAGCAGAGTCCATGGGCTACGATGCGGACGGAATCCATGGTTATTGTCGAGGAACCTCGGATCCAGGATGGACTCGATCGCGCAAAGGACTGCTCTCGCGACAACACGGTCCCGGACGGTTGCTACGCGCAACGTCCGGAAGCCACCGGATGCCTTGGGTATCTTGACCGCGCATAGGGGATCCGGCACGTAGGCGCCGTCGAGGATGCGCTCGGAAACGTCGCGGAGCATGGCACTACGCTCGCTGCGCCCGAGATCGTCATAGGTGATACCATCTACTCCCGGCGATGGGCCGCCATAGACGCTCGTGTGATGTTGAACTAAACCGCTGCGCGGTGGTCACTTCCCTGTAGAACCAAGCGCGACCTCGGCGTTGAAATCGACGCCGGGGTTTTTCTTTTTGTCTTCGAACGATTACGCTGGAGGTTTACCCGGCGCGGATTCTATTCGCGAA
>JACPPF010000034.1 GCA_016191165.1 Planctomycetota bacterium
CGCAAGAAATGTCCCTGGAGGAAGCCACCGCCCACGTTCTCGACGCCTTTGGCTTCCCATCGCCCGACGAAGTCGAAATCCGCAAAGGCGACAACAAGGCGATTTCGGAGGAAGAGAAAAAACGAATCTTCCAGTCGAAGTTGAAAAAATAACGGCGGCCAACGTTGGCTCATGTGGGGCCGGCTTGCGAATACAGCCGGTTGGCGGTGGCGTTCGGCCGTAACATCGGGATGCCTGGCCTAGCCCATCACCCGCCGCAGGAACGCCACGCCCGCGGCGAGGTTGGCGCCATCGTCGCGAGAAGATGGTAAAGACGAAACCCGCCGCGGCATCAAACGACTGACGACGCAGAACCTGTGCGGACCGTATCGACTCCTGACCGTGCATGACAAGGGACACGACATCGTCAACCGCTGCTTCACCGGCAGCGCCACCGGCCATCAGCACTCCTATGCGGGCAAGTGCAAGATGGTCTTCGATTTCAACGCTTTCAAATCAAAACGTGGCACGCACAAGGAAATCGTTAATCACGAGGTCAAGGCCGCGTACGTCATCGATGGCTTCAAGGCGCGGGAACTGGAGATCATTGCCGAGGTGGAATTGGGAACCGCCAAGAAGATTGGTTTGCGCTTCGGTTCAGGTGACGCGAAGACTCATGTGACGATCACGAGCGCCGACGAAATGCAGGTGGGCGACGTCCAGACCTTTGCGGTCCGCGGCCGGGCGGACAAACGCTATCGCCTGCAGATCGTCGCCGCCGGGGGCAAGCTGCTGGTCCAGGCCAACAACCGCGTGCAATACGAAAAAACACTGACCTTGAATGAACCCGCTGCCGTGGAGCTTTTCGCTGAAGGCGGCGCGGCGGTTTTTCACAAGGTAGACCTGTGGGATATCAGGGGCCAAAAATAAGCCCTCGACGATTTCTCGCGAATTTGGCTACAAAACAGGTGGTGTCGAGCTCAGCGCCGCCCGGTGTTCTTGCCGCGGGCGCCGTACAGCGGAGGGCGTGCTTGCTCCCGGTCGTGGTGGGGGGACCAGCGGGCGTCGTCCGGACGATGCTCCTGGAGCCACTGGCGCAGGGGCACGTCCTCATCGGACGGATCGTAGCCGCTGTTGGCGCTGGAGCCAAGGCCGAGTAGCTGCCGGCGAATGGGATCGACGCGTTCACAAAGATACTGGACCGTCATCTCGTCCTTGGGGCGAAGCCAGCGGTAGGCGTAACCGATCCAGATCACCTTGCGCGTGTGGGGCCCGAAATTCGGGCTACGCGAATGCCACAGACGGCGATCCAGAATGAGCGCGGCCCCAGCCGGCACGCGCAGCGGGACGGCTCCCGCGGGGTTGGTGTCGCCATCGTTCGGGCAGTCGAGTTCATCAGTCAGGTGCGAGCCCGGCAGAATCAAGGTGTTTCCCCAGTCGGGGCCGCTGACGTCGGTCAAGTAGTAACCGATTTTGAGGGACAGGCGCGGTCGGGGATGGGATTCGATCTCCTCGTTGACGCGCATGCTGTCCTGATGCCAGGCGACGGGTCGTGCCGGAGGCACCGGCAGGGGGGGCGACACGTCAAGGTGGGTGTGATAGACGTAGATGTTCCAGCCCAAAAGTCCCCATACCTTTGGAAACACGGTTGGCCAGTCGGTCAGATCGACGAAGGCGTCGTCCTCGGGGAGGATGTTGGCAAAGGAGAGGAGCCGGTCCGCGCCGTGAGCGACCGTGCGCTCCCGGGCATCGACGCGGTTCACGGCCGCGATGAGCCGGGCGTTCATGGCCCTGTCCACGGCCTCGGTCACCACAAGATACCCCTGCTCGTGAAGGTGCTGCCTTTCATTCGGAGTTAGAGTGTACTTCAAACAATCGATGTCCATGACTTGGTCCTGTCAGGAAGTATTGGGATGTGAAAGCCTTGTTTTACACCATGACTGACCGATGGGCAAATAGGCCGAAGAGTCCTCGAAAAAATCGCAGCCACCGATTATTTGATCGTGCTTATACTGCACGCGCCCGAGATTAGCACAATGGTTACGAGCCGCGACCGTAAGGGAGCGGGGACAAGCCCAACGCTCCCTCACGGTCGCGGCTCGTTAATGAGGATGTGTCATTTCGTGGCGCGTGCAGCATTAATGCGAGGGATGGACCTCTCACTTCTCGTCGGACCTACCCCCGCGGGTGAAACTGCCGATGCACGGCTTGCAGCCGGCTGCGATCGACGTGGGTGTAGTGCTGGGTGGTACGGATATTGGCGTGACCCAGGAGTTCCTGCACCGTGCGCAGGTCGGCGCCGCCCGCCAGGAGATGGGTCGCGAAGCTGTGCCGGAGCGTGTGTGGGCTGACCCTGGCGTTGAGGCCGGCCCGGCGGACGTACTTCTTCACCAGGATCCACAGCATCTCGCGCGTCAGGCGCTTGCCCCCTTTGCTGACGAATAGCCAGGGATTTCCCTTATCGCCCGGCGTCAACAGCGGCCTTTGATCTTGCAGGTAGATTTTCAACGCCGACACCGCCTGCGCGCCCAAGGGCACGACGCGCTGCTTGCTTCCCTTGCCGGTGCATTTGCAGAAGCTTAATTCCAGGTGCAAGTCGGCAAGCTGCAAGTTGACGACCTCCGACGCCCGGCTGCCGGTGGCGTAGAGCGTTTCCAATAGAGCGCGATCGCGCAGGTAGAAGCGATCCTCGTTGCGCGGCGCTTGCAACAGTTTCTCCACACTCTCCGGGCTGAGCACGTGCGGAATGCGCTCCCAGAGCCGGGGCGAGCTGAGCAGCTCGACCGTGTTCTGTTCGACGCGCTCCTCGAGCCGCAGGTAACGGTAGAACATCTTGGTCGCAATCAGGTTCCGCGCCACGGACGGGGCGGCCAGGCCGGCTTCCTTCAGATGGCCCAGGTAATTGGTCAATTCGCGGACGCTCGGCTTGAGGTAGTTGGGGACCCCACCACTGGCGACCCAGTTGTGAAACTTGGTCAAATCGCGTTCGTAGGCCAGGACGGTATTCTTCGCCATGCCGCGCTCCGCGGCGAGGTAGCCACGAAAGGCGGTCAGGTCAGCCTGCAAGGCGGCAAGGTGGGTTTTGGCGGTCACGGAGGACCCTCCGAGTGCGGACGCAGGGCGGCACTTCGGCAGGATCGGCAGGTTAGGCCGGGGGACTTGACCTTTCTCGGGCGTTGCCCTATTTTAGCCCCTTGAAATTTTAGGCCCAAAATGCGATGAAGTCCGACTTCCCCCTGCAGTGATTTGGCTTTTTTGCTACTCTGGCGTGAGGAGTACCGCCAAGACCTTCTGACAGCGCTGTCGCATGGCATCGGTGTTGCGCTGAAAGAAAACATCCAGATTGAAGCCGACGATCTTACTGAAAAAGGCGTAGGTGCTGATCCTGTCGTCGTCCCCCAGTACTCCAGTAATCACCAGCATCTTTGCGTTCTTGTATCGTCGGACGACGGCTGTGCTCGCCTGCGCCGATACGATGGACAAGACTGGCAAGTAGTTTTCAATCGAAGCGTTCATAGCAAACCTCAGATCAGCAGCCTGCCGTTTCGCATCGGCGCTCTTGTAACCTTGGCGAGCTTCAAAAACAGCCCCTCGCAGTTGCTTGATACGTTTCTCCGACAAACCGAGGTACGTTCCGCACCTCTTCAACCAGTCAACCACACGCTCACGGGCATCGGGCTTCCTGGTGATATGCTCAACATCGATTCGCGCATCAAGGGTCAGGGTCGCCTTGGTACCATCTTGCTTTTCAATCTCGAAGAACCAGCCCACCTCCTCCTCCGACAACAACAGGGAGTCCTTGATGATTGCCCGGAAGAGGTTGTCCACGCCTGCGCCAAGCTGGCGATAAATCGAGGTCATTCCGCCTGCGGCCTTGTGGGCCGCATACATCAAATCGGAATCCAGCCCGATCCAATGATAAAACGGGTCTTCCCCGTAAAGCACCTTGAACTGTTCGAGGGTCACACCGGCGCTGTCCTCAGTACCGAACTTGGGCTTGTAATGGGCGCAGGCGTCGAGCGGATCGAGGAGCAGATTCAGATAGCGTTGCTCTGAATCCGGCGGAGGTAGATACAGCCGCTTGGTTCTTGGCATGTCTACCCCCTCTTCATGAAAACAACCGCCTCGTGCAAGCCGCTCTTGCTTTGCCGCTTCCGCATCTTGTCAATCCGCTCCAAGGCAAACCCGAAGTGTCCAAAAATACCAGCCAGAATCTCGTCGCTCGGCAACGGGTTGTCGTAGAACTTGCTGTTGCCGATGACGTAGGCCAAACGGCACCGATCCTCGCAAACCTTGGCGATCTCGCCAGCGTGATCGTACAAGTCGTTAAAATACTTGGTTACATAATGCGCCATTAGGTTGCCGCCGTTGTGGATGTTTTCGATATACGGCTTGAGCAGCTTGGCGATAAGCTCATTCTTGGGCTTGACGCCAGTGGAGAGTACGGATGTTGCCTTGCCCCAGGTGCCGCCAATAGCATCGGTCTCAAGTTGGCCCACAGCCTTCGCATTCTCGATGAAGTCGAAAAAGAACAAGTGTGGTCTCGTCTCCCTGGCATAGCTGAATCGATTCGGGTACGGCGGCGATGTAATCACCGATGATACCCTTCGGCCTCGTAAGGGCAGTACCCTGGATAGCTCTTTGCTGTTGCCGCTGTAGATGGTAACGTCGGACTTCGGGAGATCGGACACCGAATGCAGGTCAGCGACCATGTTTTGCAGTTGATGCTCGAGAACCTCGGCAAGATCGATGGTAGGGAGTGATTTCTCTGCATAGGTCAGGGAGACGTGATTGTGCTTGGCGTTGCTGACCGGGATCAGGATGGCAAGCGCCCCCATGCGCAGGAGATCATGGGTTTCCGTGGTCTCGGCTCGCTCCATTAGGAGTTTGCGGAGGCAAACAAGTTGGGCGAGGTTCCCTTTCGACCACCAGCGTTCCGGGAAGTTAATTTTCGGTATGTGCTGTGCTTGCTCTGCCAGGTACAAAGCCGGACGATCCTCAAACGGAACGGCATTCAACTTGTTCCGAAATGCCTTCATGAATTCGGTGAAGTACCGTTCGATCTTCTCGATGGCCCGGTAGGTTCGGGTCTTCACGGTGCCCACGAAATGGAGGTAGGGATTGATCTCCACGCTGCAAGCCGGAATGCCTCGGTATTTCATGCAGAGTGGCACTGTCCCGACACCACTGAAAGGATCGAGAACGAGGTCAGTCGCCGATAGCCCGAAGTGTTTCGCAATGTCTTCTGCCAAAGCGGGAGAGAAACTGGGTGTCAGTCGATACCAGCGATGGATGGGCATGTCCATCTTACCCCGAAACGTGACCGCCTTCGTTCCTCGGTTGGTAAACGTTGGATCAAGTTCAAACAAAAGCGGTTGTGTCCTTGTCATTCCGGGGTCGCCAGTCGGACCAAATTTCATTTCCCTCCATCATAGTCGAGGGATCCGAACGAGGCAATGTTATTTTGTCCAGTATCCGCCTCCGGAGCAACCCGGCACTTCTCCCGAAGCTCACACGAAAGGTCATGCGCGCGGCGGCGCCGATTCCGCAGGCGGTCGCCCGTTTTTTTCCAGATTCTGCTTGCACCCGTCCTTGACATTCGACATAATGAGCCTTTGTTGAGATTTCTGAATTCCCCTGGAAATCTTCTCCCCTCCGCTCATTCGCGCGTGGATTGTTTTCCTCGCAACCGTGAGCCTGATCATCTTGGCTGTAATTTTTTATTTTTTCATAAGCACGCCCTGCGGGGCGGCGTGGGAGAGAAACGGTCATGGCAATGGAATCGAAAGCGATCAAGGGCGGCGGTAGAAAGCCGCCTGCGCCGCAAGCAACCAACACCGATCAGATGGCCGCCACCATCGACACCGACCTGGTCGGTGCGATTTCGGATGAGCCGGCCGAGACAACGCCCGCACCCAAGGCCAAGATTCAGGGGAAGGTCATCCGCAAGGATTCGCCGGTTCACGGATCGACCCAACCCGTCGCACAGGAGACCATTGCCACGCTTCCCCCCGAAGATTCAGACGAGGAGCCGGTCATGACCGCGCAAAAGCCGTCCAAAGCAGGCGAGGCGCCGGCCCCGCGCAGTCCCGAAAAAGCCGCGACGGTTTTGGGGGACTACAAACTCCTCAAGAAACTCGGTCAGGGCGGCATGGGCGCCGTCTACAAGGGGCAGCACACCAGCCTCGACCGGATCGTCGCCATCAAGATTCTCGCCAAGGAACTGGCCAGCAAGGAATCTTACGTCAAGCGCTTCCTGCGCGAAGCGAAGGTGATGGCCAATCTCGATCATCCCAACATCCTGCGCTGCATCGATGTCAAGGAGCAAAAGGGCCTCCACTTCATCGTCATGGAATTCGTCGACGGCGGCAGCGTCGAGGGCTGGCTGAAGAAGCTCGGCAAATTCTCCGTTGGCGACGCCTTGCACATCGTCCTCAAGACCGCCGCCGCCCTGGAACATGCCCACGCCAAGAAGATGATCCACCGGGACATCAAGCCCGACAACATCCTTCTCACCAGCGATGGCATCGTCAAGGTCGCCGACCTCGGCCTGGCCAAGGATACGTCCGAAGACACATCCCTCACCAAGACCGGCGCCGGCGCCGGCACGCCGATCTACATGGCGCCGGAACAGGCTCGCGATGTCAAGCACGTGGATGCCCGGGTCGATATCTACGCGCTGGGCGTGATGATGTACGTCTTCCTCACGGGCAAGGCGCCCTTCGAGGGCGCCACCCTGGTCGAGCTGATCTCCGCCAAGGAGAAGGGCAAGTTCGATCCCATTCGCAGGCACAACGATGAGGTTCCCACGAAGATCGATCTCATCGTGGACAAGATGCTCGCCAAGGATCCCAAGACCCGCTATGCCAGCTGCCAGGAGGTGATCGACGAGCTGGAACCGCTGGGGCTGGCCAACGACGAGTTGAGCTTCCTGGGAGACAACCAGAACGCGACCCTGGCCCCGGCGTCGAAGACGGCCAAGACGCAAGGCCCCGCCGCCAAGGTTGCCGCCACCCAGGCGCCTGGACCCAAGGCCGGCGCCACGCAGGGACCGCGCAACAAGGTCGCCGCCGTTACCACCGCTCCCAGCGCGCCGGCCGAATCAACCCACATCGAGGAAGAGGACGAAGTCGCGCATCAAAATGTCTGGTACTGGCAAATGGTGACCGACGACGGCAAGAAGATCACCAAGAAGCTCAGCACCGAGCAAGTCCGCGCCCTGGTCAAGACCGGCAGCATCAGCGCCGTGGCCAAGCTTAGCAAATCCGCCACCACGGGCTATCGAGCCGCGGGAACCTTCCCCGAGTTTCACGCCGCTTTCCAGGCTCTCGACATCGCTTCCAAGGCCAACGTCAAGGGGCACAAGTACCGCCAGCGCTACAAGGACATCGAGGAGGAAGACGAACGCCGGCGCAAGTACGGCTGGATCTCCCGCATGTTCAAGAGCTTCGGCGGGTTCCTTTTCGGCCTGCTCTGGATCACGTTGATCCTGGCTGTCGTCGGCGGAGCAGCGTATTTTGGGTGGAAGTACATGAATCCGTGAGACCTTTTTTTTTCGCCATCTGGAGTTAATTTTTTTGTCGCGCCACCGCGTTTTTCTCACTTGCGCTGGGTTGACGGAGGATGAGGGCAGGGAATCGCCTGCGTTAATCCTCCAGGAATTCACTCACCGGCCCTGGAACGAAAATGTTCGATGCAGGTGGGACGGAACGCTGGTTTGGCTCGAAGCAGAAAACGATTACGACACCATCGGCGCAGCGCTGCTGGACGAATTTCAGGATGCCGTCGTTGCCTGTGTGGCCATCAAGGGACCAATTTTGAGATTTGGTCCATCGAGCATTTTCCGGAGTCGACGTAAAATGCGATCCTGAGAGAGCGCGGCTTCCTCATAAATCCAGGCAGGCACGGACGGCATCCTCGATTTTCTTCATGTAGGCGTCTGAAAGGCTTCCAGCCGGTGAGCTTCCAAAACGTGAAGGATCGATGGAACGAACCTGAAAGCCCAAGAAAACCGTTTCCGTCGGCAAGCCGCTTTCGGTTGAAGGTACGCGAACGTTTGTGGAATAGTCGCGTGTGACATTGGCCCCCTTGGTGCCAATGACGACCGTGACAACGAGCGGGGACTGGTTGATCGTATCGTTGGAGAGCACCAACACAGGGCGCAAGCCGGCCTGTTCCCGCCCCTTCACGGGATTGAGATTGACAAAGTAAATCTCGCCCCGTTGAATCGGCATCACATTCCCTCGAGACCGTCAGCGTCGGTGCTTGAGAATTCCATTTCGATTTGGCGAATTTCCGCCTGGATTTCGGGATCGGCCGCCATCGCCGCCATTTCGCCACGAAAATCCGCCGTGCCTACGGGTTTTCGCAGGTTCTGCACCAGACTTTTAATCAACCTGAGTTGCTCGTCTTGGGACAAAAACGGCAATTGGTTTTCAATCGTTTGCAACGGGGAACTCGCCATGGGATTCAATCCTCAGTCGGAGGAAATGACAGGAGCAATCGCCACCGTGGACTTGAAATGAATGATAGCGAACAAACCGATTTTTTGCAAAGGAGGCCGACGTGTCGGCCTGTTATTTTTTCAACAACTCCCCAAACCGCCGTCGATCTACATGGTTCTTCAACAGCACCGTATCCTCATTCGCCCACCACAAATTCCCGGAGTGAACGAAGCAACCGTTGTTCGTACCGTTGCGCCGGATCATGGGGATCGCGCCCGGATCGCTCGGCTTGCCCGCACGGATTTTCTTCCACCCGGTATTCATGTCGATGAGGCGATGGACGCCCCAGCCGCTTTCGCTTGAATGAACCAGATCGAGTTTGCCATCGCCATCCAGATCGACGAATCGGCTCCCCGGCGCCAGCGGACACGTGAAGGGGAGGGGAAGCCAGCCCTTGGGCGAGGCCTTGTACACTTTTCCGCCGGCGTCCAGCAGTTCACAGATGCCGTCGCCATCGACATCAAGCAGGCGGTGAAACGCCGGGTGTTTCTTCCAGTCTGCCTCGCTGAAGGTGCGGTGATATGCCTTGTCAGTCGCCCACTTTTGGCCATCAAAGTGGTAGACATCCTGGGTGACTTTGCCAGCGCGGCCCATGCCGAGGGTGGCGGATTGAAACGCCAGCGAGGCGTTTCCGTTTTTCTGCACGATGCCGAAACGGATGCTGCCGCCCAGGAGGAGTTTCAGCGCCAGCCCGTCGGGGCCGGGGCAAACGCGCCAGAGGGAGAGGTCGGGGTCCCAAAGGTAGGTTTTGGCGGCGCGGGAACGCAGATCGACGACGTCGAGATAGCCGTCGTTGTTGACGTCCAGAAGAAGAACGCTCTCGGCGCAAGCGCGCCAGGACTCGCCGCGGAAGAGCGATTTTTGCAATCGCTCATGGGATTCCTTGAACGTGAGGAACTTCACCTTCTTGCCATGCCTGGCGACGGCGTGATCGATCAGGTCGATGACCTGCTCCGCCTTGATCCAGCCGTGCGGGTGGAAGACCATGTTGAAGACGCCCTTTTTTATGACGGTGCTATCAAGGGCCGCCTTCCAGTCGCGCACGGTGAGCGGATTGTTGGGCTTGTGCAGGTGCTGGGCCTGCCAGTCGCTCGGCGTCATGCACGGGAACTGCCAGCAATATTTGCCGATCAGGTACGGATAGGGATAATTCTCGATCCAGTTGACGAACTGCCGATCCGCGGGCAGGTACTTCTTGAAGCGTTCCCTGCCGTCCTCGAGCACCAGGTTCTTTGGCAACTCCGGATCGCCGGACGTGAACACGGTGAAGACTGAGGAATCGAGCGAGAGGTAGTTTCGCTCTCCGCTGCGGGAGGAATTGGTGACCTCGTTGAAGATCTCCGCCCAGTAACGCGGGCTGGGTGTGTTGATCGAATCGCAGCAGGGCATCCGAAACGCGACCGGCTTGTTGTTGGGGATCGCGTGCAGCATATCGACGCCGCGATCGTAGGTGTCTTTCGCCTTGGCGAACCCCAGCTTGAAATACGGGCACGGATGATCGACGGTATGAACTTCCAGGCTCAGACCCTCCTTGAGCCACGTTTGCAACCGCGAATCCTTCGGGTCGGCCTTGCATGTCATGATGCTGACGGGCGCCCGGCCGTCGATCTTCTTGAGGCGATCGAGAATGGGGCGCAGGAAGGCCTCGTATTTCTTGGATTCGCGCATGTCGTCGATGGCGAGGATGACGACTGCCTCGACCTCGGGTTCGCCGACCCATTGCGGTGTGGTGAGTTTCGGAAACTTGGCGTGCGGATAGTAGGGGTCGAGGTCATCGAGATACGCGAGCCGATTGCCCGGCGTCGCGCGAGGCGGTTGCGCCGCGACTGGAAATACCAACAGCAGCGCCGATAAGAGAGTGAGGCAGCGCATGTTAATCCCCGCGGACCCGTTTAGCCGCTCGCCTCTGGCGAGCGCGAGCATTCAATCCTTCTGAAGCGAGACGCGTACGCCCTCGGCGCCGACGATCCGCGCCGCCACGAACGGCGCTCCCGCCGCGTTGTTGACGCGCAGGAGCAAGACGTTCCAGCCCTTTTGCAAAGCCACGGGCGCGTTGCCTTCCTTCAGTTCCACGTTCTTGCCGTTGAGGGAAAGCTTGACATTCTCCGCGCTGCGAACCAGCAACTTCGCTGGTTGCGCCTTGGGCGAATGAACATAGGCAAGGACATAGGCAGACCCCGGCTCACGGCCCAGAACGCCGCGTAGGTCGAAACCCTTGTCGGCGACATCCGCCTGCAGCGCGCGCCAGGTCATGCGTTGCTTGTCCTGCGAAATGACGACCCCGGTAGGATCGGGGTTCTTTTCGAGCGCTTGCGGCTTCGCCAGATCGCCGTCGAATGGACCGATGGCCCAGGCCGTCAACACCATGCCGCGCAATTCCTCCTGGGCCTTGCGATCGCGCAGGAAAGCGACCAGGTCGATGAATTCCTTGAAGCTGAGATGGCGCACGACGTCGTCGGGCATCAGCGATTTTTTCGAGGGCACAAATTCATCCAGTTCCGCGGCGGGAATGCGCACTTCCTTGCCGGTCGTGTCGCGCAGGATCAACTCCTTGGCGTTTTGCGCGATCTTGAGACCCGTGTAGGTCAGCCCGCCCTTGGTGGTGGCGATGAAGCTCTGGTAACCTTCCTTGATTTCCTTGGATGGATCGAGCATCGACTCCATGACTTTTTCGAGGGACAGGGTGTCCCACATGCGCGTCAGGTCGGGGCCGACGTTGCCTCCCACGCCTTCGAGCCGATGGCAGGTGATGCAGCCGACGGCCTTGTTGTTCAGGTAGAGTCTGCGCCCGCGCAGCGGATCGCCCTGGGTTTTCACCATGGCGCTGACGCGCTTCAATTCAGCCGGCTCAAGCGACACGAGCAGCCCGCCTTTGACGACGCGCGTCAGGAGATCGTTGACGTCGGGATTGCCCTTCGACGCGAAACGCCGCAGCGATTCGGAGACCTCCGGCAAAAGCGCCCTGGGCAGCTTCTTGGCGAGGAAACGCTGCCCGACGACGCGGGCGCCCTCGATGCTCTGGCCCAACATGACGATCGCCTCGCGCTGCACGTCGATGTCGGGATCATTGAGCAGCCCCTCGGCAACCTTGCGCGCTGGCCGATAGTCGATACTGGCCAGGGCACGAAGGACCTCGACCCGCATGGTGGGATCCTTGGCCTTGATGAATGGAACGACCGCGCCGAACGTGGAACGTTCGTTGAGGGCGCCCAGCGTGCGAATCAGGGAGATCCTGGTCTCATCCTCGGCGGCATTTTTCAACTGGTCGAGCAGGATCGGCAGGGCCGTCGTAAGCTTCGCCTCGGCGATCGTTTGCAACAGGGCCTGGCGCGTTTTGGGATCGTCCGTCTTGAGCATCGCAAGCAGCGTGGTTTTCAAGCGGTCCGCCTTGATCGTGCCCGACGTCGCGAGCACGTCGAGTGTCGCCAGCTTCACCGCGTTGAGCTGGGCGGCGGAGATTTTCTTGTCCGGCACAACGGGCAGCGCATCGAGAAACTTCACGAGCGGCTCCACCGAGATGGGCGGGTCGAGCTGGTAATAAGTGTAAGATCGTATCAAACCGACCTTTTGCTCCGGTTTGACGTGGTAATTCTTGAGCAACACGGGCAATTGCTCGGCCGCGGACCGGGATCGCAGCGAGGGGTAAACATCGAGCACGCGTTCCAGGTCCCGCGCGGAGCCGGAGTCGGCCAGAGCGAGCAATTTCGTGACGCCTGCCTTGCCCGTGTATTCCAGCGCGCGGGCCAGGCCGTCGTGTAAGTAGTCGTCGTCGTTCTTTTCGAACTGAATGCCGTTGACGATGACATCGGCGGCGCCGGGATTGTTGATGCGCCCCAGGGCGACGTAAATGGCGCGGCGGACGGCGAGGTCGTCGTCGTTTGCCGCCGCCACCAGGGCCTCATGCGCGTCGGTGTCGGTCTTTTTGCAGTTGAGCGCCAGCGCGTCGGCCGCCAGGCGGCGCACGTCGGGCGAGAAATCCTTCAGCCGGTCGATGCAGGCTTTTTTGACGGCGTCATTCCAAAACGATTGCAGGGCGCCCAGGGCGGCAATGCGGGCGACCAGCGGCTTCCTGTCCTCTTCTTGCAGGATCTTGACCAGGGCATCCCGCTGCCTGGCAACGCGATGGCTGAGAACGTGAATCGTGGCCGCGGTGGCAATGGGCTTGAAGGCGGGCTTTTCCTTCCGGTTCTTCAACAGCACGCTGAGCAAACCGGGGCCACGCCGGACGATGTCGTCCCGGGCACGCTCCCGATCGCTGAAGTTCTCCGCTTCCAGCGTTTTGAGCAGGTCGGCGTCGGTCAGTTTCGCGATCTTTGCCCAGCTATCCAGACCGCGCGTGGCAATCGCCGGGTGTTCCTTGGTTCCCTTCCAGGTGATGCGGTAGATTCGGCCGTGCTTGCCGTCGCCCCAGAGTTTGCCCGCTCCGCCGGAGTCCGTGCGCCAGTCGGCAATGTACATCGCGCCATCCGGCCCGAGCACGGCCTGGCAGGGCCGAAAGAGCGGGTCGTTGGAACGCAACATTTCAAACTCGTGCGTGACTTCAAAAGTCGCCCCGCGCGGCTGCACGGCATAGGCACGGACGACCTTGCGAAAGACATCCGGATAGTAAAGCAACCCGCGATACTGCGGCGGCAGGTACGTGTCATTGTAAATGAGCAACCCCGCCGGCGAGCCGCGACCTGTTTTTAGCATGGGAGCGACTTTGCCCGGCGCCTCGCCGTAGACGGCGCTGCGCAGGAAATCCGGGACGCAACAATCGGTCCCGGGACGCAAACGCCAGCCGAAATCGACGCCCTCGGGAATGTGCATCAGCCGGCAGCCGGTCCACTTCGAGCCGTCCTCGTTGTCGTTGTCGGCATGGAACATGTTGTACGCGGCATCGAAGACGACATCGCGGTAAGGATTGCGGTAGCCCAGCGAGTGGGTGTGCATCTTCGATCCATCAGGCCGGCAGCGGAAGATGGCGCCGGTGCGCAGCACCGTGGCCCGGCTGCCGTCGGAACCCTCGACGTAGTTGTCGTTGTCGCCTGACGTGATGTACAGCCAGCCGTCGTTGCCGATCGTCAGGCCGGAAACTTGATGGTGATGGTACCCGCAAAAGCCCTGGGCGATGATTTCCTTTTTGCCCCACGAACCGTCCGGCTGTTTCTTGTATCTCCGCACCGTTCCCTGGCCGCTGGCGTAGAGGTAGCCGTCGTGGACCAGGATGCTCGATGGCAGTTCCTCTTCGAGGACGACCTTTGCCGAGTCGTAAACGCCTTTCTTGGCGTTGAAGGCGAGCATCTTGATGCGGTCCTTCACGGGCTTGCGCATGATGATGATTTTTCGTTTCGTGCCATCCTTGTAGGTGATCTCGATTTCGGACTTCGGGAAGTTGGCGCCGACCGCTTCGACCCACTCGATGACGTAGAGATTTCCCTCGGCATCGAACGTCATGCCCGCCGGGTTGATGATTACCGGCGCGTCCGCGACGATCTCGATCTTGAGCCCTTCCGGTGCGAAGTAGCCTTTGAGCCTGGCGTCGTATTGGCCGTGATCGACAATCTTCACCCAGTCCGGTTCGGGTTTGGGCGGTGATTGCTGGAAGTTGAGATCGACTCTCCCGGGCCCCTGCGCGGACGCGAGACCGATGAGCAACAACAGCAGGCCAACAACGAGAGAGTGTTTCACGGCAGAGATCTCCTGAAGGATCGTCACGATGCGACAAGGATAAAGTAACGAGAATTCCCCGCAAGTCAAAGTTTAGCCGCTCGCCTTGGGCGAGCGTTGGACAACAAAATCCGCTGTCAGACGCCGGCACGTCGGTCGTCCGTTTGATACAACATTCAGCAACCTTTCGCGGTTCATCTCGTTCGTGGAGGACTCAACATGGCGCGATACCTGACCCTGGCGGCCCTGGCTGTTTTCGCGATGACCGCGGCGTTCTCCAACGCCGGCGGCGTGGCTCAGAAGAAACAAAAAGACAAGGACATCATGGTCAAGGGAATCCTCACCAAGGACGATGTCAAGGATCCGCAACGCGGCGGGCCGAGCCAGATCCATGTCGTGAAACTTCAGAAAGGCAAGACCTACACCATCGACATGGTCAGTTCCCAGATGGATTCCTACCTGCGCCTGCAAGACGCCAAGGGCAAGCAGCTGGCCGAGGACGACGACAGCGGCGGCGGCCTCAACGCGCGCATCCAGTTTAGCTGCACAGCCGACGGCGATTACCGCATCGTCACCACCACTTTCGCCGCCAACGCCATGGGCGCATTCACCCTTACCGTGAAAACGGCCGGCGCCAGTCAAGGCCCCGGCACGGCTCACGCCGGCATGTTGGGCAAGGCCGCGCCTGGCCTCAGCGCCGACTTCGCCGTCAACGGCAAACCCCTCGGGCTTGCTGACCTCAAGGGCAAGGTCGTGCTCCTCTATTTCTGGGAGCCTCGTTCCAGCGCCTCCGCGGCGTTGTTGCCCCGCCTGGGGCAATGGAACAAGGCTTTCAAGGACAAAGGCCTCGCCATCGTCGGGGCAACGTTCTACCTGACCGACATTGGCCAAAACCTGACCTTTGACAAGGAAACCGGCCTGGTCAAAAAGGGCGCCAAGGCCAATCGAAAATCGGATCAAGCCATCCTGACCGACTATGCCGCGTATCACAAGATCGATCACCTCCTCCTCGCACTCGCCAAGAAGGAAGCGCTCGCCGCGTTCGACGCCTACATCGTCAACGGGTTGCCACAGATGGTGCTGATCGATCGCCGAGGCATGGTCCGCATGATCGAGGTCGGTGGGGAGAAGGCCAGCACGGGCGTGGAGGCCGAAATCAAGAAATTACTGGCGGAGAAGTAGCCGAGGTGCAATCAAATCAATGGGCGACGGCGCCTGTTTTCTTACCGCCATTCGCCAGGACCGGTGAAACCTCGTCGTCGCCAACGGCGACCGGGTTCTCGTGCAGCCGATCTCGCCCCTGGCGGCAGAACGCGCGCGCTTCCGGAAGGCCGAAGAATACTCGCAACCACATGTCATGGCCGCAGCTTTGGATCCGCGATTCGTCAAGCCAACTCGCCAAGGTTTCTTCGGGAATCCGCAACCCCTCGGCAGCCTCTTTCAGCGTCATGCCGAGGCGGTTCAGGGCCGCCTGGATTTCAGCCGGGGTCAGCAAATCAAGGTGAGCCCGCAAGGCCGCGGTGATCTGCTTGTCCGAATCACCCGTGAAAAACAATTTCTTGCAGGAAGTGCAAACGGGGGTTTTCAAGTCGGGAAGGGTAAAAGCATGGATGCGGCCGTCATGGCGTACTTCCGCGTCATAACGCACCGTTCCCATTTCCACTTTCATTTCGCCACAATGCCGACAGCGCCACGGGAATGGCCGCTCTGCGCCAGGTTGGCGTTTGGAATTTCTCGCAGTTTCAACGTTCATGGATATTCACCACCAAGATTGAAGCTTCATCCTGAATGAACGGTTCGCGATAACAAAGACGCGTTTCAATGTAAACCGCTTTGTCTTGAATAGTCAACCGCAAGTCGTGATGATATTCGTATTGGGTCCACTCGGGACGCGTTTCCTTGACTTCGTCAATTTCGCCGCCCGCCATTACGTAGTCATGCATTACCCGGCGCAGGCTGTTCAAATCCACACCATTTAGTTCACGACGTACCCAGCGGTGTGCTTCCTCCGTCAGCTCGAACTCAACAAAGCCAGTAATCCGCCAGTTTCCCAGGGCGTCTTTATAAGCCAGCAGCCTTGTCGAGTCGGTTAACGGCGGCACGGCAGGCGCCCTCATGCGATGCAGACCTGGGTGCATTCTAAACGCGGATTTGATCCAGGTCAACGAGTGGCCACTGCCCGACAGGGCCGGTTTTGCTACGATACCCACAAATCAACCACCCCAGGGAGCCGGCAATGCCAACCAACGAACCAATCAATCGCAAGCTGCGTATGGGCCTGGTCGGAGGAGGCCAGGGCGCGTTCATCGGGCGCGTGCACGCCACCGCGGCCATCCTTGACAACCGCGCCTGCCTCGTCGCCGGCGCCCTCTCCAGCGACCCGGCCAAGGCGAAGGCTTCCGCCCCCGATTACGACATCGCGCCGGCGCGAGCCTACGGCTCGGTCAAGGAGATGATCGCCGCCGAGCTCAAGCTGCCCGCATCGGAACGTATCGACTTCGCCGCCGTCGCCACGCCGAACCATACCCATTTCGAGATCGCCGAGGCGTTCGCCGAGGCCGGCTTCAACGTCATGTGTGACAAGCCCATGACCTTCGACCTTGGCCAGGCCGAGGAGCTGGCGAAGATCGTCGAAAAAACCGGCGTCGTCTTCGGTCTCACGCACAACTACACTGGCTACCCGCTCGTCCGGCAAGCGCGCGACATGATCCTCTCAGGCGAACTTGGCGAGATCAACGCCATTCGGGCGTCCTACATCCAGGGCTGGCTGCGCTCGCGCCTCGAATCGACGGGGCAAAAGCAGGCGGGCTGGCGCACCGACCCGAGCAAGTCAGGCGCCGCCGGCTGCTTCGGCGACATTGGCACGCACGCCTACAACCTTAGCCGCTTCATCACCGGCCTCATCCCCGACCAGATTTCCTGCACCCTGACCGCTTTTGAATCGGGCCGCGCTCTCGACGACTACGGCACCGCCATCCTTCGCTACACCAACGGCGCCATCGGCACGGTCACCGCCTCGCAGATTTCACATGGCCGCGAAAACGACATCTGGATCGAGGTGGACGGAACCAAGGGTTCGCTCGAATGGCATCAGGAAGAGCCGAACAAGATGATGGTCCGGGTCAACGGCAAGCCGCACCAGCTTTACACGCGTGCCGGCGGGCCCTACCTTGGCGCGGCCGCCGGCGCCGCGACGCGCATCCCCGCTGGACACCCCGAGGCCTTCCTTGAAGCGTTCGCCAACGTCTACACCGCTGCCTACGCCGACATGGTCAAACGCGCCGCGAATCAGAAATTCGATGGCAAGAACACTCTCTACCCCAACGTCGCCGATGGCGTGGACGGCATGAATTTCATCACGCAAAGCGTCGCCAGCAGCAAGGATGGCGGCGCTTGGAAATCCCTGAAGCACCCGCTGTGCCGGAAATGACCGCACGGGGAAGCAAGAGTCTTCTCCCGTGCAGAATCAACGGTTGAGACGCCCTGACCGAACGGACAGCGCGCCGCTGTCGGCCGCGGAAAAATGGTCCCATGCTCTACAACGTCAAACACACGACCAGGTACGACTACACCGAGGCGGTGTCGCTGTGCCACAACCTGGTGCATCTGCGCCCGCGGATCGCGCCTCGGCAAACCTGCCATCACTCCCATCTGCTCGTGCAGCCGAAGCCGTGCGCGCTGGTGCATCAGACCGATTATTTTGGCAACCCGGTCGCATTGTTCACGATCCAGGAGCCGCACAGGAAATTGTCCATCACGGTGAAACACCGCATCGCCGTGAGGCCGAGCGACCCGATTGCCGTGCAGGAATCCCCGCCGTGGGAAATGGTGCGGGATGGGCTGGCGACCGAACATTCACCGGAGATGCTGGACGCGTTTCAGTTCACCTTGGAATCGACCTATGTGCCGTGCAACGCGGACCTGGCCGGCTACGCCCAGTTGTCGTTTGCGCCAGGTCGGCCGCTGCTGGAAGCGGCCCTGGACTTGACGGCGCGGATCCACACGGAATTTCGCTATGACCCCAAGGCCACGACCCTGGCCACGCCGCTGGCGGAGGTGCTCCAGCATCGGCGTGGTGTTTGCCAGGATTTCGCCCACCTGCAAATTGGCTGCCTGCGTTCCATCGGCCTGGCGGCTCGCTACGTCAGCGGTTACTTGCAAACGGCGCCGGCCCCCGGCCGCGAACGCCTCGTTGGCGCCGACGCCTCCCATGCCTGGATTTCCGTTTTTTGCCCCAAGTTCGGCTGGATCGACCTGGATCCAACCAACAATCTGGTTCCTTCCGAACAGCACCTCACCATCGCCTGGGGCCGCGATTACAACGACATCTGCCCAATCAAGGGCGTGATTCTCGGCGGCGGCACTCACACCCTTTCCATTGCCGTCGATGTGGTGGCGGTCTAGAAACGGCATCGGCAAGGAATGTAGCCAATTCTGTCGTTTTTTTGTTTGTAACCGGCGCATTCTCGACTAACATGAGCAACACCCACCCAACACCAACCCGCCTCGGAGGAACCTTCCATGCTTCGCATTGGCCTTGCGACGTTCGCCTGCTTCTTCACAACTACACTGGTCGGTGTATCGCAGGACAGGACCGCGCCGCCCGCAACGCTGTCCAAGGCGGAAGCCGACGAGGGATTCGTCAGCCTGTTCGATGGCAAGACCCTCAAGGGCTGGAAGGGCGCGGTCAAGGGCTATGTCCCCGAGAACGAATCGCTCGTTTGCCAAAAGAAGGGCGGCGGTAATCTCTTCACCGAGGCCGAATTTGAGGACTTCATCTTCCGATTCGATTTCAAATTCCAGCCGGCGGGCAACAACGGCGTCTCCGTTCGCGGCCATGAGATCCAAATCCTCGACGACTACGCCCCGATCCACAAGAACATCAAGCCATGCCAGTACCACGGCTCGATCTACTGCAAGGTTCCGGCCAAGCGGGGTTCCACGAAGAAGGCCGGCGAATGGAACAGCCAGGAGATTCACGTGAAGGGGACCCAGTGGAAGGTGACCGTCAACGGCGTTGTCATCGTTGACGCGGACATCTCCAAGGTCAAGGGCCTCGAAGCCGTCGCCAAGCGCACCAAGGCGCCGCTGGGTTTCCTGGGCCACGGTACCCGCGTCGAGTTCCGCAATCTGCGCATCAAGAAGCTGTAGGACATGGGCCAGGGCTGAAACCAGGATGAAAGCAGCCGCGCTCGCCAGAACGCGGGTTTCCTACGGACACCGCCGCTTTGGGAGTTCTGGCGAACGCGGCTACACTACCCCGCTTTGAACCATGCCGATTCTTGGAGACGCCGACGCGCCATCCTCCACCACGGCCGGCCATGCCTGAATCCCGCCGCGCGCGCCGCCTCGGATTCCACGAGTTTTCTTGAGCGAGCGCGGATCAAGCCTTTTGAGCAACGACATCACGGCAAGACACTCCGAGCACCCGCAGGCGTTCCTGGCGTTGCCAAATACCGGCCCGGGGAAAAACCAAGAGAAAATCGGCGTCCATTCCCCGGGCAAGCGGCAATAGGATAGACTAGGTAAGACGCCCGCCACCAAGAGGAGTCGATCATGATCGGTCTCGGTTACGCTGAAATTTTGATCATCGCGCTGCTATCGGGCGGCATGACCTCGACCGACGTGGTTTCCAGCCTCGGCAAGGGCAAGGCGGCGGACCCCAAGGCGCCCGCGAAGAAAAAGGACGACCGCCTGCCACACACGAAACTGGCGCCGGCGAAGCACATCCCGGACCTGTGCCAGCTCAAATATCGTGTCAGCACCGATTCAGCCGCGTGCCAGACGTACTTTGACCAGGGGCTTGCGTTCTACTATTCCTACGTCTGGATGGAGGCTGCGCGTTCGTTCGAGACCGCGGTGAAGCACGACCCAAACTGCGCCCTGGCATGGTGGGGGCTGAGCAAGGCGTGCGAAAAATGGGGCCGGGCCGCGTATGCGCCGCCGCTCAAAAAAGCCCAGGACTTGATGGCCCACGCCAACGAGCGCGAACAAAGGCTCATCAAGGCGAGGCTTCAAGAAAAGGGCTTGCTCGATGGCATCAAGGTCCAGGACCGCCGCGCCGAAGCGCGCAAGACGCTCGACGAACTCCTGACGCTGCATGATGACGACGAGGAAGGCTGGTTCGCGCGGACCCAGGTAACAGACGGGCCCAACGCAGCCGTCCCCTATTTCAAGGCCCTGTTGCGCATCAATCCGCAGCATCCCGGCGCCCATCACGAACTCGTCCATCACTACGAAAACATCCGCCGGCCCGCGCTGGGCTGGCCTCATGCCGACGGCTATGTCAACTCCTCGCCCGGCATCCCCCATGCGTTGCACATGCAAGCTCATCTCGCGATGCGCATCGGCAAATGGGAGAAGACCACCGACCGCTCCGCCCGGGCCATCGTCTTGCAGGAGGCCTATCACAAATTGATGGCGGTTCCGCCGAACGACGACTGGCAGTTCAGTCATCATCTGGAAACCCTGATGCAGTCGTTGATCCATGATGGCCGATTCAAGGAGGCCCATGCCATTCGCAAAAAATGCGAGGGCTACCAATACACGCAACGTGTCCAGTGGTTTCGGCTCGCCCTAGCCGAGCGCGATTGGGCCGAGGCCCTCAAGCAGGCCAACCTCCATCGCCCCAAGGACAAGGTCACGACCAGTTACCTGCGCGCGCTGGTCTATCTCAACAAGGGCGACCCCGCTCGCGCAAGGCCGGAAGTCAATGTCTTGCAAGAGAGCTTCGCGACCAATCGCACCAACAAGGAACTCGAACTGCGTCTGTCGCTTGCTCAGGGGCTGCTGCAATGTGCGACCGGCAGCGGCGATGGCGGCGTGAAACTGCTCGCGAAAATTTGTGACAAGACCAAGGACGATTACGGCAAACATGCCTGGGGCCATGGCGCCTATTACATGGAATACTGGGGCCTCGGCGCGTTGAAGGCCAATCGCCTCGCTCAGGCGGAAGAGGCCTTCCTCGAGGCCCTGGCGCATGACGCCGGGTCGGTGCGCGGGGCGCTGGGGATGTACGTTGTCTGTGAACGGCAAAATCGCACCGAGGAGATGAACCGCTTCGCCGAACTCGCGCAGCGCTGCTGGAAAAAAGCTGACCCGGGACTGATCCAGGCGGAGTTGGAATATCTGCGGACGATGGGCCTGCCCAGCACCGCCATCGGTGCGAAAAACTAGCTGGCCGCGAAACCTGCTTTGCGCGTCTTGGAGTTTGCCATGATTCGTACTTTCGCCACGTTTGCCATTCTCGCCAGCGTTGGGTTTGCCGCCGCCGACCCGTGCAAATCCGGCCCGCAGCCCAATCAGCGGCCGGGACCGTACTCGTCGCTCGTTTGCGTCGGCAAGGAGCGCGGCACCCAGCATTGCTACATCTGCGAGTCGGCCAATCGCCCCATCATCATCGTCTTCGCACGGACCCTCAACGAACCGCTGGGCAAACTGGTCAAGAAACTCGACGGAGCGGTGAAGCAGCACAAGACCGCGGAACTGCGGTCCTGGGTCACTTTCTTGGCGGAGGATCAGGCGAAGCTCGACCCGCAGATCGTGAAATGGGCCCAGCAATTCGCCATCAGCAACGTACCGTGCGCTGTCTTCGAGGATACCGTTGGCCCGCCCACCTATCTGTTGCACAAAGAAGCTGACGTGACGGTGCTCCTCTCGGTGAAACAAAAGGTCGTCGCCAACTTCGCGTTCCGGGCCGGCGAATTGAACGATGCGGCGATTGCTCAGATCGTGAAGGCCATTCCGAAGATCGTGTCTGGAAAAAAGTGAATTCGTTTGGCGCTCGCCTGGCGCCGTCGAGGCGCGGAAGTCCTGTGGATGGGCGGCGCGTTGTCGTTGGTTCCGCGCGGGCGCTAAACGAGGATTGCACGCCATGTCCACCAAAAAACTCCTCGCCATCGATCTCGGCGCCGAATCGGGCCGCGGCCTGGTTGGCTCTTTCGACGGCGAGCGCCTCGCCCTTGAAGTCGTGCACCGCTTTCCCAACGGCGGCGTGCCCACGCTCGACACCCTCCACTGGGACGTGCTCGGCCTGTGGCGCGAAATGCTGACGGCCTTGCGCAAGGCCGAGGCCGAGCATGGCCAGCTTGCCTCGGTCGGCGTCGATACCTGGGGCGTCGATTTCGCGCTCCTGGGCAAGGACGGCGCGCTGCTGGGCAACCCGCGCCACTATCGCGATCCGCATACCGATACGATCATGGAGGACGCGTTCATGAAGGTGCCAAGAGCCGAGATTTATCGGCAGACCGGCATCCAGTTCATGCGCTTCAACTCGCTCTATCAATTGCTGGCGCTGATGCGCGATCGCTCCCAGATTCTCGACATCGCCGAGACCCTGCTGTTCATTCCCGACCTCTTCCACTACTGGATGACCGGCAGCAAGGCGAACGAGTACACCGACGCTTCCACAAGCCAGATGATTGACCCCGCGACGCGCGCCTGGGCGCGCGGTCTGGTGCGCTCGTTCGGCATTCCGGAGAAAATCCTCGGCACCTTGATTCAGCCCGGCACCATGCTTGGCCGCCTGAGGCCAAGCGTGGCGTCTCATGCGGGGGTCGCGTCGATCCCGGTCATCGCGCCGGCGACGCACGATACCGCCGCCGCCGTCGCCGCCGTTCCAGCGGCGGGTGAATCGTGGGCGTACATCAGCTCCGGGACCTGGTCGCTCATGGGCGTTGAAACGAAAACGCCCAGGACCGACGAGCAAACTCTCCGTGTCAACTTCACCAACGAGGGCGGCGTGGGCGGCACGATTCGCCTCCTGAAGAACATCATGGGCCTGTGGCTCGTGCAGGAATGCCGCCGCGCCTGGGAACGGGAAGGCGTGACCTACGATTACGCCGCGCTGATGAGATTGGCCGAGGCCGCCACGCCGTTCGCGAGCATCGTCAATCCCGATGATGCAAGTTTCATGCTGCCCGATCACATGCCGCGCGCGATCGGCGAGTTTTGCAAACAGACCAATCAACCCGCGCCGACCGAACCCGGCGACGTGGTGCGCTGTGCCCTGGAA
This sequence comes from Planctomycetota bacterium, assembly GCA_016191165.1. Taxonomy (GTDB): domain Bacteria; phylum Planctomycetota; class Planctomycetia; order Gemmatales; family Gemmataceae; genus SIAQ01. Next base: position 23,146 of record JACPPF010000034.1, read on the forward strand.
AGTTTGGCGCTGCGCTACCGCTGGGTGCTCGAACGCCTGGAGGAACTGGTCGGCCACAAGCTGGACACGATCCACGTCGTCGGCGGCGGCTGCCAGAACACGCTGCTATGCCAGCTCGCCGCCGACGCTTGCAATCGCGAAGTCGTCGCCGGCCCCGTCGAAGCGACTGCGATCGGCAACGTCCTGGTGCAAGCGATCGGCCTGGGCCTGCTCGGCTCGCTCGCAGAGGGCCGGGCCGTCGTGCGCCGCTCGTTTGAGGTGCGCTCCTATGAGCCGCGCGAGCATGATCGCTGGACGGAGCCGTATCGGCGGTTTCTGGCGATGATCGGCTGAAAGCGCTGGCGCCCTTCGACTTGTCCATCTAGCTCATTTGCGCTATCATGTACGTTACCGCCATTTTGTACAGGAGGAACCGCTCATGAAAGTTGCAGACATTCGCAACCAGCTGGCCGACGCCATCAATCGCGTCGCTTACGCCGGCGAGCGCATCGTGCTGGAACGCCGGGGCAAGAAAGTCGCCGCCCTGGTGTCGGTGGAGGATTTGGAATTGCTTGAGGAAATGGAAGATCAGGCCGACATTCGCGCGGCGAAAAAAGCGCTCAAGGAGAAAGGCCGCATACCGCTGGCAAAAATCAAAGCTCGCTTGGGGATGAAATGAGATGGCCCGGTATGACGTCCCATACACGCCATCGGCCGACAAGGCCCTTCGCAAACTGCCGAAGTCGACCCAGGTCCGCATCGCCACAACGACTGATGAGCTTGGCGACAACCCGCGCCCGCGCGGCTGCAAGAAACTCAAAGGCGAGGACGATCTCTGGCGAATCCGCGTGGGCGACTACCGCATCGTTTATACTATCGAGGACGACCAACTGATCATTCTCGCGGTTCGCGTTGCGCATCGCAAGGATGTTTACCAGGGTTAGACTCTGCTTCTGCGCCGGCAACACCCCAACGCAGCCGAGCCGCAACCGGGAAGCCGAGGGCACAGAACTCGAGTTCTCGCAAAGTCGCCAAGGACGCAAAGGAATTCAAAGAGAGGGAATCACCCGTAATTGTCTCCGCTAGGTTTGTGCTCCTCGTCTGGCGTTCTTTTGTCTTTCTTGGGTCCTTTGCGTCCTTGCGAGAAACAAAGACTCGGTGTCGGCTGCGCCAAAAGTTCCACGGATCGTACGCAGAAGCTGAGAGGTGAGAATCGATGTCATAATCGAGCGCGCGCCATCGCTCAACGATCCCCTTGTCCAGGTTTATCTTCCGGCGTTCGCTTCACCTTCGACGTTCCCCGTGAAATAACCTTGTTCCCTTTCTCGGTCAGCGTCAGGGCGTGGGAATCCTCATGCGGCACGACCTTGATCAACGCCAGGCGTCTGAGCAAGAAGGCGGCGGCCAGATTGCGTACCTCGTTGACGGGGAGAACCGGGTCGCACGATTGAAGCAGGCGAGCGGCCTCGTCGATCAATCGGGAGTCGGCGCGCAAACGATGGGCCCAAATACCATAAGCCTCGATCACACCGGCCGGGCCGCCGATGAGCACGAACGCAAACCCGGCACTGGCGTGGCGCGGACTGAAAGTGCTCAGGCCCACGGCAGCGCCGATTAGTGTAACCATCTGTTCGTCGTCGGATAGCGGTTGCAAATCAGTCAGTGGATCGATGCGCAGCCACGCGGACCAGGTCGCCGCGATGAAAAACAACCCGGTGAAGATCGTCGCGAATTGCCAGGCCTGAAGCCCAAGGTAGACGCCGAGGAGAAATCCGGCGAACCAACTGAACCAAAAAAAGACCGTGAACGTGACGAGCGTGAAGATGATGCCGAGCGATGCCTTCAGGATGGCGTCCCACCCAATCTCGGCATTGCGCCGCCGGACCAATTCGGCCAGACGCCTGGCGATGGGGGCTACGGTGCGCATGTTACCTCCGGACGATCCTGCGTTTTACCGTCACGCCGGCTTCGCCACGAACTCGCGCCAGTAGGCTGGTACTTCGTTCCACGCTGCTTGATACGTAATCTCCAGGGGCAGCGGGACGTACTCTTCCGGCGTAAGAAACAGCGGCATTTCGGGAAGGTCATCACCCAAACCTACCGGTTCGATGAACGCCTCGGGAAGGGGATCGCTGACATAGGAGACGCAGGTCAGCGGTTTGGCGGGATTGAACTCGAACCCATCCTCGCGGTCTGGCCAGATCGCGCGGTGGAGGCCCTCCGGGTCGCGCGGCGTGGGCGGGAATAAATCGGCAATCAGCAGGTGAATGCCGGCCGCGAGGGTTTCCTCCTCCTTGCGCACAAACGATCCGATTCGGTTCTGGCTGCTCTTGTTGCCAGGCGAGACGATTTCCACCATGGCGATCACCGAATGATCGCTGGCATGGCGGATGACGACGGCCTTGGCCCGGGCGGCGTAGGTTTCCGTCTCGGTCAGAGTTTGGATGTGGAAGCGCGCCTTGGGTTTTCGCTCGGCGACGCGGACGCCTCCGGGCGAATGCCCTTGTACAGGCGCACCCTTCCCGTTCCCATTGCCGGCCGCGCCGGCGTGCAGGGCGAGGACATCCGGTCCAAGTCGGCCGGCCAGTTGTTCGGCCAGGGCGTAATAACCTTCGGGTAAATGACCCCGATTCAGGAAGCGGCTAATCTCTTCGATCCACGCATGGTGGAAATGATGAAAGATGCCCGCAGGCACGCGCGTCCAGTCATGAATCGGCATGGCAAACTCCGGAAAAAGGGCGGTTCTTCTCTTCATCATACCAAAGCCGAAAGCTCAGGGACGGCAGTCCCTGAGCTTTCGGTATTATCCCTGGACTTTTTTGTCATTACCGCCCCGGGATCGGCGGGATTTCCCCCAGGAAGATGCGTTCCTCTTCTTCGACCATGATTACTCGTGCCGTCACCAGGTAGATCAGCGTCGAACCGTCGCGCGACCAGCCGACGTTGCGGAACAATCGGCTCAGGTATGGAATCTTGCTCAGGATCGGCGGGCCGTACTCGGTGCGTTCCTCCGCGAGGAACTTGAATCCGCCCAGGAGCACCGTACCGCCGTCGGGAATGTTGACCGTGGTATTGGCGACCAGGAGGTTGGCCTGCGTCGGTTGTATGGTGACCGTCAACGGCTGGTTGGGCAGAACCGGCTGTGGCAGGTTGCCGTCGAAGAAGCCCGGAGAAAAGCCAGGTACGGCGATCACCTGCGCCCCGGCCGGGTCCTGGATGCCGCCCGCCAGTTGCGGCGTGATGTTCAGGCGGATGAAGCGCCGATCCGGCGACACGATCGGCTGGACGGTCATGAACAGACCGAAGGGCATCTGGTTCGGGATCGGCATCATGATGTAGTTGCCGTTGGGCAGGGGCACCGGCGTCACGCCGCTGACCGTGGGCCGGAACATCAGGCCGCCGATGTTCGCTTGCTGCCCGTTGAACACGGTCAACTTCGGCGCCTGCATGATGTGCGCCCGGCGATCGCCCTGTACGGCTTCCAGGAACATGAAAACCTGAATGTCGCTCAAGAACGCCAGACCCAGGGACAGGCCCGCTTCCGGCTGATAGCCGCCGAACTGTGGCGTCGTGAAGTTGAACGTGCTGTTGCGGATCGGGATGCCGAGGTCGGGGGTCAGCGTGCCCGCGGGCGTCAGGCCCGAGATGAGTCCGCCCAGGCCGGCGCCCGTCCGGTTCAGGAACGGGGAGCCAATGAACGTGCCGGCCAGGAGATTGGGTTCCTTACTGGACGTCGGCGTGCGAATGTTCATATCGAAATCAACGCCGATGCGCTCGAAGAACGTCTCCGACACCAGCACCGCACGCAGTTCCACCGAGATTTGCAGGTCTTGCAAACGTCGCAACGTCGCCAGCAGTTGTTGAATCTCTTCCTGTACTTCTTGCGGCTGGCTGATGACCATGGCCATGCCCATCGGGAAATACTGGATGTTCCCGGTGCCGCCCATGTCTTCCCAGGTGTGTTTGCGAATGGTGTTGACGATGAGGTTCTTGAGGATGTCGGCCATGGCTTCCTTGCTCTTGGCCTTGGTCCCCGGTCCGGGGAGTCCGCCCAGGCCTTGCGAGCCGCCCTGCCCGGGATACTGACTGTTCTCATGCGAGCTGACCGGCTGGCCGTTGCTGAACGTGAACGGGGGCTGCGTGTAGTTCCCCATGCCGCCGCCGTACATCGGGCTCGGCATCATCGAGCGCTCGATCGCTTTGTACATGTTCGCGACCTCGGGCATCGGGTGATCTTCCACGGCAATGATCAAGTCGCCGATCGGGTAGGTGATGCGCACCTGCCGGCCGACGGTCCGGTTGGGCGTCGTGATCATCAACACCTGGTTCTCGATCGTGTAGCTCAGCTTGAGCCGATTGAGCAGAAGGTTGAGTGCCGACTTCATGTCGATATTGTCCACGGAGATCGACAGCGGCGACTGCATGGAAATCTTCGCCTCGTCCAGGGCCGCGTAGTCGGGCACGACTTGCACGCCGCTCAGCACGGTCAGGTCCTTGATGGCCTGATCGAGCGGGACGTTATTGAAGTTGAGGCTGATCGGCTGCTTGAGGCGATACTCGATGGCGCGTTCCTTGGGATCGCGCAGGGGATGCGTGATGGAGCCATCGCCCTTGATGCGTCGGTTGGTGTAACCCTCTTTGAATTCGATCGGGTTGTCCGGGGTAAGGTTGGGGCCCAGGCGCGGATTGAGCTGATCCAGCTGCATTTCCGCGTTCGCGAACATGTCGCGGTCATGGGCCTCCTGCCGAATCCGCGTGCGGATGATCGTGTGCGCCGCCAGCGCCGCCGGGTTGTCCGGCGCGATCTCGCGCACCTTGCGGACCGCGGCCTCGGCTTCCTTGAGCTTGTTTTGCTTCATCAGCTCGTTGATGTTTTTCATGCGCTCCATGATGTCTTTTTGTTGCTCGCTGATCTTGCGATTGCGGTCGTTCTCGTCGTGGTACATCACGAACCGTCCGGGTTCCTGGAGTGATTTCAACTTGTCGTCGGCGAGAAACGTCTGATACTGCTGAATGCGACCCTCGGGCAGGCGGCGCAGTTCGTTGCTCTTGCGCGGCTCCATGCCGGCGAGGGCGACTTGTTCCAGGTAGTTCTTGAGCGTGGCAATCGCTTGCTCCTTTTGCTCGGCGTCCTTGCCCTTGAACTGCTCGGCCGCGGTGCGCAGGGCGTCCTGGCCGCGCTGGCGCAGGGCCTGAAACTGGACGATCTCGCGGGCCTGCACGCGATCGATCAGGTCGTCGCGCTCGGGATTGAACGGCGTGCCGGGGTCCTTTTTGGGATTGATCGGCGTCCCCTTCAGGAACTGGCTGCCGGCGGTTTGCAGGACCTCTTGCGGCTGCATTTCGCGGGTGGAGACGATGTCGCGCATGCGCGCCTGGTATTCGGGGGGCAGCTTGAGCGAATCGATTGTCTTGAACACGAACAACGCCCGGGCGTAGTCTTTGCGCAGGAAGGCCTCGAGGCCGGCGTCAAAGGTGCGCTTCGATTCCAGAACTTGCTGATTGTATTCCTCCGCGCTGATCGAGCGGATCAGCGCCAGCGCCTCGGCCTGGATGGCGGGGACGGTGTTGTAGAGTTCCTCGGCCATGCGGCGCGCCTGCGGAGTATTACCATGCTGCAATTCAAGTTGAGCCGCCTGGAGCTTCTGGCGCGCCAGCGGCGGGACGTTGGTTTTGGCCTGCTGTGGAGCGACGCCCCCCGGTGTTGGCAGCGATCGGCCGCCGGAGGCGACTTGCTGGACGTAATGAGCGGTCTGGTCAATGCGGCCCGCATCCAGCTCAAAGGCTTGCGCCAAACGGCGCGCGGCGAGAATCTCGCCCTGCGATTTTTCCAGCCGCTGAGCGTCTTGAACCAGCGCGGCGACGGTGACCGCCTGTTGCAGGTGCGTCAGGATTTGCTTGTCACACCGGGCGTAGAGACGAGACAAGACCGCGTCGGGAGAATCCTCATCCGCGGAGAAGGTCGCTCGGAGGGCGCGGGCGTCAAGTGCCTTTTGACGTGCTTCGAGCAACATGCCCTGGCGTTCCAGTTCGCCTGCCTCGCGAATCATCACGATCGCCCGGTTGCGGTTCGCCATCTGAGCGCCGCCCGGAAGCGGCGGCAGTTCGCCTTTGCCTTTCGGCTCCACTTTCACAAGGTCTTTCTTTTCACCCGGGCGCGGCAACCCTTTCGCCTGGCGCGTGCGGTGGATGTCCGCCAACAAGGCGTCGGGCCGCTCGCCAAAATCGAACACGCCATAGGGACCGTGTAAGCGCTTGGCGGTATACGCCTTCTTCTCGGCTTCGTCGTAGCTGCCCTGGGTGAACAGCTTGCGGGCATCGACCATCAGCTTGACCGATTCGTCTCGTTCGTGGGCCACGCGGACGCGCTGAATGTCGCGGCGCAGCTTGTCGGGATTGTCCTCGAAAAGCCCCCAGCGGCCGTTGAGCGATTGGGCCTGGGTACAGGCTTTTTCGGCGTCGTCGTATTTCTTTTTCTGCAAGTACGCCCGGCCCAGTTTGAGATGGACTCGTGGGTCCTTACTGTCATTGGACTGCGGGGCCTGGGCTTGCTGCTTGGGCGCGGGGTCGGCGGGCTTGACGGCCGGCCCGCCGGTGCGGCCTTCGATTTGGGCGAGCAGGGCATCCGGGTTTGGCTCGTTGGGGCTAAAAGTGACGTTGAGCTCCTTGACCTTGCCGGCGAGGAATTTTGCCTTGGTGATATCCCCGGCCTGGTAGAAAACGTAGGCGTCCTTGATGGCCTGGCGGGCGATCATCTCATCCGCCTTGCTGGGCGCGGGGCCTTTGACCTCTTTCTTGGGCGGCGCCGCGCTGTTTGCGGCGAAGGGCCAAAACGGCAGCAGTTTCGACATCGAACTCGATTCCGCAGTGACCGGCGGCGCCTTCTTGGCCGGCGCCGGGGGTGGTTGTTGTTTGGCCTTGGCGGCCTGGATGTCGCGGCGCAGTTTCGCGGGTGAATCGTTCCACGGTTGCAGCCAGGTTGGAATCATCGAGCTGGCCTTGTCGGCCTGGAGGGCGTAGGCCTCGGCCGCGGGGAGATCGCCCTTTTGCAGCGCCGCCCGGCCCGAGGCCAGCAGCGTTTTCGCGTCGGCCTTGCCCGGCGCTGGCTTGGTTGTCTGGCTGGATTTCGTCTGGAAGCGTCGATTCAGATCGGTCAACATTTGCCGTTCCGTGCTGTTCAGGTACTGATTGGCGTTCAGCGACTTGAGCAGGATGCTGACGTCCTGCACGCGGTTTTGCTGGAGTGCGTCGTTGGCGAGGCGGAGTTGAGCGCCGCCGTCCTGACGTTGCTTCAGGGCGATGGCGTTCTGGTTGCCGATCTTCGCCAGGTCGTCCTGCTCGTCGCGGGAAAGCCCCGATTTTCCCTTCTGGGCGTGTGCGAAGAAGCGAGCGGCTTCCTCGTAATCCTGGTTCTTGTGCCGGCTGATCGCCAGGTTGAGCGCCTCGCGGGCTCGAGCCGGGCTGACGGGCTCGTCCTGCGCGGCTGCATTGAGTGCGGAGAGGACGACCATGCCCAGCACCGCTGCCAGGCGGGCGCCGTGTTGAGCAAAACCAAAAGTTCTGAGTTTGATCGCAGCCACCCCGGGCCTCCTTTTCCGACGGATCCAACTGTTTCCGCGAAACCGCCGCGCGCCAATCGCTGCGAGCGTCATCCCCGAGACGCTCGGGCCGACACGCGGTCAACCTGAAAGAAAATCATTTTCGCTCAAGTTTGGCTAGGAATTCGGGCGGACCATAGCGAGGAGGTGGAAATAGGTCAAGAGCGGATTTTCCGTGGCCGACCCTGAGACCCTGAGCGCCAAAGCCGCACGGCGCCATGGGCTGGCGCTCGGTCTCGACCATGAAAGGGGGAGGACGTGGTAAGGCCGGGGATTGGGATCAGCGCGGGGCGCTGAGATCGGCGATGCGTTTCTGGGCTTCCTGATTGCGGCGTTGATCGGTTTCGTTGTTGATGACCTCGCGATACATCTCAATCGCCTTGGTGCGATTGTGCAAGTTGCGATCGTAAATGCGGGCCGCCCGGATGCGGGCCTCGTGAGAGGTCTTGCGATTCCATTGATAGCAGCGATGATAATACTCCACCGCCCGGTAATACTGGCGGTAGGCCTTGCTCTCGAAAATGTCCCCCAGCATGAATGCCACATCGGAAATCTTGTCGCTGGTGGGGTATTTCGTCAGGATTTCCTGAAACACCAGCTCGGCCCGGCGCTGATTGTCGATGTAATCCGTGCCAAAGCCCTTGTCCTTGAATTGCATGGCCCACATGAAGAGCTTGTTGGCCTCGCGGATGTTCTGATTGCCGTTCAGGTTCGGCGGCGGCACGTCGAGGTCCAGAATGAACGCGTGTTTGGGAATCCGGTGGAAGTGAATGAGCTCTTCCCTCGCCCAGCGCTCGCGTTCCTTGTCCTGGACCTGGTGGTAATGGACGTATAGTTTTTCAAGCGATCTGCGGTATTCCTTGCGCGCCTTGATGAGCCTTTGGACGAGCTCAAGGTCGCCGGACGGCTTGGGAGCGCCGCCGCCGCCGGGCTGAGTTCGCGCGCGCTCGGCCACTCCTCCCACCGCGACGGCGAGAGCCACGAGCAACGGCGTCAACCAGCGTCGGGACACGTAAGGTCTCCTGGGCGTGGGAATCCAAAGGTACGTCAGCCTACCACACCCTCGCCACGGGCGCATGTTACAAACCCAACCAGCCCCACGCGCCAGCGTGGGGAGGAAGCTTCAAGGGCCCCCACCACGCTGGCGAGTGGGGCTGGTCTGCCAAGGCGTTGCTACCGGCTCGCTGGCAGGGCGGCGTGTTCCCCGGTGCCGCCGATGCGGCCGAACACCATGCGGCCGGCGGGGGTTTGCAGAACGCTGGTCACGGTAATGGCCACGTCCTGCCCGATGGCGCTGCGTCCCTGTTCGACGACGACCATCGTCCCATCATCGAGATAGCCGACACCCTGACCGATCTGATCGCCTTGCTTGACGATCTTGACGTTCAGCAATTCCCCCGGCAGCGCCACCAGCTTGAGGGCATTGGACAATTCGTTCAAGTTGATGACATCGACGCCTTGCAACTGGCAAATTTTGTTCAGATTGAAGTCATTGGTCACGACGCGGGCGCTCAGTGCGTTGGCCAGCACCACCAGGCGCTCGTCCACCTTCTGCACGTCGCGCAGCTCGGGCAGGTTGCCCTCGTGCATTTGCAGCTCAACCTTGGGGTTGGTCTGCATGCGCTTGAGCACATCCAGACCGCGCCGGCCGCGGTTGCGGCGAATCTTGTCGGAGCTATCCGCGATTCCTTGTAATTCCTGCAACACGAAGCGCGGGACGATCAGCTTCGTGTCGATGATTCCCGTATCACAGATATCGGCAATTCGTCCGTCAATAATTACACTGGTGTCCAAAACCAGGGGTTTTGCGCCTTTGAGCTGTTTGGAGAATTCGACGTAGGGGATGATGAACCGGAAGTCGTCCTTGGTCCTCAACAACATGGAAATGGCCACGTAGCAACCCAGCACGGTGATGAGCAGCTGGATCGTTTTTTCGATGCGGGTGCCGCGGTCGCCCAGATCGCGGATTCCGCTCAGGTATTCGTGCACGACCGGTTGCACCGCCAGCCAGAACAGCCAGCTGATGGCCAGGCCGCCCAGCAGCCCGAAGCTCACGGCCGACAGGGTCGAAATATCCTTGGTGCGCGTGGCCGAATCGAGCGAGAGCACCCCAATCGACAAAAGCCCCACGACCACAATGAAAAAGGCGATAACCAGAATCACGGCGGCCACGCCCACGGAGTATTGAAGCCTCTCATCGAATTGCACGGCGAAAATCAAGGCGTCGGTGGCAATGCCGGCGATCAAAACAAGCAGCAGGAGACGCACGAGCCAAATGACAGTGTTTGGTCCGCCGAATAATTCGCTGAGTTTGGTAAACAAGGCAACCTCGGTTTGAGGAATGAAACCCGGAGCCTGTTTGAAGAACGGACCGCCGGTATTATTTTCGCGACGCCAAGAAAAGACGAAACGCTCCCTTCTTGCCCAACTTGCTACCGCGGACGCGCGGCCCGGTTGGAACAGGCGGGGAGCCCTGCCGGGTGCGGATTGCCCGCTCGGGGGGTGGGACTCGGCTTCGGCGGCAACTGCTGGAACAGGGGACATGGGGGGGGGTGTTCGATCCGGCCCATGTGGCGCGTTCGGCAGCCGCCTTAATGATTCTACACAAACGATGCGGGCTGGAACAGCCGCAGGTATTCATCCTGGGCAAAACGGTCGGTCATCCCGGCCAAATAATCGCAGACGGTCAGTTCCAGGCCAACCGCCTCGGCCCGCCTGCGATACCGCGTGGGCAAGGAATTTGGGCGTGAGCGAAACTCTTCAAACATCTCCCTGAGAATGCGTTGCCCCTTGTGTGCCATGCGCATCACTCGATAGTGTCGATAAACACGTTCGTGCAGAAAAACCTCAAGGCCCGTTTTCAGGCGTTTGACCTCCGCGCCCGGCGTAACCAGCAAGCGCGGACATCGCCGCACGTCCTCGACGGCGCGAATTTTCTCCGCGTGAAGATTCCGGGAAGTGGTTTCGAGTAAGTCCACGACCTGCCAGTCGATGAGTTTGCGAACCACCGTTGGCTGGAGTTGTTCCGCCTTCAACCGCGGATGCTCGGTCCGGGCCTGTTCCAGGGCGCCTTGCCAGAACGGCTCGTTGGCTAGGTCGTCCAGCGTGATCAGTCCCACACTCAGGGCATCATCGACATCATGGCAATCGTAGGCCAGGCTGTCGGACGCATCGACAACCTGGGCCTCCAGCAAGGGCTGGCCGACATCGAGGTAGGGCTTGACCTCCGGCGCCTCGGGCCGCTTGCTGTGCATCGCCTGGGATTCGAGCACTTCCCAGGACAGGTTTAGGCCCGGAAAATCGGGATAGCGATATTCGAGGAACTCCACCAGCCTCAAACCGTGGCGATTGTGTTCGTAGCCGCCGTGGGCGCGCATGGCTTCGTCGAGCGCGGTTTCGCCAGCGTGTCCGAACGGCGGATGGCCGAGGTCGTGCAGCAGGGCAACCGCTTCCGTCAGGTCTTCGTTCAAGCCCAGTCGGCGTGCGATGGTCCGGGCGATCTGGGCAACCTCCAGGGTGTGCGTCAGGCGCGTGCGGTGGTAGTCCCCGGGTTGATTGACGAGCACCTGCGTCTTGTGCATGAGCCGGCGAAACGCCGTCGAATGAACAATGCGATCCCGATCCCGCTGATAAAGCGTGCGATACGGATGCGGAACCTCGGCGTGTTTTCGCCCACGACTGCCGCCCGTGCGCATGGCGTAAGGGGCCAGGAAATCGTCCTCGCGGGAGAGCCAATCACAGGGTTCAAAGGCAGCGCCGTCAGCGTTCATTTTTTTCCCAAGCCGAGGGGTGAGCGCAGCGAACCCCTGGGATCGCGCCCGGGATGATCCCGGGGGTTCGCTGCCCTCACCCCTGGGCTTCCGCCAAACGGGTGGTTAGCAGCGTGTATAATTCATCCAGCGATTGCACGATGACACGCGTATCGGCGCAGACCGCCATGAAATTGGTGTCCCCGCTCCAGCGCGGCACGACATGCCAGTGCAGATGACCCGGCAGCCCCGCTCCCGCGGCGCGGCCGAGGTTCATGCCGATATTGAACCCATCCGGCTTCATCATTCCGCGCAAAAGGCCGATCAATTTCGCCATGACCTGTTGCATCTCCGTGCTTTCCTCCACGCTGAGGTCGTGTAACTCGGCCTTGTGGGCGTTTGGCGCGATCAGCAGATGCCCGTTGTTGTAGGGGAAGCGATTCAACACCACGACGCTGTGCGAACCGCGCCAAACGAGCAGGTTCTCGCGATCGTTTTGGTCGGCCAGGCCGCGGCATAGGAAACAGGAGTCCTTTTCGTCCGTCGGCCTGGCGCCGGCTACATAGGATAGACGCCAGGGGGCCCACAAACGGTCCATGCGCTGCTCCTCGTTGAGGTCTGCGTGCGACCTGCCTGACGTATTCTAGGTCGGTTGAACACGATGCAAAAGATGCGCTGGCTGTTTTCCGTTCGTTTTCATCTGATCGCCGCCCTGGCGCTTTGCATTCTCGGCGCCGCTGGTTTGTGGTGGGGACTCACCGATCGCCAGCACACCTGGCTACGCTGGCTGGCTTGCTGGATGCTGGCTTGTAACGTGGTCACATTCGTTTATTACGGTCTGGACAAGTGGCTAGCCATGCGGACCTTCTTCTTCCGTATTCCCGAAGTTACGCTCCACACCCTGGCCGCCGTGGGAGGAAGTCCGGCGGCGCTGTTGGCGATGTGGATTTTTCGCCACAAAACGATCAAGGCGTCATTCCGCATCCTCTTTTGGGTGATCGTCGGCGCCCAAATCGCTTTGTCGGCCTACGTCGCCAAGTTGCTGTGGTGGAACTGACTTCATACAATGGATTCTGCACCCGGGTTTCGCTGTGCTCATCCCCGGGTATCCGGAAATCCCTCCAGACCCCGCAATGAGCGCTGCGTAAAGCGGGGAGTTGAAGAAAGCGACATTCATCATGGCCGTTCCAAAAAGGCGTGTCTCCAAGGCACGCCGAGGCAAGAGGCGAAGCCATCAGCATTTGACGGTACGCCAAAATACTTACTGTTCCCGCTGTGGCGAGCCGATTCGCCCGCATGTTGTCTGCTGGCACTGCGGTTGGCATAACACGCAGGCGCGCGAGGCCGTCGTTCTCGAAGCAATCGAGGAGACCTAACCGATGCGGATCGCGCTCGATGCCATGGGAGGCGACCATGCTCCCGGTCCGATTGTGCTGGGAGCCGTTCAGGCGGTTCAAAGAGACCCGGACCTGCGCGTCGTTCTGGTCGGCGATCAGGCGCAGATCGAACCGCACCTGGCCTCCGCGCAAGGCCTGCGCGATCGCCTGGAGGTCTTCCATTGCACCCAGGTCGTTGGCATGGAAGAATCGCCAGGCATGGCCTTCCGCAAGAAACCCGATAACTCAATCACGCGCGCCTGGCAACTCCTGCAACAGAAAAAAGTCGACGCGGTGGTCAGCGCCGGCAACACCGGCGCCATGGTCGCCGGCGGGTTCCTCCTGCGCCTCTTTCTCAAGGGCGTACGCCGTCCCGGCATCGCGGCTCTCATGCCCACCGAGAAGGGGCTCTCCGTCCTCCTCGACGTCGGCGCCAACGTCCACCCCAAACCCGAACACCTCTATCAATACGGCGTCATGGGCGCCATCTACGCCAAACACATTCTCCAGCGCGACAAGCCCAAGATCGGTCTCCTGAACGTCGGCGCGGAGGAAGACAAGGGCAATGAACTCGCCAAGGAAACCCAGGACCTTTTCCGCGCTGGCCCACTCAAGGACCAGTTCATCGGCAATATCGAAGGGCGGGACATCAACAAGGGCGTTTGCGAGGTCATCGTCACTGACGGCTTCGTCGGCAATGTCGTCCTGAAGGTTTGCGAGGGCGTCTTCGACTTCGTCATGAAGGTCGTGGGCAAAGAAATCCTCGGCGCCCTTCAGACCGACAAGCTCCTCGGCCAGCAGGCCTTCCAGGGCATCATCAAGCGCTACGACTACCACGAGCTCGGCGGCGCTCCGCTCCTGGGCGTGGACGGCATCTGCATCATCTGTCACGGCAGCTCCAAGGAACGCGCCATCGAGAACGCCCTCAACCTGGCTGCCAAACATGGCCGCGCCAAGTTGAATGAGTTGATTGTCAAGGAACTCGGCGCGAGCGCGCAGGCTAGCGCGGACGCATGATCTGGTTTGCCAGGTGTTGCAGCGGGCGTTCACCTCCTTTCCGGCGCCGATTCTTGCTGAAACTCCATTTTTTTGTACAAACACCGGTGCGTCATTCACCGACCCACCACGCCCTTCGCCAGGCCATGCGCGACATCTACCTCATCAGGATTCCTTTCATGCGTGCCCCAAAATTCGTTGCCGTGGCGTTGCTTGCGTTGCTGTTTGTTGGCTGCGGTGAAAAACCGCTGACGGAATACAGTGATGGCCCGGGCAAATTCAAGGTCCTCTTCCCCGGTTCTCCCAAAGTCGAAACGACGACAGGGCAAAACAACGTCCACGTCAAGGTCTTCAGCGTCGAGAGCTTTTCTTGGGCTTATACCCTCAACTACTACGACTCGCCGATCCCGCTCCCGAAGGACCCCAATTTCACGCAACTGGCCATGACCAAAGAGGTGGAAGGAATCTACACGGGTTTGAAGGGCCAAAAGGCATCGCAGACGAGCGTCAAGTTGCAAAATCAATATGCCGGACTCGACCACTCTGGAACGGTGACCAAGCCGAAGAACCTCAATGTTCGTGGCCGAATCTACATCGTCGGTAATCGCGTGTACAACATCCTTGTCATGGGCAGCGCCGACAAGGTGAAGGGCGAAACTGCAACCAAGTTTCTGGATTCATTCAAGGCCGAACCATAGGCCCGCGTTCTTTCAGAGGGTCTCCGCATGGCAAAAATCGCCATTCTCTTCCCAGGCCAGGGCGCTCAATACGTTGGCATGGCGCAACAGCTCTGCGAATCGCTGCCGGTCGCTCGGAAGCTCTTCGACGAAGCCGCCGGCATCCTCGGCTACGACCTGCTCGAAATTTGCACGAAAGGCCCCAGGGAGAAGCTGGATAGTACCGCGACCAGCCAGCCGGCCATCTATGTCGCCAGCCTCGCCGCTCTCGAAAGCTTGCGCAGTCAATCCCCGGACATCCAGAAAGATTGCATCGCGACGGCAGGCCTGAGTCTGGGCGAATACACCGCCCTGGCGTTCGCGGGTGTTTTCAGCTTCGCCGACGGTTTGCGCCTGGTCAAGACACGCGGCGAGGCGATGCAGGCGGCCTCCGACGCTACGCCCAGCGGCATGGTCAGCGTGCTGCTCCTGACGATCGATAAAGTGGAAGAACTATGCGCCAGGGCTCGCACCGTCGGCACCATGCAAATCGCCAATCTGCTTTGCCCCGGCAATACGGTTGTGTCGGGAACGAAGGCAGCCTGTGATGAAATCGAAAAGCTGGCTGCCGAGGCTGGCGCGAAGACGATTCGCCTGGCCGTCGCCGGCGCGTTCCACACCGACATCATGAAACCCGCGGATGAAACGCTCGCCGCCGCGCTTGAACAGACCGACCTTCAGCCAGCAAAAATCCCGGTCTGGTCCAACGTCGATGCCAGGCCACACACGGCGCCCGAGGAGATTCGCGCGTTGCTGGTGCGCCAGGTGCTGCAACCGGTGCAATGGGAAACAACCCTGCGCGGCCTGCTGGCGGCCGGGGTCGAAAAATTCTATGAGCTGGGTCCGCAGCGCGTCCTCGCCGGCCTCCTCAAACGCGTCGATCGCAAAATGGAATGCGTCAACGTCCAGGCATGATCGCAATGCCAAAGCGGAACCGCCCGGCGAGGCAAACCACGGCAACTTTCGCGGCTCGAACGGATGTGCCAGGCCGCCCACGGGAACGTCTTTTCAATCACCGTCAGTTTCCCGCGCTCCTGACCGGGTTGGGAGGTAGGATTTCCCTATCGACCAACACCGCAGAGGGAGTCGCTTGCCATGCGTCCAACACTCATAGCCGTCTTTTTCGTTTGCGTCCTCACCAAAGCGGCGCCAGCCCAGCAGGCCGGCGCGCAGGGGCCGACGAAGTCCGACGGGATTCAGAAAGACTTTTCCTATTTCGAGACCTGGGGTTTGAAACGCAAGACCTTCTCCCTGGAAATGCTAGAGCAAACTCTGCCCGACGGGAGTCGCGTCACGCTTGGGAGGATTACCTACGTGCTCGAATTTGACACCGAGGTCTCCGGCTACGATCTCGATACGCTGCAATGGAATATCGCCCCGAAAAATCGCCGGCTGCGGCACTTGCTATTCGATACTGACAACGTGGCGATCAACGCCAACCGCATCCACGACCATCGGCTTCAGGGCGAAGTCTCGGGCGTCCCGGGCGAGGCATTTCGCATCACCTTTGACTTTGTCCTGACCGGGCAGGTTCCGCCAGGTGCGCTCAAGAAAGTCGTCGCGCGCTCCCTTTGACGTTTTTCCCAGGGGCGGAGGTTCTTGTCAGTTCCCCGCAACCGGGTAAAGAGGAACCGAGAACGGAGAATGAAGAAATCAGCGCGATCGGTCTGATCATTCTCCGTTCTCGGTTCTCCGTTACGCGGTTGTTCGGTTCGAATTCCGATATCGAGCCCACCGCTCCCTGACGGTCGCGGCTCGTCAATGAGGATTTTTTTCAACCGTCAAGGCCCCTTCGGCATAGCGTTGCCGCAAAACCTTTTTATCGAACTTGCCGACGCTGGTTTTCGGCACCTCTTCGATGATCGCCCAGCGTTCCGGGAGCCACCAGCGCACGACGCGGCTGGAAAGAAAAACGCCCAGGTCGGCAAACGTCGTCGTCGAGCCTGCCTTCAGCACCACGCAGGCCAGCGGGCGCTCGTCCCAGCGATCGTCGGGGACGGCGATGACGGCGGCCTCGATCACGTCGGGGTGGGCCATCAGGTGATTCTCCAGTTCGACCGACGAGACCCACTCGCCGCCGGACTTGATGACATCCTTGGCGCGATCGGTGATCTGGATGTAGCCGTGGGGATCGACGGTGCCGACATCGCCGGTGCGGAGCCAGCCGTCGTGGAATTTTTCGGGGGCGGGATCCTTGTAGTAGCTGCCCGTGACCCAGGGGCCGCGCACCTCGATCTCGCCGATCGCCTCGCCGTCCCAGGGCAGAATGGTCTCGCCATCGGTGATGCGCAGGTCGATGCCATGTAGCACCCGGCCCGTCTTGGTGCGCCAGGCAACGTCCTCTTCCGAGCCTGAAGCGTGAGCGAAGGGCGGATGGGACAATGCCGCCAACGGGCCGGTCTCCGTCATGCCCCAGATCTGCACCAGACGCACGCCTTGTCTGTCCATTCGCTCGATCAGGCTGCGCGGCACCGCTGACCCGCCGCTGATCGCCAAGCGCAGGGACGATAGATCGACGGGGTTCGCCTCGGCAAAACGCACCAGGTCGTTCCAGATCGTCGGCACCGCGCCGGCGAAGGTCGGTTTTTCCTGGGCGATCAGCCGGCTCAACGGCTCGGCCTGCACGAAACGTCCCGGAAAGATCAGGTCGGCGCCGACCCACCAGCCGACGTGCGGAATCCCCCACGCGTTCGCGTGAAACATCGACGGGATGACCAGCGCCCGATCGCGCCACGACAGATCGAACGCCGACGCCGACGCCACCGCCATCGAATGCAGGCAGATCGAGCGATGGCTGTACACGACCCCCTTGGGGTTTCCGGTTGTCCCACTCGTGTAGCACATCGCCGCGGCGGAACGTTCATCAAGGTCGGGCAGAGAGGAATCCGAGGTTTCACGCATCAGCAAATCCTCGTAGCCGTGAGCGCGACCCGGAAACGCGGCCGGAGCGCCGACGACGATGAAATGCTGGACGGTTGTCAGCCTGGGAAGGATTCCCGTCAGCAAGGGGACGAGCGATTCATCCACGATGATCGCGCGGTTCTCGGCATGGTTGACGATGTAGGCGATCTGCTCGGGAAAGAGCCGAAGGTTGAGCGTGTGCAGCACGGCCCCGATGCACGGCACGGCGAAATAGGCTTCGAGGTGTTCCTGGCAATTCCACAGGAACGTGCCGACGCGGTCGCCCGGCTGGATACCGAGCCGCACCAATGCTGCGGCCAGCCGGCGCGCGCGTTGCGCGACTTGCGCAAAGGTCGCCCGGCGCGTGCATGTGCCATCGAAGGTAACAACGGCGCTATCCGCGGCGACGCGTTCGCCGTGCTCGAAGATCGCGCGAAGGTTGAGCGGATAGGAATCCTGCATCGTGCTGAGCATGTTTGCCTCGACGGTTGGGTCCATGTCGGAGGGTGTCCATGAAGAACGGATTGTAACCAAACCCGCGGAAAAAGCGATGCCTGAATGGGCGTCGGCCAAGTCGAAGGGATTTTTTCGGTACGATCAGGTATGCTGGTGGGAGCAAGAAAACGCAACGACCGCCGCGAGGCCAGACGATGGAGCTCGACGCCAAAATCTGTTATTGCTTCCATGTCACACGCCGCAAGCTGGTGAACTTCGTACGGCAGAGCAAGCCGAAGGTGGCAAGCCAGCTTTCGGAATGCGGCGGCGCGGGGACAGGGTGCGGGTGGTGCATCCCGTTCCTCAAGCAGATCCATGCGCAGGCGGAAGCGGATCTGGAAATACTCACGCCGGAGGAATATGGCCGCCGCCGGGCTGAGTACATCCAGGCGGGCAAGGGCAAGCCGCCACCGGGCGCCACGCCGCTGCCGGAAGAGCACAACGCGGGGGCGTCGGAATAACGCGGCTATTTTGTGCTCAGCGCCACCACGCGCAGATCGCCCGCCGGCACGCGCAGGACGATTTCGCCTTTCTTGTTCACCGCCAGATCACGGGGGTCTGTCATCTCACGAACGCTGGCCCATTTTCTGGGCGTCCGAATGGCGACATCGACAAACGCCTTCCGATCGACGCGGGCGATGCCATTCTGGGTCTTGTCGATGCCGCGATGATTGTAGAGTGAGACGAGCCAGCCGGTCTTGGTCTTGTTGACGGAGTACATGATTTCGCCCGTCGGATGGCGCCCGTCGGCAAGGCGCACGTCCACAGGGAGCAGGTCATCCGTCAGCGCGTTCATCAACACGGGCAAGCAAGGGTGGGCGCGCTCGTCAAGGCCCAGGCCATGGGGCACGAGAACGGTGATTACCGCGCCGTCGCCGACGGCATGGCGCGTAATCAACGGCGACTTCGCGCCGGCGATTGCGAGGGCCTTGGCGCCCTGGAGCGTCGCATCGGCGACCTCAAAGGGCGTCGCGTTCGACCAGACCACTCCGTCGAGCGACCACTTTTCCGCGCGCGTCCGATTGCCCGTGACTTTCAGGCCGGTAAACGTCGCCGGCAAAGCCTTGGCCGCGACGACGTTGACGACCAGCGTGCCCCCCTTTTTCACGTAATCCTCGACGGCAGAAAACATTTTTCCACCCAGCCTCACATCGCCCGCGGCCCAGACGACTGGGTATTGCGTGAGCGCAGCCGCCTTGCCTGGACGATCGACCAGCACGTCAAAGATGTCGCCAAAGACGCCGCTGGGCATCGACTGCACATCCGGTGAAGCCGGTTTGCCTTCCAGTTCACCGGCCGGATGCCAGCAAACGTTGAAGAGCTCGCGCAATTCCAGGTCGTTCTTGTCCTCCTGGAAATCGTGCAGCATCTTGCAGCGGTAATTCACGCGTTCATAGCCGTGGCCGTAGCCGAGCAGGAGACCAATCGGCGTGTACGGTTCACCGCGATCGGGCACACGGCTGGCGAACGCCTGAAAGTCCTCGGTCGCGCGGCCAAAGGGGGAGAGTTGAATGGGGTGCGTGCCCGGACCGGGGAGAAGGAATTGATTCGTCAGGTTCTGCTCCCAGTAAATGGCCGATGCGCCGCCGAGGTAATTCATGTAATAAAGTTTTCTATACCAGCTAATACTTACTCCGTCGGTGATGGCGTATCGGCTATGGAACCAGGACGGGGCGCCGCGCGGGACGACGGGGTTCTGCGTGAAGTAATTGCAGGCATCGCCGAAGTTGCCGGAGGCGTAGTTGATCCAGGAGCCGCCGTACTGCCGGGCGGCGCCGCGCTCGAAGGCGATGCGCATCGGCACATGCACATTGGTGGCGTCGATTTCATAGCCCACGGTGCGCGCGCCGGATTCGTGATAAAGGTGAGCCAGCGCGATCGAATCGACCGACAGGCACGCGATGCCGCGCGACCAGTGCTCCGGGGCAACCTTGGTCTTGTAGATTCGGCTCCAGGCCTCGGCCTGTTTTTCGCGCAGGTGTTTGGGGAGCGCATCAACGTAGGCGCGGCGATCGAGTTTGGCCTTGTTGTCGGGCAGGCTGATGCCGGACGTGCCGATCGCTTCGCCGTGAATGTAGCCCATGAATTGCTCTTTGAGAGGACCCGTGAGCGCGGCATAGGTGCCCGGGCCATCCTTGGCGGTGTAGCTTCCGCCGGCGTAGTTGGTCATGATGAAGAACGGCGTCTTGGTTCGTTCGAGCCATTTGCGGATCGGGCTAACGTCGGAGAGGTCGGGTGAATTGCCCAGATAGAACCCAGGAAGAAGACCAGGCCAGGACATGATCGGGATGTCTTTCTTGCCTGCGAATTGTTTGTGAAACTTGTCCCGGATATCGCTTGGCGGCGAGAATTGAAAGAAGACATCGTAGGGCGAAAGCTGGTTGACCGCTTGTTTGCCCCACCATTTCAGGTCGGCATCAACGCCGGTCCACATGGAGAAATCGCGCCCCGCAATCGGCTGGCGCAGGCTTGGCGCCGCGAGGACGAAGTCGTTTTTTTTCCCACGCCAGCTCGCGCCGTTGGGATCGCGCAGGCCGAACGCCGATTGATACGCGAACCTCGGTTTTTCGCGGCCCGAAGGCGTGAACGCCAAGTCATCGGTGACGAGGATGGCGTCAACCTGCCGCCAGGCCTGGCCGGGCTTGTCGATCGACACGACCAGCCGGGCCGAGCCTTCCTTCAGCGTGGCATCGAACGAACTCCAGGCGAACGAGAAGCCCCAGAAGAGTTGGTACTCGTCGTTCGGCGACACCGCGGGCCTGATGCCGTATTCGCCATTGAACATCGGTTTGCCGGCCTGCTCGATGGCAACGCGAAACGGCGATGTCATTTTACGATGCTGCACATAGCGAACCCAAACGCGATATTTTCCGCCGCGTGGCACGATGAAGTCTCGCTGACAGCGCGCGGTAGTCTCCGCCGCGACGGCGCCCATCGAATTCCATTCGCTCTCGCCGCCTTGCGACCACTCGGCACTGATCCCCGGCCCCGCGATGCCCCAGGCGCCCGTCGGCTTGGCGGTCCCGGTCCAGTAGTTAAACGAACCCTTGACCCCCTCGAACCATTCCGGCTCAAACCAAAGATGAATCGGCGGGCGCTCCTGGGCGCCAAGCACGCTCGACGACGCACCCAGAATGGCGAGAGCAAGAAAGATGCGCATGGAAATCTCCCTGGGGCGAATCTGGATTTTCGGGGGAAGGTCGTTTTACGGAAAGTCTCCTGGGACGAAGCCGGAAAGTCCACACCCTTGCCGTTCGGCGCACCAACATCGACAATGACCTAGAAACCAGCGTGAAGCCGCAAGCGAGACCCATGAGATCGACGCATGGACCTGACACGCAACCTGATAAACGAGACCGTGTCGCGGCTGTATCCGACGCAACCCTTGCTGGTGCAGCGTACTTCGCCGGTTGCCGACGCGGTGAAGTTGATGCGCGAAAAGAAGGTTGGTTGCGTTTTGGTCTGCGAGCAGCGGCGTGTCGTCGGCATCTTTACCGAACGGGACCTGCTTCGCCGCGTCCTGCTGGAAGGGAAGCAACTCGACACGCCGATCGCGGAGTGCATGACGCCGGACCCGGTGACCGTGCATCCAAAGGACTCGATCAGCAGTGCGATCAAGCGGATGCAAAAAGGCGGCTACCGCCATCTGCCCGTGGTCATCGATGACAAGCCTGTGGGAATCTTGTCGGTGAAACGGATCGTCCATTACCTGGTGGAACATTTTCCCACCATGGTTTACAACCTGCCTCCCCACCCCCAGCCGATCCAGCCGAGGCGGGAAGGCGCCTGAAACCTCGATTGGAGACGGCGTGGATTTGGATCGCAGATTTCAAATGGCGGATTGCAAATCGAAAGCCCCGGCATGGGGTTGATCGCGCTTCCGAAAAGTTGCAACGAGCGTATTGAAATCTGCAATCCGCGATCCGCAATCTGCAATCGGCAATCTCCTTTTCATGCCATCCAAACAACAACGACTGGCGAAGGACTCGGCCCCCAAGGCGGCTTCTCGTGTTGTCGTGGATGAACGCGATGACCTGGTCGTGCGATTCGCCGGGGATGCCGGGGATGGCGTGAATTTGATCGGCGAGCGGTTCACGGCCTCTTACACCGCGCAGGGCAACGCCGCCTTCACTTGCTTCGATGCGCCTGCGGAGATTCGGGCGCCGGCGGGCACGCTGGCGGGGGTCGGAGCGTTTCACGTTCACATCGGCGGGACGCAGGCGCTGACGCAGGGCGATTCGTTGCAAATCTTGTTTGCGCTGAATCCCGCCGCACTCCGCGCCCATCTGGCTGACCTTGAACCCGGCGGGCTGTTGATCGTCAACTCCGACGCATTCTTGCCGGAGGAACTGGAGAAGGCCGGCTACACCACCAACCCGCTCACCGATGGCGCGCTCGTCAAGTTTCGCGCGGTGGGAGTGCCGATGAACCAGCTCAATCGCGAGGCCATCGCGCGCGTGAAGGTTAGCCCGCGCGAGGCGGAGCGATGCAGGAATTTCTTCATCCTGGGCCTGGCACTGTGGCTTTGCGATCGCCCGCCGGAGCCGACCGTCAAATGGATTCGTGAAACATATGCCAGGAACCCAGGCATGATCGAAGCGGGCACGCGCACACTCAAGGCGGGGTGGCAATGCGGTGAAGCGTGTGCCGAGCTGTCCACGCGTTTTCGCATTCGCAAGGTGCACGTTCCCGCCGGGCGCTATCGTCAGGTCCTGGGGATTGACGCCCTCGCGCTGGGCGTCCTGGCGGCGGCGCACCAGGCGGGGTTGCCCACCGTTTTCACGGCGTTTCCGGCGCCGCCCGCCAGTGATTTGCTCCACCGCATGTGCGAGTGGAAACAACCGAACGTCAAGGTAATTCAGGCGGAGGATGACCTGGCGGCGTTGAATCTCGCGCTGGGCGCGTCATTCGGGGGCGCCGTGGGCGTCACGGCAACCACCGGGCCCGGGCTCGCGCTGCAAACGGAAACGCTGGGTCTCGCGGTCATCAGCGAGTTGCCCTGTGTTGTCATTGCCATCCAGCGGGCCGGGCCGGCCGACGGGATGCCGGGGAAGGCCGAACAGGCGGACCTGTGGCAGGCGCTACACGGGCGCAATGGCGAAAGCCCGCTAATCGTGCTGGCGCCAAGGAGCTCCGCGGACGGATTTGCCACGGTAAGAGAAGCCTCGCGCCTTGCGCTCCGCTACATGACGCCGGTGATTGTGCTCACCGACACCACCCTGGCGCGCAACGCCGAGACCTGGCGGGTGCCGCTGCTGCCCGACCTGCCACCTTTCGGCGTTGCCCATGGTGTGCCCCCGAACCGCGGCGCCGGGTCTTTCCTGCCCTATCAACGCAATGAGCGACTGGCACGCCCCTGGGCGGTGCCGGGCACGCCCGGTCTGGAACATCGCACTGGCGGCCTGGAAAAGGAAGAACTGACCGGCAACGTAAGCTACGATCCGCAAAACCATCAACGCATGGTCGAACAACGCGCGCGTAAGATCGCCGGGGTCGCCGACGAGTTGCCCTTGCTTGAAGTGAACGGCCCTCCCAAGGGCAACCTCCTCGTGGTCGGCTGGGGCAGCACGTCCGGCGCAATTTGCGCCGCGGTAAAGCGCGGCCAAGAGCAGGGCCTCTCGGTTGCCTCGGCTCACCTGCGCTATTTGAACCCATTGCCGCGCAATGTCGGTGAGGTGCTTCGAAACTACCGAAGGATTCTCGTGCCTGAATTAAACACCGGGCAACTCTGCTCGTTGCTGCGAGCGACCTTCCTGGTCGATGCCGTCAGCCTGAGCAAAGTGCAAGGTCAGCCGTTTTTGGTGAGGGAGATTGACCGAAAAATCCAGGAGTTGTTGCAATAGAGGCTGTTTCAAATCCAGCCGCCGCGTGGACCACAGCCCACGCGACCGGTTTGAAACAACTTTTTTGTCCCGTTCGCCCCGTACCGCAGGCTGCCCGTTCGATCATGTATTAACCTCGTGCAGGCAAGCCGCGTGTACAACGAAAGGCGCTGATGTCCGTAGGTACTTTACCCCTGTTGACGCCCGGCGATTTATCCTCGGACCGCGAGGTCCGCTGGTGCCCCGGGTGCGGGGATTTTTCGATCCTCGCGCAACTCAAAAGGGTCCTCGCCACCCTCGGAGTGCCGCGCGAAAACTTCGTCTTTGTCTCCGGCGCCGGGTGCGCGAGCCGTTTGCCTTACTACCTGAGCACCTATGGCTTCCAGGGGTCGTGTGGGCGGGCGCCGGCGCTGGCGACGGGCGTGAAGCTGGCGAGCCCGAACCTGGATGTGTGGGTGGTGACCGGCGACGGCGACGCCCTGTCAGTGGGTTCCAATCACTTGATCCATGCGCTGCGGCGCAACGTCGATCTGAAAATCCTCTTGTTCAACAACGAGGTCCATGGCCGATCGCGCGGACAGGCGTCGCCGACGACGCGCGTCGGGACCTGCACAAAGACCAGCCCCGAAGGCGCGTTTGAAACACCGTTGCGGCCCCTGTCGATCGCGCTCGCCGCCGAGGCCAGCTTTGTGGCTCGCACGATTGACGTGGATGTCAACCATCTGGGCGACGTGCTCGAACGAGCGGCGGCTCATCGCGGCGCCGCCCTGGTCGAGGTTTACCAAAACTGCAAGATCTACAACGACGGCGCCTTCGATTACGCCACCGACGCCAGCATCAAGGCCGAGACCGTCATCCACCTCGAACACGGCCGGCCGCTTTTGTTCGGCAAGGATCGCAACCAGGGCCTGCGTCTCAACGGCTTCGAGCCCGAGGTCGTGACGCTGGGCCACGGAATCACCATCGATGACATTCTCATCCACGACGAGAAGGCAACCGAACCGACGCTGGCGTTCCTGTTGAGCAGGCTCATCGGCCCCCATTTTCCCGAGTGTCTGGGGGTGTTCCGCAGCGTGCAACGGCCGACGTTTCAGCAATTGCTCGATGATTCCTTCCGCCAAGGGGACCCGCCAAGCAGCCTGGCGTCGCTGCTCGCGGGTGACGATTCCTGGGTCGTCGCATAGCTTGTCGGAGCCTGAGCGCCAGCGAACAGGAACCTCTGCCCCTGGCTGGCGATCAGGCCAGGAAAAAAAGGATTACAATCCATGATCTGCCCCTCGTGCGGCCACAAGAACTTGCCAGGCGATGATGTTTGCAGACACTGCAAGCAGCCGCTGACGGCGTTCGATTTGCCTCAGCCGGAGAATCCCGTCGAACAGAGTCTGATGTTCGACCAGGTGAAGACACTTAAACAAAACGCGCCCGTCACGATCGGTCAGGCCGCGACGATTGGCGATGCGATGGAGATGATGCAGTCCACCAATGTTGGCGCGATTCTCGTCGTCGATGACGCTGGCCGACTCGTGGGCATCTTCAGCGAACGGGACCTGTTGAAGCGGGTCGTCGGCAACGTGGCCGACTTTCAGAAGCTGCCCATCACGCAATTCATGACTCCCAGGCCGGAGTGCGTGGCCACCACCGATACGCTGAATTTCGTACTGCAAAAAATGGACGCCGGCGGCTACCGGCATGTCCCCGTGCTGGAGAACGGCAAGCCCGTGAGCATCATTTCCGCCCGCGACATGCTGCGGTTCCTTACGCGCCTGTGCCGCGAGGCTTGATCGGCGCCGCCCTGGCAAAAAAACCAGCCAAATCAGCCGGTCTCTTTGCCGTTGCCGGGCGAATTTCTACAATACCGTTTCCCGAAACCCGACCGTTTTCTCCGGGACGCGCAGCTGCGCTCCCGACCTTCAGGAGGTGTCTTGCGTGGCGATCGTTCAAGTGCAGGAGTTGATTGAAGCCGGCGTTCACTTCGGCCATCGCGCCAGCCGCTGGAATCCGAAGATGCGGCCATACATCTATGGCAAGCGGAACCTCATCCACATCATCGACTTACGGGAAACGGTCCGCGGCCTTCTGCGCGCCTACAAGTTCCTGGCCAAGGTCGCCAGTCGTGGCAGCCTGGTCGTGTTCGTCGGCACCAAACGCCAGGCCAAGGAAACCATTGAACGCGAAGCGGCACGCTGCAAGATGCCCTACGTCAACGAACGCTGGCTGGGCGGCACGCTCACCAACTACCGCACCATCCGCGATCGCCTGAAACGCCTCACCGAACTCGAAGGCTTGTGGCTCCCGCATGGCGAAAAGCCGGAAAAGGTCGATCTCGTCAGCTACATGAAGACGATGATCAACGAGACGGGCCGGCTCGACCTGGCCAAGGCCCCGGACACCGCGGCCGTTCGGACCTACTCGAAAAAGATGGTCTCGACGCTAATCCGCGAATGGACGAAGATCAACCGCAACCTGCAAGGCATCCGCGAAATGAACAGGCTGCCCGACGCGATGGTGATCGTCGATCCGAAGCGCGAGGATATCGCCGTCAAGGAAGCCCAGCGCATGGGCGTGACGACGGTGTCGCTCATCGACACCGACAGCGATCCGGACGTGGTCGATTTGCCGATCCCGGGCAACGACGACAGCATTCGCTCGATCGAGTTAATCCTGGCCAAGCTTTCGGACGCGGTCAATGAAGGCCGGGCGGCGCTGCCCCCCGAGCCTCAGCGCGGCGGCCGGCCCGGGCAAGGCGGCGCGAACCCCAAAGCGGCTGCACCCGTCGTCTCTTGATACCTCTGCCGCTTGCGGCTTTGCGTTCGCGTGAAGGCGCCGGAAACCGCAGGTGGCTTGATAACCGAGGAACAAACCATGGCCATTACCGCCAACGACGTCAAAACGCTGCGCGATCGCACGAACGCACCGATGATGGAATGCAAGACCGCCCTCAACGAGACCGGCGGCGATATGGAAAAGGCGATCGAATGGCTGCGTAAAAAAGCCGGCAGCAAGATCGGCAACTTCGCCGCGCGCGAAACCGCTGAAGGACGCATCGCCGTCTATCTCGACCCCACCACCCAGACCGGCGCCCTGGTCGAGGTCCGTTGCGAGACCGCCCCCGTCTCCAAGACCGATCAATTCATCGGGCTGACCAGCGAGATCGCCAAGCAGATCGCGCTAAAAAACCCGGCCACCGTCGAGGCGCTCCTCGACCAGACCAGCGTCGATCAACCGACGAAGAAAATCTCCGACCGCATCATGGACGTGTTTCAACTGATCCGCGAGAACATGAGGCCGCACCGCTTCGTGCGTCTGACGGGCCTTTTGGGCGAATATGTCCATCACGACGGTTCCGTCGGCGTCTTGCTTCAGGTCGACGGCGCCCAGGCCGACCCGCAGGTCCTGCGCGATGTGTGCATGCACATCACTGCGCGCAACCCGGTCGCGGCCACCAAGGACGACGTGCCCGCCGCCACGCTGGCCAAGGAAACCGAGATCATCCGCGAGCAGACCGCAGGCGACCCGAAGAACAAAAACAAGCCCGCCAACATCCTCGACAAGATCATCGAAGGAAAGCTGAAAACCTGGCTCGCGGAAAATGTCCTGCTCGAGCAACCATTCGTCAAGGACGACTCGAAAACCGTCGGCCAACTGCTCACTGCCAGCGGACTCAAGTTCGTCAAGTTCGTGCGCTACAAGGTCGGCGACATCAGCTAAACCCCAAGCCGCTGGCGGCGTCATTCACGGCGCCAGCGATTTCTTCACGCGCGGCCCGCGCATTTCCGCCCTGGTGATGTTCAGCGCTTGCAGGAAGAAGCCGTACACATCCTTGAAGAAAATCTCCTCGCTGAAGATTTCGAGATCGCGAATCCGAGCGATGCGCTTTTGACTGTTGTCGAGCAGATCGTGAATCGCGGGCATCTGAAATTGATTCAACACGGGCCGAATCCCCGCCAAGGCCGCGTCGCGATCTGCTTCCAGGAACAAATCGTAGAACGACTTGAACAGGCTGTAATGAGCCCTTTCGTCCACCGTTATCAGGGCGAGAATCTTGTCCAGGGCCGGATCGCCTCCCATGGCCT
Source organism: Planctomycetota bacterium (assembly GCA_016191165.1). Taxonomy (GTDB): domain Bacteria; phylum Planctomycetota; class Planctomycetia; order Gemmatales; family Gemmataceae; genus SIAQ01. The sequence continues at coordinate 50,851 of JACPPF010000034.1, forward strand.
GTACGCGCTGACGCAAATTGCGATAGTTCAAGAAAGTCGCGTGCTCCTGAACCATCGCGTACGCCAGCATCCCCAGATGGCTTTCCTGTGGCAGGTTCCACTGCTGGTCGAGAACGCGAGTTTCCAGATCGACCATGTATTCTTCCGTCCGGTGCTTGGAACGCACCAGCCAGTCCCCCAGGGCCAGCGAATGCTTGGATTCCTCGTAGCCCCAGTTGGCGTAAAACCACGATCGGCCCTTGCTGTGCCGGACGATCGGCAGCACCTTGCCGACGTAATCGGGCAGATAGAGTTCCACGCAGCAAAACGATTCGACGACATCGGCAATGGCCGGGTCGAGGTTGGGGTTGCACTCATCCCACGGAATATCGTCGCGCACGCGCCAGCGGCGTTTCCGTTCCGCGGCATCGAAGAACTCGCGGTAAATGTGCCACAGTTGGCGCTCAACTTCGGGATAGGAAATCGTTTCTTCCGGTTTCATGCCAGTTAGCCTTCCTGCGACGAAAAGAATCCACCCGCCACGTGAAAGTTGGGCGATCCGTAAAACTATGGTGTGGTGAAATGTTATCCTCTTTGAAATAACTTGACCAGTGGACGCCTTGCGCAAAAACGTTCTCATCAACGAGCCGCGACCGTAAGGGAGCGCTGGCTTGTTCCCGCTCTCTCACGGTCGCGTCTCGTAACAATTGTGCAAATCTCGAGCGCGTCTAGTATAGAATGGCATCCTTAGAGATGCACAACGTCACCCCTCCGAATTTGGATGGCCCCAATCGAATGCGGCATCCGCTGTCGGTGCAAATCAAAGCCAGGAGTGCACGAGGATGAAGTCTTTTACCGACTACGTTACGATGAATGTCCCCGGGAAGATGACCTTTGTAAACATTACGCCCCAGGTGTCGCAAGCCGTAAGGAAAAGCGGCGTCACGGAGGGGATCGTGCTCGTCAATACGATGCACATTACCTCGTCCGTCTTCGTGAACGACGACGAATCCGGACTGCACCACGACTTTGGCAAATGGCTTGAGGGGTTGGCTCCGTTCAACCCCGATCCGAATCACTACCACCACAACCGAACCGGGGAGGACAATGCCGACGCCCACTTGAAACGCCAGATCATGGGCCGCGAGGTCGTGGTCGCCATCACGAAGGGCAAACTCGATTTCGGCCCCTGGGAGCAAATCTTCTATGGTGAGTTCGATGGCGATCGCGCCAAACGGGTGCTGGTGAAGGTGATTGGGGAGTGACGTTTGTTACATGACAAACAGGCGCAATTCGTCATAGGTTATTGGCGTAACAAAGTTACCGCCGATGAGGTAGGTGCCCCCGGCCTGTTTCGTGCAGTGAATGACGCGCGTCAAGAGCGTCTTGGACGCCTTCTGGGCGGGATTCACGAGGTTGATGACGATCAACATTCCGGTGTCGAGGGGCTGACTTGAAATCAGGCCGACGCCCTCGCATGACAGGTTCTTTACTCGCGCCGGGCCGAAATCCTCGAGAACGGGCGAGATAAAATCACATGATGACGAGAAGTTGACCGGATAGCGTTCCGCCGTCCGTTTCTCTTTGGGATCGTTCATGGGCCAATTCTCAACACGTTTCAGCAAACCCACTCCGTCTATTGTATGCGCCGCCGAGCCTGATTATAACTCCTGCCACGGATTGCACACGCTGTCGGGTTCGACACGTTTAGCCGCGCTACCGTTCGTCGAAGAGCACTTGACCAGCCCCCAGCGCAAGCTGGGGTTTTGGGGGACTGCCCAATACCCCACGCTTGCGCGTGGGGCTAGGATCGCTTCGCTTGACGAAAGGTAATGCGGCCAACCGCAATTAAGCTTCCTTGCCATTTGGAGCATAAGATGAAAAACGATGCGCGATCGTCTGCCGATTGATGGATTGCTCGACGATTTGATGGCGAGGTTGCGCGCTCACCACGCACTGGTCTTGCGCGCCCCGACCGGCGCCGGCAAGACGACACGGGTGCCACCGGCATTGCTGGACGCCAACCTGACGTCGGGCCAGATCGTCGTCCTGGAGCCGCGGCGACTCGCCGCCCGGGCCGCCGCGCGCCGCATGGCTCAGGAACGCGGGCAGAACCTTGGCGACGAGATCGGCTATCACGTGCGTTTCGACCGGCAGGCCGGGCCGCGCACGCGCGTCATCGTCATGACGCCGGGCATCCTCTTGCGCCGGTTGCAGGACGATCCCTTTCTGGAATCGGTCGGCCTCATCGTCTTCGATGAATTCCACGAACGCTCGCTTGACAGCGATCTCGCTCTCGGCATGGCCCACCTGATTCAAACGACCGTCCGGCCCGAATTGCGTCTCATCGTCATGTCGGCCACGCTGGCGACGGAAAGAGTTGCCGCATACCTCGGCGATTGCCCGGTCGTGACCAGTGAAGGCCGATTGCATCCGGTCGAGTTGACCTATGAGCCGCGCTCGCTGCAACAGCCCTGGCCGATCGCGGCGGCGCAGGCGATCGAGCGCTTGCTGCCGCGAACGCCGGGCGATATCCTCTGCTTCCTGCCCGGCATGAATGAGATTCGCCAGACGGCGCGAGCCCTTTCGGACGTGGCTTCAGTCGAGAACGTGCTCGTACTGCCCTTGCACGGCGACTTGTCGGCCGAGGACCAGGATCGCGCGTTGACGATCCAGGATCGGCGGCGGGTGGTGTTGGCGACGAACGTCGCGGAGACATCGGTGACCGTGGAGGGCGTGACCGGTGTCGTTGATACCGGCCTGGCGCGGATGCAGATGTTCGACGCCTCCGTCGGCATGGATCGCCTGGAACTCACGCCAATTGCGCGCGATGCCGCCGATCAACGCGCCGGCCGCGCGGGTCGCACCAGGCCCGGCGTCTGCGTGCGTCTATGGACCGAGGCGTCCCATTCGCAGCGTGCGAGTCAAACCTTGCCCGAGATTCGGCGGGTTGACCTCGCCGGCGCGGCGCTGCAACTTTTGACGTGTGGCGAAACGGACGTGCGCGCGTTCCCCTGGCTCGAAGCACCGCGCGACGAAGCCGTGCAGCAAGCGTTGTCCCTCTTGCAACGGCTCGGCGCCACGGAGCAGCGGAAGGTGTCGGCACTGGGCCAGGCGATGGCGCGGATGCCCGTTCATCCCCGGCTGGCCCGGATGCTGCTCGCGGGGCAGCGCATGAACCAGGCGCCGCGCATCGCTCTGGCGGCGGCGCTCCTGTCGGAGCGCGATCCATTCGTGCGCGGCACGAACCCCATGCCCCGCAAGCAACACGCCGGCAGTGCCTCCGACGTGCTCGATCGCGTGGAAGCGCTGGAAGCGTTCGAGAAGCACGGCGTCTCTTCGACGCTTGCCGGCACGTTGCAGGATGGAGCCGGTCGTTTTCTTTTGCGAGCGCGCGATCAACTCTTGCGAACCTTGCAACAAGAGGCGGGGCAGGCGCGTGTTCCAATTTCGCCTTGCGAGGACGAAGGCCTCCTGCGCGCCTTGCTGGCCGCGTTTCCGGATCGCGTCACGCGGCGGCGCGCTGGCGATCCCATGAGGGGCCTGATGGTCGGCGGCGTGGGCGTGCGGCTCGCGCCGGGCTGCGACGTTCTCGCGTCGGAACTTTTTCTCTGCATCGATGTCAATGCCGACCCGCGTGAAGCATTTGTTCGCCAGGCGTCCTCCATCGAGCGTGAGTGGCTGACCACCGAGACCCGGATCGAGATGTTCTTTGACGAAGTGAGCGAACGGATGGCGGCGCGCAAGCGCGTTTATTACGAAGATTTGCTGATCGAAGAAAACGACGCCGCCCTGCCCCGCTCGGAAGGAGCATCGCGTCAGCTGGCCGAGGCGGCACGCACTCGCTTACCGCGCGTTCTGCCAGCGCCCGATTCTGCGGCCGGGGCGTTTCTGGTGCGCCTGCGCTGCCTGCGCGCATGGATGCCGGAGTTGAATTTGCCCGCGTACGATGACGACGATTTGCGCGGGATGCTACCGTGGGCGTGTGCCGGCTGTCGATCGTTCGACGAGGTGCGCAAGGCCGACTGGCTCGGCCTCCTTCAGGGCAAGCTGTCCGCCGCTCAAGCGCGGGCGGTCGAGCGCGAGGCGCCGGAGCGCGTGCAAGTTCCGAGCGGGAACCGGCTGGCACTTCAGTATGAAGTGGGTCGCCCGCCCATCTTGGCGGTGCGCATCCAGGAAGTCTTCGGCCTGGCCGATACGCCCCGCGTCGCCGGCGGGAGAGTGCGCGTGTTATTGCATTTGCTCGCGCCGAACTATCGCCCCCAGCAGGTGACCGACGATCTCGCCAGCTTCTGGAAAAACACCTATCAGCAGGTGCGCAAGGAGCTGCGCGCCCGCTATCCAAAACACAAGTGGCCGGAGGATCCGTGGAACGGCTGATTGGCTGGCGTCTAGCGCTCGCGTGCCGCCTCGCGGGCGCTAAACGAATCCACCTATTGATACCCGGCCCAGCCCAGTTCCACCATCAAGTCGAAAATCCACGGATGCCGCCACGGGCTCCATAACTGGTAGCTTACCGAAAAAACGGAGATGCCCAGAAACAATCCGCCCACCCAGCGACCAAACCGGCTTTGGCCCAGCCAGTCGGCGACCGGCAGCAAGCAGGTCAACCAGATGGGCGTGAGCCACATCAACCAGCGCAGGCCGTTCGTGTAACCGCCATAGTTATCGCTCTTGACCAGGTAAAAGCCAACGACGACGACTGTTAAAGCCAGGCCGAGGGGTTGCACGAACCAGGGAAAATCGGTAGCCTCCTTGAACAACGCTTGGCGCCAAAGGGATCTGAGGCACAGCGATCCGAGGATCATGCCGGCGAGGGAGAGCAGCCAGATCGGCGTCAACGAAAACAACCCATGATGCCCGACGAGAACATGGAGTGCGTAATCGACGCGTGATTCATGGTGCTTGGCCCAGTCGATGCCGAATTTCTTTTCCCCCGTGGGCGGCGGTTTCCAGTGGCTGCCTTCGTATTCGTACCAGGCGCTGCCGAACTCGGATTGTGCCGGGCGAAGCTGCCCCATCGCCAGGTAGTTGGTTCCGAAAAACGCCGCAGCCGGAATGAGGGCGGCCGGCACGAACAACAGCAACGTCCGCCCCGGTCGCCACCAAAGAAGCAGCACAAAGCAGGCCGCCGCGAACGACAACGCCGGCATCTCCATGCTGGCCGCGAACGCGCTGAAGAACCCTGCCGTTACGATCGCGACTCTTCCCCCCTCTCCCTCTGGGAGATGGGCCCGGGGCGAGGGTGCGCCGCCGACGCCCTCACCTTCAACCCCTCTCCGGGCGGGGGCGGGAAGCGACATCTTGTCCCACACGCGCAGCACCGACCACCACGCCGCCATCACCGCGAACGCGCCAATCGTGTGATTGTTGAGCGTGACCAGAAACGGACTGATGAGGGTCGCAAACGCCCCGGCCGCGACGATGTAAATCTTGCCCCAGTCCGTCATTCCCCAGCGCTCGGCGATGCGCGTCAGCAGCCAAAGGTATCCCGCGAAGGGCAATGCATTGACGAGCACCAGCATCACGCGCACGACGATCGTCGGATGGTCGATCAGGCTCAGCCCGGTCACGTTAAGGAAAATCCAGTAGACCCCGGCGAGCAACGTCGAGAGGAGCGGCGGTTTGCTGGAAAGAAACTCCAGCGTATTGGGATTGAGTACGCGATCAATGGTCGCCCAGCCGTGCTCCTTGAATTTCGGTTTGAAGATGATCCCCGAATGGCTGCTCGGATTGGAGACATCGGTGCGAACGAGGCTGCCGGTTTGATAGAGAACGGCCGCCTGGAGCGGGTCGGTCGTCCCGAAGGCCGCGAGGGCAGAGGCGACATGGGTCGTCGGGTTGCGTTTGCCGATGACGTAGCTGTGGTCATGGACGAGCGAGCGGATCGTCGCCCAGCGGGCGCGGTCGTTCGAGCCGAACATGGGCATCGCGTCGGGCCGGGAGGAAGGCCAGACTGGGCGGCGATCGCCTGCCTTGGCAAGGTCACGATGAAACGCCGGCTCATAGATGCGCTGCACCGACGCGATCCGCCCGCAGGCAATCGCAAAGGCGATGGCGAGGATCAGGTGATAGATCCAGCGGCGCAATTTGGCGGGGTCGGTCGTCATGGTGGTGCATGCCTCCGTTTAGCCACCTGCCTCGGGCGGGGATTCTGACGGCGTCGTCCGTTCCTTCACGCTGTAACTCTCCTGATCCTTGCTCAGGTACGCCGTGATCAGCTCCGCCAGGAAGCCGATCGACATCATCTGGGCGCCGATCAGCAGCGCGGCCACCGCGTAGATCAACAGCGGGCGCTTGTGCAGGGGGTCGAACCAGTCCGGCTCGACGAAACGCAACAACCATGTGATCGCCAGGTACAACATGCCAAGATTGCCCGCCAGGAAGCTAAACAGCCCGATGCTGCCCAAAAGATGCTGCGGACGCTGGCCGAAGCCTGTAAGAAATTTTACCGTAAGAAGATCCAGGAATCCCTTCACGAAACGGCGCACGCCGTACTTGGAGTAACCAAACTGGCGCCGGCGATGGTTGATGACGATCTCGCCGACCTTGAAGCCGCGCGCCTCGGCCAGCACCGGGATGAAGCGGTGCAGCTCCCCGTAGAGCCGAATCTCCCGGAGCACCTCCGCCCGGCAGCACTTCATGCCGCAGTTGTGGTCGTGCAGTTTCACGCCGGTGACCCACGAGACCATGCCGTTGAAGACCCAGCTCGGCCAGGTCTTGTGCCAGGGATCGAGTCGTTTCTGTTTCCAGCCGCAGACGACATCGAATCCCTCGCCGAGTTTGGCGAGGAAGCTGGGAATCTCCGCGGGATCGTCCTGCAGGTCGGCATCGAGCGTCATGATGATGTCACCGCGAGCCGCCGAAAAGCCAGCGGAGAGAGCCGCCGCCTTGCCGAAGTTGCGGCGAAAGCGGATGCCATGAACGTCCGGGTGGCGGTCGGCGAGCGAGCGAATCACGTTCCAGGAGTCGTCGGTGGAGCCATCGTCGATGAAGAGGACTTCCATGCCCAGGCTCGCCGCCGTTGCCACGCGGGTGAGTTCCTCGTGCAACAGCGTCAGGCTGTCTTGCTCGTTGAAGACGGGAATGACGACGGAGATCATGTCGGCTTTCACCCGGGGGTCACCCCCGGGAATCGCTGCGCTCATCCCGGGGCTTGCGCGGTCGGTTCGGCAGGTTTACGCCACCACGTGGCAACCGCGAATAGCGCCTCCGCGACGATCCAATCGAGCCGCAAAAGCAGAACCGCCACGGCAATATACTGGCCCGGACCGAAGGAGCCTAGCAGCATTCGCAACAGATATTCCCGCACGCCTAGCCCCGCCGGCGCGACGACGATCACGAACCCGGCAACGTTGGCGAAGGCGATCCCCGCCGTGCATTGTGCCCAGGTCGCGGGTGACAGGATCGGCGGATCGGGCAACACCGCTTGCAGGAGCGCCCACGTACTCAAGCCGTGCAGCCACCAGCCCGCGCTGGTCGTCAGCAAGCCCGACGCCAGCGTGACGAATCGCACCGGCGGCAGGCGATACGTTTCCATCAATTGCACGCGCGCGGTCAGCTTCGCGATGACGAAGTTGAACACGCCAGGCAAGAGCGGAATCCCGCACAGGCCGATCAAGACCGCGCCCAGAGTAAGCGGGTGCCAGGCCAGGTCGAAGTCCACCGGCGGTTGAACGGCGTAAATCACCGCGGCCAGGATCGCGCCCGCCGCCATGCCGGTGAATACTTCGTAGAACGACGCGATCACCGACACGCCATAGGGCACGCCGCACGGATGCACCAGTTCCGAGCGAATCGCGACGGCCATCGCCTTGCCCGGCACGTATTTGCCAAGCTGCCCGACAAAGTGCGCCCGCACGGCCGTGTAGAGCGAGATCGGATACCCGAACCGCAAGAGCAAGTGCCGCCAGAACCACGCGGAGGGGAACAGCCCCGCCAGATAAAGCAGGCCCGAAGCGAGCAGCCAGCCGGGGCGAAGTTCGATTTCCGAAAGCGTCAATCGTTCCAGATCGCGGTAAAACTGCGCGCCGACGAAAAAGAGGATCACGCACGCCAGCGCCGCCTTGACGCCGCGCATGAGCCAACGCTTCCGGTCCGGGTTCATGGGGGAATTGTAGCGAAACGCACGCCTTTTCGCTCGCGTCGGGCTCAGCGCTGCCGTAAACTGAACGCGCTGAAAGGGTGCTGGCGTGCCGATGGTCGTGTCCCGCCGCTAGCCCTTCGCAGCCCACCGCCGGGACAAGCCCGGCGGCTCGCCCTGAATTCCCAATCAAAGGACGACGCCAATGCGCATGTCAATCCACATCGCTCTCGCGCTGCTCATGCTACCCGTCGCCGCCAACGCGCAGCCCTGGTTCCGCGATGCGACCAAGGAATACGGCCCCATCGGCGGCGGGCCGGCCGCGTTTGCCGACGTTGACGGCGACGGCTTTCCCGATCTCGTTTGCGATGGCCGAATCTACAAGAACGACGCCGGTAAACGCTTCATCGATGTGACCAAGGATTCCGGCGTCTCTGGCTCGGGCACCGCCTGCATCGCCGACATCGATAACGACGGCAAGCCCGACATCTATTTCTCCGGCGGGCCGGGCCGACTCTATCGCAACCTCGGCAACTTCAAGTTCGCGGACTGGACCAAGAAAGTCCCTCCCAACAAGCACGCCCGGTCCCTAGCAGCAGCGTTCGGCGATCTCGATGGCGACGGCCATGTCGATCTCTACGTCACCAACTACGAGGACTGGAAGGACAACACCTACCCCTATCCCGACCTCCTCTTCAAAAACCGCGGCGGCGACAAGGGCTTTGAACCCTGGTGGGAAGCCAAGAACAAGGAACACATCATGGCGGGCCGCGGTGTCACGTTCTTCGACGTCGATGGCGATGGCAAACCGGAAATCTACGTCTCCAACTACCGCCTCGGCCCCAACTTCCTCTGGTTCTTCGACAAGAAAAACATCCTCAGGGATCGGGCCGTGGAACTCGGCGCCGCGGGCAAGCTGGGACCGAACGTGCGTTATGGCAACGGCGCCGTAGTGCGCTGTTGCGGGCACACGATCGGCAGTTGTATCGCCGACTTCGACAACGACACGCACCTCGACATCCTCGTCGCCAACTTCTCGCACCCGCCCGCTTACCAGAATCGCACGCAATTCCTGCGCAACCTTCCCCCCTCTCCCCTTGCGGGAGAGGGGAAGGGGGTGAGGGGGCACAAATTCGAGGACAAAAGCGCCCTCGCCAACCTGCGCTGGCAGGAAAGCTACGCCGTCGCCGCCGCCGGGGATATCGACAACGATGGCCTGGTCGATTTCGTCCTCACCACCGTCTACCCCGGCGACAAGAGCGTCATCTACCGCAACCTCGGCGGCTGGAAATTCGCCGACATCACCAAGGAAACCGGCGTCGCCACCGCGAACACCTACCAGGCCAGCTTCGCCGACATCAATGGCGACGGTTACCTCGACCTCGTCTCCGGCGGCAAAGTCTGGATCAACACGCTCGGCAAAACCCTGAAGCACAATTACGTCAAGATCCGCCTGGAAGGCGCGGGTACATGCAACAAAAGCGCCGTCGGTTCGCGCGTCATCGTCAAGGCCGGCGGCAAAACCTTCACGCGCCAGGTCGAAGCCGGCACCGGCAGCGGCTGCCAAAACGACCTCACCCTGCACTTCGGCCTCGGCAGCGCCACCGGACCCGCCGACGTCACCATCCACTGGGCCGGCGGCGGCGTCAGCACCCAGCGCATCGATTTGAATCGCACGGTGGTGGTGCGGAAGGCGCTATTACCACGTTGAAAACGTGGACCGTCTTTTTTTGGATCGGGTACTGATCTGGTGAACACTTTTTTGCGCCTGATTCCGAATCCACAGAATGATGGCACGAACGGAATCTCGCAGCAAAGGGTCCAAGCCGCAACCCGAGCGCCGGGCAATTCGCCAACCCTTGCCCTGGTCGCTACAATGGTGTGGACGAACTAGAACAACCTCCGTCCAAAAGGATGTGCTGGCCATGATCGATATGTCCGCTCCGTTCCGCCTCGATCCCAAAACGCAGCGTGGGGGCAACTACGCCAGGCAACGGCAGATGACCCTGTCCGATCTCCTCATGGAGAATCGCATCATTTTTTTGGGCAGCTCGCCCGAAACCGGGTTCGATCCCGAGATCACCGACTACATGGCCAACATCACCATTCAGCGCTTGCTCTACCTGCAATACGAGAACAAAACCCAGGAAATTCACATGTACATCAACAGCCCCGGCGGCTCGGTGTATGCGACCCTGGCGATCTACGATACGATGCAGTTCCTCCAGTGCCCCATCGCCACTTATTGCATGGGCATCGCGGCGTCCGGCGCCGCCATTCTGCTCGCTGCCGGTTCGCCCGGCAAACGCTACGCGCTACCCAACTCCAAGGTGATGATCCATCAGCCGTGGGGCCAGGTGATGGGGCAGATCACCGACATGGAAATACAGGCCGGCGAATTCACCAAGGACCGTCAACGGCTCAACGAGATTCTCGCCAAGCACTGCAAGCAACCCGTTGACCGCATCGCGCAGGAAACCGAGCGCGACCACTACTTCTCCGCCATGGAGGCGAAGGAGTTCGGCCTGGTCGATGAAGTGGTGGAGAAGACCGCCGCCACCTGATATTTCCACGTTTCCAGGCGCCGCCTGGAGGCCAGCCAAGAAAAATTTCCTCAACTTGATTCCCCCCGGTTGCCGATCTCGAAGGAATGGAACCGGGAGGCGCGGAGAATACGATGCCTCTGATTCCCTATGTTGTTGAAGGCGGTGGACGTGAAGAGCGGGTTTTTGACATCTACAGCCGGCTGCTGAAGGATCGCATTATCTTTCTGCAGGGCGAGGTGAATGACGACAGCGCGAGCCTGATCGTCGCCCAGATGCTGTACCTGCAATTCGATCAGGCGAAGACGGACATTCACCTGTACATCAACAGCCCCGGCGGCTCGGTGACCGCGGGTCTGAGCATCTACGACACGATGCAATACATAACCTGCGACGTCGCCACCTATTGCATCGGTCAGGCCGCCAGCATGGGCGCGGTCCTCTTGTGCGCGGGGACGAAGGGAAAACGCAACTCCCTGCCCAACTCGCGCATCATGATCCACCAGCCCCTGGGCGGCATGCGCGGCAGCACGACCGAAATCTTGATTCGCCTCAAGGAAAACCAGCGGCTCAAGAAGGTGCTCAACGACATCTTGATGAAACACACGGGAAAGTCGGTCGAGCAGATCGAGCGCGACTGTGATCGCGATAACTTCATGTCCTCCCAGGAGGCCAGGGACTATGGCCTGGTGGACACCGTGCTCGAGCGGCTGCCGCCAGTCCTGTGAACAAGGTACAAGGGCCACGAACATGCAGGCACGATGCCGAGGTGCGTTCCTGCTGATCTTGGCGCCACTCCTTTTCCACGCCGCGGGTTGCAGCCGCAACAAATCCGATCTCATCGAAGCCGAGTTGCGCGATCGCACGCAGCTTTACCGTGAAGCCCTCGAAGACCAGCGCCGCGCCGACGCCCGCATCCTTTCGCTTCAGCGCGAGGTCGAGGCGCTGCGCCAGGGCGCGAAGGTCACGCCGGACCAGGCGGCACAGACTTTCGGGCTCCAGCGCATCGTCCTGGGCCGATCGACCGTCGGCCTGGACAATGACAGCCTGCCCGGGGACGAATTGCTTCAGGTCGTGGTGGAGCCGCGCGACGAGAGCGATCACTCGATCAAGGCGCCGGGCACGCTGCAAATCTTCGTCGTGGAAATCTCGCCTCAGGGCATCAAGACGCAGCTATCGCAATGGGATATCCCCCCCGAGAAACTTCGGGACAGCTGGAAGCAGGGTCTTTTGAGCACGGGCTACACGCTGCGCCTGCCCTGGAAGACGCCGCCGGCAACGGAGAAGATCCGCGTGGTTGTGCGGTTGATCACGTCGGACCAGCGGGTTTATGAAGCGGACAAGGACATCAAGGTGCGGTTGATGCCCGGCGCGTCGCGACCCCGACCGCAGGTGGCGCCGGAGGTCCCGCCGATGCCGTATCCGGCGCCGGAGGCGCAGGCGGCCCCGATTCTGATGCCGACGAGTCGCGTCGTGCCAGTGCCGCATGTGACGCAGTGGCGGCCGGTCGCGGAAACAGGCGGCGTGACGGTGGGTCGGCCGGAACCGATCGATGGGCCGTCGCGGTAGATGACGCCCACGCGAAACCGCAAGCGGGCGCGCTTGCTGATTTTCTGAGAATGGGCCGCAAGTTTTCCTCTCCTTTGCGTTCTCGTCAAGAACTGTCGTTGCCTGCGCGGGATTTGGCTATGATTTGAATAGGCGCTTTGCAGCACACCACCTGAGGTTCCGATGGCGAACGGGATCGTCAACATCACTCGACGGCGAGATTGGCCCCTCGCAAATCCCTGGGCCTGGCTGGCGGCCGGGCTTGGCCTGGTCCTCTGGTCCTGGCTGTGGGTCGTGACGTTCGGTGAGATGTCGTCGGACTATCGCGTCGTCGTTCTTGCGCTGGGTTTGCTCGCGGGCAGCGTGGGGGTCTGGCTTCGTTATCGCGATCGGCAGTCGATTTACCTTTGCGCCTGGGCGGCGCCGCTTGAACGGATCGTTCGGCGCGGGCTGGGCGGCTTGTTCAGCGTGATCGGCCTTGGGAGCACCGGGCTCTTCATCTATTCCATGACGCCAGGCGCCGTCGGCCTCGCCACCGCGCCCGCGTTTCTCGTGTTCCTGACCCTGGCGGCGCCGAGCTATTACGCCGCCCGGCGTTGTTTTCAAACGCCAACGAAGGAAGGCACGCCACGTGAGATTACCGAGGAAATCGCCCTGGCGTTTGTCGCGCTGGCGGCGTTATGCTTTCTGAGCGGTTTCGCACTCTACCTTGGCCCGACGCCGCTTCAAGATTTGGGCGCGACCTGGTATTCCTCCGCCGGGCCCAACTGGTCGCCTCCCGTTTCCGAACTGGCCCACGATTGGGACACGATCCGAATGTTCGTGCGGGTCCTCGGCGTCGTCTGCTTCTACGCCGCGGTGCTGGTCATCGTCTCGCCCGGAGTGCGCCGTGCGACGCTGAGCCTGCTGTTCGTCCTGCACTTCATGGGAATCTCCACCGCCTGCCTGGCGGCGCCGCCCGCTCCGTGGCTTGTCACCCAGGCGTGGGTCCGCGTCTTCAAGCCCTACCTGGAATTCGTCTACCTCGTCAACGCCTACCACTTTTACGCGCCCGATCCGAACGCCTCCACCCACCTTTGGTTTCGGCTCATCTACGAAGATACCGACGGCAACTCGCACGGCTGGTGGTACAAGGTTCCTCACGTGGACGAGCAGGGCCGCATCCACCACACGGTCGATCTCGAATATGTTCGTTTTTTGGCCATGACCGAATCCGTGGCGCACTCGGCCACGCTTCCGCCGCCGTTTTTGCTGGACAATCTCGGGCAAACGATCCCGCACCCGTTGTATCACCGGCGTCTTCAGCTATTGCCTCTCCGGGTCGCCCAGCCGGACAACGTGCCCTGGCCGCGCATTCCGCTTCACCCCCGCTTCTCGCAGATGCAGCAGGTATCGATCCCAACCGAGGATTCCAAGCGGCGCCTGGCTTCGTTCACGCGCTTCGTGGCCCGCAAATACAACATCCATCCCGAGCATCGGGACTGGAGGTTCAAAAGCGTGAAGGTCTATCGGGTCCTTCACGAGATTCCCCCTGTCGAACTCCTCGTCAATGGCATACCGCCCAACGATCCACAGCTTTATTTGCCGTACTTCATGGGCAATTTCGATAGTTCGGGAGAGTTGATTTTCGAGAAGGAAAGAAAAAAACTCAAAGAGTTCGGGGCGACCCTGGAAAGGCTGCAACAGGAAGCGAGAGTTGTCGCCTTGGATCCCAACAAACCGGATACGAAAAAAAAGAGGCAGGCGCTGGCGCAAAGCCACGAGGCACTTCAACAGGAGGTCATGGCGATCCACGCCCAGGTTGCCCGTCTCAACGTGGCCCGCGCTGCCAGTGAAATCGATCAGGCCAGTCGCCAGATTGCCAACGCGGTCCTGGAACTTCGGCAAGGGCGCGATTGTCAGGATATGCAGAAGCAAGCTTATGAAGGGATTTATCGGGCCCTCATGGAAATAAGCGAAGATCCTTACCTCTACTGGCTCCTCCCCAGCCTGCGCGATACCGACCTGGATGTGAATTCAGGCATCAAGGACTATTGTCGCCGCCACGCGGGAGATTCGCACTGGTATCGCTCCGCGGGGACTACTCCCGCCGAGCGGCAGTGGGAAGAGCGCCTGGGGCCATAGAGATTGGCTACACGAATTCCCGCGCCCGCAAGTCGGCCTTCTTTGGGATGACTTTTCCGCGAGAGCCTTTGGAACACCGATGAACCCACCGTCGAAAATGCCCTGTTATTTGCCGCGCTATCTCCAGGGCTGGGAGCAGTTCTGGTTTCAGCCCGCCGACCCGACGAAGCTGGCGCTGATTCGCATAACCTGCGGCCTGATCGTGATCTACACCCTTTTCGTGTACACGTTCAAGCTGCAAGAATTCGAGGGCGAACACGCCTGGCACGCCCTTGACATGCGTATGGAATTCGTACGCGAACACCCAACCCTGGCCATGCCGCTCAACTGGTACCCCGCCGGGGTCACGCCGTCGCCAAGGAATCAATTCGAGATCAATTACGTTCAGGCCTACCGGAAGAAAACGGGGCGGATCCCGCCGCCGCCGTATCCTCGCAATCAGGAGGAGGCCGATTACCTGGATGAATACTACACGTACTTCAAATTCGACCTGAGGCAACTTGGCATCACGCCCTCGCTGGCAGACGAGGACAAGGCTTATGCGTGGCGCTATGCCGTTCGCTGGGGGGCGCCGCCGCCGGCGTATGTCAAGAGCCAGGAGGAGGAGGACACGCTCAACGAATATATCGAAAAGCACAAGTTCGATCCGCGCCTGGTTCATGCAGTCGGGTCGCCCATCTTTTCGCTTTGGTTTCACGTTCTTGATCCGCGTGCCATGATGGTGGTGCATTGCCTCATCGTCGCGATCTCCGTGATGTTCACGCTCGGCTTTTGCACGCGCATCACGTCGGCGCTGCTCTGGTTCGGCTATCTTTGTTACATCAACCGCAATCCGAACGTGCTGTTCGGCGTGGACACGATGACGAACATTCTGCTGCTGTACCTGATGATCAGCCCCTGCGGCGCGGTTTACTCCCTCGACCGGGTGATTCGCAAATGGTGGGTAGGCGCCAAAATGGGCCTGGTGGAAAGTTGGTATCGTTTCTGGAGACTCCCCGTACCGACGAACATTGCACCGCCGACTCCGGTCCCCGATGTGCCGGAGCCGAGCGTGTCGGCGAATGTCGCGCTACGGCTTTTGCAGATTCATGTCTGCTTCATCTACGGCATGGCCGGCCTGTCGAAGTTGCTGGGCCGATCGTGGTGGGACGGGTCCGCAATCTGGATGACGGTCGCCAACTACGAATTCGCGCCGATGGAAAATGCGATCTACATGCGTTTCCTCCGTTTCCTGGGGAGCTACCAGGTCTTGTACATGGCCTTCGTAAACGGCGGTGGGCTGTTCACACTGGTCTTTGAAATCGGCTACCCATTTCTGATCTGGCGCCCCAGATTGCGCTGGGTCTTTCTCGCGTCGGCGATCGTGCTGCACGGCGGCATCGGCCTGTTCATGGGGCTGAAAACCTTCTCGTTAATCATGCTGGTGATGAACATGGCCTTTTTGCGCCCCGCGGAGGCCAACTGGATGTTGGAGCGCATGTTTAACCCGAGGCTGCTGTTTCGCAGGGCCACGGCTGTCCCACATTCTACGGAATCAAACGTGCCGGTATCGACGGCCAGCTGAAAGGTGGGCAAGCTGGGCAGGACGAAAACAAACCAGCCCGCGGGGCAAGCAAGGGATTTCATGACATCCCTTGCTTGCGCCGCGGGCTGGTGTGGCATTGATTCCTGGCCAACTAATCGACTATGATGCCCGGGCGCCCAACCACGGAAGGAGCCAAGCGATGTCGCCGATGCTCATGGAAGAACCGGTCTCGCAAATTCAACCCGCCTCCACACCGGTTCCGGTCCAGCCGGCCAATGACCTGGGGCCGCGCTGGCTTGCGCCAATGGTGCTGCTTGGCGCGATAACGATTGCCGCGTTGGTTTACGCCTTCTTTTGGCAGCATTCGCTGGACCTGTGGTGGTGGATGGGCCATGACCGGCATACCCATTACATGAACGGGTTGAACCTGGCTCTCGACCTTCGCACAGGCGATTTCGCTCGACTGCTGCACGATTTCGATCGCATGAGGGTGTGGGGGCCGTTGCATCCCGTGTTGGTGGCGCTGATCCAGTTGCCCTTTGGTCCCGATCATCGACTGGCGGTTCTGCCCAGTCTGTTTGGCTGGGTGCTGGCGATTTGGTGCGCGTATCTGATTCCGCGCCGACTGTTGCCAGCGGGCGGCAACGCCGCGGGATTGCTGGCGGCGTTCTTCGTCGCCGTCTCGCCCGCCCATCGCGCCTATGCGACCGACGTCATGTACGAAAGCCTCGGCGCAGGGCTGTCCCTCGCGGCGCTTTATCTCTACCTCGTCGTCATCCAGGATCAAACCCGTCGCGCCGCCATTGGGCTGGGCGTCACGTTGAGCGCCCTCTTCTTGCACAAGTACAACTACTGGATCCTCGTCATCCTTGGCTTGAGCGCCGGCGAATTCCTCAGGCAACCGGCGGCGTGGTTCGGCTATGCCCGGTCGTTGCTCCAGCGCGATCGGCTGCCGACCTGGGCGCTGGCGGAACTCAAGCATCCGCTCAACTGGATCGCGCTGGCGCTCGGGGCCGCGGCACTTGTCGTGGTGGTCACCGGGGGCGGGGTCTTCGAGATTGCCGGGCGTACCGTGTCCATTCAGGAACCGCACAATCTGGTGCATCTGGCCTATATCGCCGTCTTCATCCGGTTGGTGCTCTGGTGGCGCTCGGCGGGCCGGGAGTGGAGCCTGACACTGCCGGAAACCGTGCGAGGGCTCCTTCTCTGGCATGGCGGTGTCATCGCGGTCTGGTTCTTGATGCCCAAACGGCTTTCGTATTTTCTGTGGTATCTCGGACCCAACAACAACGATCAGCAGCGCGAATCGCTGCCGTTCATGCACGGGCTGCCTTATTACCTCGAAGGGTTGCAGGCGGACTACATGACCGCATCGTCGGGCCTATACCTGCTCGCGGGCATGGTCGCGCTGGGGCTCGTCGCCTGGCGTTTTTTGAAGCCCGGCGCCACCGCGGTGATGCTGTTCCTGTTGATCGGGACCTATTTGACGTGCCAGCACCCGATGCTCAAAAATCGCTTCATGCATTCCTGGATCGCGGCGGCCTGGGTCGTCGGCGCGATCGGGCTTGTCTGGGCCGCCCAGCTGGCAGTCGGCTGGTTCTCCGAGCGCGGCCGGCCCTGGGCCTCGGCCATCGTCTGCGCCGTTCTAATCGCCTGGCTTGGCCCCGAAATGCTGAACCCCGGTCATGCCCAGGAAGGCGGCCTCAAAACGGAGCTTCCGTCCCCATTGCGCATCACGGATACCTACGTCGCGGACCTCGCCGATGCGAAAAACCCGACGATCGTCAGCAATGTCTCGACGCGATTCTTGTGGACCTGGACCTTTATCGAACACCATCGCCATCAAAACATGGCCGCGGAGATCAAGCATTTCGCCCGCTTTGGCGGCGACCCCGAGCCGGCGCGCAACTGGTTGGCGACGACGCGTTCCGACGCGCTGGTGCTGATCGACATCGCGCCGGGTTCAACCTTTGACTGGAAGACCAAGGAATACGTGGACCTCACCGCGTTTCATCAGGCCTTGGCCGAGCAGTCAACGTGGACACTGGCCCGACGCTGGGTTTTGCCCGAAGGCGTTACGATCACGCTCTGGAAAAAAAACAGGCCCGGCTAGCGACGTTTCGTGGCAGCGTTGAATCCGTTCCTAGGAGCGCGGGCCCAGGCTCGTGTCCTGATGATGCAAACCAGTTCCGCACGCCTCCTGATTGCCCTGGCAACCTACAACGAGCGCGACAACCTCGCGGCGCTGGTGCAGGCGATTTGCGCCACGGCGCCGGCCGCCGACCTCTTGATCCTGGACGACCATTCGCCCGATGGGACCGGGGACGTTGCCGACGAACTGGCGCGCGCGCACGCGGGGATTCATGTCATTCATCGCGAGGGGAAGCTGGGATTGGGGACAGCCATTCTGCGGATCATGCAATTCGCCCTCGATGGGCGCTACGACCTCTTGACGACGATGGACGCCGATTTCAGCCATCATCCGCGCTATCTGCCCGCCTTGCTCAAGGGCATGGACCACGCCGACGTGATGATCGGCTCGCGCTATTTTCCAGGCGGCGGGATCGAGAACTGGCCGCTGTCACGCCGACTGATGAGCCGGGCGACCAATCGACTCGTGCGCTTGCTTTTGGGCATGCCCGTCTCGGATACGAGCGGCAACTACCGCTGCTATCGCGTCTCACTTCTGCGGCGTGCCAACCTCGACAACCTGCTGTCGCCTGGCTATTCGTTTCTGCAAGAGGTGCTGCATCGCTGCCATTTGGCCGGAGCGCGGTTTGGCGAAACGCCCATTGTCTTTGCCGATCGGCGTGTGGGGCAATCGAAGGCCAACGTGAAGGAGATGATCGGTTCGCTGTCCGCATTGCTGCGCCTCGGCTGGCGCGCCCGCTTCGACAAGGCCGCGATGATGCCAGCGCCACCGGCCGAACCACCGGCGCCTCGCCAGGCGGCGTAGGCGTGTCCACCGGTCAGCGGCGCAGGGCGCGCGTCACACGCGTGTTGCTGGCATGTTGGTAGGACCAGACGTGTATCCCCGCTCGATCCACTTCCACCGCGCCCACGCCGGGCTCCATCGACGTGATCAACGTGTTGCCGTTGGGTAACCGGGTGGCGATGACCGGTTGATCGAACGGCACCTCCCAGACAATTTTACCCCTGGCGTCATATTCCACGACCTTGTTCTCGGCACTGTGCGGAATGAGCACACGGCCGTTGGGCAGCATGTGGATGCGACCGCCGAAGAGTCTGAGACCAAGGTTGATCTGGAAGGCGTGAATCTCATTCCCGCGGGCGTCGAAGCGGACAACACGCGCATCGGCCAACATGGCGATGATTTCTCCATTCGGGAGTTTCATCGCCTTCATGATCTTCCGATCGACACCGGGGAAGGTGACGTTGAAGACCTCGATGCCGTTCTTGTCGAATTCGAGGAACTGGTGATCGTTGACGACGAAGGTATTGCCGTTGTCGAGACGCTGGGCGACGAGCGGGCCGACGACGCCTTTTTGCCAGACGGTTTCGCCGCGGGCATTGCGTTCACTGACGCGGTTGGCGCGGTACTCCGCGACGAGCACGTGGTCATCTCCAATGAGCTGGGCATCGAGCGGGAAGACGAGGTTTTTCACCTCCCAGCGCGGCACGTTGTCGGGGCCAAGTTCCAGGACGGTATTTTGATCGAGCAGCACAATCAGGGTGCGGCCCAGAAGTCGCGGCGGGTCCTTGAGGTTCGTCAGATCGGCGTTTTCCTTCTGCTTGTTCCACCACGAAAGCCAGGCGTCCCTGCATTTACCGCGAGCCTCCGGCGCGTTGCCCATGGCGACCGGCGGCGGCGCTATCTTGCCCGCGAGTTTGAAAAGAAAGTCCTCGGCCTGCCAGGCGACGTTGACCGGCAGGTCGGGAATGGAATTGATTAGCACGGGAATCGCCTCGCGATGGCGCGTCATGGCGAGGGCTCGCGCCAGGCGGAAACGCACGACGGGATCCGGATCGGCAAGCGTCTTGTGTAAAGCTGCCTTGTGGTCAGCATAGGCAATGCGCGTCAGCACCTCGGCGGCGATGGCCCGGCGGACGGGTGCGCGGTCGGCCAGGGCCGCGCGCAATTGGGGGTCGGCCTTCCCGTCCTTCACGCCCAGGCGTGTCAGGGCGATGCGCAGCTCCTCCACCAGACCGTCCTGTTCGGCAAAGGGCAGGTAGCCGATCATCGCCTCGACCAGGCCCGGCGCTTCCCGCGCGGCGGCGACGCGCACGGCGGCGGCGATGACGGCGGGTTCGGGCTCTTGCTCACGGATGGATTGAATCGCCTGCTCGGCCCGGCGGATCAACTCGGTGCTGTAGCGTTTCTCGGTGTCCGCCTGCCACACCGCTGGAAGTGGAATCTGAGACCGGACCACCTCCAGAACCGCGGGGCCACGCTTGACCAGTGCGCGCAAGGCCAACTCGCGAGTGCGGTAATGCCCGACGCCGAGCGTGTTCACCAGGCCCGCGATTTTCGGGCGTTCGCTCTCGGGGAGGATGCGGGCGTTCAGGAATTTCACCAGGCCGTCGGCATCGGTGGGAAGTTTGGCGCGGCGGAGAATCGCCTCGTCCGCGCGATCGACCTCGGCGCCTGGCTGCTTGATGGTCGGTTTGGCCTGGGGCGAATCCTTCAAGCCGCCGGCATCCGCCGCC
Source organism: Planctomycetota bacterium (assembly GCA_016191165.1). Classification (GTDB taxonomy): domain Bacteria; phylum Planctomycetota; class Planctomycetia; order Gemmatales; family Gemmataceae; genus SIAQ01. Next base: position 71,321 of record JACPPF010000034.1, read on the forward strand.
AGCGCGGCGATGAACAGGCCGACAATTCCCAGAGTGAAAGGTTTGCACCTCATTAACACCATCCTTGTGGCGAAAAGCTCGCATGCGTCTACCTGATGATTCCGCTGCTTGGGCGTCCAGCGACGCGCGGAAATAAGCTCTGAAGTACCGCGCCGGAGGGAAACGGGCTTACCAACACGCCAACTTCATTGAAATTCCAACAAGATTCTCGCGCCGTACAAGGAAATGCAATGAGGAATGAAGACGAGGAACAGAAAAATTGGAAGAAAAAGAGCGCCGGTGGCGAGCACTTCTAAATTCCTAACTCGTCATTCTTCATTCCTCATTGCTTTATTGGGTTGTGGGCAACGCCCGCTCGGAGTGCGCGGCCCTTTGTTCATCTTCGTTTCGAGCCTGTATTTCCGCGCGGCGTCTAACCACTCCCTGGAGGACCGGGTTCAGCGGCGGCGTGCGCGATAGGGCCGACCATCGGTCCGGTAGCTCCACACCTCATTGCCGTTGGCATCGAGTTCCACGATACGATAGTCGAGGCTGCACGTGACAAGCGTGTGCCCATTTCGCAAGCGCGTGGCGGAGGTGGGACGGTTAATGCGCGCCGACCAGTGCTTCACGCCGGTCCAATCAAACTCCGCGACGCTCTGTTGATTGTAGAGGGGCACCAGAAGTCGGCCGTTGGGAAGGAATTCGATGCTCGCTCCCAGTGGAAAGGACACTCCCGCCAGTTGAAAGCTCTTGACCTCGGTTCCCTTGCTGTCGAGGAGCGCGCAGCGGCCGCCCGAGGTGATCAGCGCCATCTGCCCGTTGCGCCGGCGATGCGCCGCCATGATGCTGGTGGTCTGCGAGGTATGAACAAAATGCTCGCGGCCATCGCGATCGACGATGACCAGGCGCTGCCGGCTGGCGATAAAGGTGTGTCCATTCGGCAAGCGCTGGCACGCGATCGGCATGGCGACGGCAACCTGCCACAGGATGTTCCCCTTGAAGTCGCGCTCGGTGACCCTGCGTTCATAATACTCGGCAAGCAACAAGCGATTGGAGCCGAGGATTTGCAGATCGATTGGATTGCGCGGCCCGTCGAACTCCCACCGCACTGGATTCCCGGGAGCCTTGCTCACCTCGAACACCCGGTTCTTGGTGTTGATGCGGATGCGGGCGGCGCCAATGACCGTGAAGCCAAGCTCGCTATCGGCAAGCTGCTTGGCGAGATCGAGCCGGGCGTGATGGGCGTCATACCACTTTTCCCAGGCGGCGCAAAATGCGGCAGCCTTGGCCTTACCCTCGTAAACAACATCCGGCGCGTGTTCGCCGGCGGCGCGCTGGAGCAACTCCAGGGCGTACTCGGCACGCCCCGCGGGCGCACTCGCGATGGACTTAATCAGGATCGGCAAGCCGGCCTTGTCACCCAATTCGGCAAGCGTCATGCCCACCTGGTGGCGAATCAAGGAATCCTTGTCCGCGAGCAGAGGCTTCACGGTCGCCTTGGCGGCGAGACCGTCGCGACGCAAAATCGCTTCGGCGGCGGCGGCGCGTCGTGCCGGCGACGAATCCTTGAGTGCGCTCGCGAGAATCGGGCCGCTTCCTCTTTCCGCCTTCGCCAGCGCGTTGATGGCGCGCTGCACTTCTTGCCGCACCGGTTCATGCGTCGCATGGGGAACGAATGCCAGAAGAACGGGCAAACCGTCCGCGGGCTTGTCACGCTGCAACAATCGCGCGGCGGCGCTGACGATGGCTTCGTCCTTCTCGGGCGGAAATTCCTTCAGGATCCCTCGCAGCCGGCCGGCGGTCTCCGCGTCGGTTCTCGGGTTGAGAAGATAGGTTTCCAACAGGGGCCGAACGATCGGGCCCATCTTGCAAAGCGCGCGCGTGGCATGCACGCGATCGAGATAAGGTGAGGCATGAACGCCGGCAACCTGCTTCTTGAACTCGGCTACGATTTCGGCGTTGGGAGTGCGCTCGCGCAAAATCTTGAGTAGCTGCGGCCCTTTCGTTGGCAAACCGTGTTGGCGCAAGACCGCCTCATCGGCGGCGTATTCGGTATCGCTGCCGGTTTGCGCCCAGGCGAAGGGTGCAACCAGGAGACCGAGCATGACGGCGCGCCAATGCATGGTTCCTCCTTTTGGCTGCTTGCGGCTCGGCGTTCGCATCAAGGCGCCAACAATTAGCCTGACGCACGACCCTGAAACCGCAAGTAGAATGGGCTAGCGGCGCCTGGCGACGAAGACGATTCCGCCGGTCGGGTAACTCCAGACCTGCTGGGCGCCATTGAATTCGTAGACCTGTCGCTGGTTGTAGCTGGTGACGAGCCGATTGCCGTTGGGGAGGCGGACGACGGAATTGGGCCAGGCGATGTTGATTGGATTGCCTACGAGCCCGCCATCCTTGCCATATTCGTGAACACGCTGGTTGTTGTAATGGGTGACCAGCACGTTGCCGTTGGGGAGAACGTCCATGCTGCCGAAGAGCATTTGCACGGGCGTGACCTGGAACTGTTTGTTGATCTGGCGGGTGCGAGCGTCCATGCGGATGTACTGGGAATTAATGCCTTGATTGGTAATGAAGGCGACCTCGCCGGTTGGGAGTTTTTTGGCGCGGATGATGTCGCTGTTGGGCCGCTGGTAGCTCCAGACCTCGTTCTTGTTGCGATCGACCTCGATAAGGCGTCCTTGCATGGCGACAAAGGTATTGCCATTGGGCAACCGCTGAACCGCGAAGGGGTTGCCGCCGCAGAAGTATTCCCATTTGACGTCGCCCTTGAGGTCGCGTTCGCTCACTTTGTTGGCGCTGTATTCGGCGACGATGAGTCGACTGCCGCCGACCAGGTGGGCATCCACGGGGTAGCCGGTTGGGATGCTGACTTTCCAGCGGATATTCTTGTCCTTGTCGAGTTCAAATATTTCGCCGACATTGCCCCCGCCGCCGGCGCCGATACGGTTGTTGTGCTGCACGATCAGGGTGTAGCCGAGATAGACGTTCTCTTCCGACAGTTTCTTCATGTCGAGCGTCGCGGCGCTCGTGGCGTACCATTTGGCCCACGCGGCCTGACAATTCTTGCGGGCGGCAGCGTCGGCGCCCAGGGTGACGTTCGGCGCCTTGTCGCCCGCCAAACGGAGCAGGGCTTCCTCGATGGGCCAAAGTTGATTGGGCGACATTTCCGCGAGCAAATCGATCATTACCGGCACGATGGCCTTGTCATGAAGCGGGATCATCGCCAGGCAAACACGGTAACGGACGGAGACCTCGGGGTCCTTGAGCAGTTTCTTGACGTTCGGCAGTTCATCCGCGAACTTCGCCCGTGCCAGAGCCTCGCCGGCGGCGGCGCGCTTGAGCGGCAGTTTGTCTTCCAGCGCCTTGACGAGAACTGGTTCGGCCTTCCCGTCACGTACCGCAACCGAGCCGAGCACCTGGCAGATTTCATCCACCACCATCGCATCGCTTGCGAAGGGGAGGTAAGCCATCAACACATCCGCGGCGCCGGCGGGCTTGAGTTTGGCGATGACGCGCGCAGCCGCAGCCTGCAAGATCGGCTCGGCCTTCGTGTCGATTCGCTTTTTCAGGTCGACACAGCGATTGCGAATTTCCAGGTCCGCGTCGGTTTCGCCTTCCTTGATGCCGTCCAGCGCGGCCGAGCCCATGCCCACCAGCGTCGTGAAGGCCGACTCGCGCGTGTTAAAGTCCTCGTCACCCAGTTGTTTGACCAGGGCCTTGATCTCCTTGGGGTCTGGCGCCTTGAGCGTGCGCTTGCGAAAATATTCCAACAGGTCTGGCCCCTCACCCTTGAGCCCGGCTTCGCGGACGACGCGCAGATCGTCCTTGAACGTGTCGGTCTCAACCGCCTGGGCAATCGGCGGCATCGGTTGCGGCGCGCCCTTCTTGCCCTTCTTCTTTTTGCCCTGGGCCGCCACATCGGTCATTGCACCGCCCAAAGCGAATGCCAGCAGGAGAATCGCCCCCAAGATCATTTTGCTTCGATTCATGATGATGTCCCCTCAGCGGCAAATGTGTGGCCGATCGTTCCGCCCAAACGCCTGGTTTACGTGGGTTTGCAGTGCCAAAAACAAGGATTGTAGGTCAGGCTTTCCAGCCTGACCTAGTTCACTTAGTCTATCAACCTATAAGACGAAGATAAAGCCGGATTCTTTCAGCCCGCAGTCATCGATTAGCGACGCTACGCAAAACTGTGGTTAAACCAGCGAATCGAAAACCCGTACGTTTTTCCAGTTGGCCTGGTTCTCCGCGATGAACTGGTTGTGCGAAGGCGCGACCTGGTAGGCATCGTGCGCCGCCTTCGTTTGAAACACCAGATGGAGCGCGACGTCGAAGGCTCGATCGTTCACCGGCCTGGCGAACTCCTCCGCCAGCGTCCCGCACGCGAAGAATACGGTGCCCGGATGGCCGGACAGGTACTTTTTACATGCCGATACCAGCGCTTCCCTGGCGGTGGCCGAGGCGTCGCTGAGTGCAAAATAGACATTGTGAGCCAACATCGGTTCCGCCATGCGCGATCTCCCATTTGAATGAAGCGTTTTCGTCCGGGGTCCAGGGTAACAGGAATCGGCGCTCGATGCCAATTTTTTCCGCGCGGGACAAGCCCACCGAATGTCGCTACGATGTTGACAGGGAAATTGTCATGCCAGTGAGGTTGGTTCGTGACCTTCAAGTGCCTGCACGCGGCTTCCGAGGTAGCGGGCTTTGCCAAGACCGGCGGGCTGGCGGATGTCGCTGCTTCGTTGCCCGTGGCGCTGCAAGCACGTGGCATCGAGACCGTGGTCGTGATGCCGCTTTATGCCGCGTGTCGCACGAGCAAACAGGGCCTCACGCCGACGGACCATCGCTTCCGCGTGCCGATGGGCGAACGCATGATCGAAGGCCGGCTCTGGCGATCGACCTTGCCGAATTCCGCCGTGCCGGTGTATCTGATCGAACAGCCGGCCCTGTTCGAGCGTGACGATCCCGGTGCCAAGCGGGGTCTTTATCAGTATGCCGACGACGCAGGCCGGTTGGCCGACTATGCCGACAACAGCGCCCGCTTCGGCTTCTTCGCCCGTGCCATCTTGGAAACGTTGCGGCTGCTCGACTATTGGCCCGACATTTTGCATCTGCACGACTGGCAGACCGGCTTGACGCCGGTTTATCTGCGCGAGATCTATCAACACTACGCCAAACACCATCTGCGCGACCGCTATCAGCGCATCCGCACCTTTTTCACCATCCATAACCTTGCCTATCAGGGGGTCTTCTGGCATTACGATGTCCCGATGCTCGGCCTGCCCTGGCGGTTGTTCACGCTGGACAAGCTCGAATTCTACCGCAGTCTCAACTTCCTCAAGGCGGGCCTCGTCTATGCGGACCGCCTCACGACCGTGAGCCCGACCTATGCTCGCGAAATTCAGACCACCCTCCTTGGTTGCGGCCTACACGGAGTGCTCATGCAGCGCAGCCGGGACCTGGTCGGCATTGTCAACGGCATCGACGATCAAACCTGGAACCCCGAAACGGACGCGATGATCGCCGCCACCTACAATGTGAACGCGCTTGCCGGGCCGGAAGAAGAGGGCGGAAAATCGCGTTGCAAAACCGCGTTGCAGAAACACTTCGGCCTGGACCGGTTGCCGCGCACGCCGTTGTTCGGCGTCGTGTCGCGTCTGGCGGCCCAGAAAGGTTTCGACCTGATTGAAAAAGTGGTTCCCGGCGTGCTGCGTCAAGGCGCTCAGCTTGCGGTGCTGGGGGACGGCGACAAGATATACCGCGATCTCCTACTGAAGCTGAAGGGCGATTTTCCGCGTCAGGTCGGCGTGCATCTGGGTTACAGCGAACCGCTGGCGCACCAGATCGAGGCGGGCGCCGACATTTTTCTGATGCCCAGTCAATACGAGCCATGCGGGTTGAACCAACTCTACAGTTTGCGCTACGGGACCGTGCCGATCGTCCACGCGACCGGCGGCCTGGCGGACACCGTGGTGGACGCCACGGCGGAGAATGTCGCCCTGGCGAGGGCCACGGGGTTCGCGTTCATGCCGTTCACGCCGGCAGCGTTCGGCGACGCCATCGAGCGCTGTCTCAGACTGTACCACGACGAGCCGGCCCGCTGGCGGACCTTGCAACAGATCGGCATGTTGCAGGACTGGTCCTGGCGCCGCAGCGCCACGGAGTACGAACGCCTTTATCGGCAGGCGGCAAGCGAGTTTGTATGATAGACCTTTGCCTCCCCTCTCCTGCCAAGAGAGGGGCCGGGGGTGAGGGAATCACGCCCGGCTCGCCCCTCACCCCCTATCCCTCTCCCGCAGGGAGTGGGGAGACCAGGATCGCGCAATATGTCCGACGTCGCTCTCGCGTTTTTTTGGCATCAACATCAACCCTACTATCCCGACGATGTCACCGGCGAAAACCCGATGCCCTGGGTTCGTCTCCATGGCGTCAAGGATTACTACGGCATGGCGCTGCATCTGGCCGAAGTGCCCGAGATGCGCTGCACCATCAACCTCGTGCCGAGCCTTTTGGTGCAACTGCTCGCCTACACGGAAAAGAACGCCAGCGATCGCTTCCTCGATGTTGCCCGTATCCCGGCCAAGGACCTCAGTCAACAGGATGCTGTCTTTCTGCTCGATCATCATTTCATGGCCAACCATGAGCAGATGATCAAGCCGTGGCCACGTTTCTGGGAGCTGTTGCAAAGCCGGGCGCCCGGTCAAAATTCGGCCAAGGAGGCGCTGCGGCGCTTTCAGGAGCGCGACCTGCGCGACCTGCAAGCGTTATTCAATCTGGCGTGGATTCATCCGCTCGTGTTCGCGCAGGACGCTGACCTGGCCGAGCTTCGCGCCAAGGGCCGGCATTTTTCCGAGGACGAGAAGAATCTCGTACTCGACAAGCATCTGGCAATCCTCAAGCGTATCATTCCGTTGCACCGAAAGCTGGCCGAGGCCGGGCAGGTCGAGCTGACGACGACACCCTTTTACCATCCGATCTTGCCGCTGTTATTCGACAAGAAGCTGGCCCGCGAGGCGATGCCCGGCGTCGCCTTGCCGCGCCATACCAGCGGATACCTGGATGACGCAGAGCTTCACGTGAGTCGGGCGGTGCAAAAACACGCCGAGCTTTTTGGCGCCGCCCCGCAAGGCATGTGGCCCGCGGAGGGGAGCGTCTGCCAGGCGATGATTCCCATGCTTGCCAGGCACGGGATCCGCTGGATCGCGACGGACGAGGGGGTTCTGAATCAATCGACGCAGGGTTTCGTGAGCCGAGATCAGCATGGGCACCTCCGCAACCCGGGCCACCTGTATCGCCCCTACCTGGTCCGCGAAGGACCACACGAGCTGGCCATCGTCTTCCGCGATCACGGGCTCAGTGATTTGATCGGGTTTCACTATCAACGCTCCGCCGGCAACGACGCGGCGCAGGATTTCGTGCGGCACCTGCGCAACATCCGGGAAACGATCAACGCGAATGAGCCGGTCCTCGTCAGCGTGATTCTCGATGGCGAGAACTGCTGGGAACACTACCCCGAAGGCGGCGTGCCGTTTTTGCGGACGCTCTATCAGCTTTGCGCGAGCGATCGGCACATTCGCCCGGTGAAACTGGGCGAGTACCTCAAGGCAGAAACGCCGCGCGATACTTTGCCGCGCCTGTTCGCGGGAAGCTGGATTCATCACAACTTCGCCATCTGGATCGGCCACGACGAGGACAACACCGCCTGGGATTTGTTGCACAAGACCCGCGAGTATCTCGTCGCCAGGAACGCGAGCAGCGCGAAAGAAACGAATCCGACCGCGCTGGCATCGGCGTGGGAAGAACTCTACATCGCCGAGGGAAGCGACTGGTTTTGGTGGTACGGCGACGATCATTCGAGCGCGCAGGACGAGCTGTTCGATTACCTGTTTCGCAAGCACCTGCAAAACGCGTATCACTTGCTGGGCGATCCGCCGCCGACGGAACTAAGCCGACCCATCAAAAAGCGTGCCCAGCGCCTGGCTCACACGTTGCCGCGGAGCTTCCTGGATGTCAAGATCGACGGCCGGGAAACCTTCTTTGAATGGACGAACGCCGGGCGATTCGAGTGCGTGCCCGAGCGGGGCGCCATGGCAAACAGCGTGCCTGGCGTGATGCGCGACGTTTTTTTTGGCTTCAACGCCGAGACGTTTCTCCTTCGCATCGACTTTGAGGAACCGGCACTTGCCGCATTGCAGGGTTTCGATGTCCTGCGAATTTGCTTCGAGGAACCCGGCCCGTGCGAGCTGCGAATCTTGCACCCGGGCAAAACGATGCAACAATGGACTTGGTACGCAAGGGGCGAGCCGATCGCGCGTCCAGCCGGAATCGAACTCGGCATTGAACGGATCGCCGAATGCGCGATACCGTTCCAGCTCCTGGGCGCCCAAACCGGGCAGCCGGTGCAATTCTTCGTTGAATTGCTGGAGAACCAGCAGAGCCGCGAACGCGCGCCGCGCGCTGGCAACATCGCGTTCGCCCGCCCGTCGGCGGCGTTCGAGCGGATCATGTGGGATGTCTGATTGAATGATTTGGTTTAGCCGCTCGCTTTGGGCGAGCGGGTTTCGCGCTCGCCCAAGGCGAGCGGCTAAACGTGGGAACCGTCGTTATGCCAGAACTGCGCAAAGATCCAATCGTCGGTCGCTGGGTCATCATCGCCCCAGACCGCGCCAAGCGCCCGATCACGGTGAAAAACGAACCGTCGCCGACAGGCAGCGCCTTCTGCCCGTTCTGCGAAGGCGGCGAGGAGCACACGCCCAACGAAATCCTCGCCTATCGCGAACGCCAGACCAAGCCCAATGAACGCGGCTGGCGCGTCCGCGTCGTCCCCAACAAATTCCCTGCCCTCCAGGTCGAGGGCGAACTCCACAAACGCGGCGAGGGCATCTACGACAAGATGAACGGCATCGGCGCCCACGAGGTCATCATCGAATGCCCGGACCACGAAGTCTCCATGGCCAATTTCAGCGAGCCCCACATCCGTGAAATACTCTGGGTCTATCGCGATCGGCTCGTCGATCTTAAAAAGGATCAACGCCTGGTTTATGGCATGATTTTCAAGAACGTCGGCATCGTCGCCGGCGCGTCGCTGGAACACTCCCATTCGCAGCTCATCGTCACGCCCATCGTCCCGGTCAACGTGTGGGAAGAGATGAATGGCTCGCTCGAATTCTTCGATTACCGCGGCCGCTGCATCTATTGCGATATGATCTATCAGGAACTGTCGGTAGAGAAACGCATCGTCCTGGACACGCCGAACTTCATTTGCTTCGCGCCGTTCGCCAGTCGATTTCCATTCGAGGTCTGGATCGTGCCGAAGACGCACAACAGCCATTACGAAAATATCCTGAAGAACGAACTCGACGAACTGGGCACGGTGCTCAAAACCGTCCTGATGAAACTGGAAATCGCCCTCGACAAACCGGCGTACAACTACATCATTCATACGTCCCCGTTCGACACCCAGTCGTTGCCTCACTATCACTGGCACCTGGAGATCATTCCGCGGACGACGCGCATCGCTGGCTTTGAATGGGGCACCGGTTTCTACATCAACTCCGTGCCTCCGGAGCAGGCGGCCGCCTATTTGCGCGAAGTGGATGTGGATCTGACGAGCGGGCGGAAGTGATGGCCAGCTTCGTTTAGCGCTGCCGCCGCGTCAGGCGGGCGCTAAACAAAATGCGGGAAAATACCATGCGCGTGGGCGTTTTCGGCGGCACCTTCGATCCGGTGCACCTGGGCCATCTGATTCTCGCCGAGCAATGTCGCGAGCAGGCCCGGCTCGACCGGGTCTTGTTCGTCCCCGCCGCGCTGCCGCCGCACAAGCGCGAGCAAGCTCTCACGCCATTCGCTCAGCGCGTCGAGATGTTGACGCTCGCCATCTCCGGCCATTCGGCGTTTCGCGTGGAGGAGCTGGAAAAGGACCGCATCGGCCCAAGCTTCACCGTCGATACCCTGGCGCACCTTCAACACGCCCGGCCAGGCGATGACTTGTTTTTCATTCTCGGATCGGACAGCCTGCGCGACCTGCCGCTCTGGTATGAGCCGCGCCGCATCCTGGAATTGGCGACCTTGCTGATCGTGGAACGCCCGGACGCACTGATGATGCCCGAGCCGACGTTGAAGGGACAGTTGAGGTTGGAAGAGGATTTCGCGCTGCGGATGCAGGCGATCAGCTCGCCGCTCGTCGCGATTGCGAGCCGCGACATCCGCCAGCGGATCGCGTCAAGGCGTAGCGTGCGCTACCTGATTCCGCGCGCGGTGGAAGCGTACATTCAGGACAAGGGGCTTTACCAAAACCAAACCGAGCCCGAAGTGTGAGCGAGGGTGGGCCCAAAATCCCTCGCTTACGCGTCGGGCTCGGTGGAAATGGTTAATCCCTTAACGCGGCAGGTAACCCGGCGTCGGGGTTTGCACGTCGCGCATGGGCACCGGCACGACCTGGATAATGCGCGGGGCATTCACCACCTCGGGCCGTGCTGGGAGTATGTTGGCGGCGGGGACGATGAACTGCATCGGCGTTGGCACGGTAGACGTACGCATCACGCCAAAATGCGTCGGCAGTCCCGGACGCGCGCCGTGCTCGACGCTGAACGTGCCGTCCTTCATGTTGACGATAACACGCTGCGCCTCGATGCGGATCGGCTGGGCGTGCTTCTTGCACAAAAGCAAAACGTTGCCTTCGAGCACGATGGTGTCGCCGCGGTTGCTCATCCGTTCGCAATGGGCCTCAAAATCGGGCGTGACCAGACGAGCCGGCTTCATCCCGCCGCGCGAGGCCGTCAGGAAAGGCATCGGCGGCGCGACCGGAGCGGAGAACACGGTCGTGCCCGGGCGAATCTCGATCACGCGGCGCGTCGCAGGCATCGGCGCCCAAGTCCCGGCCGCGGCCTTGGCCTTGCACGACTCGCAACAGGCGCACGCCTTGGCGCAGCAGCACGGCGCCGGCGCGGTGACGGCACGCTGCGTCTTGGCGCCAACCACCTGAAGGAAACTTTGCAGCGGGCAGGTCATCGTAGTTGCGCACGAAGGCTGGCCGACGCAACCCTTCATGCCGACCCCGAGTAGCAGGTTACAGGTTGGCACGCGCGCGGTTTGCGTCGTGCTTTCCTGGCAGCAGCGCACCACGCCGACCGCACACCCCGCGGTTTGACTTGACGCCGGGCACAAACCATGCGCCGGGGTACCGACCGCGGTCTGAGCGGATTCGCCATTCGCCTGCGCGTTCGTGCACTGCGTTCGCAGACGTTCACACGACGACGCACATCCCTGGATCAGTTGCATGAACCAGCACGTCTCGTCCGCAGCCGGGCAGTTTCCCTTGATCTGGCCCACGGGCTGGGTTGTTTCAAAATGGGCCGGAACGATGGATTGTTTCGAGCCATCAGGCAGAAATTGCCAGAAGCTCGCAGGTTCTACCGCTTCGCGAATCGCGCGCAGCGAACCGGTGGAAATCGACTGAGCGTGCGCGGCGCTCGCGGACGCCACGAGCGCGGCCAGCAGCGACAGGACGCGGAAAAGCTTCATATCTCTCCTCCAAAAAAATGCGGGGGCCAGACCGACCAGAAGGGAAATAGCAAATCAAAATCGGCGTGTCTGCGCCAAAAATCGAGGGCGTCCGCTGCGGGCATGGGACCCCTTGAAAAAGTGCGGAATCAGATGCCTGGAAGCATCACGAACCGAGACCCGTGGCATCAGGATCCACCCGGGTTGATTATTCGGCAAACTCGCCGCCCATTTCCTAATCAATGCAGGTTACTGAGCTTTTCCAACGGTCCGGCATGCCGTTAGAATGAACGCCGACATTTCCTGGAAACGGTGGATTCAACCATGCCTTCATTGACCGAGATTTCCGCTAATCGCAAACGGGCGCCCGGACCTTCCCGGCGCCGCCGTATCGTTGTTGCTGCACCTGCCCCCGGCCGACCGGCGACGTTGTTCGCAATTCCGTACTGGATCAGAACCCGAGAGGAACCGAATGCGAGTTTGGAGCCGTGGCTCATCTGGCCGATCTTGAGCGGGCTGATTGTGGCGTGCGGACTGATTGTGCTGGTTGGATGGGGCCTGACGAAGCCAGCGGAAGTAACCGCGCGCGCGCCGGCCCGGCGGTCCATGTCTGGGCGTCTGGCGCCGCGAACGATGACGCTCGTTGTCGCCCGGACCGTGACGACCAAGGCAAAAACGGACCTTGGCCTGGACCAGGAAGACCCGCCGCCGGAGCCGGTGTTGCTGCGGCGACGCCTGCCGGACTCGATGGACGCCCTGCCCGTGGAGTCGATGCGGCCGCCAACGAAGGCCGCCGCCGCGCCGCTGGTGCGCTGGCAGGCCGAGCCGGCGCCGTCGCGTTATGCGAATCTGATCTTGCCGATCGAGATGGCCACGATGGAATCCGCGACGATTCCGCATCGCGTGCGGCGACTCAAACTTGCGGATCAGCCTGTTAAGGCGTTGCGTCTGGCCGTCACGCCGACGGCTCATGACGACCTCGGCAGCCTTTTGACGAAGATGGGCGACGGCTATCGCTTCACGACGCTGGGCCGCGCGGGGACGCGCTCGCTGGCGTCGCTTCAGAAGTACGATGTCGTGTTTTTGACGTGCTCCGATCTGTATCCGAAGGATTTTCAGGCTGTGGGGCCGTTACGAAAATTCGTGGAGCAGGGCGGGACAGTGTATGCTTCGGACCTGTATGGCGACCTACTGGTGGCTGCCTTTCCTGAGTTTCGCGCGCGCGTCCGGGTTTTGCCTGGCGTGCCGCAGACAGTCGATGCGTATGTCGTCGAATCCGCCATGCAGAGCTACCTGGGTCGGCGCGTGTTGCCGTTGAACTTTGAGGCAGGGGATTGGCGCCCGGCGCCGTTTGATCCGGCCAAGGTGACGGTGTGCCTGCGCGGGTTATATCGCAACAACCTCGGGCAAACTCAGACGGCGCCGCTGCTGGTCAAGTTCCGCTGCGAAAAAGGCCAGGTGATCTTCACGTCGTTTCATCATACCAGGAACGACGCTCAGGTCGTCAGGAATGTGCTTGACTACCTGATCTTTGCCGCCGTCAATGCGCGGAGCGAAGCGCGCCTGAACGACTTGATGAAGCAATGTGGTTTCGCAGCGGCGTCTGTCAGGCTCGCGCATTTGTCGTTCGGAAAAACCTTGCAATCCACGCATCGCCATGCGGGCGGGGGATTGCAAATGGCGCTTGGATTTGAACATGCCGGCGCCGAGTTGAAGCTCACGCTGCGGGCGCCGGGGGGCCGCACCCTTTTCCACCAGAGCAAAGGGCTTTTTCTGCTCGAGATCCCCGCTGCCGAGGCGGGCGAATGGAGCTGGACGGTCACGCCGACCCAGCTTCCGCACGCCAATTTTCCCGTGCTCATCGCCATCGGCTCGGCCAGGGCGGGGCAACCCGATTTATTCACCAAAGACAACGCGAACGACACAGAGAAAAACAGGAACGGTAAAAAGCCTCATAAGTGAAATGAACTATTCGGCGTTTTCGCGGCAGGCCAAATCCTACCAACTACTTTTCACGGCGTCCTTCGCGTTCTCCGCGTTGTATTTCAGAACCAGAAGCGTATGCCGGCCAGCGGCCCGTGGAGATTGGTGTGGCCGATGCGCAGAAAATCGTAGCCGCCGAACAATTCGATCCCGTGCCAGACCGCGCCGATGCTGCCGCGGACATGAATCACGCCTGCGTTTCCCAGCGTGCCGGCGTCGAACGCCGTGCTGACCACGAGGGGCCGAACGGGAAACCAGTCGCCGCCATAGGTGAAGTTGAATCCGAGATCGGTCTGCCGGCGGTCGGTCATGATGCGCATGCCCAGGCCCGTGTACATGCTGGCGATTTCGTTCTGGGCGAAGCGGAAGGTGAAGTTGAGGTCGCCGAGCAATGTGTCGTCGGTGCAACCGCAGTTCCACCGCTCGTGAAACCAATTCCAATTGGCGACAACGCCCCAACGACTGGCGTGTTCGACCTTGAGCTGGCCGCCAAATCGGTTGAGCCCAAGAAAGTCGTTGCCGTTCTCGACCGACGACCGCACCCCGTAGTTTCGGCGCCGAACCCGCACGGCCGGGTCGTCGTAATACAACTCGGCCAATTCGGTCGGGAGAATCTGGTAGCCCCGATAGCCGCGCGCGTAGGGATAGGGTGTGAAATTCAGCCGTTCCCGGTAGGTGTCGCCCAAAAGGCTCATCGGCACGATGAACGGGGCAAGGACCGAGCCGACCACGAGCGCGCCGCCGAGGGAGCTTCCGTTGTCATCCTGGGCAGCCAGGATTCCGCCAAGCAGGCTGCCGATGACGGAGTCGTCGTCGTTGTCCCTGGCATGTTGGGATGAATCGGTGGACTTGACATCCGCCGATCGCACGTCGTCGCGCACGCTTTGCAGACGGCCCTGAGCCGGGACCTGCGGAACGCAGGCTACGAGCAAAACGACCGCTATCATCCAGTTTGTCCGGAACATTGCCTTCCTCCGCGCGGCTTGCGGGCGGGTAGATACCTTTGAACCGGCGTTTTTTCAATACGGCAAGTCGGGCGTTGACCGAGCTCCAAACAGCACCCAACGCAACTGGCCTTGCAAGAATCGCTCGGCATGGGGTATCCCGCGTTTTGGGCGATTCAGGTCAGAGACATGAACCGAAGTCATCGCCCCGGAGGGTGAGCCATGCGATTTGGGATGTTCGTGGCGATAGCGTTGCTTTCCCTGCCGACCCTTGCGGCGGCACAGCCCAGGGTCATTCCCCAGCGTCGGCAGATCGGCCGGTTTGCCGATCCTACCGTGTTCCAGCCCGACCGGCTCCGTGAGGTGGTCATAGTCCCACTGACCCATGTGAAATCTATTTTCGTGGTCTGCAAAAGCCCCAGGGAAGCGTCACTTCCGCCGACCGCCTTCATCATCAAAAACCTCGTCGGCGACGAACGCGATGCGCCCTGGCTTCTGAAACTTGGCCAGGCCCTCAAGCACGCAAAATCGGATCAGGCCGAGGCGACTTTTCAGAAATCGGCGGCTGCGTTTCGATTGCAGATCGATAAGGATCCGAAGAATGCACGGCTCCGTCTCGATCTCATTGAAGCGCTTTACGAATTGGATCGCCCCGATGAAATCCTCGCGTGTGCCCGCAAGTGCGTGGAACTCAATCCAAGATTGGCGGAAGGCTGGGCCGCGCTCGGCACGTACTATTGGCGGCCGTTCTTCCGCCTCCTGTATGGGGAATCATTCAAGGGGGCGATTCAAATTCAATCCAATGAGCCCCCGCCAATGATAACGCGAGTTTTGGCGCCCGCCGAGAAGCGCCAGGCAAAACACTTCTTACAAATCATTCGCGATTGTGAAAAAAAACGCGTACAGCTTGCGCCGGACGACCTTAAAAACGTGATGGAAAACGCGGTCGCGGATGCGTTTTGCGCCTTGTTTGATAATTACCTCAACCTCGGCAAATGGGACGGCGACGAAAGCGCATTTCGTGTTTTTTTTTTTCGCGGCGGATGTTCACGGCCCTGATCGAGTATGCCCGCCAAAAACAGGATCCGTTTGCATACGGTTCCGCTGGAATGGTGCATTTGCTGATGTGCAAAACACAGATCCAAGCAAAACGGTGGACTCCGGAAAAAACGGCGCTCGAACTTGAGAAGGGAATGGCTTTGGTTATTGAACCGCTGGCAAAAATGGCCGAGCAAAACGAAAGAGTCCTTGCCACGAAGGCAACTTATGTCTTCGCCGTCATGGCGGGCTTCTCCTCCGATGGCGACAGTCTCAAACGCTTTGCTGCAAGGACCCTCGAACTTGCCCCCAAGGAAAGCGCCGCCATCGATATCGTTTTGGCCACGCAAGACGACATGTCGCCCGAGCAGCAAGAACGTTATTGGATGAAGCACAGCCAACAATATCATGTAGCCCGAATCTGGGAGCGTTTGGCAGCGAAACGCTACGCCGCCGGCGACCTTCCGACGACCGAACGATACCTGCGTTTTGCAGAAAAAATCGATGCCGACAACCGGAACATCCAACTCATCAAGGCCACCGTGTTGCTGAAACGTGGCACCTCCAAGCATGTCGAGGCTGGCAAGTTCCTGGATGCATTGGAAAAGCGTCTAGACGAAAAAGGAGACCCCAAGGCCATCATCACCGTTGCGGACATGCCGACGTTTCAACACGGCTATCGCTACCTACGGGCAATTCACACTGCGCTGTCCGGAAATTGGCAGAAAGGACAGGCCGAGTTGATCGAGCTGCGCGCCCATGGCGTGATGACGGAAGCGATTGAAAAGGCATTGGCCGCGTTCCCGCCGCCGGCCACCTCTGTGTCGCCTCAATTTGGCCGGCCAACGCTGCTCGCGCCGGACCCGCGTGGGGAATCCAGGAAATAGCCAGCTGCACCCGCAACTCACCTTGCTTCAACGTCGGTGCCAGGTTGCTTTGCACAAGAACCCGTCAATACGAGCTCACGAAACGGAGAAAAAGAAGGCCTGGTTCAAGTGACGGTCACAGCGAGCCGCCGGGCTTGTCCCGGCGGTGCATCCCGATCCGCGTTGGTTCACCGCCGGGGCAAGCCCGGCGGCTCGCGGATTGTTTGTTACCCAAGAATCGATGGTTTTGAACCAGGACAAAAAAACCACCCCGGATCCGAGCGGCCTAGCGTTATTTACTTTGCGTCGTCGCACCTTTGCGTGGCATGCCGAATCCTGGTTTTTGTGCAAAGCCATCTAGCAAGTCGTCTTGTTTCAACACCGTTGCCAGGTTAACATCTCGCAAGCTGATTGAGGATGTTTCCTGATTTTCGAGACGGTCGCCGGGCGGCCCTTCGCTGCCGCTCAGGCTCGGAGGTGACCAACCCAGGCCCGCGAATCAGGGCGAGTGTCGCCCAGGCAGGATGCCGTGCAACTTCCCAACCCATCAAACTGGTGGACCGGCTGGCGCGAGAACGATCTCGCGTCGTGTGCCAGGATTTTCTGGACCTGGCTGATCGCGCGCACGCTGGTTTGGCCGCTCGTCGTCTTTTTTGCCGTGCCCAATCCACCGATGGACGTCATCGAGGTGTTGATGTGGGGCCGCGAATGGCAATTCGGTTATCACAAGCACCCGCCGCTGTCAGCGTGGCTGGCGGAGATTTTTTTTCAGGCCAGCGGCGAGTCGCTTTTCGGCGTGTATTTGGGCAGCTACGTTTGCGTCGCTCTGACGATGTGGGCCGTCTGGCGGCTTGCGCGCGAACTGCTGTCCCCGAGCCTCGCGCTGTTGGCGGTGTTCGCCATGGAGGCGATTCCGCTCTATGGCTGGCTCAGCTTCGAATTCAACTGCAACGTCGTCCTCACGGCTTGCTGGGCGCATTGCATCCTTTGGCTCTTCCTCGCGCTCAAGACCCAATCGTTTCGGTACTGGGCACTTTTCGGCGTCAGTGTGGGGCTGGGGTTTCTGACCAAGTATAGCCTGGCTTTTCTCGCCATGCCGATCCTTGCTTTCTTGCTGATCGACCCGCGCGCTCGGCGCGTCTGGGCGACGCCGGGGCCATATCTTGCCGGGTGTGTGGGAGTGGTGATCATCAGCCCGCACTTGATCTGGTTGGCAAGTAGCGATTACTCACCGGCCAGCTGGGCGCTGCGGCGAACCGAGAGCGAAAAGCGAACGCCTACCGGTGGCTTTGAGGATCCCGATGTGCCTCCCACGATGATGCCGCGTCGAGCCTGGGACCGACTCGAAAACCCGGCCAACTTTTTGGGTAATCAATTACTCTATCTGGCGCCGCTGGGTCTGTTGTTCGCATTCGGGCTAAAGGGAATGAGACCGGCGGACAGCGACGACGACGCGTTCAATCGGCGCTTCCTTGCCAGTCTCGTGCTCGGTCCGTTTGGGTTGCTGCTGGCGCTTTCCCTTGCGATGGGCTTCGAGTTGCGTGGCATGTGGGGCATGCCGATCTGGGCCTTTGCCGGGCTGGCCGGCATTTGTTTTTGGAACGTCCGGCCCGCGCGAGAGACGCGCCTGATCGCGGCATTTGCGGGGTGCATGGCGGTTTTCACGTTGGTGATGATCGGGCAGGGGCAGATACTGCCGACCGTGCGCGGCAAGACGACCCGGCTGCAATTTCCTGGCCGGCAGCTTGCGGAAGAGGTGACGCGCCGCTGGCACGTGCATGAGGCCGGCCCGTTGCCTGCCACGCTAGGCGGCTTCTGGCTGGCGGGGAATGTCAGCGTGCATTCGGCTGAACGGCCCACGACCTATGCGTCGCCGTATCCCGATCGGCCCACCGGGCCCACCTATGCGTCGCCGTGGCGCAATGACGACATGATCCAGAGCAAGGGGGGCGTCATCCTGTGGGATGCCCATCGCTATGGTCCCGGCCTGCCTGCAAGTTTGCGCCGCCGATTTCCGTCGGCCCGGCTTGAAGAGCCGATCCGGTTCGCGAGCGAGCGCTTCCCGCGTTCCCGCCCCGCGCACATCGGAATTGCGCTCATTCTCCCGGCGCCCGATGGACGGGCGGCCAAACAAGACGCATCCCCCTGAGCCTGCCTTGCCTGGCAGGGGACTGTTCATTTCACCCTCGAAACCGATGTGTATATTGATTCTGCTCCCAACGCGGCCTAGCCGCAACCGTAGGCATCACGCTCCACGTGATGGTGATTCATTTGGTGATTCATCACGCAGAGCGTGATGTCTACGGTGAGTTACCAAACTTCTGCGGAACTTGCGGCGAAGCTCAGAGACATGTGGAGTCCCCCAATTGTGAGCTTGCCCGTGAAAAAGTAGCGAACGGGTGAGAATTCGGCCGTGGCGCGCTTGCCGGGGTGAACTGAATTTCGGCGACTTTGGCCACAAAACAGGGCACTTCTTCGATCCCGCCGTGTAGGATAAAGCGGTTGCCGGCGAACGAGAGCGCGGCGCTCGATGCCCGTCTGGGCGGGCAAGACCGTCGGTTGGCGATCGGTGAGGTTCCGCGGATTCGTGATGAACTACAACGACCCACCTGACGGTGTGCTGCAACGTCTGGCTGAATGTCGCGCTCCCTTGCTGATCGGCGTGCGGCATCATTCGGCGGCGCTGGCGCGCGTCATGCCGACGCTGCTGGGGGACTTCAAGCCGAAGGCGGTGCTTGTCGAGATGCCGCCGGACTTTCAGCCGTGGCTTGAGTACCTGGGCAGGGATGATCTGGAAGCGCCGGTGGCTCTAGCCGCCTGTGACGACTCGCGCCTGATCTCGTTCTATCCGCTGGCGGACTTTTCGCCGGAGCTGGCCGCGATTCGCTGGGCGGCGGCGAACCAGGTTCCTGTAATCCCCTGCGACCTGGCCCTGACGGCCATGGGCCGGGTGGAATGCCTTCCCGCCCGTGTGCCCGAGGAAGAAGGGGCGCCGGCTTCCGAGCAACGCACGGCGCTCGACGACTTGCTCCATCGCTTTGGCGCACGCGACAGCGGCGAATTGTGGGAACGGCTGGTTGAAACGCCGGCGAGCAATTCCTCTGCAGAAGCGATCCGCCGGGCGGCTCTCTCTTTCGGCTGGATGGTCCGGCATTCGTCTCGGGGGGTGTCAATTGCCGATGCTCATCGTGAAGCGGCGATGCGCGCGGCCGTGACGGCGGCGCCGAAACGGTCGGCCGCGGTGATCGGGTCCTTTCACGCGGCAGCGCTGTTGCCGGATTCTGTAGGTTTGGCTTTCCAGCCTGACGCGGAAGCCGAGAAGATCGGGTTGGAAGGCCTGACAAACGTGGCAACCTCGTTGATTTCCTATTCCTTCGCCCAACTCGATCAGCGCAGCGGTTATCCCGCCGGCGTCATGGATCCGGTTTGGCAACAAACGATGCTGGCGGCGAAGGATCCCGAGGCTGCGAATCGCCTGATTGCCGACCTGGCCGTGGCGCTATGCCGCCACCTTCGCGCCGAGGGGCATGTCGCCGGCACGCCGGACGCGACTGAGATCGTGCGGCTGGCGCGCGACCTGGGCCGGCTACGGGGTCATGCCGCGCCGGGGCGCGGTGAATTGCTTGAAGCGATCGAGACCACGCTCGTACAAGGCGACCTGCTTGGGCGAGGCCGAGCGGTGGCCGCCGCGGCGCAAGCCATTCTGGTCGGCCAGCAGCGTGGTCGCGTGCCGACGGGGACCCCGCGCAGCGGCCTGGCCGTGCAGATCGAAGCGGCGCTTGCACGTCTGAAGCTGCCCGGGCCCGGCGCCATCGATGAAGAGCCGCGCACGCTTCGGCTCGATCCGCTGCGCTCGTGGCTCGATCGAGGCCGAGCCGTGTTGCTCCGGCGTCTGCAACTGGTCGGCATTCACTACGCGCAGCGCCTCGATACCACGGGCATTGGCAATCGCGAGAATCTGACGGAAGCCTGGCAGGTGCAATGGACCAGCGCCACGACCGCGACGGTCGAGGCGGCCGGTGTTCACGGCGTCACCCTGGTGCAAGTCAGCGAGGCTGCCGTGCGCCGTCTGCGCCATCCCGAAGCCGTCGAATCGGAGGAGGATCAACACCCCGCGACCACGTTGGCGCGGGTGGCGGCGGCTGCCGAGTGCGGCCTGGGGAACACGGTCAAAGTCTTGCTTGCCCGGCTCGACGGTTCGTTTTTGCTTAGCGCCTCGGCAGCGAACTTGATCGAGGCTGCGGCCCTCGTGCAGCGCATTGTCGCCGGTCACCTGGCCGGTTTGCCCCTCGGCGATGAGGACGCTGCGCCGCCGGACGTTGAACGTTTTGACGCACCACGGGATTTGTTGAACACGCACCCGTTGCTCGACGCGGCCCTGCGCGGCTTCGACGGCCTGCGTGGTTCCGACAACGGTGCGGACGTGGTGGCACTGGTTGACCTGACGGCGCTCATTCGTGGCGACCTTGGTGAGGCTTCGCCCCTTTTGCCGGCCTTGAAGTCGCGGCTGGTGCGCCTGCGGCGGGACGGCGCGCCGCGCATGCAAGGGGCCGCCTGGGGTGCGCTCGCGATGCTATCGGCGTTTGCGGCCGATCGGCTCGGCGTCGTTCTTGCCGGGTGGTATGACGGAGCGTCAAACAGTGAAGGGCGCAAGAACTTGCGCTCGCGCCTGCGGGGTCTGCTGATTCCGTTGCTGCAACTGGTATTCGCGGAGCCCGATTGGTTGGGCGGCCTGGAGCGACGCATGGCCGATTCGCCCGACGACGAGTTTTTGGCCAGACTTCCGGCGCTGCGGGGCGGATTTGAAAGCTTGACGGCAGCGGATCGCGCCCGGCTCCTCGACGATCGCCTGGCGATCCTGGAGCCGGGCGGACCGGCGGGCGTGGGCGCGCGCCGCATCGACGATCCGGAATTGCTCGCCTGCGTCCTCGCGGCCGACCGCGCGGGCCGCGCTGCGATTGCCCGGCTGCTTCCTGATTTTTCGTTGCCAGTAAGCGGGAAGGGCGACGCTCACGCGGCGCCGATTCGCATCAACGCGCCGCCGGGAGAAATCACGCTGGCGGATCGCTGGCGCCTGGTGTTGGGCGTCAAGGGCTGCACAGGGGCTAACGGTTGCCGCGCGGCCCTGGCGCTTGACGAATTGTACGGCGCCAGCGCGCGTGCGGGTCGGGGCCAACGAGCGGACCTCGCCGGTGGGGGCGGGACGGAAGCCGCTGCCCCCACCGCCCGCGAATGGATCGACGATGTCAACGGCCTTTTCGGCAAGGATGTCTGCGAGGAGGTGCTCGGCGAGGCCGCCGCGGGCGGGCGCGCCGCAGTGCTCGAGCATCTCAATCCCAATGCGGTGCGTCCATCGATCGATCTCCTGGAGCAAGTGCTGTCGCTTCGCGGCGCGCTGCCCGAACGGGAGTTGAGCCTGTTGCGAAAGCTGGCGCGACGGATCACCGAACGCCTGGCCGAGCAACTGGCGACTCGGCTTCGTCCGGCCTTGTCGGGCCTGAGCACGGCCCGGCCAACGCGCCGCCGCACCCGCCGACTCGACTTTGCTCGAACCCTGGACGCCAATCTCGATAGCGCCTACCGCCGCGACGACGGCCGTTTTTCCATCGCCCCGCGGCGCATGATCTTCCGCACGCCGGCACGGCGGCAGATGGACTGGCATCTGATCTTCGTGGTGGACGTTTCCGGGTCGATGGAAGCGTCGGTCATCTACAGCGCCCTGATAGCCGCCATCTTTTCGGCACTGCCGGCCATCGACGTCCGGTTCTTCGCGTTCAGCACGGAGGTGATTGATCTGTCGAACTCCGTCGATGATCCCCTGGCGCTCTTGATGGAAGTTCAAGTGGGCGGCGGCACGCATATCGGGCTGGGGCTGCGGGCGGCTCGCGAGGCGATCAAGAATCCCGCGCGGACGCTCATCGTCATGGTCACTGATTTCGAGGAAGGCGTCTCGATTCCGGAAATGCTGGCCGAGATCAGGATGCTGGCTGACTCCGGCGCCAAGCTGCTGGGCCTGGCCGCGCTGGATGACAACGCCAGGCCGCGCTATCACACCGGCAACGCCGCCGCCGTGGTGCCCGCGGGCATGGCGGTGGCCGCCGTCAGTCCCGAGCGGCTGGCGCAGTGGGTCGGCGATCAGATTCGTGGAGGCGTATCATGAGCACGCCACGACCCACCGTTGCCCCTCAGCTTATCGCCGCCATGATCGAATCGACGCCCGAGCGCGTGCGTCAACGTGTCGATCGCGCACCCAAGGCGGCTGCGCTTTGGGATTGGCAGGCCGGCGCAGAAAGCTGGTCGGTGCAAACGGGCGGCGAGACGGTCACGTTGCCGGGCGCTCACATCGTCTCCGTGGACCAGATGACTTGCACCTGTCTATTGTCGCCCAGGTGTTTTCACGTATTGGCCTGCGTGACCCATTTGGACGTTTCGATTGTCGAAACGGTTCAGGCCGAGGAGCCGGAACAAACGGACGCGGCAGGGGACCTGATCGAGCCGGATGAGAACCAGCGGAACGCCGCCCGCGCGCTCGTGACCGGCGTGGCCCAGTTGTTAAACGTGGGCGCCGCGAACGCCGGGGTGGTCGTGCAATCCGGCTTGCTCCGCGCGGTTCATCAATGCCGCGCTGAGGGGCTGTATCGCCTGGCGGCCCTGGGTTTGCGGGTCATCGCGGGGACAGGCGAGTTTCGCACCCGCGCGCCGGGCGCGGATCCCGCCCAGCTTGCCGAGGACGTTGCCGACGTCTTGGAATCCAGCCGACACGTGCTTGCCCAGACGCCCATCGCCGGTTTCTGGATTGGCACGGCCCGTCGCAGGCAGGTCCCGGTGCGCCCGCGCCGGCTGCATGGCCTGTTTGCCGAGCCGATCATCACCCGCAGTGGTTTCGCCGGCGCCGCGGTGTACTTTCTTGGTGAGGACGGTCAGATCTACACGGCGTCGGATGTGCGTCCGGGCGAGGCGCAACACGCGCGAGACGCCTACCTGGGCGGCATCGAAATCGGCCCGCTGGTCCAACCCGCCAGGCAGCTTGCCCGCGGCCTGTATGTCGGCGCCGATTTGACGGCATCGCTCGATGGCCGGCTGGGCCGCGGGAAAAGCATCAAACTCGTCGAACAGGGCCAATCGACCTGGCGAGCCGAGGCGATCCAGGAACGATTTCGCCGTCCGCTGCCCGAACAGTGGGACGCGGTCTACGCCAGCGCGGCGTTGCCCGAAGATGCGCGCCCGGCCGGCTGGGATTTCGTCTTTCTCGCCGGGGAAGTCGTGGGCGCGATTGGCGCGGAATTGCTTTTCCAGGCGAGCTCTTACGATCTTCCCATCCGTCTGGCCATCGCCAACGAGAGCGCAGCTTTATCCTTTCGCGAAAATCTGCGCATGCTGAGCCATGCGCCGGGGCTGGGCTTGCAACTCATCGCGCGCGTGAACCTCCTTGACCCGATCGTCGCGTTTCCGCTGGCAGTCGCCAACAGCGTGGGGCAGGCTTTCCAGCTTCACCCGCTGGCCGAGGATGTCAGGCTGGAAAGCCTGACCTACGCCGACAAGCCGAGACTGGAGATTCCCACGCCGTTGGCAGAGCGCGTTTGTTTGGGCTTTGATGGGATTCAACGCCCCTGGCTTGTTCACGCGCACGCGTCGCCCGTGGTCCTGAGCGACGCGAAGGTCGCGGCCGAGCAGCACGATCCGCTCGGTCCGCTTTCGCGCCGCTGGATTGGCACGCTGCTATCCGGCATGGCTTCCCAGCGGATGAGCAACACCACCACGCTCGCGGCCGAAATGGCGCTGCTGAGCCGAATCGGTTTTGCGACCGGCGCCGCGCTTCTGGATGCTTTGTCCCGTTCGCCATCGGACCGCGACGTGTCCAACCTGGATGCGTTCCTGGCCACGGGCGTCTATTTGCGGAACTGTAGGCGCGAATTGGCCAGGGCGAGGGCGACGATTAGAACCTAAGCCCGCAAGCGTGGCGGGGAGGTCAGGAGTTGTCAATCGAAGTTTGTGCCTAATGATTATACACAAACCCCCGCGTATTCAGCAGCGCCCACAGCACGTCCTCCACCGCCTCGTGGCGGTTCTCGCCCGCTTCCGTGAAGACGCGCAGCATCACCGCGCGCTCGGGTTCCGTGGGGTAGCGGGACAGGGTGCTCAGGTACAATTCGTCCACGATTTCGCTCGGCGTCATCTTGGACATCGCCAGCCGCCGCGCCGTGCCATGGCGAGCGCGGATCTTCGCCATGATCTCCTCGGAGTTCATCAGGTGCAAAGCCTGCGCGACGCTCGGCTCGTTCGAGCGCTCGCACTCACAGACCGTGGCGCGGACCGGTCGGCCGAAGATGCGGAAGAAATAGCTCGGCATCCGGTTGTCCCAGATTTGAATGGCGCGGTAGCCCTTCGGCCAACCATTGAATTTTTCCGGCACGCCTGTCGCCTGGCTGATCGCGTCGAGCAATACCTCGGCGGGAACGGCGCGCGGTTGGGCGTGGGAGAAGTTTTGGTCGTCGGGGATGAATGGCGCTGCCTTATCCCCACCTTTCGCCGCGCTCAGGGTGGGGCCTCCTAGCTGATAAAGGCGCGAGTTGAGCAGGGTGTGGGTAAACGCTTTGAGGTCGTATTTCTTGTCGCGCATGTGCTTCGCCAACTCCTCCAGCAATGGTTCGTTGGCGGCGGGATTGGTTGCGCGCATGTCGTCGAGCGGCTCAACCAAACCACGGCCGAAGTAGTGCGACCAGAGCCGATTGGCGATGGCCCGCGCGAAGAATGGATTCTCCGGCGCCGTCATCCAGCGTGCGAACACCGCGCGCCGGTCCGGCACGTTCGTGAAATCCACCGGCGCCGCCCCCAGCGCCCGCGCGGGAACCGGCCTCTTCGTGCGCGGGTGCGGCAGCTCCGTTCCCTTCTGCGGAAAGATGATCTCCCCCCGGCCCGGCGGCGCCTTGTGGCCGATGCCCGTGAAGAAACCCGCCAGCGCGTAGTAATCTTCCTGCCCCCACTTATCCGCCGGGTGATGGTGGCACTGAGCACACTGAATCCGGATGCCAAGGAATAGCTGACTGAACGATCGGCTCAGGTCTTCCGGCGTCACGATCGACTTGTAAATCGCGGCCGGGCCCTCGTCGGCGACGTTCCCCCGCGCCGTGACGATGGCGCGAGCAAACTCATCGTAGCGCCGATTTTCCGCAAATTGTTTACGCAGCCAGCGCGTCACCGCGACGGCCCCCGCCGGCGTGATCGCGTCGCGGTCCACCCGCAGCAGGTCGGCCCAGCGCATCGCCCAGTAATCCCCATACTCCGGGCGATCCAGCAGCCGGTCGATCAACAGGGCTCGCCTGTTGGCCCGCTTGTCCGCGAGAAAGGCGCGTGCCTCCGCCGCCGTCGGCAGCGTGCCGATCGTATCCAGATGTACGCGACGCAAGAAGGTCGCGTCGTCCGCCAGGTCAGCCGGCGGAATCCCCAGGCGCGACAGGTGATTCCACGCCAGCTTGTCGATGAAATTATTCTCCACGGGCCTCGCAAACGTCTTTCCCGTGCGCGGAATCGTGATCCGGCAAATCGCGACGTGGTCGAGGTAGCGCACCAGGATCGACGCCTGCCCCGGCACGTCATTGCCGCGCACCGTGCCGCGCGGATCGACCTTGGCGATGATGCCCGCGTTCGATTCGAAATGCGAATCCAGCGTGACGCACTGCCGTTTCCCGGCCGCATCGATGGCGGTGACGCGCAGTTGCTGGATGCCGCCGAACGACAGAATCTGCTCGCGCGGCTCGACCTCGATGGCGACGATCGCCCGCGGGGATCTCGCCTGCGGCTCGGCCGCCCCCTCGGCGATCCAGCGCCGCAATCGCTTGTAGTGCAGACTCTCCGGCGTCAGTCGGCGTCCGCCGCCGTGAGCGATTTGCCCGGTCGCCTTGAGGAGCATCAAGCTGCTATCGGGCGAGGCGGCGAAGACGCGCCGGCCACGCGATTCGGCGATCAATGCTTGATGGTCCCCCGCCGGGTCGAAGCCGAAGATGCTGAGCTTGAACCCGTTTTTGCCCTCCGCCTTGCCGTGGCACCCGCCGCCATTGCACCCCGCCCGGCTCAGGATCGCCATGACCTGCGATTCAAACGCGACCGCCGGAGGCGTCTTGAGGCCTGTCACGGTCACCGGCACGCGGGTTTCGAGCTTGTCGTGGCGAACGGTCAGAAACGTCTTCCCCTCGGCCCGTGGCTGCACGAGTCCCGACGCATCGACGATCGCAATCTTGGCGTCGGCCATCTCATACCGCACCGTCCGCGTGAGATCGCCAGGCTCACCTGCGGCTCGCACCAGCACCTGCTGCGTCGCTTCCGGATTGTTCAGCACAACGCTCGCCGGCGTAACGGCGAGCTGCGCTTGAGCATGACCCGGTGAAGCAAAAAATACGCCGAGGGTGGCCGACAAGAACAGGACGCTCGCAAAGTGGATTTCGGTTCGCATCGATCCCCCCAATGTGCTTGCAGGCAGGTGATGATTCAAGTATAACCGAACGCGGTGGGGGAAACAAGGAAGCAAGTTGACCGGCAGGCCCGGGGCCCATCAAAAATGCCACGTACTCCGCGATGCGATGCATCACGCGGCGTCTGATGCCTCAGCGACCGGCAAGGTAACGTCACGTGCATCGAACGCGCGATCCCGGCCGGACCGGCCCAATAAGACGCCCGGGGGGATGGGCCGTTTGTCTCGGGCGAGAATTTTGTGACTTCCGAAAAATAACTTCCGGATTTGTTTAGGGCGTGGCCGGGGTCGCGGAGTACCGTGACCCCGGCCACGGTGGCCAGAGAATCGGGAAGTTGTTTTTCTAATGATGCTTTACACGAGGGTTTTTCCATGTTCCAGCGAATCATTGCGGTGGCATTTTTTGCGACCACGGGCCTATCAACGCTCACCTCACAGGAACCGGGCAAGGAGGTCACGTCCAGCAAGCTCGACCTCACCCGGCAGACCTTAGCGGGACTCCACGCGCTTGTCCGTCCACACAACAACGAGTGGCGCCACCTCAGGGTGGATTGGCTCACCGATGTCGTCGCCGCACGCAAGAAGGCGGTCGCGGAGGACAAGCCGATCGTCATTTGTTACACCGGCGGCGCGGGCTACAACGAGCCGCTCGGCGTTTGCTGAAGCGCCGCCTCGCACCACCTGGCAGGTGGCTCGGCCAACTACTCCGACGCGGCAATCAAGCTCCTCAACGAAAAGTTCGTCTGCTTCGCGCCCGGCTGGTACATCAACACCAAGGACCCCGTCTATCAAGAATCGTGGAAGCGCTTCTACGTCGCCAAATCGCGGCCCGACGAGGGGACCGGCTGGCTGCGCGGCACTCAGCTCATCTTGATGACCTCCTCCGGCCGACTTCTCCAAGGCGCCGTCAAGGGCAAAGACGGACTGGCGCCGGCACTCCAGGAAGTCCTCGACTACTACGCAAAACTCCCGGAAGAGAAGCGCCGGCCCAAATCGGTGGACGGCGAGATCAAGCCGCAGCCCGAGCCGCCCAAAAACGGCCTCGTCCTGACGATCTACGATCGCCCGCTGGGCCGCGCTGGGAAGAACCAGTATCGCCTTCCGGACGGCGAAGACTTCGGCGGCCTGCGCACCCACGCCCCGCACGGCCAGCGCAGCTCCCTCTGGCTCAAGGAGGAGGAATGGAAGTCGCTCCTTCCGGAAATGCCGCAGAAGGGCCAAGCGCACAAAGTCGCCACGAAGCTCGCCAAGCGCATCTGGCTTTACGGCCTGGTACCGCAAACGCTCTGGGTCGTCGAGGAATCGTGGAGGCCGAATTCCGTCCAGGCAGGCGAGCTTAATGCCACGGTCACCGAGGTTACGCCGCGGATCATCCGCCTGCGTCTGCACGGGTCCGTGTTGCTATCGGTTCCGGGTGTGCTCTACACCCGGCCCGAAGGCAAGATCAACAAGAAAATCGAGAATCGTTACGACGCCCGACTCGAAGGCGTGCTCGAATTCGACCGCGTCACGAACAAGATTACGCGCTTCGACCTGGCAACTCTGGGCGATTTCACCGGCCGCTGGTTTGCCGGCAACAAGGGTTGGCAGGAAGCCACGCCCAAGGCGCCGCTTCCCTTGGGGTTCGCGTTCGAACTCGACCAGACCGCTTATGAGCTCCCCGCGGAACGCCGCCGGCCGCGGTCGTTCATGCACGCTTATATCTTCCGCGCCCGCGAGGCCCACTACTGGGACCCGGATTTGTGGCTGGCGGATTGGCAGAAGCGGCAGGCGAAATAAATGCGGCTGCTTGGCTACGACCCCAAAACCCGGGCGGTGCGCATTCCCACGTAGCGGTCTGCGCCAATTCTCGATAATATCCCTCAATGAAGCCTACTACCGCGGAAACCATCAACGAAGTCGACTTCTGCGCCAAGATGGCCAGTGCCGCCAATGCACTTTTCGTCACCATCCGGGACCAGTGCCCGTTCGTCGAGGTGCGGATCGAGGGCATGGGCAGCACCCGGAGCAAAAAGGCCCGGAAAGACATGCGCTTCTACGGCGCTAACAACAAAGTGCTCCTTACCGGGGAAGTAAAACTTCCGGGCAACGTCAGCGCGTTCGACTCGAAGCTTGTCAAGGATGCCAACGACAAGGCGGAGGAGGCGAACGTCCAGTATTTCTTTACCTGGGACGTCAATACCTTCGTGCTTTGGGACCGCGCGCTCTGGCGCAAGCCGCCGCTGGAACGGCGCATGAATGTCTGGCACTTGCGGCTTAACCTTGGCTCGGCGCAAGAGGTCGCCCGGCCCGAAACGCTCGACCATATCGAGAAGCGGTTTCTGCCGGACCTGCTCCGCGATCTTTCCGACATCGTGTCGGGCCACCGGCGCGACTGGGCTTTGCCTCCCGACGAAGTATTCTTGCATTCCCTGGAAAGCCATCTCGAATGGCCCGTCACACTTTTGCGGCAGCATCTGCACCAAGAGGCCGACGGCGACAAAGCGTTTGACAAGCGGCTCCAGGAGTGGATGGTTGGCAACGACCTTCAGGTGCGACGCAGCCAGCCCGACGAATGGCGCAAGGCGCTCGATAGCGCGGCCCGCTCGCTCGCCTACATCTGGACCAATCGCTTTATCTTCTACAAGGCATTGCGCGCCCGCTTTCCAGAACTGCCCAAACTCGAACTCGGACCAAGCGTGAAGACCGCCAGGCAAGCGCTTCGTCGGCTCGATGAGTTGTTCAAGAGGGCCGCCGACCGCAGCGGCGACTATGAATCGCTGCTCTTTCCCGAAACACACGATTGGGCCAACGAGTTGGTCTTCACGGCGGACGGCTCCGTCGATGCCTGGCGCGGTTTCCTGCGCGGCATTGAGAGCGTGGACTTCCGGGAAGTATCGACCGATATCGTCGGCCTCATCTTCCAGAAGCTTGTCAGCCCCGAAGTGCGCCACCGCTACGGGCAACACTTCACCGGCCCGGACCCCGTGGACCTCATTAACTCCTTCTGCATCCGTTCGGCCAACGCGACGGTCCTTGACCCGGCCTGCGGTTCCGGCTCGTTTCTGGTCCGGGCGTACTACCGCAAGCGGGCGCTGGACGCCAGACGCTCGCACGTTGCCATGCTGGGCGACTTGTTCGGTTGCGATATCGCTCTTTACCCTGCCCATCTCGCCACGCTCAACCTTGCCGCCCGCGAGATCAACGATGAGGCCAACTACCCGCGCATCGACCGCCAGGATTTCCTACTCGTAAAACCGGATACCGCCTTCTGCCGCATTCCCGAGCACGATAGGGGAAATAATGTCCCAGTGAAACTTCCGCCGCTTGATGCGGTCGTGGGCAATCCGCCCTACGTTCGCCAAGAAAAGATCAACAAATTCGATAAGCCTCGATACGCGCAGGCCGTCGCTGACGCTTTCAAGGGAACCGTGCTTTCGGGGCGGGCGGATTTGCATTGCTATTTCTGGCCGCACGCGTCCAGATTCTTGAAGCCCGGTGCGGCCTTCGGTTTCCTGACGAGCGGGCAGTGGCTCGACGTGGACTATGGCTTTGCGTTGCAGCGCTGGATGCTCCTGCATTTCAAGATCATTGCCATCATGGAGAGTTCCACCGAACGCTGGTTTCCCGATGCCCGCGTGAAAACCTGCATCACGATCCTTGAGCGTTGCAGCGATGAGGAGGCACGCCGCGAGAACCCGGTGCGTTTTGTGCGGTTCGAGAAGCCGCTGGCCGAGATCATCGGCGCGCCGGCCAGCGCCGGCGTCGGGGAAGAAGCCGAGGAACAAGAGCACATCCGACAGATCGCCGTGGACCGCGTGCGCGACGCCATCGAACGCACGACGCGCAATCTCAACGACGACCGCTGGCGAATCTTGGTCAAGCGCCAGGGCGATTTGTGGGACGACGGGGTGAAGGCGGGCATCCTGTTAAAGGGTGCGCCGGTCGAAGAAACCGACGAAGAGGAAACTGACGAGGAAGATACCGAGACGGCGGCAAACGGCGGTTACCTGAATGGGTGCGAAGGTTGCGGCGAAGGTGACTATGTGGCGGGGAAATGGGGACGATACTTGCGGGCTCCTGACCTGTACTTCGAGCTTATGGAGCGATTCAAGAGTCGCTTTGTTCGGTTGGGCGAGATTGTCAGAATCGGCCGTGGAATTACGAGCGGATGCGATGCCTTTTTCATGCCGAAGGACGTGACCGATCTGGTTCTCGCGCTGCACAAGGACGAGAAGGAATTTCGCAAGGCGGTGGGAATAGCCCGCAGCCAGGTCGTCGCGGGAACGGTGCGAATTGTCGAAGATGGCGCCGGCACCTACCATGCGATTGAGCCGGAGTTCCTTCGCCCTGAAGTTCACAGCTTGATGAAGGTGGATCGGCCCGTCGTACGCGCCAGAGACGTTGATCGAGTGGTCGTGCTAGTAAAATCGCCGGTCGCCGCGATAAGGGGCACCCACGCCCACAAGTACATCAAGTATGGCGAGGAGGCGACCTACGCCAGCACGAAGAGCAAACCGGTCCCCGTGCCGCAGCGTTCGACCTGCGCCGCCCGCGAGCCGTGGTACGACCTGACCAAGCTCATCGATCCAGGATTCGCGTTCTGGCCCATGGCACAACAGTACCGCCATATTATTCCTGGAAATCCCGAAGGACTCATTTGCAATCACAATTTGTTTGATTTGGCTGCTGCCGAGCTCACGAAAAAGGAACAATCGGTTCTCGTCGCGATACTTAATTCCACTCTGCTCGGCTTGTTCAAGACGTTCTACGGGCGATACGCCGGGACCGAAGGAAATCTAAAGACCGAGGTCATCGACGTGAATCTCATTGAGGTTCCTGATCCGCGAGGTGTCGCCGAAGACGTGGCCCATCGGTTGACAGAGGCCCTCAAGTCCATGTGCAAACGCGACGTGGGCGGCTTGGTGGAACAATCCCTGAAGGAATGTCACACGTACGAACGTGCGCTCCAAATTGCGAGCCGACCGATCACGCTTCCGCACGAACTCACGCAGCAAGACCGTCGGAATCTCGACGACGCTGTCTTTGAACTGCTCGGCGTGGCCGATACTCGCGAACGGTCACGCCTAATTAATCGTCTTTACGAGGAGACGACATTGCACTTCCGCGACGTGCGTGTCACCGAAATCCAGAAAATGGAAGACCGCCGCACGGGTGGCAGCACCAAGTTTGCCGTCGCCGACCACGCTGCCGATGCCTGGGATGCCCTCGATCTGACCGATCTCGCTCCGCTCGCCGAATGGGTCAAGGCCCATGCGACTGGCGCCTGTGAAGTCGTAAGCATCCCCATGGAACGCCCCGTCCACCTGAACGATGGCGCCGCCTTGTACGACAACGAGACTGTCTACTTCGGCAAGAGCCGGCGCCAACACATGGTCTGCCAATCGCGCGGCGAAGCAGAGTTGATCGCCCGGATGGCAACGCTTGGCGTAACCGGTGAAGTCAGCGTTCCCACGACCAACCAGGCCACGATGAAGCTGCTGCACGCCTTGAACATCCGGCACGAGAAAGCCGCGACGCGTTTGCACGAACTTGCCGCGAGCCGCAGCGGTGACTCTGACATGCTGAAACAAGTTTTTAGCCTGCTGGAACGCTGGTATGTACTGGGAAAGCCGGTCGCACCTGGTCGCAACGGCGGCGGCGATGACGCAGAGCAGGCAGACACACGATGAGTACCGGCCTTCCGCGTTCATCCTCCGGAACGAAAGGCACTCCAATGCACTCCTTGCGATGGCTCCCCTGTTTCGTTCTCGCACTAACAACGAGGTACGCCGACCCCTGGGATTCGGAGTACCTCATCCCAGGGCTAGTTCACTTACCAAAGTACCCGGTCTTTTGCACGTAACTACCGTTGCCGCCCGGCGGGATGCGCTCCGTGGGCGAGGCGCCCGTGGCCAACTCGAACGCGATGGGGATCGGATTTCGGCCGGGCCGTTCGACCGTTTGGCTTTTGTTGTTGGCGTCGCCCCAGCGCCCCCAGACGTCGCCAAGCGCGAAGAGATCGAAGCGCGTGATCGCATCCTTTTTCCGGTCGAACTCGACCCTACCATGCAGGGGTGCTTCATATCCGAACGCCAAGGGGCCATTCGGCGTCGTCGCCTGGCTTTCGTTATAGGTGCTTCCGAGGTGGGCAAAGCCCACAAGCCGAAGCCGGACCTTGCTTGTGGTGATTTCTTCCACGATGGACGTCAGGTGGGCTTTCTTGAGTTGCGACTTACTCCAGCTCGCGCCTTCGCTGGTCAAGCGCCTGGGCATCAAGTGAAAAATCGCCAGGCGATCGACGATGGCCCTGCCGACTTCGCGTTTTTGCCCCTTTGCCAGTTTTTCAGGAAAGAGGCTTCGCCACTCCGATTCGGTGATCCACATGTAATCGGTGTTCGGTCCGAAGTAGTGATTCGTCTCCGTGAAGGACTTCGCATTCCCTTTCCAGAGCGGGTAATCCTCGACCTTCACGGTGCGCAAGGCCCCTTTCTGGTCACGAGCCATGGCGCGGGTATGGACTTTGAGAACGACGCCGTTCTTGGGTGGTTCTGGCAGGACCGATTCGCCTGGCTTCAGGTCGGCGATGACACCGCCGCCGGGTTTACGTTGCTCTTCGGGGAGTTTGCGGAATTTGTCCAGGACTTTTGCGGACGGAAAGTGCCCCAGGTGTTTGCCGCCGGCCGAGACGCAGTCCATGTAGCCGCTGGAGGTGACCCACTGGCAGCCGCACAGGCGAAGAAACTCGCCTTCGGGGTTTTTCGCTCGCAGCACCCACGTCGGCACGGCGACGGCGATGAAATGTTCACGGATGAGGGAGATGTTGGCATCGGTCCAGTTGGAGGCCGCCCGGCCTCCGCGCCCTGCCGTTCAGCAACCCGCGGCGGGCGCGCCGCCGCTGCCGGCCCAGATGAACAGCGGCTTGCCCTCCCGGGCTGCCTTTTGCCGCGCCTCCCAAATGTTGGGATACCAATCGATCTCCATCCAGCGCGCCTCGCCCCGGTGCGGCTTGATCATCCGGTGCAGCTTCTCGAACTGTTCCGAGGACAGAGCTGGAGGTCCATCAGCGCGTAGGACATCGGCGGTCAGGGCGAAGCCAACGCCCAGCAGGGTGCGGATGAGTTTTTTCATCGAACCGTCCATTGAGTACATGAATCGATTGTCGGCGCTGGAATGCGCAAAACCGGTCGCGACATTTCATCAATCCACTCTACCGGCAATTCGGCAACAGGCAACAGGAATACCAGGCGTTTTTCCCAGGGGACGGCGCGACGATCGTCGCGATATCGGCAGGCCCGGGTCCGCTCGCGCGAAGAATACACTCGCCGCCCCAAGGATCGCAACCGCGGCGTCAGGCTTGTCTCAGCCGGCATGACGGTTGCCCCTGGGGCCGCTGGCGTTGCTCCCCGATACGGGATCGAGATCGACTTGGCGGGGCATTGTGAGCTTCGCCAGTCTGGTCAAGGCCATAAGACACGAGTACGATTGCCAACTGCATTGAGATCACGCGGCCCTCGCAAAACGCCGGCATTCATCCTGTCAGCACCGGGCGGCGAAATGAAAGAAGATGGGTTCGTGGCAGGGCATGGAGTAACCGATGCCGATATTTGGCGCTCACATGTCGATTGCGGGAGGACTCTACAAGGCGGTCGAAGCAGCGGCGGCTCATGGCATGGACACCCTCCAGCTCTTTACGCACAGTCCGTCGCAGTGGGCGGTCACGGCCAGCGTCCCGTCTTCGGCCAAGAATAAAAATCAGTGGCACGCCAAGAATCTGAACGACGATGACATCGCCAAGTTTCGCGACTGGCTCAAGCAATCGAAGCTCAAGTTTCCCACGGCCCATGATTCGTATCTCATCAACCTGGCCTCGCCCGATGCAACGTTGTATCAGCGATCCCTGGAGGCGTTCATCGGCGAGATGCGGCGGGCCGAGGCGCTGGGCCTGACGTATCTCGTGATGCACCCCGGCACGCCGACCGACGGCACGGAGACCGCGGGGTTGCGGCGCATCGTGCGGGCGCTCAATCAGATTCACAAACGCTGCCCCGATTTTCGCGTGAAGATTCTCCTTGAAACCACCGCGGGACAGGGGCAGAGCCTTGGCTGGCGTTTCGAGCATTTGGCCGCCATTCTGGACGAAGTCCTGGAACCCGATCGCCTCGGTGTCTGCCTGGATACCTGCCATGTTTTCGCCGCGGGCTATTCGCTCGGGCCCGTCGAGGAATATGAACGAACCATCGACAACTTTCACCGTCTCATCGGCGTGCAAAAACTAAAGGTTTTCCACCTCAACGACAGCAAAAAGCCGCTTGGCAGCCGGGTGGATCGCCACGAGCACATCGGCCGCGGGCATCTGGGCCTGGAGCCTTTTCGGTTGCTGCTCAATGACGCGCGATTTTCCAAGGTGCCGATGATTTTGGAGACGCCCAAGGAAGGCGCCGACGGCGAGGCGATGGACCCGATCAATCTTCGCACGCTGCGCGACCTGGTGGGCAAAAAGGAATGACGCGGCTCAAGTGACCTGGCCCGGTCGTCGATAAATAGCTGGACAGAGCTTTGTCAAAAACCGTCGGCCAGGGATTCGGCCGACCTGCCGCCGGGAGAAGCGCGACGGGCGTTCCAGGAGGGAAACGCTGGCGCGAACCCCGCCTCTCGGAAGGAAGGATCGATCCCCCCGGTCGGTCTTCCCGTTGGCAAGTGGACCGTTTCTCGCCCACCGCCGGACAGCCCTCCAAGAATTCCACCTTCGCGATGTCCTTCCCCACGCGGGCTGGCGCAAGCGCCAGAACGGAAACGGTCGCACGATGGCCGCCGAACGCTTTACGCGTCTCGGCGGCTTTTTTTGTCGAGGCGCCTATCCCAGGGGTTCGCTGCGCTCACCCCTGGGCTTCTCATTTTCAAAAACTATATCAACGTTGTGTCGAGTTTCACAACGTTCAAGGCACGAGTCATCTACATGGACCTGGAAACCATTCACGCGCGCGAGATCCTGGATAGCCGGGGCAACCCCACCCTTGAGGTCGAAGTCATCCTCGCGGACGGCGCCACCGGGCGAGCCGCGGTCCCCTCCGGCGCCAGCACCGGCGCCTACGAAGCCTGCGAGCTGCGCGACGGCGACAAGAAACGCTACCTCGGCAAAGGCGTGCTCAAGGCGGTCGGCAACGTCAACCAGATCATCGCGCCAAAGTTATTGGGCATGAGCGCCACCGAGCAACTCGACATCGATCAGACGATGATCGCCCTGGATGGCACGCCGAACAAAGCCAAGCTGGGCGCCAACGCCATCCTCGGCGTGTCGCTTGCCGTCGCTCATGCCGCGGCCGCATCGGTCGGCCTGCCGCTCTATCGCTATCTGGGCGGCGCTAACGCGAAAGTCCTGCCCGTGCCCATGATGAACGTCCTCAACGGCGGCAAACATGCCGACAGCACGGTCGATTTCCAGGAATTCA
The DNA here is from genome assembly GCA_016191165.1 of Planctomycetota bacterium. Classification (GTDB taxonomy): domain Bacteria; phylum Planctomycetota; class Planctomycetia; order Gemmatales; family Gemmataceae; genus SIAQ01. Next base: position 107,538 of record JACPPF010000034.1, read on the forward strand.
TGATCATGCCCGTCGGCGCCGCATCCTTCCGCGAAGCCCTGCGCATGGGCGCGGAAGTCTTTCACACCCTCAAGAAAGTGTTGCACGATCGGCATCTTAACACCGCCGTCGGCGATGAAGGCGGTTTCGCCCCCGACCTGAAATCCGCCGACGAAGCCCTCGAAATCCTGGCCCAGGCAATCGAAAACGCCGGGTACAAGCTCGGAGATCAGGTCGCCTTCGCGCTCGACCCGGCCACGACTGAGCTCTTCGAGGAAGCCAAGCACAAGGGCAAAACCGGCTACTGCTTCTTCAAGAGCAATCCCCAAAAGATCGCTTCGAGCGACGAGATGATCGACCTCTGGAAAAACCTGTGCGCCAAATGGCCGATCCGCTCCATCGAGGACGGCCTGGCCGAGGATGACTGGACCGGCTGGCAGAAGTTGACAAAAGAGCTTGGCGCCAAAATTCAACTCGTCGGCGACGATCTCTTCGTCACCAACACCAAGCGCCTTCAAGAGGGCATCAACAAGAAAGCGGGCAACGCCATCCTCATCAAGGTCAACCAGATCGGCACGCTGACCGAAACCCTTGACGCCATCGAACTGGGCCGCCGTCATGGCTTCAACTCGATCATCAGCCATCGCTCCGGCGAGACCGAGGACGCCACCATCGCCGACATCGCCGTCGCCACCAACGCCGGGCAGATCAAGACGGGTTCAACGAGCCGGACCGACCGCATCGCCAAGTACAATCAATTGCTGCGCATCGAGGAAGACCTGGGCGATCGGGCGCGCTACGGGGTTTAGCCGCTCGCTTTGGGCGAACGCGGAAGTTCGCGCTCGCCAAAGGCGAGCGGCTAAACGGAATGGAATCGATCATGTGGCAAGAACTGCGCGACTACTGGCTGCCGCTGATGCTTTTTGCCGGCGCGTTGGTAATTGCCGTTCTCCTGCTCGCCGCCGTGATCGCAATGCCCTATATGATCGAGCATCTGCCATTCACGCATCCGCTGGTCGAGCTGTTCGTCCACGACGCGACCGTGCGGCGTTCGTCAAGCGCTGGCGCGATCGGGCTGATCGTGACCGCGTTTGTGTTCTTTCGACCCAACGCCTCAGTGCTGGCGCGAAAACCCGCACACAAGAAGCCGCCGCATGATACGATGGCGGGAGCGTGAACGTTGGCACGCGCTTCCCAAAGGCGAGCGGCTAAACGAGAGTTCCCATGTCCTGGCTCATCGACAACGCGAACTCGCTGTACATCCTGCTTGCCATCGTCGCGGCGGGTTTCGTCGTCGCCTGGCGTTTCGACCAGCGCGTCAAATACCTCGGCTATGCGGCGGGCGTCTTGGCGTTGCTCGGCCTTTTTTGGCTGGTGACACAATTCGTCACGACCGATGCGAAGCAAATCAAAGACAACGTGAAAGCGATGGCCGACGCGGTCGTGGCCGGGAAAGTGGACGATGTGTTTCAGCACGTTTCCAGGGACTTCAAGTACAAGGACCTGACCCGCGAGGCGCTTTACGAGCTGGTGCGGGATGCGATGAAGGCTGGCGAAGTGAGTGGAATTCGCATCACCAAGTATGAAACGCTGGAAATCTCCCGGGCAAAGAAAGTCGCCACGGTCCGGTTCAACGGCAACGTCACGTCCCCCCAGATCGAGCACGCTCACCCCTTCACTTTACAACTCACGTTCGTGCTTGAAGGCGAGCAGTGGAAATTGAAGACGCTGAAACGCTACAAGTACTTTGTTGATACGGATCGCGAAATTGATCTGCTCAGCCCCCAGTGACATTCAAACCTTGTCACGCGCCCGGGGTGACGACATTCGGGGGCAATAAAAATCAGACGATCCACTCCCAGTCCTTCATTGTCGCCAGCATCGCCGCGTGGGTCAGATTGAAGTGCAGCGGCGTCACCGTGATGTAGCCTTCCGCCAGGGCCGTTTCGTCGGTATCCGGGTGCGGGGCAGGGCAGCCGAAATCCGGGCCGCTCCAGAAATACGTTCGGCCCCGCGGATCGATGCGACGATCGTATTTTTCCTGGTAGGGGGCCACGTTCTGCGGCACCACGCGGATGCCGCGAATCGGGCCTCGCTCGGCACTGGGAATGTTGACGTTGAAGAGATTGCCCCGGCTCCGCGGTTGCTTGATGATCTGAGCGACGACCTTCGCCGCCCAGACGGCGGCCTCGGGAAAGTTGGGCATCTTGGGCTTGGTGTAGGCAAGCGACAGGGCGATGCTGGTGCATTGAAAAAACGCCCCTTCGATCGCCGCGGCGACCGTGCCGGAGTAGAGCACATTGATGCCCGCGTTCGAGCCGGCGTTGAGGCCGCTGACGATGAGATCGGGCGGTTCGGGCAGGAGTTCGAGCAGCGCCAGTTTGACGCAATCAGCTGGCCGGCCTTCCACCGCCCAGCCCATCGGGTGCTGATCCTCGTCCACCACCTCCTGGGTGATGAGCGGCGTCAAGAGCGTGATCGAATGGCCGACCGCGCTTTGCTCGCCAACCGGGGCGACCACGGTGACGTCACCGAGCTTTTGCAATTCCTTGCGGATTGCACGCAGGCCCGGAGCGTAGACGCCGTCGTCGTTGGTCAACAATATTCGCATTGCGTGTTCCCGTTTAGCCGCTCGCTTTTGGCGAGCGCGAATCGGCACGCTCGCCAAAGGCGAGCGGCTAAACCTGTTTTATTCCTGAAGTTTCTTGCGGCGCAGCAAATGATGATAATGCTGCGCGAAGCGATGGGCTTCATCACGTACATACTGCAACAAACGCAACGCCGCGGAATGCCGGCTCAATCGCAACGGCTCCGACTCGCCCGGGCGATAGATCTCCTCCTGCTGCTTGGCGAGCGAAATCAGACACGGCGGCTCCTTGCCCAGCATCCGAAACACCTCAAGTGCGGCGTTGAGTTGCCCCTTGCCGCCGTCGATCAACAGAATGTCGGGGAACACCTGCTCCTCCTCGCCGGAAAGCGAGTTGCGGAACCGCCGCGAGATCACCTCGCGGATCGAGGCGAAATCGTCATTCCCCGCGACTGACTTGATCCTGTAACGCCGATAGTTCGGCTTGAACGGCAGCCCGTCGATAAACGCCACCAGCGAGGCGACCTTGTCCTGGCCATCCAGATGGGCGATGTCAATCCCCTCAATGGTGCGCGGCGTTTCACTCAATCCCAATACCTTGCGCAAGCCGATCGAACCTTTGCGCGGCTCGATGTGGAACACCTCCGGCTGAACATCCTTATCAACGTCGCCGCGCAAGCCAAGACTTCGCAGGGCGGCAATCTCGTCGCGCAGGCGAGCCGCTTTTTCAAAATCGAGCCGGGCGCTGGCATCCTTCATGCCGACTTCCAGTTCGGCGAGCAGTTTTTCCTTCTTTCCGTCGAGCACCATGCACAGTCGGCGAATCTGCTTACGGTAATCTTCTCTACTGACGCGGAAGTTGCACGGGGCCGTACACTGGCGGATGCTGTGCAGGATGCACGGGCGAAACCAGCGCCATTGCTCGTTTACGGACTTGATGTCGAGCCCGCAGGTGCGAAACTGGAAGACGCGCTGCAAAACCTGAATGGCGGCTCGCAAACTCTTGGCGCTGGTGAACGGACCATAAAGGCGCACACCGCGAGAGCGGGGCGTGCGCGTGAACTCGACGCGCGGGAACTCCTCCCGGACGCGAATCTGCAAATAGGGGAACGTCTTGTTGTCCTTCAAATCGATGTTGAAGCGAGGTTGAATATCCTTGATGAGCCGGGCTTCCATGAGGAGCGCGTCTACTTCGGAATCGGCGGGCACGAAATCGATGTCGGCGATTGCCTTCACGAGATCGACGGTCCGCGCATCCTCGATGGCCGCCTTGGTGAAATAGTGGGAGGCCCGATTGCGCAGGTTCTTGGCCTTGCCAACGTAGATGACGCGCCCCTCGGCGTCCTTCATCAGGTAGACGCCCGGCGCCGGCGGGAATTGCTTCGCCTTCTCGCCAGGCGGCGTTCGATCAGAGGTCGAAACCTGGTCGGACAAGAAGCTTCTCCCAAATAAGAATGGCCGGGACCATTGACGGTTTGCTGAGATCGATTGCCGCGATTTTCACGGGATGAATTGAGTAATGATACCGATGTAAAATCGCTCGCAAGGAAGGCCGCGCCGCTGGCATTCGTGCATGAAAACCGCGGACGATTCCGCGATGCCAACACGTTCATCGCCGAAATATGCAACGTGCCAGCGGTCATGCTTCGAATTCGCCGGCAACTCGGTCAATCCGCCCAGGTACGCCTGCATTGATCGGATGATACCGATCGGCGCATTGGTGAACCGATTGTCCATGGGTTCGGCTAGTTGGGTGATTTCCATGGGGTATCCTACCACGCGTCGGGTTGCGGGGCCGACGATCGGTGGGTGTGCGCGGGTCATACAAAAACAGTGGACTACCTTATTCTACCCAAACCTGCTACACTTGCGGAGGTTTCCCGCCTCGCTCCCCCTTGATGTGGCGGAAATTGAACCGTATGATATAAATGGCACTACGGTGGTGCGGTATGCCCCTGCTTAATCGCAAAATCGATTACGCCCTCCTGATTTTATGCTATTTGCACCACAAGACGGAAGGGGGATGCGCTCGCGAGATTGCTCAGCGCTTCGGCATCAGCCGGCCGTTTGTCGCGAACATTCTCAAAGATCTGTGCGGCCAGGGCTACGTTCAAAGCCACCGCGGCGTCAAAGGGGGTTACGCGTTGCTGCCCCAAACCGCGGAGCGCACGCTCGCCGACCTGATTGATGCCTTGGACGATACGGTGCAACTGGCGGAATGCAACGCGGTTCCACCGGAGGGTTGTTGCGATCTGCTCGACCACTGCCCGATCCGCGTGCCGATCGGCGAGGTGCATCGCCGAATCCGTGAAGTGCTGGAAGGCGTCAAGTTGGTTGAGCTCTTCCACCAATCAACGATGGCGGATCGGCCACTCCAGTTGGATTTGTCGCGCTGTGAAAAATGAACGGATGCCGCTTGCGGCTTAGTGTTCGCAAGCTGGCCCGTGGTTACGAATCTGGCAGAGGCCGAGTTATGCCCCGCCTTCCGATTTACATGGACAATCACGCCACGACGCGCACCGACCCGCGCGTCGTCGAGGCGATGTTGCCCTACTTCAGTGAGGCGTTTGGCAATGCGAACAGCGTCCACAGCTTCGGCCAACGTGCAGCCGAGGCGGTCGATCAGGCTCGTTTGCAGGTTGCTTCCCTGATTGGCGCGGAAGCGAAGGAGGTTGTCTTCACCAGCGGCGCCACGGAGAGCAACAACCTGGCGCTGAAAGGCGCCGCGGCGATGTATCGCCGGCACGGCAACCACATCGTCACAACGCAGATCGAACATCGCGCCGTGCTCGATCCGTGCCGCCGACTCGAACGCGATGGTTTTCACGTGACCTATGTGCCGGTCGATCGCTTCGGTCAGGTATCACTTGAGGAAATTGCCGGCGCGATCACGCCGGAAACGATCCTCGTCAGCGTGATGCTGGCGAACAACGAGGTCGGCACGCTGCAACCGCTCGTCGAGATCGGCAAAATTTGCCGGGCGAGAAAAGTGTTGCTACACACCGACGCGACCCAGGCGGTTGGCAAGGTCCCGGTCGATGTGGGAGCGCTCAATGTCGATCTGCTGAGCCTGTCGGCGCACAAAATGTACGGGCCCAAGGGAATTGGCGCGTTATACGTTCGCCGAGGCGTGCGCCTGGAACCGATCCTCGACGGCGGCGGCCACGAACGCGGGATGAGGAGCGGAACACTTGCGGTTCCGCTGATCGTTGGCCTCGGCGCCACTTGCCGCTTGGCGTTCGCTCTCTACCCAGAGGAACCGAAACGGCTTCGCGATCTCCGCGACCGCTTGCAAGACGCCCTCCTCGACACCATCGACGATTGCACGCTCAACGGCCACCCGGCCGAACGTTTGCCCGGCAATCTCAACCTCAGCTTCGCCCACGTGCAAGGCGACGCGCTCCTGATGGCACTGAAAAACGTCGCGGTCAGTTCCGGCTCCGCGTGTACCTCCGCCAGCGTGGAGCCAAGCTACGTCCTTCGCGCGATGGGTGTGCCGGACGAGGCGGCCCATGCGAGCATCCGCTTCGGCCTTGGGCGTTTCAACACCCAGGAAGAAGTGGATTACACGATTGAAGAAGTCGCACGTTGCGTGCGCCACCTGCGTGCCCTGAACCCAATGCGTGAATTCGCCCAAACCCAGGGGTAAGAACGACGAACCTCCGGGATCGAACCATCCTCTATTCTTTGACAAGGAGTTTATCCATGGCCATTACCCTGACCGAAAAAGCCGCCTCGGAAGTCAAAAAAATCATCACCGAGCAACTCGCCGGCCCCGACGCCCCTGCCCAGGTCTATCTGCGCATGAGCGTCAAGGGCGGCGGCTGTAGCGGCTTCCAGAACAAGCTCGATCTCGACAAGGAAATGAACCCGAAAATGGACGAACTGATCGAACAGCATGGTGTCAACATCGTCGTCGATCGCCGTAGCCTCATGTACCTCACGGACGTCACCGTCGATTTCCACGAGGACATCAACAAACGAGGCTTCAGCATCTCCAACCCTGCCGCCAAGACCACCTGCGGTTGCGGCAGCTCGTTCTCGATGTAACACGTCGCGGCTTAGCGTTCGCGCGGCATGCCGCGAACGCCAAACGTCTACGCGACTAGGGCGCTTAGCTCAGCGGCTAGAGCATCTGGTTTACACCCAGAGGGTCGGGGGTTCGAAACCCTCAGCGCCCATTAGACTTACGGAATCGACCGCACTAAAGGTCCGCACTAACCGAAAAAAGAGGCCCTTCCGCTCGAACGGAAGGGCTCTCCGCAACCCTTTGCAGGGCTACCAGTGGGGCACTCACTTGGTTCCTTGTGGAGGGTTTTGCAATGCAGAGAATCTGGTTCCGCACCGCTGAGTCCGCCTGGTTCCTCACTATCCGCGAAGACGGAAAGCAAAAGCAGCTCCGCCTTCTCAGAGGCGAAAACACGAGGGAGGACCGCCTCCGGGCGGAGGAACTCGCCATCCAAGAGCTTTCGTCCCGGAAGCTCGACACGGACATTGCGACGGCTCATTCCTGGATCACGGTCGATCACGTCCTCGATGCCTTCCTTCGCCACAGCAAGGAGAACCACGAGCCTGCCACCACCGAGTGGTACGAGTGGTTCTTCAGCACCTTCGGGCCAGCAAACAAGTCGGTTCGGCGCTATTTTGATAAAATTGAGTCGTTGATGAATGAAACCGCCGCGAAGAAGACGAAAGCCACAACAGTGTTTAGCACCGGCGCACTTTCTGGCCTGCGCAAGGAACTGGACCAAGCCCGCAAGGAAGCCGGGGACCAATCCATCTTTTACAAACGGGTCGCCTTCCTGGAACTCGGTCTGCGCTGGACGGAAATCGAGGCTCGTTCCCACGCATTCCTGACCGATTCGGCGAAGGCGGACAAGGCAGCAGCCAAGAAAGTGCTCGATCAGCGTTTCGCACTGATGCGGGATGTATTCCAGAGGTCGCCCTTGGCCGTGAATGTCGCCTACGTCTCCTGGGGTGAAGACGCTCAGTGGGCACGGCTGGGCTGGGCGCGACCCCGTCAAAGTCCGAAACCGTGACATTTGTGAGTGCCAGTGAAATGACATTTCGTATTCGGGCGGTCGTCGAAAAGAACCCTCGGAAAATGACTTTGTGACTGGCTCGTTATCTTGGTGTACCGGCGGGTAAAGTCATCCATTCCCACCCGGGCGTCACATCCAACACGCTTCGCGCTGGGCCGTAAAGGAGACTTCTTGATGAAACCTTCCATTCCTATGTTCATCGCCACCATGATGGGCCTGGCGTTTTTCGCCGCCAGCGCGTTTTCGCAAAGCAAGCAGCGCGACATCTGGGGCGACGCAATCATGAAGCAGCCCTTTGACAAGACGCCGTTTCGCCAGGTGCGAATCGCCGACTGCCTTAACGACGTGGTCGGGTGCGGCTACACCTTGTCGGTCCTGGACAGCAAGGCTCGCGCCAGGGCTGCAAAGCATGGTGTCAAGATCAGTGAAATTGGATTTGTCGATCCGTTCTTTGCCTACTACGACAGCAAACTGCTCAAGAAACGCAACCCGCACGTGCCTCTTGGGAGGCTATTGCGAAGTTCGCGGTCCCGCTCTTTTTCCTAACGGCAGCGGTGTCGGCAAATGCGGTTCCCCCAGCGATCACGTAGTTTTAAGCGGATTGATGCGGCGAAATTTTTTTTCCCTCGATTTTTCGACCAGCCTC
>JACPPF010000035.1 GCA_016191165.1 Planctomycetota bacterium
AGGGCTTGCGCAGAAATAACTTTTACAATTTCTTCTTGCGCCGCGGCGTAATGGTGTAGTTCCAGTCGCCATGAAACTCGTGACGCTGCAATTGCAATCGGGCAAGTTCCTCGTCGCTGACCTTGATCTCGGTGTCGTAATGATTGGTGTCCAGGGCAGCCTTCACGATCAGTCCCGTGCCTGTCGTCGTGTTGGCGATCAGATTCACAATCGTCTGGAGACTGACCAGTGGCTTTCCACGCCAGTTCATTGTGATGAAACTGAACAGTCGATGTTCGATTTTGTTCCATTTGCTGGTGCCCGGTGGAAAGTGGCAGACGTTGAGCGCCAGTCCGAGTTCATCCGCCAAAGCTTGCAGCGACACCTTCCACAACCGTGTTCGATGACCATTACTGCCGCCGCCATCGGCCGTGATGAGCAGTTCCTTGGCCTTGGGGAAGCGCGCTTGGCCCATCTCCTGCCACCAGCGACGGATGCTGTTGGTCGCGAACTGCGCAGTATCGTGGGTGATGCCGACACTGACCCAGCCTTGGTTGTTGACCATGTCGTAAACGCCGTAGGGAATCGCCTTCCCCGAGGTCTTGTCAAGGAAGTCGTGGACACGGACCTCTTCGGGTTCCCCTCGAGGTCGCCACTCGCTCCCCCCGTTCTTGAAATCACCGACCAATTCCTTCTTCTTCGTGTCCACCGAGATCGCGGGTTGGTCATCTACCAAAGCACGCGCGACGCTCGCGTTGATGTATTCGAACTGGGCGTTGCGGTCCGGATGGTCGAGGCCTTCACGCGCCTTACGGTTCGCCTGCAAACTGTACCCCGCCTTGTGCAACAGGGTGGCGACAGTCCGCGCTCCCACACGATGGTCTTGCCGCACCAGTTCTTGAGCCAAACGCCGCGTACTCTTGCAGGTCCAACGGAGCGGAGACTCGGGATCGCCACGCGTCACTGGTTCCACCAACGACTCCAACGCGGCCAGCAAGCCAGGGTCGGCCTCCGTCAGCAGTCGCCGACCTCCACCCGGCCGGCGTACTCGCGCTGCTTGCGCCTCGCGTTGTGTCGTGCATTGTTCCAGTTCCCGCAACCCGGCCGTAATTGTCGGGCGAGCCAACCCGGTCGCGCGGGCCACGAGCGACACTCCACCCCACCCCAGTTCCCGCGCTTCGGCCGCGGCCCACTGTCTCCGCCTCCGCTCGTCCAGTTCAGGGAGCAGCGCGCGATACTTCCGTTGAATCCGTTCCAGCGTTTGGGCATCCTGCATGCCCTTTCATCGCAAATCACAGCATATACTACAAGGTCAAATTGTAAAAGTTATTTCTGCGCAAGCCC
>JACPPF010000041.1 GCA_016191165.1 Planctomycetota bacterium
AGGCTGGTCGAAAAATCGAGGGAAAAAAAATTTCGCCGCATCAATCCGCTTAAAACTACGTGATCGCTGGGGGAACCGCATTTGCCGACACCGCTGCCGTTAGGAAAAAGAGCGGGACCGCGAACTTCGCAATAGCCTCAATCCACCGGCTTGGCGATTGCATTCCTCCAGGATTGTGGCGATAATGGGCCATCATTTATTCCGCTCCGAGGAGTTCCCCATGCGGTGTTATCGTCTCGGTTTTTGTTTGCTGAGCGTCTTGCTTTTCGGGCAACCGGCCCTCGGGCGGGGCGCCAAAGACGATGCGATTCTCAAGGACATTCATGGCGACCCGTTGCCGCGCGGGGCGCTGGCGCGCATGGGGACCATTCGGATGCGCCACCCCTTCGGCGTGGTCGCCTATGCCCTGGCGCCGGACGGGGGGCGCGTGACTTCGCTCGGCCTTGACGGGTCGCTCGTGGAATGGGACACGGACCGCGGCAGCCGGGTGCGCGGGACCATGCTCAAATTCGGCACGTTCTCCGCGGCGGCGTTCTCGCCGGATCGCCGCCTGGTCGCCACCATCGGCTATGAGGGGGGCAGCGCGATCACCGACAAGACCAATCGCACGCTGAGATTGTGGAACGTCGCCACGGGAAAGGAAATCGTCAAGATCACCGACAGCGCGCGCACCATCGGCGGCCTTGCCTTCGCGCAGGATGGCAAAACCCTGGCCAGCGTGAGCCAGGGACATGTGATTCACCTCTGGGCGATCCCCAGCGGCAAGCTGATCTTGAAAATGGACGGCAAGGAAAAGGTTGCCATGCCGGTCCCGCTCGACTTCTCGCCCGACGGCGCCACCCTGGCATCCGGGGGCAACGATGGCGTGATCCGCTTTTGGAATACACGCACGGGTGAAAAGGCTCGCGAAATTCGGGTGCCGCTTAACAGGAAGATGAGTTTGCCCCGACGGGAAGTCTACAGCGTGAGGTTTTCGCCGGACGGAAAGAATCTGGCATCATCTGGTTACTTGGACAACACCGTTTGGGTGTGGGACGCCGCAAACGGTAAAGCGTTCCGGCGTTTCGACGATCAGGCCTTGATTGTGCGTGAGTTTGTTTTCACACGTGAAGGCCAGGGCCTGGTTTTTTGGGATAAGGATTTCGTGCTTCGCGAAGTTGACATTCAAACGGGTGAAGAACGCCGACGTTTTCGGCATGGGATTTTCCCTGCCCTGACTCCAGACGCCAAGAACCTCGGCATGGTAAGTGGCAACTCGATCGTCGTTTGGGATTTGACTCAAGGGAAGGACCGCCAGCCGGTGCGCGGACATCCCGGAAGGCCTGGCACGATGTTTCTGACGCCTGATGGAAAAACGCTGGTCACCGGCGACGGACGTGAGGTTTGGTCCTGGGACATTGCAACGGGGAGACCACGCTCCACATTCCTGCGCAGAACGTCACACACGATCGTCGGAGTTTCCCCGGACAGCAAGATGTTTGTCACGGTCGATCGCGGTGACACCACGCGCATCTGGACCCTGGAGGGTAAGGAGGTTGACCGATTGCAGGGGCCAAACGGCAATTTTTTTGCGACCCGGGTCCTGGCCAATGGCAAATTGATTGCCTCCAAATATGGCGGCGATATAACCTCCACCAATCTGGCGACTGGGAAAACGGTCAAGTTGGCAAAAGCGCCGCTGGGTTCTGTGCGGATTACCGTAGCGCCGGATGAGGCACGCGCGCTTTGGTACTCGGCCTCGCAATCGTTTCAACTTCTCAATCTGACGTCGGGTAAAGTACGATGGCAAATCACACCTGCTGATGTGTTTAGCCCCAGCATGGCGTTTTCGGGGGATGGCAGTCGATTCGCCATTGCGGATAGCGGAGGCGTTGCTCGCCCGGATCGTTCGAGCATTCGTATCCACCATACAGCGACCGGAAAGGAGTTGTGCCATTTTGCGAAGGGGGCTGGTCCCTTCTACAACGTCGCCCTCTCCGCCGACGGACGTACCGTTGCAACGGGTGGCACGCCCGACCGCTCAATCCATATCTGGGAAATCAACGCAGGCCGGGTTCGTCAAAAGCTTTTCGGGCATGGCGCCTATGTTCAATCGCTCATCTTCCCACCGGCCGGCAAAACCCTGATCTCCGCCAGTTCGGATGGCACCTGCCTCGTCTGGGATATGACCGGCAAGTACGTCCCGCGCGCGCCTGGCGACCTCGACGCCCTTTGGGCCGCGCTCGCCAGCCCGGATGCGGCAAAAGCGTATCAGGCGATCCTGGCGCTCACGGACGTTCCCGCCAAGACCGTGCCGTTTTTGGCGACGAAAGTTCAGCCCGAGAAACCGGTTCCGGCGGCGGACCTGGTTCGTTTGATCATCGATCTGAACAGCAAAAATCTTCCCACGCGCAGCAAGGCGATCGCGGATTTGGAAAAGCTGGACGAGTTGGCGGAGCCTGCCCTGCGCAAGGCGCTGGGCGAGAGGCCGACCGTGGAGCTGCGCCGCCGCATTGATGGCCTGCTCACCAGGCTGCCACGTTTGGTCACGTCGCTCGAAACCATTCGGCAGTTGCGCGCGGTGGAGGCGCTTGAACGCATGGGGACTCCGGACGCGATCAAGGTTCTTGACATGATCGCAAAAGGCGCTCCCGGTGGTTATCTCACACGGGATGCCCAGGCATCGCTGCTGCGCCTTTCCGGGGCAAAGCGAAATCGCTGACGTTGAATTGGTCTCGCACTTTGACCTTGCCCTGGTAAACTAATTCAAGTGAAATTTCTGATCGGGGGGGCGTTGCCATGTTAAGCCGCCGCGATGCGATGCTGCGAATGGGTCAGGCCGGCGTCGGTGCGTTGACGCTACCGGGCATGTTGGAAGCGCTCGCTTCCCCCTCACCCCCTACCCCTCTCCCGCAAGGGGAGAGGGGAGCAAGACGGGCCAAATCGTGTATTCTGCTCTACGTAGTCGTCCATTCTCTGAAACCTGCGTAGTGAAATTTCGGGCTTTTTTTTCAAAACTGGCGCAGCTGGGCACGGGGCGTTTTCCTAAGCTGCTGGCATGGACGCTTTCGAGCAACTCAAACAGGACGTTCGCGACGG
>JACPPF010000042.1 GCA_016191165.1 Planctomycetota bacterium
GTTCCAGCCAGCCAAAAGGAAGTGATCCACCGCCGCAAGGTGATGCGAGCTGCACGCTCGACAAAGAAACGCCCGGGGTTATTGCGAAAACTCGAAAAACGGTACGCAGCGTCACCCCATCAATAAAGCGGGTGGTTGATTATTTTCACATTGGCGTGATCGGCTACGGCAACAAAGTCGGGCCCGTGCTTGCGAGGCCACCTATTAATGGGGAGTTGGAAGGGGTGGTCGGTGAGTCGGCATCAACCGCGATCACGAATTGCTTGATGCCGGTGAGCGACGTGGCAAACAAGCCTTTGCGAGTCGAGACTCGCACGAAGCAGGTTGACGACGGCGCCGGCGGCCTTGTTTCCCAAACGATCAAATTTCCCGTCTGGTTTGAGCCGGTTGCGTATGGCGCGACTCCGATGGGAGAAGCCATGGATAAGGCCTGGCACGTGCTCGTGGATTTCTTGAACCGCTATCCTGGCTGCTATCCGCCGGTGGTCATCAACATCACGGATGGCGAAGCAACGGACGCCGACCCCGAAAAGCACGCCGCGTGTATTCGCAATCTGGCAGGCAGCGACGGCAATGCGTTGTTGTTTAATTTGCACATTTCCTCCTTGAGCGATTTGCCGATTTTGTTTCCGGACAAGTCGGCCGTGTTGGCAGACGATTACGCGCAGATGTTATTTCGAATGTCCAGTATTCTGCCACCCCGCATGTGGAATGAAGCGAAAAAGGAAGGGCACCGGCTGTCCGAACTTTCCCGCGGTTTCGCCTTCAATGCTGATCTTGTTTCCGTCATCAAGTTTCTTGACATCGGTACGCGTGTCTCTCAGACCCTGAGTTAACATAGGGCTCCTTTTGTGCTGTGCAAGGAATTTCACCATTTTTGGCTGCCCAAGCGCGGCAACACGCGCGAAGAATATGAAGACGCTGCTGCCGGCAATACAGAAATTGGCCGATTCGCCATTGCAGACGGCGCGTCCGAGAGTTCCTACGCTGGTACGTGGGCGCGCATCCTCGTCGAGGGATCAATTTCCGCGCCCACGCTGGAACTTGAGCCCTGGATTGCTGCGCTCCGTGACCGCTGGTTGACGGAACTCGGCAAGGGTCCTTTTCCCTGGTATTCCGAGACAAAAATCGCGGAGGGCGCATTTGCCACGTTGCTGGGGTTGAATCTGGAAAAGAAACGACGATGCTGTCGTGAGTTCGTGGTTTGGGACGCCATAGCCGTGGGTGATGGCTGCGTTTTTCAAGTTCGCCGTGAGCGTTTGATTCGCTCGTTCCCTTTGGTTTCTTTCGAAGAATTCGACAACTCCCCTGGCCTGGTTTGCTCTCGTCCTGTTCGACCGGCATTCGCGAACGGATTGGAGCGCACGACCAAGAATCGTCTCTGCAAGCCAGGCGACGTGCTTCTGCTAATGACTGATGCCTTGGCGATGTGGTTTCTGCAGCGGGAATCCGAAGGAAAAAACCCCTGGGAAGAACTAAAACCGTTGTTAAAATGGCCCGAAAAGAAAGCAGCTTTCACAACGTGGAATGAACCGCGCGAAGGGCCGGCCCACCTTCGCATCACAGCATTTGAAGCCTGGATTGAAGAGCGGCGCCTCCGCCAGGAGTTACGAAACGACGACGTAACCTTGCTGGCGATCTGTTTTTGACCGGAGATACGTGTAAGCGGAGAAACATCCATGGCCTGGCCAGAAAACATGGATTACTATGAAGCCGTACAAGCACCGGGTTCCTTCAGCGACCCTGAACTGAAACTTGGGCAGGTTACCTCGGATGCACTGGGATTACCCAGGGCCTGCACCGGTAATTTTGCGGACGTATATCAAATCGCCTGCCCGAACAATCACAAATGGGCTGTCAAGTGTTTCACGCGCGAAATACCTGGTCTTCAACAGCGCTACCAGGTTCTCAGCGATCATTTGCAGAAAGTTCGCTTTCCTTTTACCGTCGATTTCGGCTACCTCGCTCAGGGTATCCGCGTGCGCGGACAATGGTTTCCGTTGCTCAAAATGCGCTGGGTCGAAGGGATCACGCTTAACACCTTCGTCCACGACCATCTCGACAAGCCGCAACGCCTGAGAACGTTGGTGAAGATGTGGATCAGCCTCGCAAAGCAGTTGCGCGCGGCCGACATCGCGCACGGCGATTTGCAGCACGGCAACGTCCTCTTGGTCCCCAGTCCGGACGGTCGCTCCGCGCGCCTGACCCTGATCGACTACGATGGTATGAGTGTCCCGGCCCTAATGAAACAGTCGTCCGGAGAGGTTGGACATCCGTGTTACCAACACCCCGATCGTCTGGAAAACGGCCTGCACCAAATCGACGTGGACCGCTTTTCGCATCTCATGATCTGTTGCGCCCTGCAATGTTTGGCCGTCGCGGGCAGACCGCTCTGGGAACGCTTCGATAACGGCGATAACCTTCTATTCCATAAGGAAGATTTTGCCGATCCCCATAACTCGGCGCTGTTCCGCGAACTCTGGCAGCTGCAGGATCCATTAGCGCACGCGTTAGTTGGGAATTTGATCCTGGCATGTAAGCGGCCAATGGTGGAAACACCCGCGATTGACCTGTTGTTTCAGGATGGAAACGTCGTCCCGAAACTTTCGGCGAAACAGCAACAGGATGTCGAAAAGCTGCTCAGAGTACCTCAACCATCGCCTGCTGCGGCAAACAGGGATTGGTGGCAAGCCCAAGTGGAACGCATGGGGAACGACGATCCCCAAAACGGGTCATCCAAACCGATCACCGTACCATCGTCCACCCAAGTCCAGGCTAAGGAGCCGTGGTGGGTAAAAACAGCCACCTCGTCTGGCGAATCCACACCAAGTACGCCAAGCGTGCCCAACGGAATCCCCGGTGTAAACCCGGCCCAACCCCAGGCACCCAATGTTGGTCGATCACTGCTACCTTGGATCGATTGGTTGCGAAGACGGTCGTTGCTGCAGGTTTTTTCTGCCATTCTGGCGATATTCTTTTGGGTTACTGTCGTGTTGTTCCTGAACTCGAATGGCGGATCAAATGGCCGGCCCAGAAATTTGCCCCAAGAAAATGTCGCAGCGGACAATGCCATCAGGGATGAGGAGGTTAAGAAGGCGTTGAACCAGAAACTTCAGAAGGAAAGGGTCGCAAGCAAAAGGCTGGCCAGCGAAATGGCGGCAAAAAAGGAGCGGGAAATCTTCCTCCTGATCCGAGCGGCCGATCTAGGGTTCCTTAATCCAAAAAACTCATAGCGCATGAGTCAAGTTTCGATACAAGCCCGAAGCGTTAGCGAGGGAGGATGCGGAAGATTTCCCTCGCTAACGCTTCGGGCTTGTGTGGCGGGCCTTTTGGTCTGAGGTGAAGAATTCAATCGCATGAGATTTGACGACGCCATTACCGCTTATGAGGCGGTCTTGGGTATCGACCCGGAAAATAACGAGATCAAGGGGAAAAGGAATCTAGCCAAGAAGCTCCGGAAAGAAAAACTCGACAAAGTGCATCTGGCGAGGATGACCGCTGTCGAAAAGGCAGAGGCGGAGGCTAAGGCTAAAGCGGAAAAGGCAGAGGCTAAGCTCAGGGGCAAAGCCGAGGCGTCAGCAAAAGCCAAAAAAGTCCCGCGACTAATCAAAGCCGGTAGCTTGGAAATGGAGTTTGCATGGATTCCTCCAGGCACGTTTTTTATGGGAAGCCCGACGGAGGAAGAGGACCGGAAAAGTGACGAGACTCAACACAAGGTAACCCTGACCAAGGGCTTTTACATGGGCGTGTACACCGTGACCCAGGAGCAATGGCAAACACTCATGGGTGTCAATCCAAGCTTCTTCAAGGGCGAAAAAAACCTACCCGTGGAGACCGTGTCCTGGGATGATTGCCAGCAATTTATAAAGAAATTGCGCGAAAAAGATAAGAAGCCCTATCGCCTCCCGACTGAGGCCGAATGGGAACATGCGTGCCGTGCAGGAACCAGGACGCCCTTTTACTTTGGCAAAACGATTTCGACGGGTCAGGCCAATTACGATGGCGATTTCGCCTATGCCAACGGCGCGAAAGGGCTGTCTCGAAAAAAAACCACGCCAGTTGGTAGTTTTCCCGCCAATGCCTGGGGACTTTACGACATGCACGGTAACGTGTGGCAGTGGTGCCAGGATAGATATGGTGACTATTCAAAGGAGGATATGACTGATCCGCTAGGACCGGATGTCGGAGAATACCGAATCCTGCGCGGTGGTTCGTGGTACGGGTATCCAGGCTACTGCCGCTCGGCATTTCGTGATGCTGCCAAGGGAATGCACGGTAGTAGTCGGTGTGGTTTTCGTCTCTGTTTTTTCCTGGATTGACGTTTTTGGCCCGCCTGTGGCACCCCTGGAACGTGCGCCTCTGGTCCATCTCGGACGCGGAAACATGGAAAAAACCACGATTTTTGGCGATTTGGGCAAGAAAAAGGGTCGGGGGTCATTGATTTTGCTAGAATTGGTGATATGCAAAAATCGTCGAATATTTAATGACCGCCGACCCCTTTTCTTCCCCACCCGTCCCGAGGTAGATGGCAATCCCTCGGAGGTTACTGGAAATGTCTAGACATGACCGGATGGACGCGTCGGCGAGTCCCACGGCAACCCGATTTCGCGAGTAGTCATAGACATCTTGGCCGACATCGTTTAACCATTTGCGATGAAGTGATGCCAAACGTGTGATCTTACGCTTTGGATTGGCCAAATTGCGTCCTTCCCAAATTAAGGCTTATTGCGGAGCAATCGCAGGAACTGATCGAAATCGTCAGCAACCGATTCGACACCAGGCAATCGATCGGGTCGGGATCGTTCGTGATACCAGACGACAATACGCGGGCGTCCGGGCACCGTGTAGTCAAAGCATGCCATGTCGCCAGAAAAAAGTTCCGCGAAAGGCATCAGATGTTGGCCCATTCGATCCGAAAGCGCACTCCATGTACTTTCGACGCTGTATTGCGCCAACGCGTGGTCCGCGGAGACAAAATTCAAAAACCGGGTTATCACATGGCCTACGCCCTTGGATGTTTGAAAATAGCATTTGCCTGGGATTCCGCCGTGAAAGGCCTCCAGATGAGCGATGTAGCGACGATCGAAATCGATTTTGTAACCGCTGTCGTGAAGCCACTTCTGGAAGGCCATGACCTCGTCTTGCTCAATTGGCCTTACGAGACTTCCTGGGGCATAGGCTAAATCGATATTCACGCTCATGGTACGGGCCCGGCGGATCGCAATTTGTCGAGGTATTCAACCAGATGATTGAAGGGATAGTCCATTTCGGGGGGCAGATTCAGGTCGGCCCGGTGCCTTGCGACCAGGCGGTCGTAATCCGGGTTTCCCGCAAGGTGAGCGAGGATAATGGAAGTCATAGGTCCGTAGGGAGGCTGCGTGCTGTTAATTCCTGGCACCTGGCGATTCACTGCGATGTCTAATGATTTCACGTCTTGTAGCTTATCAAGAAATGGAACAATCTTCCCCCGAACTACGCCGGACAAAACTCTCCCGTTAGCAGCTACGTCCTGCTCGGTGGTCACGCTGAATTCTGCCGGAGCCGCCATGAAATACTCCAGTTGCGTAATAGTGGTTTCGCTCATGGCCTGATATTCCGGCGACGGCGACCCGGAGAAAAGGTGGAAAATCGTTTCGACCGACTCTAAACGAATGCAAATGACCAAAGAAAAAACGAACTCGGGGTTGTAGTCATACAAGGATAAGCCAATTGTTTGGCGGCCATCCGTGATTTTTCTAATAAACGCATCGTCGCTCTTTTTCAGGCGAAAATCCGTCCCGGCGAGGATATCGGCAAGCATTTTGAAAAGGAGGTCTTTCATGTCCCGTTTCTTCATCATCGGTCTCCCGTCTTAATATTGTCGCACAACAATACCATTTGGCCCATTCACGTGGATTTGTACGCCTGGTGTCAGCGTGATCGGCGTTCCCGGCGTCAGGCCGGCACGGCGGGCGTTCCCACCTCGCGGAATGACCGTCAACGGTTGACCGGTGCGGATCCAATCAAACGCAACCCGTTGATTGACGGTTACGGTCCTTGCCAGGTTGACGGTGGGACTGGTCAAGTCATATACGCGGCTGAATTTCGCATCGACCAGTTGGTAGGTGAGGTTTGCCGCAGTCCCCTGTGGAACGAGATTGTCGATAACGATTCTTACCGTTTGCCCGGTGTTTCTGTTTGTCACATCCAGGGACACCTGAACCCCGATTGGGCGACCAGCATTGGCGTTGCGAAGCGCCTTGGTGACCAAGCGTTGATGTTGTCCCCAACTCCCTCCCGCCAGCATGGCTTGGGGAAGTCGTTGTATCGGAAACCCGAGTCGCGTGCGCAGCTCGTTGAAGACGCGAGCCCCCACTGTACCCAGCGCCCTCGACGCAAGCCCCATCCCCGCCATCATGCCTGCTTGTTTCATGGCGCCGAGGAAGCTGTCGTCCACGGGCCGACCCAGCGCGCGGTCCACGGCCTGGCCAACTGGTATCGAGAGGGCGACTTCCGCGGCAAACACGATGCGGGATGCGAGTTGGATGCCGGTGCCGACGCGCCAGGCGGCGGCGAATGCGGTCATCGTCCCCGCGGAAATGATCGTTGTCGCGAGCATGATGCCCGCTTCGGGGAGGAGCGTGTTGACCACGAAATCACGGACGGCCTGCTGCGTTTCGAGGCTGCGCTGCTGGCGTTCCATTTGCACCCAGGCGCGCATCGCCTCCTGGGTTCGCGCGCCGCGCGCGGCGGCTTCCACGTATTGCCGCCTGAGACCGAGCGCGCCGCGACCGGTGAGGGCGGCGGCGATGTCCGTTTTCTTGCGGAATAAAAACGCTCTTTGTTAAAGTCTCAAAAACGGCGTAAGCAGTAGGTAAAAGTGTGTGTGTGTGTGGGCGCTTCATTTTGGGGGCGAACATGGCGCCTCGCCGTTATCAGGTTGAAAACGGCCGTCTTCCATTCGTTGGTGCACTCCTGCACGTTGTCCCGGAATCGCGTCGCCTCCTCACCGAGGATGGTCGCAGCCGCGTCCGATTGGCCGTCGGCCATCAGCTTGCCGCTGACCACTTCGAGCGCGTTGAGCAAACGCCCGCGCACCGAGCGACCCGGGAGCATATCAAGAAGATTCAGAACCTGGCGAGCATAGTTGACGTATAGATTGGTGATGTCCGTTTGCAAGGCGATGTTCGGGTCGGGCGCGTTGGCGTACGTGGCCGGCGCGTTGCCATCGAGTTGGGGATTGGCGGGGGCGATTTCGCGGATGCCTGGATTGTTCAGCGGAAACAAGGCACCGCGCTCGAAACTCCACTGGGCGCTCTGGACATCGAACGCCAGCATTCGGTCCAGGCGCTCCAGATGCGCGTTAATGGCCGCGACT
This sequence comes from Planctomycetota bacterium, assembly GCA_016191165.1. Taxonomy (GTDB): domain Bacteria; phylum Planctomycetota; class Planctomycetia; order Gemmatales; family Gemmataceae; genus SIAQ01. Next base: position 7,358 of record JACPPF010000042.1, read on the forward strand.
GCCCAGGAGTCATTTGCTTGCCCACTTTCCGCTGTGCTGCGAATTGCATCCAAAGCGGCCGTGCCTCGTGGCAATGGGCCAAGTGGTCCCAGGAGGAGCAGCGCGCCCAGGCGAGCGCGGATCGCGTTGTCTGTGGATTGAGTTAGCGATGTGTTAACGCGGTCCTGTACGTTGCGAACGGCGCGTACCAGGAGATCGTTGCCCGCAGCCTGTGGACCCGTCCTTGTGGCGTTTTCAACGTCGTCGAACAGCACCCTCGACAAGGCCCGTATTCCAGGGCGCGTCAACCAGTTGCCATAAATACGCGTCAATGCTTCGTAGGCGGCCAAGCGTTGATTGGCGTTGGCTACGATTACGTCAACCAGAGTCAGGGCCGCCTGTTCCGAATTCGCGTTCGGCTGGGGCCGCGTTGCGTCTGTCTCGAGCCTTTGAATATCCGCGGCCGTCATACTCGCCGCCGGGGGGGAGTGGGTTATTGTTCTGCCCGCGTGACGTGAAATAGTATTTGGCCGGATCGTCGGTCACCTGTGGCAGGTCAACTCGCCGCGCCTGCGGAGCCGGCGCCGCGGGCTGCTGTGCTAATGCCCCCGTATACACATCCCAAGCAGTCCGCTCGGCCGCAAGCCAAACGTTTGCGGCCGCATCGACGTCGGTGTCCCATTGCGCCTTCGAGTTGCTGTCCGCAACATCGAGCTGCGCATCCACGGCGGCCAACGCATCCTGATAGTCACTCCACGCAGTATCCTGGGCCTGAAACTTGGCCAGAAACGCGCTGTCCGTAGTGGCGACATAATTCGTCCAGGCCGATTCCAGCGTCGTTTGCCTGTCCAGCTGGGCAACGTAAGCGGCGTCTTCAAAAACCTGGCTGGCTGCATTGACTGCTGTGTCAAAGGTTTGATTCGCCTGCTGTTCGTCGCCTTGCCGGATGGCCGCAGCGTCAGCAATTGCCGTGTCACGCAGAGCGGTAGCGATTGCGATTTCGGCGGCCAAATCTTGCTCGGCCTGCAGCCAGGCGGTTTGCGCGTTGGTGTCATCTGGATGCAATAGCGCGAACGCATATGTCGAGTCGCGCGCCGTCTGGAACGGTAGGACCGCAGCCTGGTAAACAGAATCGGCGGCTTGAACGGCTTGGTTGTATGCCTGGGTCGTTGTTGCGAGGGCCTGATTCAAGTCGGCAAGCGCAACGCCGATTGCATCGGCCAAAGCAACTTGAGCCGCCGCGACAGCATTCCCCATCGAGGTATCCGCTTGTTGAAGCAGACCTTGATACGCCAATAGAGCGGCCTGATCCACCGTCTCGAAAACACTTTCGGCAACGGCCATTCGCGATTCATATTCAATTTTGGCTTGATTCAACGGCGAGTGGACGCTGGCCGAAGCAGCATCTTCCACGCTTTGGCGAGACATCGCGGAGAGATTAATCGAACTCAGGTAGGCTTGATCCGCCTGCGCCACCGCACCCAGGTAGTCGGCGTAATAGGGGTCGGTCGTTGTGGGTGGCGTGGATGGCGGTGGCGGGTCGCCATAGGTGATGTGAACCGTTGCAATGGCCGAGTCGATCAGGTCGGTCGCGGTGTATGTGAAGTCTTCCGCAACCGGGGCGGAAGGGTTGGCGTTGAAGAGAAACGTGCCGTCGGCGTTGATCGTGACCGTTGAGCCGCCTGGCAGCGTGAAGGGCTGGCCGATGGCGGCTGCGTTGCCGTTGACCGCGGAAACAGTGAGCGGACTTCCCAGGTCATTTGCCAGGACGGTTGACGCCGTGAAACCAGCGCCGGCGGGGGCGGAGTAGAAATCGTCCGCCGCGGTGACGGCAGGGGCGAGTCGCTCCTCCAGAACCTCAACGAGCAACCGCCGCGGCCGATTCACGATGGGAGCGCGTCGCCCCCCCCCTATACACAAGTTTACCTAGCCAGGAGAGTGGGCGAAGCATGGTGCGATTCCTTGGGTGAGAAGTGGTGCCGATTTTTCGATTTGGGTGGAGTCTACCGATCGTGCGCGAGACCTGTCAACAACGAAATCGAGATTCATCCGGTTTTCATTTATTGCCATACCTCAATTTTTTTGAGGCCTGGCCATAAATGGCAGACAGGCCCATACCCCCCGCCCCGTGAGAAGTCCTCAAGAAAATCGCGGCAAACAACCACGCAGCAAGGACTTGTGACGCTATTACGACTTTTCACTTATTCGTTCAGCACCGGCGCGATTCAAGTCTTGACCAATCGCTCCTGGAGCGGATTACCAGGTAGAAATCTCAAAAAACCCCTTCGCACAAGGGCATCCGGCGATTATGATTTACCTACGATCCCGGACTCCCCAAGGCTGAGGTGATGTCATGTTTTCACTGGAAGATCGGGCACATGCGGCCAGCGATGGAATCAGTCGGCGCGAGTGGCTGCGCGTCGGCGGACTTGGAGCGCTGGGACTGTCGCTGCCAACCCTTTTGCAAGCGGGGCAGACGCCCAGGCCTGCTGCGCGGCGGCAGGCGCCGATCAATCTGCGCGGCGCGACGTTTGGCCGTGCGAAGAACGTGATCTTCTTGTGGCTGCAAGGCGGGCCGCCCCAGCATGAGACGTTCGACCCGAAGCCGGACGCCCCCAGCGGCATTCGCGGGCCGTTCCGCCCGATCGCGACCAACGTGCCGGGTATTCGCTTTTGCGAGCTGCTTCCGCGCACGGCCGGGCATGCCGACAAACTCGCCGTCATGCGTTCGCTGCACACCAACGATGACAATCACGATGTCAGCGGCTACTGGATTCTCACGGGCTATCCGTATGGGCCAGGCAGCGCCCGCCAGATCAAGCCGAACGATTGGCCCTATTTTGGCTCGATCGTCAAGATGCTCAAGCCCAGCGAGCGGATGCCGGCGCTGTCGTCGGTGTGGATTCCCGACTTGATGCGGCTCAACGACAACGTGACGCCCGCGGGTCAGACGGCCGGGTTTCTTGGGCGCGTGTGGGAAACGGTGCGTTTCGTCGGCGATCCGGCGTCGCCCGCCTATCGCATTGAGGGGCTGGACCCAACCGGCGATTTGACGCCCGCGCGGATGAATCGCCGCCGGGACCTGCTCGCCCAGGTGGACACGCATTTGCGCAACGTCGAACGCGGCGGCGCGATCGATTCCTGGAGTCGGCTTTCACAACAGGCGTTTGACCTGATCACGTCCGGCAACGCTCGACGCGCATTTGACCTCACCCGTGAGCCAGAGCGCGTGCGCGATCGCTATGGCCGCTATTCCTGGGGCCAGTCCGTGTTGCTCGGTCGGCGGCTAATCGAAGCGGGCGTTCGGCTCGTGCATGTTAACTGGGTGCGCGAACCGGGCGACTCGGCGGTGGACAACCCGATGTGGGACACGCATGCGCAAAACGCCGACCGCCTTCAGGACTGCCTCTGCCCGCAGTTCGACGTGACCTTCACCGCCCTGCTGGACGACCTGGACCAGCGCGGCCTACTAGATGAAACGCTCGTCGTCGCGATCGGCGAATTTGGCCGCACGCCGCGCATCAATAACCAGGGCGGCCGCGACCACTGGGGCCGCGTGTTCAGCTGCGCGCTCGCCGGCGCGGGCATCGCGGGCGGGCAGGTTTATGGCGCCAGCGATCGGCTCGGCAGCGACCCGGCCCTCGATCCGACGCGGCCGCACGATCTGGTAGCTACGATATTTTACCTGCTCGGCATTGATCCCAACGGCGTCTTCTACGACAAGAACAACCGCCCCCACCTCATCACGCGCGGCGAACCATTGCATCGGTTGCTTGGCATGGGCCCGGCAACCCTTGAGCGCTGCGAGCCGGAAGGCGATGTCGCGTTTGTGCCGCCTTACGATACCAGCCTGTTACTCGACACCGACTTCCGCTCCGGCCGGCCGCTGGTTCCGACCACGCCCCCAAGCCGCGAACGCGGCTGGCGCGCGACGCCGATCGGTTCGGCCTTCGGCGTCCAGGTGACGCCGGGCGCGGCTCTGCTGGGGTGGGCCGGGGCTGGCCTCGGCGGCACCGTTTCGCAGGGCGCTCGTTTGATGCTGGCCCAGGAGATTCGCAACGCTCGCGGAGGGCAATACACGTTCACCGTTCAGGCCAGCGGCGGCGGTGCGGCACGGGATAGTTTTGACCGGCTGTTCAATCATCTCTCCTGCCGGCTCGTCCTCTTTCGCTTTGCCAATCCCAACAAAGATCCCGCCCAGGCCAGCATCCTTGCCAGCACGTCCTTTCGTCCGGTATTTGGCGAATCACCGGCCACGTACGAAGTTGGCCGGTTCCTCGGTTCCACGGTGCCCGGCGCGAACTTTTCCATTGGCAACGGCCTGGGCATCGGCATCATCGTTGAAAAAACGTCGCCGGGCGCGGTGACGCTTGAGCGGGATGCGTTCCTGCGCATCCACGGCGTGACCCTGACGTTCAGCGCCAGGCCACGCGACGAATCGGTGACGGAATGAGTTCGAAAAAAAAAATCGCGCCGCCTTCGGGATGCTCGCCCATGCCAGGCGATTGCCAAGGAGCACGCCGATCTCCCTGGAACCCCGTTACTCTTCTGGCGGCGTCGCGCCAGTTTGTGTCGCGATCGGTTGATAATGCTCGATCCGGCGGTGCTTTTCAAAATTAAACAACCGCTCCTTGTACGGTTTGACCAGGTCGAGATCGCACCGGTAAACAATCAGTTCATCTTTGAGCGTTGAGCTACGCGCCACGATTTCGCCCGACGGGGCGATGATCGCCGTTTGGCCAATCTGGCTCACCCCCTCCTCCACGCCGGCCTTGGCAACCCCGACCACCCAGCAACCATTTTGGTAGGCCCCAGACTGCATGCTGAGCAAATGATGAAAGTCGCAAAGGTGGTCGATCTCCGGTTGATCCGGAATGTGATCGGGCGTGTTGTATCCGAGCAGAATGAGCTCGGCGCCCCGGAGGGCCAGCACGCGATAAGTCTCCGGCCAACGACGGTCGTTGCAGATGCACATGCCCACGATTCCACCAAACGCCCGCCAGGCCTGAAACCCCAGGTCACCCACCTCAAAGTAACGTTTCTCCAGATTCTGAAAAGGATGGTGCGGCTGGTAATCGGCGCCGCCGGGCAGATGAATCTTGCGATACTTTCCGATCATGCGGCCATCGGCTGCAACAAGGATGCTGGTGTTGTACCGGCGCTTGACGCTGTTCTCGACAGCCAGCTCGGCATAGCCGAGGTAAAAACCAATACCGAGTCGAACGGCTTCATCGAAAAGCACCTGGGTGTCCGGACCGGGCATCGTCCTTTCAAACCAGGCCTCCAGCTCGGCCTCGTCGTCGATCCACCAGTGGGGGAAAAACGCGGTGAGGGCGCATTCGGTGAAGACGATGAGTTCGCAGCCGCAGGCGCGTGCCTCGCGCATTTGCTCCACCAGCCGACTGACGGCCTCGCTTCTGGATGTTCGCCGCGCGATGGGCCCACTTTGTGCCGCCGCAATTGAAAGAAACCTTGGCATGGTTGCCTCCCCACCGTAGGTCAGGCTTTCCAGCCTGACGTTTCGCGACCGCGGTCAGGCAAGAATGCCTGACCTACTTCACCGTAGGTCAGGCTTTCCAGCCTGACGTTTCGCGACCGCGGTCAGGCAAGAATGCCTGACCTACTTCACCGTAGGTCAGGCTTTCCAGCCTGACGTTTCGCGTCCGCGGTCAGGCAAGAATGCCTGAC
>JACPPF010000002.1 GCA_016191165.1 Planctomycetota bacterium
TCCAAATCCTCACCGCGCCGATTCCGCGCGCTCCCCCGCGTCCACGGCCCACCGCCACCGCCGTCTGTCACCGACGGCGATCCGAACCCGCCGGCGTCGGCGCGCGGCCGCCGGGAAGCCTCAGCAACGCAACTGCCTCTAGCGGAGTATGTGATGTCCAGAGCGAAACGCATCAAGCTTATTGAAAGCATCGAAAAAGAACGTGGCAGCAAACTCATCACCTATCTGACGAGTACCCGCAAGGGGTGGGGCGTCCAGATGGGAATGGACGCCGTCCGGAGAATTTACGACCATCTCGAAATTCCTTCGGATTCTGAGAATGTTGATTTGTTATTGCACAGTCACGGCGGCGAAGGCATCGTCCCTTGGCGACTGGCAACGCTCATTCGTGAAAGGGCCAAGAAATTCTCCGTTCTTGTTCCTTTCAAGGCGTTCAGCGCGGCTACCTTGACCGCGCTGGGCGCTGACGAAGTAGTCATGCATCCGATGGGAATGCTTGGGCCGACTGATGCGACAGTGACTAATGCGTTCAATCCGGTTGATCCGACGAACCCGCAAGCTCGCCTAGGAATCAGCGTGGAAGATGTAACGGCATACATCGCACTTATCAAAGAGGATGCAGGCATCCAGCATGAAGACGAGTTGGTTAAGGCGTTCAATCGCCTCACAAAGCAGGTTCATCCACTGGCACTTGGCAACGTCAAGCGTTCGCTTTCGCAATCGCGCATGATGGCGAAGAAACTCCTGTCCCTGCACATGCCGAAGGAAAAATCTCATCAAATCGATGAGATCGTGGACCACCTAACTTCAAAGCTATATTTCCACGGTCATCCGATCAATCGCCAAGAAGCCAGGGATCACGTTGGCTTGGCGACCGTGATCGACCCGCCCCAGAGAGTCGAAAAATTGATGTGGCGGCTGTACCTCGACTATGAAGAGGAAATGAAACTGGAAGAGCCATTCGATATCATTTCTCAATTCCTCGCAGAGCACCCATCCCTCGTAGCCGGCGCATCAAAGATCACGAACCCGCAAAAGTCGAGACTTGTCTGCATTGAAAGCAAGTCGCGAGCCGATTATTATGAGGTAGAGTATGAGTTGTATGGCGAGAAGCCTCCAACCGGACCAGGCATAGCGGCAACCGTCGTTAGAAGGAACGAAAGGTGGACGACGGAAACGGGAGAGCCGAAGGAACCGAAGAAAACGAAGGAATCCAACGAATCAGACGAGGCGAAAAATTGACTTCGCCGATATAATACCATAGGATTATCAAACGCCGAACATTTCAATCACGGGAGGACGACATGGCTACATACAAATTCGTAAGTAATGTCGTGCGCTCAATGGAAATGCCGCTTACGACATCCGTTCGCCCCGTGGATCAGGCAATCGTACCTGAACGATTCACAAGTACGTCGTCGCCAGTCGGTGCCCAGCTTATTCCGCCCGAACTTGATTCGACAAGTTCGCCGCGCCAGCCGATTCAAGATCAGGCCAATGAGGAATAACGACGACGCGCTAATGTCCATATAACGCCAAGCCATTCGCGGCTTGGCTTTTTTTTGGTTTTGTCTACCAATTCGTTGACATTCGCCTGCTGCCTGTCTACAATAACGTAGACATGAAACGCCACAATGAAAGGCAGCAGAAAATGAACGCACGAGAAGAACGGGGTTTGGTCATCGCGGCGGTCTGCAAACTGAACAGGACGGAGGGAGGCTGGCGCGTCCCGTCGCAATCGAACGCAGCAACGGTCTACACGGTGAACCCAGCAACGCAGACTTGCACTTGCCCAGACCACAAGGAATCCGGCCACAAGTGTAAGCATATCTACGCGGTCGAATTCACGATCAAACGCGAATACAATCCCGATGGGACGGTGACGGACACCAAGAGCGTCACCTTCACGGAGAAAGTCACCTATACGCAGGACTGGCCCGCGTACAATCTCGCGCAGAGCATCGAGAAGGATCGCGTGCAAGAATTGCTGTTTGAGTTGTGCAGTGGGCTTGCCGAGCCGCAGCGCCCGCCCACACGCGGCCAGAAGCCGCATACGATCTCCGATGCCATTTTCGCCATCGTGTTCAAGGTCTATTCCATGTTCAGCAGTCGGCGGTTTTCGTCCGATCTTCGCGAAGCTCACAAACGCGGCTTCCTGTCGAAAGACATTCCCGGTGCCAAGACGACGAACCTGATGGAAAATCCCCTCTTCACACCGATCTTGAAATCTCTGATCGCGAAGAGCGCATCGCCGCTCAAGGCAGTCGAGACGGATTTCGCCATCGACTCAAGCGGTTTTTCGACGAACAAATTCGAGCGATGGTACGATCAAAAGTACGGCGTTACGAAGCTGAAACACGTCTGGGTTAAGACGCACATTTGCTCTGGGGTCAAGACGAATTGCGTGACGGCGGTTCGGATTCTCGACAAAGACGCTGGCGACAGCCCGCAGTTCATTCCGCTGGTCAAGGAAACTTCCCGGACCTTCACCATCGGAGAAGTGAGCGCGGACAAGGCGTATGCGTCGCTGGAGAATTTTGAGCACGTCGCGGGCATGGGAGCGCAAGCGTTCATCGCGTTCCGAAACAATGCGACGGGGAAGATCGGCGGCGCGTTTGAAAAGGCGTTCCATTACTTTCAGTTCAAGCAAGACGAGTACATGGCCCATTATCACAAGAGAAGCAACGTCGAATCGACCTTCTCAGCGGTCAAACGAGTGTTCGGCGACAGCATCCGCAGCAAGACGGAAACGGCGATGGTCAACGAAGTCTTGTGCAAGTTCATCTGTCACAATCTCTCCTGTCTGGTTCACGCACAGTGCGAACTCGGCATTGAATCCGTATTCTGGAAGGAAGAGGAATCGCCCCGCGAACCGTTGCGGTTGACCCATGCGGGCTGAAACGCATAGAACGTGGCGCAACGCATTAGAGGTAAAATCACCTAATGCGTTGCAAAGCCCCCGCATGGCGCCTGGCGGACGCTAAACGAGTAAGGGCTCCCCCCTCCTTCTAATCGTTAACACCAGTTCAACCCCTTCAACCGTTTCGACGCCACTGTAAAGAATTGGCAACAAACTTTAGCGAAATCCCGCTTGCACGCATTTTTTGACCTATAGTTGGGGTGAATAAAAGGAATTGTTTGACTCCCCTAACCCCTGTCAGCGAACATGCGTCAAATCCTGCCAGTCTGGCTCGCGAAATCAACGGATGCGTTTCGTCAACTGGCGGACCGGCCTGTCACGTTGTTTCTCCTCCTGCTCGCACTGAATGCCCTGGCCCGGCCTTACGCCAACATCAGCCACGACGCTCGCCTTTACAGTCTCCAGGTTTTGAATCAGACCGAGGGAGGCGCCTTCGCCGACGACGTATTCCTGCGTTATGGCTCGCAGGACGGTTACTCGATCTTTTCCCGAATCGTGGCCCCCGTCGCCGCCATCGGGGGGCTGAAGCTGACGTTTTTCGCGCTTTACCTGGTCTTCAACACACTTTTCGTGTGGGGGCTTTTCCGCCTTTTGCGAACGCTGTTCACGGACCCGATGCTGTCCACCTGCGCGTTGATCTACCTTGTCACGGCTGATCTTTTCTACGGCGGGCATGGCATCTTCACGGTCCACGAACAGTTCTTCACGCCGCGATTGGTCGCCACCGGTCTCGTGCTGCACGCCCTGGAACGGCTCGTATCCCATCGCTTCGTGGTTTCCTTTAGCCTGCTGGCGGTCGCTCTGGCGTTTCATCCGTTGATGGCGTTCGGCGGTCTCTTGATCTGGACCGGTTACCTGGCGAAATGCTTTCTGCCCGCCAAAGTCTTTTGCGGCTTACTTGCAGGCGGCGCCATCGCTGGCCTGACGGCGTTGCTGATCCCGACCGTGGCGCTTCGCATGTTTGGTTACATGGATGACGAATGGCATGAGCAAGTTCGCCTGACCGTCCTTTACAACTATCCCGATTCCTGGACCTATGTTGACTGGGTCAACCACTCCCTCGCGCTATCGCTTTGCGTGATGGCGTCTGTCTGGCTATTTCGTGACGACCCCGTTCGGTCCCGGTTCTATTTCATCGTGGCGCTGGCCGCCGTCGTTGGGCTCGTCAGCACGATCATCGCCTCGCTGTCGCCGTATGCTCTGCTGTTTCAAGGGCAGCCGTATCGCGTGGTCTGGATTGTGAAGATTCTCCAGGCCCCGCTTGGATTCCTCGTTTTCGTTCGCTTCAGTCAGGCAACGACCTTGGCGCCTCGGCTGGCGGCGCTGGGTCTGGCGGCATTCTTCCTGTTCGTGAATTTTCACGCCAACGAATTCATGATTTACTTGTTCGTGCTTCCCGTCGCGGTCTTCTACTGGCGAAAAATGAAAGACCCGGTTCGCCCGGACTGGTGGTGGTACGCGGCCGCCTCGACGCTCTTCGTCGGCGCGGTCAGCTGGATGCTGTACCGCTGGGGGTTCCTGATCGCTCAACGGGACGTTCTCCTTGGCCACTTTGATGTCACCGATCTGATTCGCATTTTCATCCAGTGTACCCCGGGCGTCGTCTGGGTCGCGGTCGTCTTCTTCACGGCCCGCTGGCTCGCCCTGGAGGCGCGGGGAACCGCCGTGCGCTGGGCCTGCTTCGCCCTGGCATTTATTCTGCCCACGCTGCACTTTGGCCTGGATTATTCCGACCTGGGGCGACGGCATCTCACGCGTTACGGCGACGACGTGGCGTTCGTGCGTCAGGCCTTCGAGGAGCGCGGCTGGAATCAAACGCGCGTTCCCACCGTGTATTCCTCGCTGGGCCGGGCCGAGTATGTCTGGTACGACCTGCACGCAACCAGCTATTTCGATGCCGTGCAAACCGCCGGCGTTATGTTCAATCGGCAAACCGCCGTCGAGATCACGCGCCGCATCGGCATCGTCAATACCTTCGAGATGGCCCGCCTCCGCAAGGAAGAGCTCTTCATGACGCCCGATTCCAAGGTCGTCATCGAACGGCTCTACAAGGCGAAGTTCGACGGTCCCGCACCCACCGAAGGCGATCTGATTCGGCTTTGCCAGGAACCCGGCCTCGACCTGGTCGTGATTCCTCATGAATTTCCCGGCCTCTACTCGGCCACGAATGGCCGGATTTTTGTGTATGAGTGTTCCAAGATCAACGGTTTAGCGTTTAGCGCTCACCAAACGCCGCGCGAGCGCTAAACGAGGAAATCAACAACCCCTTTTCACAAGGAACTCCCCATGACGAATCCCAACTCCGTCGCCATCATTGGTGCTGGCCCCGCTGGTCTGACCGCTGGCTATCTGCTCTCCAAGGAGAACGTGCCCGTCACGATTCTCGAGGCCGATCCGGTCTACGTCGGCGGCATCGCCCGCACCGCGAAGTACAAGGGCTACCACTTCGACATCGGCGGGCATCGCTTCTTTTCCAAGTCGAAGGAAGTCGAGGACCTGTGGACCGAGCTGTTGCCCAATGACATGCTCGACCGCCCGCGCTCGAGCCGAATCTTCTATCGCGATGCGTTCTTCTCCTACCCGTTGAAGGCGGGCGAGGCGCTGAAAAAGCTTGGCATCTTCGAATCGACCCGCTGCGTGCTCTCCTACCTCAAGGCGCGTGTGCTGCCCGTCAAGAATCCGAAGAACTTCGAGGACTGGGTCAGTAATCAGTTCGGCAAACGGCTGTTCAACATCTTCTTCAAGACCTACACCGAGAAGGTCTGGGGCATGTCTTGCAAGGACATCTCCGCCGACTGGGCCGCCCAACGCATCAAGGGGCTGTCACTCGCTTCCGCCATCTGGAACGCGCTCTTCAAGAAGAAGACACCCGCCGCCGGCGCTGACAAGAGCAACGTCATCAAGACGCTGATCGACACCTTCCGCTACCCCCGCCGCGGCCCCGGCATGATGTGGGACGCCGCCGCCGACAAAATCAAGGAAATGGGCGGCGAAATCGAAATGGGCATGAAGGTCGTCGCCTGCCATTACGACGCCGAGTCGAAACTTTGGACCACGACCTACCAGGACAAGGACGGCAACAAGCACTCGATCGAGACCAAGCACGTGATCTCGTCCGCCCCGATGAAACAGCTCGTCAACGGTATCACGCCGAGGATGCCCGAGCACGTCATCAAGGCCGCGGATTCGCTCAAGTATCGCGACTTCCTCACCGTGGTGTTGATCCTGAAGGACCGCAACGCCTTCGATGACAACTGGATCTACATTCACGACCCGAGCGTGAAGGTGGGCCGGGTGCAGAACTTCAAGAGCTGGTCCCCCGAGATGGTCGCCGACCCGAGCATGACCTGCTACGGCCTGGAATACTTCTGCTTCGAGGGGGACGGCCTGTGGACCTCGAGCGACGCCGACTTGATCGAGCAAGCCAAGCGCGAGCTGGCGAAGATCGGTCTGGCCAAGCCCGAAGACATCGTCGATGGCACGGTCGTCCGCCAGCCCAAGGCGTACCCGGTGTATGACGACGACTATTCCAAACATGTCAACACGATCCGCGAAGAGCTGGACAAGAACTACCCGAACCTGCACCTGGTCGGCCGCAACGGCATGCACAAGTACAACAACCAGGACCACGCCATGATGACCGCGATGCTGTGCGCCAAAAACATCGTTGCCGGCGAGCAGGTTTTCGACTTGTGGGAAGTCAATCAAGACGCGGAATATCACGAAGCCGGCAAGGCGGGCGATCAGCAGCAGATTACCTCCGGCGCGACGGGGCTGCGCATGGTGCCAACGCGGGTGAAGGAGGAGGAGAAGGTGGGGGCGGCGTCGTAGACCGGCGAGAAGTTTTCCCCCCATTGACGACATTAAAAACTCAAGTAAAACTCGCGGTGTGGAAGCGGGATAAAAAACCGCCATCGCTGCGTTTGTAGCAGTTCTATGCGTAGTAGCCGCGCCGCGTTGTTCAACCCAACAACGATGACCGCCAGTGGTGACGGTAAATCCCAAAGGGGTAGGCTACATCATTTCTTTGAAATCCCACATTTTTATCCGTGGATTCTGCGCGCCGAGATGATGATGATCAATCATCCGGATCGCGGACATTGCGCAGCCAAATTGCGGCCTGGCAATTGGTGTGCGCGCGGCGCGAATTTCTTCGCGCCAAGGAGAAATGGAATGTTTCCGCAACACGGTCCGGTGCCCCTCAATTTCGCCATTTGGGCGTATTGTCTCGTGTGGATTCTGGTGGGCCTTTACACTTTCTTGACTGCCGCTCGCTGGTACCATCGCTTCGTCAGGGGCAAGGCGTTCGACAAGATGGTCGATTGCTACTCCTACGTAAACGTGGCGTTCCGCGCAGGACTCGCGTTCCAAAAAAAGCTGAAGGCGCGCGAACGGTACGAATTGGACCCTTATTTGCGGGCCGTTCACACCCTCGTGAATTGGTTCCATGACAACCGCTTTTTCTTCAACGGGAAGCAAGATCAGCTGGGAGAGTTGGTCAACGCAGCAGCCAAAGAAACGAAGGTTTTCGTCCCCAGCGGCGGAGACATGACCCGCCTCCTGGAACTGCGTGCCGAGTTGGAGCGCCGACTTGGTGAACCATTCCAAGAAGTGTTTCCCGCGCGTGCCCACGCCCTGGCTTGGGTACACGAATTCGCGCTCACGCCACTTCCAGCAACGCCTGCGGATTCTTCGCCGCGATCAACAGCAAAGTTCGCGCGGCCCCCGAAGGCGCACGGCGGCCTTGCTCCCAATCTTGAAACGTCCGGATGGAGACGCCGAGCAACCGGGCGAAGGCCGTTTGCGACAGGCCGGTCTTGGCGCGAATCTCGGCAACCCTGGGAACCGTGGTCACGCGACCGTGCTCGCCCCGGTTTATTTCGCGCAGGCCCTGAAGGATCTCGGCGCCGATGTCCCGTTTCTTAGCCATGCTCAATCTCTCTTCGAATCTTCTTCAGAACGTCCGCGGGAATCTTGTCCGCGATATTCTTTGGGTAAATGGTTATGAGCCAAACCTCATCGCTTGCTAGCCTGACGAAATAAATGACGCGATATCCCCCACGCTTGCCTCGCCCGGCGGCGCGCCAGCGGAGCTTGCGCACGCCGCCCGAACCCGGAATCACGTCGCCGGACTCGGGTGACTCGATCAACGTCGCTTGAAGCTCCCGAAGTTCGTCATCACTCAGGTATTCCTTGACCAGGCGCGTGAACTGCGTTGTTTCGATAAAAGTGAACACAATCATCATATACGGCAAAGCCGGATAAGATCAAGACCTAAAAGGGCATCCGCGGAGTCGTCGTCGAGATACAGTCTCATAAGCGAATGATCCGTGGTGGTGAACCCTGGCGACTTTCTTCCGAATCATCCATCCCCGTAATCTGAATCAATGCTTGCTCGCGCTCCCAATCCTCACGAACCTCGGGTGGATTCGATTCACAATAGGCAATGGCCTCAAGAACGGCTTCCAGAGGCAACGCATAATCCGCTGCCAACTGTTCCGATGTGCGCGCATCTTCCCCCAAGGTTTGTCCATACAACGTCCGGGCGGCAACCCAGCGTTCCTTGACAAACAACTGTTTGTAAACCGACTTGGGTTTGCGAACCAGATATTTCCATGCCGCGTCAAGTTTCATGTTGGTTGTATCCTACCCGGCCGGACCATCCTTCGCAATCGATATCCTATCCGAGTCCATCGCCCAGGTCGTTTTGGCCAATCCATTCGGCGGAGGTAATAGCGATGTCGGACCCGATCCTGGATGAAATCGCTCGCGTCCGCCAGGAGTTGGTGAAAAAGCAAGGCGGCATTGATGGATATTTTCGGCACATTCAGAAGCTCGACCGCGCGCGCCGAAAGAAACGCCCGAACGCGAGCAAGAAAAAGGCAAAAGCGAGTTTATTAACGCGGGATTCGACCCAGCTCACGCCGCCGCATCCATCACTTCCGGAAGGGCGACTTGCGCATAGGCCAGCGACCGGTCTTGGGGAAGGAACGCACCTGGCCGCCGTTGCGGACGTTGCTGGAATCCGCCTCGTTGACCCACCCGGCAAATTCGGGATTCTTGGTGAGGTAGTCGTTGAGGATTTGAGCGCGGTTGTCCTTGGCCTTGGATTGGAACAACTCCTTGAACTTGGCCTGTGAGGCCTTGGAATCGTTTTTCAAACCATCGGTCACGGCGAGGCCGAGTCGGCCAACGAAGTAGTAAGCCGAGGGAGGCCGACGCTCGGTCATGCGGTTGAACAGAGCCTCGGCTTCTCCCGTTTTCTTTCGCTCCAGATACAGGACCGCAAGATCGATGCAGCTTTCCACGCCCGATGGCTGCGGCGATTTCTCGTTGAGCACCTGATCGACCTTGACCTTGAGCGCATCGATCGGATCGGGAGGAGCCGGGTCAGCCGGCTTCTTCTTGTCCGGCGGCGCCGGCGCGGCCGCGCGCTGGTCCGGCGTGTCCACTGGCGCCGCACCGCGCGGCCAGGCCACGGCAACGACGGTGATCAGAATGGCCAAAATCGCCAGGGCCGACACGCTCCCGCCGATCGCCAGCCACATGGGCTGTTTCCAGTGGGGCACGGGCCGGCGCGGCGTGGCCTCGGCGGGCGTGTCCATGGCAATCGACACCACCTGCGTCGCGGCCCCGAGCGATTGCCGCACACGGGCCAAGTCCTGTAAAAGATCGCGCGCGGATTGATAGCGAGCGCCAGGTTTCTTCGCCATCATTTTGCGGACGACGTCACCAAGCGCCCTGGGCACTTCCGGCCGAACTTTTTCCAGGGCCGCGGGTTCCTCGTTGACGTGCTTGGCGGCGATAACAAAAGCGTTGCTGCCCTCGAACGGCGCCTGGCCGGCGAGCATTTGATAGAACGTGACGCCAAGCGAATAGATGTCGGTGCGGCAATCGAGTTCCTTGCCTTCGATTTGCTCCGGGCTCATGTAGAGCGGGGTCCCGACCGTGGCGCCGGCGCGGGTCAGATCGACGCGCTCCTCCGAACTGAGGCAGCGCGCTAGCCCAAAATCCGCGACCTTCGCCTCCCCTTTCTTCGTCAACAGGATGTTGGCGGGTTTGATGTCGCGATGCACGATGCCCAGTTCCGAGGCGCGTTGAAGTGCGTTGGCCACTTGCCGAATAATGCTCAGAACGAGCGGCACCTCCAGCGGGCCTCGGCGCCCCATGTATTCGGCGAGGCTAAAACCTTCGACGTATTCCATCGCCAGGTAATAATGGCCTTGATGTTCGCCGACCAGGTACGCCTGGACCACGTTGGCGTGGTTGAGCTTGGCAATCGTGGTCGTCTCGGCCTTGAATCGCGTCAGCGCGGAGGGCTTGGAGGCGACGTCGCCGCGCAGCATCTTGATCGCGACTTTTCGCTTGAGGGAGATTTGCTCGGCAAGGTAGACATCGCCCATGCCGCCGTGCCCCAATTTGCGCAAGATACGGAAATCGCCCAGCGTCTCGCCGACGATATTCGCCGTGGATGTGGCGGCGCCCGGGCGTTTTTGCGACTTGGTGGCGGCGGTAGACATCGTCGAGCCCCGTTTGGCAGAGGAGTAGTGATCGCCCGTTTACAAAAACGCCCATTGCGCCTGCCCATTGTGGAACAGGCCGTCCCATCCATTAACGAAAATCCACGTGCGCCGTTAGCAAGGAAATCACGGTGCGCGGGAGGAAGAGCGTTCTGAAGTATGACACCCATTTACACGATTGCCCGCGGAGGATGTGGGAAGTCCTTCCGGAGTTTTAACCTAAATACTTGAAGCACGTTACGACGTTTTTTTTGGTGACTTCTCACGGGGCGCGGGGCGTATCTAGACTGGGAATATTGGGTAAGATGGGAAGAATTACGCTATTTCGGTGCGGAATCCGCCGTGACGCCCGAGACCGACAGCACGATCTCGCGCGTGCCGTTGTCATCGACGAACAGGTGGACCTGCGACTCGAACTCGCCGGGGCCCATCGTTTCCAGCTCGGCCACGAATTCGCTTACCCCCGGCGGGAGCTCCGTCAGCTCTTCACCCTCATGCTTCGGACCGAAGCGGCAACGCAGGCTTCAGCACCACGACACGCCCAGCACGCGCATCGGCTTGCCGGAGCGATTGTCGAGTCGAAAAACGATGTCGCGTTTTTGATTGACCTGAGCGTCACTGAGTTTGATCTCGGTTTCAGCGACATGCAGAGCCGGCCCGGGCGGCGGCGCGAAATAGCAATACGCCGCCGCGCCCAGGAAGCCGATGCCCGCGAGGCAGCAGACGCGGTAGAGCCAGAGGTAGATGCGCGGGGTCATGGTACCACGCGCATAGGAATCGGAAAACCATCAGGTCCTTCGCGGAGGCTTACTTCCAATCGATCAGAGCCAACGCTATCGGGCCAATAAATGGATTCCGTCTGAGCCCTGCGCAAACACCAAAACAGCGCCGGGTCGAGTAGTATGGTCCCTTTTTGGATGGGACAAAACGGTTCCTGCTTGACCGGGTGGGAATTATCAAAGCGGATTTCGATCAACTCGCGCCTGTCCTTGTGGAGCGCCTTGGCGCCTAAAACCTTGAAACTCGCGTGGTTGACGAGTGCCGGTAGATCGACGTGCGAATTCAAACGGATGAGGGCGTCAACGCCTTGTTTGACCGCCCTCAGCCTGCTCTCTTCAATGAATTCCCGTTGCTTTTTATCGGTCCCCACGTCCTTGATAGCCCAGGCTGAGTTCTTGCCCTTTTTGGTCAAGGTGTAGGCATAGGCGGGATTGAAACAAAACAGGATCGCCTCGCCTGGTTGTTTAATGTGCAGCAAATCAACGGACAACAGCTTGCAGTGCTCGTTCTGCTTGATCTCATATCGGTTATGCAGAAAGATGGCTCGGTTTTTTGACATGATTGTGGTGTACTGGCCGGTAAGCCGGACAGTTTTTTCCTGATAGCGTTTCCAGGCACGCGGCGCTTCGGCCAAAAATCGGCGGGTCAAGCCCTCATCGTCTTGCGCCACTGCGCCTTGGGCGACAAGCACTCCAATGACCACCATTGCCAGTCGCAAAAAGTTGAACATGTGGCTTCTCCCGCGCCGAATGCAACCTTCCTTTTAACGATTCTTGACGCGAATTGAAAAGCGAACCGCTTCACTCCGCAGGTTCTAAAACCTTCCGAGGCGGTTTTGGGATTACCTTTCCACGGAGGAGTCTTACCTACAACCGCAAACTTCAGTCCCCGCCGGGAGAGTACATGCACAAAGGATGCAATTGGCCCGCGGCGGGCTTTTGCTTTTTTCGTTGCAGTAGTTCGCGGCAGCGCAACTTCCTGGTGGGCGATTCGTGCAACCATCGCTGCAGATATCACCGGGGCACTTGTCCTGAGCGGCGACACACGCTGCCAGGCACGTGGGGTCGTTGTCGCAACCGCCTTGACACGAATAACAAGTACTCGTGCACGGCATGTAGCAAGTCAGGTCCATTTTGTCACACGTGTCCGTGCCGAAGCAAATCGTGCAACACCCGTTGATACAATCCGCGGGATCATCCGCAAAAGCGTTCTGCGGCACCACCAGAATGCTCAAACCCATGAAGCCGAAGCCGAGCCAGGTGAAGAATCAACCCATTGCTGCTTGTAGGAATTTCATCGTATTTCTCCTGTGTCGGGAAAACCGTTCGCGCGGGTTCACCGCGACCCCGCG
>JACPPF010000003.1 GCA_016191165.1 Planctomycetota bacterium
TTCCAGCCAGCCAAAAGGAAGTGATCCACCGCCGCAAGGTGATGCGAGCTGCACGCTCGACAAAGAAACGCCCGGGGTTATTGCGAAAACTCGAAAAACGGTACGCAGCGTCACCCCATCAATAAAGCGGGTGGTTGAAAAAAAAGGCCGGACCCGCTGACCCCGTTGGGATCTGGTGTATTTATTCACCTGCTGGCAGTGCCATAACGCCAGTGGACCTTGACGGGATCATCGATCTTTCCAACGACTTCAGTGAATTCGCCTATGACGGAGAAACCGTCACCTACCATTTTTTCGCGATGCGTGCCGGCCCTTGGGCGTCACCAGACGGGTATTACAGGTCTAGGACGAAGTGGGTTGGCAAAGACCTTCACGTGAAATCTGAGGGGACCTGGCGGAAGGTAGCGTCATTCAACGATGGGCGATTCGAGAATGAAGTGAATGGCGTCCGCTTGCGGTTTAGAAAGATTACGGGTGCCGCCCTGAATGACGAATACTACGAGCCTCTCCGGCGAAAAAGACCAATCGGAGAGTTTCCCTATGCGGCGTGGGAATTCGTCGCTGATTCGGACGTGGTTGGAATAAAGGACACACCAAATCCTACCTTGGATTTGTTACCTCCACCTCAGGGATTCCGAATCAGCAACGACGGAAAGGATTGAAAGCCGCATCCAACCAATTGGCCAAGAGACCCGTTTGGGATCTCGGCGTATCGGCAAACGCGGCCAGCAAGGCTTTGGGCCTATTTTGGTGTGGCCATCATGCGCACCGTCGCCCCATCGAGCAACCCGCTAGGCCGGACGGCGAAAGTCTCGTTACCCGTCAATTCGTCCCACTCAGTCGTTGACGCCACTTTTTGGCAACGCAGGATCTCAATGCGTTCGCCATCCCCGCGACCGACCTGCACGCGGCGGTAGATGACTTTTCCCATCTCGTCGATCTGGCAGCAAAACATGCCGTCGTCTTTCTTGATGACGGCGCTTGTGGGCAGGGTCCAGTGCTCGGCTGTGGGATTGACGATCCGGGCGTGAAGGTACATGCCGGGTCTCAGGCGTCCATCCTTGTTGGGAAGGTCGACTTCCGCGCGCAGGCTTCGGGAGGTCGGATCGAGGGCCCAGGAATTGCGCGTGATCTTGAGCGGACCAGGCAGGGCAGGGCCGGTCAAGGCGGGCACTTGCAGGGTCACCGCGGATTTGCCAAGGTCGAGCAGCGCCGCGTCGGCCTCGGGGATGCTGATGACGGCGCGCATCGGATTGAGCCGGGCGACGGTGAAAAGCCACTCTCCCTTGCCTCCTGAGGGTTGCACGAACTCGCCTGTGTTGACGCGGCGGGCGATGACGATTCCGTCGAACGGCGCGCGGATTTTTGCGTACCCAAGCATCGCCTTCGCCCGTCCCGCGACCGCCTTGGTCACATCCACTTTGGCCTGGGCGGCGGTGACGTCAGCCGTTGCCTTGTCGCGGTCAGCCTTGGCCTTGCGCACGGCGGCCTCGGTCAGGCGAAGGCGCGCTGCGGATGCCCTGAACTGGTTCTGCGTTTCGTCCTTCGCGCGTTCATCGACGACGCCGTTTTTCACCAGCTTCGCGATGCGCGCGTATTCCGATTCCCAGCGTT
Source organism: Planctomycetota bacterium (assembly GCA_016191165.1). Taxonomy (GTDB): domain Bacteria; phylum Planctomycetota; class Planctomycetia; order Gemmatales; family Gemmataceae; genus SIAQ01. Next base: position 1,615 of record JACPPF010000003.1, read on the forward strand.
CGAGCAGGGCCTTGGCCTCGGCGACGCCGGCGTCCATGCTCGCGATGTTGGCCTCGGCCGCCGCCAACGCCTTGCGGGCTTGCTCGACCTCGGCAACTGCTTGCCGGGTCAAGGCGTCCTTTTGCTTGACGTCTTGCTCCAGCTCGGGGACGACCAACTCCGCGAGCGTTTCACCGGGTTCGGTTTCGTTGCCTGCCTTGTCGAACTTCGGCCCGCGAATTTGGCGACCGATGTCGAAAACGATTTTCCCTTCGTCATCGCGCTGCAAACGCACATACCCAGCAACGCGCGCGAAGAGTTGCGTTTGTTCATAGGCCTGGATCGATCCGGGTTGCTCGACGACGCGCGGCAACGATTTCCACACTGGCTTGGTTACTTCGACTTCGCCCTTGGAATCGCCGGGCTTGCCCTTGCCGCTCGCATCGTCGGCAGGCCGGCGGCAGCCGAATAACGTGACGGCGCAGAAGAGCGCGAGCATGGCCAAAGCTGTCTTTTCGCGAAGGTCAATCATGGCTTTCACCCTGGAAATCAGCGACAAAATGCAGGCTGGCCGGATCCGTCGGCGACAGCGACACCGACGCCGTCGAGCTGCCCTGCATCGCAAACGCGAAAACGGCCGGCAACAACGTGAGCGTGGCAACGAACGATGCGAGTAACCCGCCGATGACGGCCCGGCCCAAAGGCGCCGTCTGATCGCCGCCTTCGCCCAGGCCCAGCGCCATCGGGATCATGCCCGCGATCATCGCCAGGCTCGTCATTGCGATCGGGCGGATGCGCGTGCGCGCCCCCTCGATGGCTGCATCGATGGCGGATCGCCCCTCCATGCGATAGCGCTCGGCGAACGTGACGAGCAGGATCGCATTGGCGACGGCGACGCCGATCGCCATGATCGCGCCCATGAACGACTGGATGTTCAGCGTCGTCTGCGTCAGAAGCAGCGTAAGCACGACGCCGAACAGCACGGCGGGAACGGCCGCCACCGCCGTCAGCGCCAGCCGCAAGGACTGGAAATAAGCGGTCAGCAGCAGGAAAATCACGACGATGGCGATGATCAGGCCGAATGCCAGGCCCTGGCCTTTGCGAAGCCTTTCGAGGTCAAGCCCGAACATTTCCTCCATGGGCGTGACCTGTCCGCGCACATCGACCTGAACGCCGGCCGGGACCTCGCCTGTGTCCTCGATAGCGCGGGCGATATGCTGGGCGACCCGGCCCAGATCCTCGCCCTCGATATTCGCGGTCATGCTGACCAGGCGGCGCATGTTGTAGCGATCGATCGCGCCCGGCATCGTGCCCTCCGTGACGGTGGCCACGTCGCGCACCAGGATCGGCGTCGTCCCGTTCTTCTTGATCGGCGCCTCTTCGATATTCGCCAGGGAGTGCATCAGCGCTTGAGGCACTTCGACCTGCACCTGGTAGCCGATGCCCGAACCGGGTTCGCGCCAGTAGTTGGGCACCACGAATCGGCTCGACGACGTCTGCGCCACCAGCGAACGCGCCAGTTCCTCCACGGTGACGCCTGTCACGGCGGCCTTTTGGCGGTCGATCTTCACTTCCACCGTCGGGTAGTCCAGCGACTGGGCATACTGCAAATCACGTAGCGAGGCGATTCCGTCCAGTTTCTCATACAACCGGGCGGCATACGCGCGGTTGGTCTTCATCTTGGCCCCGCTCACCACGACCTCGATCGGCGTGGGCGAGCCGAAACTCATCACCTCGTTGACGATATCCGCCGGCTCGAACGAGACCCGCAGACTGCGAGCCATGCGTTCGACTTTCGCGGCCGATTCGCCTTCGGCGAGCCATTTCCTGGCGACCCATTCGCGCAGATGCGGGGCGAGCTTTTCGCGCAGTTTCGCCTTCAAAGTTTCCACACGGACGGCCCCGGGTTTTAGGGAGACGCGCATGACCGCCTCCTCCGGCCCCCCCATCCACAGAAAGACGCTGTTGATCGGATAACTGGACGGCACGACCCCGACATAGCCGAGCGTGATCTCGACATTCTCTGGCCCGACCTCCTTGTTGATGAAATCGAGCGCCTCCTTCGTGACGGCCTCGGTCTGCTCGATGCGCGTTCCTTCGGGGCAGCGCAGGCGAAACTGAAACTGGCCCATGTCGACTTGCGGAAAGATCTCCGTTCCCAGCAGTCGCCCGATCAGGAAAGTCGCGCCAAGTGCGACGACGATATATGCGGGCACGACGACCCAGCGGCGGCGCGTCGTGAACGTCAGCAAGGCGGAAAACGCTGTCGCGAATGGGCCTGGGTGGTTTCCCCGTGTCCCCTCCTCCGTCGGCAAATGACCGCGAAGAAGCCAAACGGACATCACTGGGACGAAGGTGCTCGACAGGATGTAGGAGGCAATCATCGCGAAGCCGACCGCGAGCGCCAGCGGCACGAACAGGGCCTGGGCCGCGCCTTGCATGAAGAACGCCGGGATGAAAACCGCGAGGATGCTGAGCATCGCCAGCAGGCGCGGCACGGCCGTCTCGGCGTTGCCGCGCCGCACGGCCACGGCAATCGACGTGGTGTGATGTAGCTGGGTGTGAATGTTCTCGACCTCGACCGTGGCTTCATCGACGAGGATGCCAACGGCCAGCGCCAGTCCGCCCAGCGTCATGAGGTTGATGGTCTGCCCGGTCAACGCCAGGGCAATAACGGAACCGAGCAACGCCAGAGGGATATTGAGAACCACGACAATGACGCTGCGCCAGTCGCGCAGAAAGATCAGCACCATGAGCCCGACCTGCACGGCGGCGAGAATGCTCTCGAACGCCACGGTCCTGATCGAGTTGGTGACGAACGGCGACTGATCGAATTCGAAGCTTACCTGAATGTCGCTTGGCAGTTCCTTTTGCATCCTGGGGAGATCGGCGCGCACGCTATTGACGACGTCCAGCGTCGAGGCGTTGGCGCGCTTGGTGACCAGGATGTAAACCGCGCGCCGGCCGTTGACCAGGGCGTAGCCGCTCGGGATATCGGTGGCGTCCTCGATGAGCGGTTTTTCGGTGATCGGATTGCGGCGAACCACGTCGCGAATGAACACCCCGGGACGAATCGCGATGTCGCCCAGGTCCAGCGGCTTGACGGCCATGGCGTTGGTGGGGACCAGCGGCATGGTGGTCGTGGTGCGGATGTTGCCCGATGGGCTGATCGTGTTGCCTGAGGTCAGGGCACGGACGACATCGTCGGCGGAAAGGTTGTACCCGCGCAGGCGATCCGGATCGGCGCGAATGACGATGGTGCGCTGGTTGCCGCCAAAGGGGGGCGGCGCCGACACACCGGGGATCGACGCGAACATGGGGCGCACGCGGAAGAGTGCCTGATCTTGAATCTCGCCGACGGTCTTGGTGTCGCTTCGCAAAACCAGGTAGCCGACCGGGACGCTGCCGGTGTCGAAGCGCATGATGAACGGCGGCACCGTCCCTGGCGGCATGAAGGCGCGCGAGCGGTTGACGTAGCCGACGGTTTCCGCCATCGCCTGGGCCATGTCGGTGTCCGGATGGAAATACAACTTCATCAGCGACACGCCCTGCACGTTCTTGCTTTCGACGTGATGGATGCCGTTGATGTAGAGGAAGTGATACTCGTAGAAGTTGGCGATCAGCCCTTCCATTTGCTGCGGGTCCATTCCGCCGTAGGGCTGGCATACATAGACGACGGGAAGATTGAGCTGCGGGAAGATATCGACTTTTGTCCGGTACACCGCCAAACCGCCGCCCGCCACCAGCGCGAGCATCGCAATCATCACGGTGACTGGGCGGCGCAGGGCGAATTCGATCGGATTCATCGGAGTCTACTCGTGAGTGCGAGCGTTGGCAGCCAGAGCAGGTATCTTAACCGCCGCGAACGAATGTGCCATCCCGATTTCGCCGCTCGCGGCCTGGCGTTCGCGTGGGACCTGCGAGCACCAAGCCGCAAGCGGCCTTAGCGTTCCCGGGCGGTTTCACGGACAACATCCTGCGCCGGCTGGCCGATGGCGCGGTAGAGCCGAAACTGGGCGCGGTTGGAGTCCGCGACCGCGGTGTAGAACTGGCGGTACGCCTGATCGAGCGATTGAATGGCCGCGATGACTTCAAACGGCCGAAACACCAGAACCAGAACGCCGCCGATGTTGCGCGTTTGCTGGAGGCCTTCGAGGTTTTTTTCGACGGTGATCAAGGCGTTCTTCAACCCCTCCTCGGCATGACGATGCCGCTTTTGGGCCCGCGTCGCCTGGGCATGCGCTTGCACGACCTCGGCGGCCACGAAATCCTGCGTGCCGAAGAGCGTGAGAAGGGCTTGCTGATTCTCGGCCTCGCGTTGCTTGACCAGGGCGCGGTTGCCCAGGCCGAGGTTCTGGAATTCCCAGAGCAGTTGCAGGTCGATCGAGTTGCGCCCGCCGAAGTTGGAAAGCGTATCGTTGACGCCGCCGCCGAAGTAGCCCGCGGCCAGCGAGCCGGCGGGGTTGGTCGCCGCGCCACGGATCAGGACGCTGGGAACCCAGGGCCGAACCTTCTCGCGGCGCAGGCGCGCGAGCGTCGCCTGGACCAGGGCCTGGTGCGACGCCAACTCGGGGCGATTGGTCAACCCGAGAGCGATCAGGTCATCGACCGACTGGCCTGGTTCGACCAGGTCGACCTTGAGATGCGGCCCCTCGGCCGGCTGAACCAGAGCGGCTGCGTCAAGGCGCAGCAGCCGGTTCAGTGTCGCGCTGGCGGTCTGCCAGCGTTCATATGCGGTCTCCACGGCCTGCCGGCGAGTCGCCAGCTCGGCCAGGGCTCGATTCTTTTCGACCGCGGGTGAAAAACCCTGCACGAGCTTTTCGATTTTCTTCACCATCTCCTCGGTTCGTCGCAACGAATCGGCCGCGCCGGCGACTTCGCCGCGCGCTTGCTGCACGTTGAAGTACGCCTCCGCCACCGCCAGCAGCGTGTCGTTGCGCGTGGCTTGAAGGTCGGCCTGGCGAGCGCGGACCACTTGCTTGGCCGCGAGCGGGGAATAGATAGCGTCGGTTACCGCGAATACCACGTTCGGCGTGGCGCCGACCATGAAGCTCGACTTGTTCGTGTTGAAAACATCGCCGACCACATCCTGAAGCTTGCCATCGTGGCGATAATAATCGACGCCGAAATAAATCGTGGGCAGCCACAAAACCTTGGCCCTTTGCAACTCCGCTTGCGCGGCGTTCACCCGTTGCGACGCCAGTGCGATGTCCAGTGGGTTCGCGCCTGCCAGTTGCAAGGCGGTGGGCAGATTGATTGGCAGCGGCCGATCCCCCGTTTGAGCCGCCGGCATGTCGGGCAAACGGACCTGGAGCAACGGCAAGCGCTGGGCAGTTCGCGCGGGCGTTCCCGGAACTCGTTCAATCAAAGCGATCGGCTTGCCGAAATGCACGCGTGCGGGCTGATTCTCCTGACCCGGAATCGATGATACGAAAACGCAGCCCGCCAGCGCCGCGGTGAGAAATCTACAGTACGTGCTGATTTGATGAGGCATGGGAGGTTTCCCACTCACGCAGCCAGGAAAACCTGGTCAAGTTTGCGGCTTGGCGAATGTAGGCGAGACAGCAAACATCGGTCGGTGTTCTCCTTTTATCGTCCAAAACCCGGGCGATCAGTAAGTTTTCCCCCCTCGGTATCCTGAGTGTGGATCAGGTGAATGTCCCAGCGAGTTCGCGGGGGGGCACGCACGGCTATTCCCACTTCCACTTCCTGGCGTGGCGGGCCTGGCGCCACCTGGTCAGAAGTTGACCGATCCACCCGGGCGGCGAATGGGGCCCCGGGTCGCCGAAAAGGGTGAACGCGGCCCAGAAGAGTGGGGACGACTCGGGCCGGCGCAGGCTGGAACGCTGGGCGTGCGCCAGGGCCGCCGCCAGGTCTGCACCCATGCGCGCGCGGTAGAACTCCCACATCAGGCCGGTGGCCTCGCGATCGGCAACCGGCCAAAGACTCGCCAGCACCGCGCGCACGCCGCCACCAAGCAAGCCGGTCACGATGCCGAACACCTCTCCGCCGAGCACCGAACCGACCTCGCCCGATCGGCAGCCGCTGAGTGTGACCAGCGGCAGATCGCGCAGTGATTCATCCAGGCATTCCAGGGCCAGCAATATTTCACCCGATGGCAGGACGAGGTGCGCCGCCAGCGGTTGTTCCTCGTCGAATCGCGCGTGGCAGGCCAGATGGACGATCCGGGCCCGCGCGAACTCTTGCCGCAAGGCCGCGCGCGTCCCGGCGGCGCCGCGCAGCGTGCGGGACCAGAAAAAAGCGTCGGCGACGCCGTCCCCCTCCCGGGCCGCGCCCGGAAGCACGGTGGAATCTTCGGCAACTATAACGGCCGGTCGCCACCAGCCGCGGGCGCGGCGCCGGGTCCGCGCGTGATAGACGGAAAGTGAACCGCTGAACGTCATGGCGATCTCGTGGGTCTCAACAAGGTACCGCGTTCCGAAGCGCAGCGCCGACACCGGCAGACCGTGGAGCAATCCGTCCGCGGACCACAGCAGCCGCTTTTGGCCACGAAGGGCCGTCGCGAGCGCGGCGCCCAGCGGGCTCTGGCCCAGGTCGGCAAGGCATTCATCCAGGTCCCGGCGCTCGGCGCGACCCATGGAAAGGCCCGACCGATACCGAGCGATTTGGCCGTGGAGGCAGCCGCGCAGGGTATCCACCTGCCTTGCTAGCGACTGGATGGCGCAGGAAATCGGCACGACCTGCGCCCGGTCGCGCCCGAGCAGGAGCAAAAACAGCGCATCCTCCAGGGCGACCGGGGACACATAAACGGTTCCGCCGTCGAGCTGACTTTGCAATTCCGAGACGTCGGGCAAGGGCGGCAACGCCGCGCCGCCGACGCGCGTGCGTTCCCGCAGCGCCGCGGTCAAGAGGTGGTCGCGACGCGCCGCCAGTTCGGCGAGGCGGGTCGATGTCGTTCGCCGTGAAGGGTCACCTGCTCCCTGTTCGCGCACGTCGCGTTCATGGCTTTCGATCTCGGCGTTCAGGGTTTGCAGCTCGCGGCTATCGAGGATCGCGTGAATTTCGCCGGCGCTGGGCGCTTTGCGCCAAAGGTCCAGCAACAGTCGGCCACGCTCGAGTTCCTGGAACCGAAACGCCGATGCGAGATCACCGCGCCGGCAGGCCGATCGCAGGAGCTGGCGCAGCGCCCCGCCCTGACGAGCTCGATAGGCGGCGGCATCGCTGGCGTGCGTGAACAAGCTCGCCTGGCCCTCGCCAACGATGGCCGCCTTTTCAAAAAGGGCGTACGCGGAAGTTTCATCACACGAGAGCTCAGCCGCGACGCGGCCAAGTCCCTCCAGGGCGCGCGTGCGTATTTCGGGGTAATCGCCCTGCCGGGCCAATTCTTCCGCGCGCCGAAGCCAGGCGTTCGCCTCGTTTCGGTCCTCCTGATCGAGCGCGAGCAGGCCGAGAGCCAGGGAACGGCGTGCCCGGCGCTCCGGGGTTGGGTCGCCTTCGAGGGCTTGCTGATACAGCCGACGTGCTTCCGTGCGTTCCCCCTGGGCGAGCGCCAGGAAAGCCTGATGTTCGCTGTCTTGCAAGAACGGTTCTCCGCGCACGAGTGCTGCGACCATTTGAGCCAGGGGCCGAATCTCTTCAGGCAGATCGGTGAGGTTGATTGGCTCCAGAATCTGGCTCGCAGTGGCCAGCGCCAACTGCGCCTGGTTGGCGTCCATCAATACAAGCACGCGGCGCAGGTCAATTTCCAAACGCTGGGTCCCGGCAGCCGCGAGAGGCAAAGCCGCGTCGTAGCGAGTAAGCGCCTCGGGGAGCCGGCCACGGAGATGATCGAGGCGCCCCAGCTGAACAAGGATGGCCGCCAGGACAGGCGGGTCGCCGGCGTGGTTCGCCTCGCGCGCGGCCGCCCTCCAGCAGGCCTCGGCGCGATCCAGATTGCCAGCCCGTTCCCAGGCCTGCCCCTCCTCACAGCGCAGCAGCGCACTGTTGGCCAACTCGCCGCGCGCCTGCAACGATCGGGCGCAAACGGCGACGTCATCGCCCAGCGAGCCGACCTCGCCGAGTGCCAGACGTGTGCGGACCGCGTGAAGGTGCAGCAGGGGATCGCCCCGCAAATGCGTTTGAGAGACGGCAGCCAGATGCACGCGGGCCTCTTCAAGGCGATGCAATCTTGCATACGCCTCGGCGGCAAAAAGGTGAACCCGCGTCGGAAGGTCGCCCGGCAGTTGATCGACAACCGCGAGCACGGGCGTCAAATGAATCAGCCCGTGCTGAATGAAACCAGCCGCCAGCGAAACCTGGGACGCAAGATAGGCCGCCCGAAACCAGGGCGCGCGGGCCGGATCCGTTTGGCTTTTCGGCGCACCTGCCTCTGCCAGGTAACGAGCAGATAGCGTTTGAGCAAGGGCCAGATTCCCCTCGGCCATCGCACCATCAATCGCCGCTTCCAGCCGATCGGCGTCCGCGGCGTTCATGGTGGTTGTCTCCCCGGCCGCGTCATTTTTTTGGCGACGTGAATTTGCCGGCGTCTCGAGCGACCGCGAGGATGAAGTCGCAGCCTTCCAGAAATTTGGGCAGAGCAGGGCCGGCGCCCCATGCCGCGAGATTCGATCGCGCCTCCAGGCTGAGTTTCAACTTGGCAAGGCCGGCATAGTCCTCGGCTTTTACCAGGGCCACAAATTTCATCCTGGCGTCGGCCAGGGTCGCCAGGGCCACGCGCTGGCAGGCAGGCGTCAACACGCCGGCCAGCGGCGCCTCGCCTTTTGGCTGGCGACGTTGTTCTTCCTTGAGGATCGCTTCCCATTCCTTGCCAATCTTCCGCAGCCGTTGGTAAGCGGTCTCCAGGTTGAGTTTCTTCAAATCCGCGTCGGCCAAAACCACCGCGGCGGTCACGCTCTTTTGCGCGGGCCCTGCCAGCGTTTTCCACGAATCGTCACCCAGTCCGCAGGCGAGGGCTTCCGAATTCCAGGTGCGAAACCATTGTTGAACTAAACCGCTGCGCGGTGGTCACTTCCCTGTAGAACCAAGCGCGACCTCGGCGTTGAAATCGACGCCGGGGTTTTTCTTTTTGTCTTCGAACGATTACGCTGGAGGTTTACCCGGCGCGGATTCTATTCGCGAA
>JACPPF010000004.1 GCA_016191165.1 Planctomycetota bacterium
AGCATTCTGCGCCAGGCCATTGACAACGTACTTGACGTTGCGGCTTACAATCGCGAGATCGACGCCGAGAAGCGCGACGCCGCACACCTCGACGGCGTGCGCCGAGCCGTGCAAGAGCAATTGCAGGGCTTTGAGTTTTGACATTTCGCCCTTTGCGTCTGGACGATGGACAGCCCGCCCGGATGCAATCCCATCGCTCTAATGGCGAGCCTACCAGCCCAGGAAGGCCCAGAAACGACGCCATTCGAGCGAATGCCCTTTTCATCGCCTGCCCTGCCCGTGGCGTCTTTGGAACCTTGACGAGCGATTGCCCGATGGAATGCAGCGAAAAACACGTATAAGAACTTTCGCTTGCTGGTGTCAAAATCTGACACCCGTTCTGACACCCGCGAATAGGGGTTTGTTCGTGCTTTTCGGGTGTCAGAAAACGAAAAAACCCTCAAAAATCCAGTGTTTTTGAGGGTTTGGTGAATTATGAAGCCGCTGCTCTGACCAACTGAGCTACCCCGCCGCGTGGTTCCTATGTGGACTTCAAGAAAACCCCTGCTTTGCCAAATCGCTGACCGATGAGCAGTTGGCGCAACATTCAGTGTTTATTGTGAGCACGCCGCGATAGCAAGTGTGGTACTTGCTTGCGCGGCGTGCTCGAGCCAAGACGCATCGTCCTTTGCTCACGCATCGCGTTGGTGTCGGGATCGATCGGGTACGGCATAGCGAAAATGGCCGATCCGCTCGTAACGGACCGGCCGCACACCGTGCTTGCGCCTTACCAACGCGTCGTCATACAACGCAATTCTACCCGTTCGCTGGCCGATGGCAAGTCAAGGCGATCGTGAATCAAGCTTGAAATCGGTGGAAACAAAACGCAGGGCTTCCGATGGCGCGTTTGGCCATTTCGCATCGCGAATCTCGCGCACGTGCTGATGGCAGCGCACACACGACATGGTCATGTCGAAAAAAGCCAGCGTTGTGCCGTCGATGTTCTTCTCCTTGGCTTTTCGGATGAGCGTTTCGGCGGCGCGCTGGAACTCGTTGCTGTGCATTTGATACTTCGGCGTTTTGTGCATGAGCCATTCCTCGGTCTTCGTCAACTGGAGCAATTCCTCGGCGCTGGCGGATATCTTCTTGAAATCACCGATGGAGATGCCTTCCAGCAACACTTGAGAATGCTTGAGTTTTGCCCTCATCAGTTTCTCGACATTCTTGCCGCGGGGCTGACCGGGGGCCGGGGGAGCCCCGACAAGAGCCAGTAAAAGAAAGGTGACGCCAAATGCGATGAGCCTTTTCATGTGCCTTCCCTTTTGAGTCGTTTTGGTGTGTCCGTCAGATCGCCCGAGACAGCCTCATGGCATCGTAAAACTGGCGAACGTCGCAGGTTCGTCTAGTGCAAATCGTGGGCCATCGGGAACAATTGCAAGAAAAAGGGCGGACATTTCAGCGTGCGTCATCTGGACGGGACGAAGGCCGTTCCGGCGTGGTTCAGGTTAGGGTAATTGCTCCGTGCGATTTTTGCCGCAGGGGACTTGATCGTGCCGAAACCGCACATTGCCGTTTGGCAATCGCGTGCCCATCGGTCCGCTGGCGTCACCCATTGCTGGACAACGGATACCGAATTTCGGGTGTTTCATGCTGAAACTATCGGCTGTTCAACATGGAGCCTTTTTGGCCCATCCAGCGAGGTAAATCGCGATCGTGGGCGGGGAATACTGGGCCTGGTCCAAGTGAAGGTCACAGCGAGCCGCCGGGCTTGTACCGGCGGTGCAGCGCGCTCCGCCCGGGTTCACCGCCCGGCCAAGCCCGGCGGCTCGCGGATTGCTTGTTACTCTAAAATCGATGGATTTGTACCAGGCCGAATACTGGCATTTGAATTGCTTTGCAACTTCACCTCAAGAGGCGATCGGCACGATCCGCCGGACTCAGAGGGGTAATCATGAACAATCCAACCGACGCGAATGACCGATCTACCGAGCCCGATTCGCGAGGCCAAGAAAAAATGGCGGAGCCCGACCGATTTGTGCTTTGGCTGTTCCTTCTCGTATTCCTTGGATTTGGCCTGATCCTGGCGGGGGATCTTCTATCCGCGTTGTGGCGCTGAGAAGTCGCCCTGGGGTAATCCGTCGGCGGTTGATCGATTGGAGCGCGGATTGGTTGAGCGAAAAGTCCCTACCAGCGCAACAGCGCCGTGCCCCACGCCAGGCCTGAGCCGAAACCGCTCATCACGATCAGATCGTTGGCCTTGACGCGACCTTCCTGAATCGCCTCGTCGAGGACCAGGGGAACCGAGCCTGCCGAGGTGTTGCCGTACTTGTCCAGGTTGTTGAAGACGCGATTGCGTGGAATTTTAAGAACGTCAATGGCGGCGTTGATAATGCGGATATTGGCCTGGTGCGGGAGATAGAGATTGACTTGATCGGGCGTGAAGCCGCTGTGTCTCAGCACATCCTGGATCGTGTCGCACAGGATGGCGACGGCCCAGCGGAAGACGGCCCGGCCGTCCATGTACATGTACTGCAAGCCCTTCTCGAGCAACTCGGGCGTGGGAGGCATGCGGCTGCCGCACGCGGGCCGACTGAGGAGATCGCCGCCGGAGCCATCGGCGCCCAGGCTGTAGCTAAGAATGCCCTGATCGGGCCGGCCTCGCGTCAGGAGGACCGCGCCGGCGCCGTCGCCGAAGAGGGGATAGGTCTTGATGTCGTCCGGATTGACGACGCGAGAATTGGCGTCGCCGCCGACGATGAGCGCGAGGTCGCTCGCACCCGAAGCGACATAGGCGGCCCCGGTGATGAGCGCGTACATAAAACCGGCGCAGGCGGCCTGCATGTCAACCGCGGGGCAGTTGAGCTTGAGTTGATCCTGCACCAGGCACGCGGTTGAGGGAAAGGACATATCGGGCGTGAAGGTTGCCAGAAGCAACAGGTCGATGTCCGAGGGTTTCACGCCGGCGGAGTCGATGCAGCGGCGTGCGGCTTGATAGCAAAGGTCGCTGGTTGCCTGATGGGGTTGAACATGCCGGCGTTCGAGGATGCCGGTGCGCTTCATGATCCAGTCGGAGTCGAAACCCAGCCGTTGGTGCAAGTGTTCATTGGAGACAATGGAGTCTGGAACGTAGCTTCCCGTGCCCAGGATGCGCACACCCGTCAAGCTGCGGCAGCGCGGCCTCGGGGATGGGGGTCGTTCGTCGTTCATGAGTGCCAACCGATCTCCGCCGGACGCTTGTCTCATGGGCGCTCCAAGCACATGGAAAAGGCAGTATACAACGAATAGGGTCTCTTGGCTATCGTAATTGACCTCCCCGCCACGCCCTAGGCGGATTCACGCGCGCCGGGCCTTTATTCGATCACCTTGTCCAGGTACTGCACCATGCCGGCCAGGGCAGGCTGGGTGTAATCGATGCGCAGATTGCCGTCCTGATTCGACGCATGAAAGGCGCCGAGTACGGATGGGCGAAACGAAGGCACAAAATGCTGCGTCCTGGCGGCGGTGTACTGCAACGACAGCAAGAATTGCATGTTCAGCAAAAACGCGCGTTCAAAGCGTTGCAGGCGGGGCAAATCCCCGGCGGCCCTGGCGACGCGGCACGCCTCGGCGAGGCTCTCGGCCGCGTGGGCGGAGCTGATGTCGGGCGGCCCCGTGAGTTTGCCGTCGGTCTGTGGGCGTGGGAAACCTCCCGTCCAGTGCTTGCGGGCGGAGTCGAAATCCTCGCGGAACTGAAGTTCAACGAGCCAGTCGTTCATGGCGAACACCGCATCCTTGAAGGCGGCCTCCCTGGTCGCCAGAAACGCCTCGGCATAGGCCGGCGTGTGACTGCACGCCAGGGTCAGGCTCTTGCCGCGTTGCCATTGCATGGAGTAGAAGGCTCGCGCTTTGCGGAGCGCGTCGAGTTTCCAGTCCGCCGGGCGCAGTCGTTGGCTGCGAATGATGCCTTGCAGCGCCCACCCGGCGTGCTTGGCGTCATGGTCGTCCGAGCCGGTCTTGAGCAGCTTGTCGCCGGCCTGAACAAACAACGACCCATCCGCGCGCTGTTGCCGGCGCAGGTAGTTGCAAAGCTGATCGGCCTGATCGAGCAGGTCCTTGTAGTCGCGCGCGGAATCGAGTTCATGGATGGCCGAGACCAAGGCTCCGCCTGCCGAAAGGCGATTGACCATGGTCGCGGGCAGGAAAGGATGGCGGAGGGTTTTGTCCTGGGGGTCCACGACCGTTTCCAGGAGTAGTCGCAGCGCTGCTTGACTGGCAATCGTGGTCCCGCGCCGGTCGCGGTAATACCGGGCGGCGCGCGCCAGGGCGAACGTGGCGCCCGCCTGGCTGAGGAAATTGTCGCCTTCAAGCTGCACGCGCAATGCGGGCTGAAAGCCGTAGACGAAACGGCCATCCGGTTTGTTCGTCAGTTTGAGCCATTCCAGGGCGCGCGAGGCGCTGAAGAAGATTGGTTGTGCCGATTCGGCAAGCTTGGCGCCGTCGCGCAGCTTGGGCAGCCGCTCCGGCGCGGGCACGACGCGCGTCGCCGGCACGACCTTGTCGCCCCCCGGCGGTGATTGGGCCCGACCGACCACCAGCAGACCCAGGGCCGCCACAGGCACGACCAGCCAGCCAAACTTTCCGTTGCTTCGCATCGACGGGCCTCCTGCCCAGCGGAACATGGTTCACGCTTTTGTATAACCGAAACGGCGATTGCGGATCAATTCCGATTTCACGCCCGCAGGTCGAGATCTTGCCCGGATTCGCCGGCTTGCGCATTTGTACCCTGGCGAGCGTTCCAGGTGTGCGAGGCGGCGTTCGGAGTCCCGTTTACGGCATCGCCTCCATGCCGAGCAACTTCATCTTGCGGTAGAGATTTGGGCGATGCAGGCCCAGAACCTTGGCGGCCTCGCTGACGTTGCCCTTGGCGCGCTGGATTGCATGTTGAATGTGGTCGCGCTGGAAGGCATCGGTGGCCTCGGCCAGGGTCATTTCGCCGTAGGGATTCGCCCCGTCCTTGCTGAGACGCTGGATGATGGCCAGATCGCCCGCCTCGACGCGCGGGTTGGGGCACAGATAGGCGACGCGTTCGAGCAGGTTGCGCAGCTCGCGCACGTTGCCGGGCCATTCGTGCTGTTCCAGGCGTTTGCGAGCCTCCGGCGAAAACTTGAGGGGCTTGCGTCCTGCCTCCTTGCAGAACTGGCCAAGAAAATGCTCGGCGAGCACGAGGACGTCGTCGCGCCGGTCGCGCAGCGGGGGGAGTTCGAGCGTCACGACGGTTAGACGATAGAAGAGGTCCTCGCGGAACTTGCCCGCGCGCACCGTGTCGGCCAGGTTGCGATTCGTGGCTGCGAGCACGCGGGTATCGACGGGAATCGCCGCCGTGCCGCCCACGCGGTAGACGATTTTTTCTTCCAGGACGCGCAGCAGCTTGGCCTGGCCGTTGGCGCTGAGGTCGCCGATCTCGTCCAAAAAAAGCGTGCCGCCGGAGGCCGCCTCGAACTTGCCCGGGCGCATCTCGTTGGCGCCGGTGAAAGCGCCCTTCTCATGGCCAAAAAGCTCGCTCTCGATCAAGGTCTCGGCAATGGCGGCGCAGTTGATCGGGATGTAGGGATGCCGTTCGCGCGCGCTGGAATAGTGGATGGCTCGCGCGACGACATCCTTGCCGGTGCCGCTTTCGCCAAGGATGAGCACGGGCAGATCGGTGCGTGCGACGCGCTCGATGGTGCCGCGCAGGGCGACGACCGGCGTCGAGTCCCCGACGATACGCGCCGCGAGCCGGGCCTGGGCGTCCAGCTCGAGATTGCTTCGCACCATGGCCTCCAGCTCGCGCACATTGTCTAGCGCGGCCACGATCTGAATCGCCAGCGCGTCCATCGTTTCAATGTCGGCCGCGGTGTAGGTGTCGGACTTGTTGAGCACCTCCAGAATGCCGATGACGTTTTTGTTCCGATCGCGCATGGGCACGCAGGCGAGATTGCGTGTCTGGAAGCCGGAAGTCTGGTCCACCTTGCCAGTGAAGGCGGGGTCGGTCCGTACGTCCTGCACGATCTGCGGCCTGGCCGAGGCGAGGGTGCGCCCGACAACGCCGGCGCTATCCGGGATGCGCAGCTCGTTGTTGGGCATGCCGAGGGCCGGTCTGCCGACGAGTTCCTTGCGTTCCCTGTCCCACAGAAAAATGCTGGCGCGTTCGCAATGTAGAAGCTTCGCGGTCTGGGCGGCGATGTGTTCCAAAAGCGGAACCGTTTCCCGTTCCTGGGCGAGTTGTTGCGCGATGTCGAGGATGGCCGTCAGGCGCTGACACTGGGTGGCAGCCTGATCCCATTGGCCGGCCCGTTCCAGGGCGACGCCCAGGTAATGCCCGGCGGCGACGGCGTACTCCAGATCGCCTTTGGTGAACGCATCGCGAGGCCGAGTCGCCAGAAGGACGCGGTTGGGGCGATCGACGTAGCTAAGGCATGCCCCGACCAGGGCCGGCATCGCACTCCCTGCGGGTTGCATGACGCCCGACTGGCGGTCGAGAATCTCGTTCAGGAGCGGCCTGGGGATCGCTTCGAGGTTGGTTCGCGACCCGGGCCGGGCATGACGCCAGCGCACCGTCCAGGCAGGCTTCGCTTCCCAGATGCCGACGTGATCGGCACGCAGTTGAGCGGCGACTTCGGCCAGGAGCGTCTGGGCCACGTCATCGGAGGACTGGCGCAGCAACGCGATTTCGAGCAGGCGCTGGACGAGGCGCAGCGCGACCGAATCGACGTTGTCGTCGGCCGCCTGAAGGAGCGGGCATTCGGTTGCGCGGAGCCAGTGGGTGGACATGGGGGGGGCCGTCCAAGCCCAGGGGTGAGCGCAGCGAACCCCTGGGATCGGTGCGCGTCGATCCCAGGGGTTCGCTGCGCTCACCCCTGGGCTTGCCGAATACTCAGCGCAACAGCCAGTTCACGACCGCGACGCCGCCGACCCTGGCGCCCTGACGTTGCAGCCGGGCCGGTTGCCCTGAGGCCCGATAGGCAGCCTGAAGTAAACCCGCCTGACCGGTTCCGGTCGATTTGGTGTTATGCAGGTAAAGCTCATGGGGTGCGATCACGGCGGCAAGGCCGGGCAACCCGCCATATTTGAGAGCCCCGGGCAGCATCATCTCGTCGTCGAAATCCTTCACCTGCTCAAAGCGGAAGCCGTTGACATCCGCAGCGGTGCGCTGCACGGCGTCGCCGCAGAGCCCACGCGCGAGCAGGACCCACGGGCCGGCCTTGCCGAAGCCGACCAGATTGATCGATTTCGCCTTTTCATGCGAGCGTGCGAAGGCGACTGCGGTCAGGATGTCGTGCACCCGCTCGGCGACGAGCGCCCGGTTGTAGCCGTAGAAATAGCCGGCGTAGGCGAGACTGCCGACCTTCATGTTGGTCGTCGGCCGTTCCCCGGCGGCGTCCCCGGTGCGGAACGTTTCCACCGCGAGGATGCCCGCGCCCTTGTCCACGATCGCCTGGGCCGCGGGCACCAGTTTTCCCTTGTTCCACAGGCTTTTGATTCCATCCGGATGGACCCAGATCACGCCCCGGCCGTCGAAGTTCTTGCCGTGAACCACCTGGGTCTTCACTCGTTCTCCCTGTCCCTTACGGCTCAGGAACAACTCCACGGCGACGAGGCCGTCCTTTTCGGTCTTGTCCCCCTTGGCGACGCATTCGACAGCGCTGGCTGGCGGAAGCTCGTCCGTCATCATCGCCCGCAGGGCCGCGTGCTGGACCTTCTGAAACGTCGCCAGGCTCTTGGCGTCCTTCGGCGTGAGCGACGCCAGTTGTTTTTCCTGGGCCATCGTCAGATTGCGTTTCAGCCCCTCGGCGTTGGTTGCATCTTTCGGCAATGGGTGCTCGGCGTCATACACCGAAAGGTCCTTGGGGGGCACGGGCGTGAACGGCACTTCCGCGATGGCGCCTCGCACGCCGAACTTGAAGTGCTGGTTGAAGAAGTTGTACATCACCTCGCGGCTGGGCTGATTGTAGTTGTGCGGGAAGTTGAGATACTTCGCCATGACATTGCCTTCGGCTCCGTACATCTTGTAGATCTGCTTCAATTCCGGAAGGCCTTTCGTCTCGATCTCGCGGGTCCAGTCGTTGGCGCCGGTCATGCCGAGGGGGCGTGGCGCGATGAGCGCGGACAGCTCGATGTTGGTCGTGCCGACGCGCAAGTAGGCCGTGTTTTCGCAAATGCATCCGCCCTGCATGGAGACCGAGACCATGACGGCGGGGAAGGCGGCGGTGATGCGCTCATCGACGGCGGCCAGGACGAACGACTGCGTGCCGCCGCCCGACGCGCCGGTGATGCCGATGCGCGTGGTATCCACCTCGGGCAAAGTGTGCAGAAAATCGACAATGCGGACGCTGTTCCAGGTTTGAAGATTCATGAACGTTTGCAAGCGAAGCTGGGCTTCCACGTCTTTGAAGCCCAGGCGATGCGTGATTTGCTTCGAGTCGGAATTGCCGACCATGTCGTAATGGAACACGACACAGCCCAGGCGCGCGAGCATGGCGCAGCCGGCCTGATGAAAATACTTGGAGCTGTTCTCCGTGCCTTCCGCGCCAGTCTTCTGATCGCTGGCCCAACTGTTGGCGGTCGATAGGCGAGCGTTGGTCCAGTGGCCGTGCGCGTAAAGGATTGCCGGGCGTTTGCCTTTTCGTCCCGTCGGGCGATAGAGGTTGCCGGTGACGTAATGTCCCGGATGGCTGACGAAGAAAACCTTCTCGACGGTATAGCCGTCGCGTTCGATCTTGCCATGGACGACCGCGTTGAGCGGGACCTTGACCGGCATGGGCCACATGCCTTGCGAGACGAGGAGTTGTTCTTTCAGGATCGGCTTGCGCGCTTCCCAGGCTTCCTTCGTTGTGGGGGGCGTCCACGGATGGTACTTGAGGTTGTAATGCTTCGGCGCTTCGGTCAGCCGGCGGTCCTTTTCCTGAGCGAAGGTCGGCAGCGCGGCGAGCGCGGCAAGGGTCAGTGCGATGTTGAAGTGTCTCATGAGAGTGCCCCCGGGTTTTGCCGCTGGCGGCCTGCCGCCCGCGAAACGCCGTGCGAGCGCCGGGCGCGAAACGGCGTGGATTATAGCGCTTTCAAAAAGATTTTGCGAAACTCAACCCTTTTGTTGTAGCTTTGAAAACCGATATGGCCCGCCTTACGCAGGATGCCGGGATGTTGCTTGGCGTGTTTTTCCACGTAATCGTCGAGGTTGGCTTCGACGAGGATGGCGCCATTTTGCTCGACGGTGATCTTTCGCTTTCTGGCGATGACCTTGAAAGTGTTCCATTCGCCGACGGGCTTGTTCTTGATGGTCCTGGCGGGAACGACGTCGTAGATGGAGCCGGTGTGCTGCCAGGACTGGAGCTTGCCTGGCCAGCCTTCATCGTCGATGAGTTGGAGTTCCATGCCGGCGTAGGCGGGATCGCCCTTGAGCGGGGAGCGGATGCCAACGCCGGAGTTGCCGCCCTTGGGCATCTTGTATTCCAGACGCAGCTCGAAGTCGTCGTATTCTTTCTCGGTCATCAGCCAGCCCCCGCCGCCGCCCTGGCAGTAGATGACGCCGCCTTCGGCGCCCCAGACCTTCATGTTGCCGGTCGATTTCCAGCCCATGAGGTCTTTGCCGTTGAAAAGCGATTCGAAGCCGCGCGGCAGATCATCGCCGGCAAGGAGTGGTATCGTGAAGACCAATGAGACTACCGATGCGATCAGGATTCTTTGCATATGCTGGTTCCCTGTTGAGCGTGACGGTTCATCTGTTCCTGCGATTTAACTCGCAACGTCGGCCCGACGCCACAGAAATCTTTGAACTTGTCCAATAAACAGGAATACCAGCCCTCGGCGCAAGCCGGGGGTGAAACGGCCTCACATCCTGCTGGCGGCAGTGTGAGTCTTACAACACAACGAGCCTGGATCGATCAAGAAACCGATGCCGGCTGCTTCCAGTTGCATGTAGAATCGAATTCGGCCCTGCGGTCGTGGACTTCCTTGCGGTCCACGGAGATGGCTGGCGGGGCGCTGATTCCCAGCCGGATTTTTTCGCCGCTGACCGCCACGACCATGACGCGGATGTTGCCGTCAATCACCAGCAGTTCCCGGACTGTCAGCTGGCGATCCCCCAGCTTGGGCCATTTTACAAATGGCCAGACGACGGTGCTTGGCGTGGTAGCGGTTTCTTCGGTGGCGATGGCCACGGTGACGCGGAATTGGCGATCTTGAGGCCTG
>JACPPF010000078.1 GCA_016191165.1 Planctomycetota bacterium
CGCGTCGGCATCCATGGCAAGTCCCTTTGCGCACGACAAAATAGAGAAGCTAGGGAATTATCATGGCGAAAACGATTACGAACGCCCACACGCAGGCTTCCTGAAAATGACGCGGTATTACCAGCTGCCGGGAACTGCTGACTTGTCCTTGGTCTTCTTCGCTGGCGGCACGGGGCGGTCCGCCCCCTTGTTGACGGGTTCATGGCTGCCGCTGCACCCGAGGATGGGCAGCATGACGGCCAGGATGAGACAAGTAAGAAACCAGAAGCCGGGTTTCATGGGAAGAGACTCACAAAAACGAACGGGCCGATTCGACCTGGCGAATCGGCCCGCAAGATTACGGTACGTCTTAAAAACGAAACCGACGCCGTGATTGTTACGTCGTCTTCGCGGGTTCGGTGGTTTTCGGGGCGGGAGTCGTGGTCTTCGCCTTGGTTTTGTCGGTGCAGCCACAAAGGCTGGCGCCCATCGCGCAAACGAGACCAAAAACACACAGAACGGCAAGCAACTTCTTCACAGAAAGCCTTCCTTTCAAGAAAATGAGTAGCGGTTTTCCTTCGTTCAAACAAACGAACTTCGTTGATCGTTCAGCCTTGGCGCCGACTAGGCAACGATGGCCAGCTCACGACGAATGAACCCGGACATTGGAGCGCTGAACACTCTCGGTGGCGGCGTATTGATTCAGAGTGGCGGGAATCGACGTCTTGTCGGTTTTCGTCTTGTCGGTTTTCGTCTTGTCGGTCTTGTCGGTCTTGTCAGTCTTGTCAGTCTTGTCAGTCTTTGTCTTGTCGGTCTTTGTCTTGTCTTCCGTAGTCGGGGTCTTTGTCTTGTCTTCCGTAGTCGGAGTCTTGGTCTTGTCTTCCGTGGTCGGGGTCTTGGTCTTGTCTTCCATGGTCGGGGTCTTCGTCTTGTCTTCCGTGGTCGGGGTCTTCTTCGTCGGCGTCGTCTTGGCCGGGGTGGTGGTCTTCTTCTTGTCCTTCGTGCATCCGGTGGAGCCCAAGGACAGAACGAGTACAACGCACCCGCACAGGAACAATCCGAGCAACTTCTTCATCTCAGAACCTCTCTAGTTGAACGTCTCAGGTAGATTGAAACCCGCCGGGAAACGCTTCCGACGGTCTACTCCGCGGTAACCCTACATACGATGCACGAAGCATCACTTTATTCCCTGAATCTTCTCTTTCAAGAACTATCTGCGCAAATTGTGACTTTTTTCCCGATTATGCAGCTGCCGACCGAAATGCACTGGCGTCCCCCCGAAACGCGCCGGTATAATCGCGGCTTGCGGCTTGCCGTTGGCGCGGCGCCTTGCAAGCGCGAAGCCGCGAGCGGCAAAATGTTGGGAATATTCCGCCCGTATTCCCCTCGTAATAGGTAGGGAGTTCCGCGACATGCTATGGTTTGGTAGCGCCCGGCCCGCGATTGAATCGCTCGTGGAATCCCATTATGCCGCGCTGTATCGCTACGCCTATCGCCTGAGCGGCGCGGCCCAGGAAGCGGAGGATTTGACGCAGGAAACTTTTTGCCTGGCCCAGACCAAACTCTTCCAGCTGCGCGAGGCGAATCGGGCGAAGGCGTGGCTGTTCAGCATCCTGCGGAACGCCTACTTGCACAAGGTGCGGACCAGCAAACAGGAGAAGCAGGTCTCGCTGGATTCGATCGGCGAAATCCCCGATCGGGATTCGGAACGGCTGAGCGATATCGATGCCGCCCAGCTGCAAAACGCCCTGGATGAGCTGCCCGAGGCGTTCAAGACGCCGATCATCCTTTTTTACTTTGAGGAATTCAGCTACAAGGAAATTGCGGAACAGATGGACGTGCCCCTGGGAACAGTGATGTCGCGGCTCGCCCGGGCCAAGGCGTTTCTGCGCCAGCGGCTGACGGATCGGGCCGAACTGGTCGAGATGGGAACCCCCAAACCCCAGGCTTCTCCTGCAAGCGGAGAGGGAATGCGCACGGAGGGATTGTGATGGAATGCCATGACGTTCGACAATTGCTGGCCTTCGTCGATCGCAAATGCGAGGAGTTGGACGCTCCGGAGCGTGCGGCGCTGGCGCAACACCTGGAACGGTGCCCCGAGTGTGCCGCCCTGGCCCAGGCGGAGCGCGAATTCGATCAGGCGCTGGGCGCCGCGGTGCGCGCAGTCGCGGTCCCGCCCGGGCTGCAACCGAAAATCCTGGCGAAGCTCGCGACCCAGCCGCGCGGCACACCGTGGAAGCCGCTGGCAGCCGCGGCGGCGATCTTCATCGCGGTCACTCTCCTTGGCGCGGGCATCGCCTGGAAACTTCGTGACACGCCGGCCGTCTCGGTCGCCGACATCCGCGCCCTGGCTGATCAAGAAAACTGGGACCTCTCCGTCGTGGAACAACACCTGAGTGAACAGGGCGTGCCCGTCGAGGCGCCGCGCGATTTCGATTATCGCAATTTGCAACACGTCGATGTCGCCGAATTCCGCGGCCAGCGCGTGCCCAAGCTCACCTTCGCGAGCCGGGATGGCAAGGCGGTCGCCTGCGTGCTCGTGCTATCGCCGGCGCGCTTCCGACTCGGCGATTTGCATGACGGCATGGAACTACCGGGCACCACGTCGATCCGCATTCACCACGACCGCGGGCACGTCAACGTCATCTTCTATCGCGGCGATCTTGGCGCGCTACAGCGTCTGCCGGATCAATGAACAAGTTCGAGGCGTCGCGAATTCTCTCCCTTTACGAGCCCAGCGAGCCGCGACCGTAAGGGGAGCGGGAATGCCACCGCTCCCCTACGGTCGCGGCTCGTTTACCGGATTTTCGCATTTCTTTCCGCTCGCGGTATATCCCACCCACATTTCGCTTGTGTCGTTTTTCATTTGTTAGCGTCTATATTGATAACAATCGTCAATGTATCGCGCTCGCGGAGCAAGCTCCGCGGCTAAATCGACATGGAGACACCGCATGATCGCACGATGGACATACGCCCTTTTGGCGCTGGCGCTTATTGGCTCGCTCACTCACGCTGATGATTGGCCGCAATGGCTGGGGCCGAAGCGCGATGGCGTCTGGCGCGAGACGGGCATCCTCGCGAAGTTTCCGCAGGGCGGACTCAAGGTGCGCTGGCGCACGCCGATCGGCGAAGGCTACTCCGGGCCGGCGGTCGTCAATGGCAAGGTCTACGTCACCGACCGCGTTCGCGCCAAAGGGGCGAAAAACCCCGACAACTCCTTTGACAGCAAGACGCGCGTCGCCGGCGTCGAACGGGTACTCTGCCTCAACGAACCCGACGGCAAGGTCATCTGGAAGAAGGAATATCCCCGCACCTATCAGATCAGCTACGCCTCCGGACCGCGCACCACGCCCTTGGTCGCGGGCGGCAAGGTCTACACGCTCGGCGCCATGGGCGACCTTTACTGCTTCGATGCCAACACCGGCAAGATTCTCTGGTCGAAGGACCTGGTCAAGGAATACAAGACGCTCGCGCCGAAGTGGGGCTTCTCCGGGCATCCGCTCCTGGATGGCGATCGGCTCATCTGCCTGGTCGGGGGCGAAGGCTCGGTCGCCGTTGCTTTCAACAAAGACACCGGCGCCGAAATCTGGAAAGCACTCTCGTCTTTTGAAACGGGATACGCGCCGCCGATGATCTACGAGATCGGCGGCAAGCGCCAGCTCATCCTCTGGCACCCCGAATCGATCAACTCGCTCGATCCCGAAACCGGCAAGGTCCACTGGTCGCAGCGTTACAACCGCAAAAAACAACTCGGCGCCGGCATGTCAATCCCCACGCCGCGATTGGATGGCGACCTGCTCTTCTTTACCTGCTTCTACGACGGCTCGTTGATGCTCAAAACCAAAGGGCTCGCCAAGCCAAGCGTCCTCTGGCAAAAGGCGGGACGCAGCGTCATGCCCGAGGACACCGACGGCCTGCACAGCGTCATGGTCACGCCGGTCATCAAGAACGGGTACATCTACGGCGTCGATTCTTACGGCGAATTGCGTTGCCTGAAGGAATCAACCGGGGAGCGCATCTGGTCCACGCACAAGCCGGTCACCGGTGAATCGACGCGCTGGGGCAATGCGTTCATCGTGGAACAAGGCAATCGCTACTTCCTTCTCAACGAGTTGGGGGACTTGATCCTCGCGCGGTTTTCGCCCAAAGGTTACGAGGAAATCAGCCGGGCGAACATCATCGCGCCGACCAACGGCATGGCGCCGCCGGCGGGACGTTTGGTCCTGTGGTCGCACCCGGCCTTCGCGAACCGCAGCGTTTATGCGCGGAACGATCGCGAGATCGTCTGCGTTTCGCTGGCGCAATAAGGGCCCGAGAAGCCCAGGGGTGAGCGCAGCGAACCCCTGGGCTTGTTGATTGCGCCAACCCACGCGTTCGCTGCGCTCGCCCCTGGGATTTTTGATCGCGCCAACCCAGGGGTTCGCTGCGCTCACCCCTGGGCTTCTTTTTTCCTGCGAATTCCCTTCGGTGTTCTTGACACCCATGCCAGGGCTGCTATCCTAAATTGAGATTGAATCTCAAATAGATGGAGCCGCCTGGTGTTGCCCGAGTTGATGCCCCTGGAGTATTTGCACGCCGGCCAGTGGGCCGACGTGGCCGAGGTTAGCGGCGAACCCGGCTGGGTCAGCCGACTTGCCGAGATGGGCGTGCGCATCGGCAGCCGCGTGCGCGTCGTCCAGGGGGGCAGTCCGTGCTTGTTGCAGATCGGCGATTCTCGCCTGAGCCTTCGCGGCGACTGGGCGATGCAGATTCTCGTCAGGCCCGTGGCATGTTGAGACGATGATGACCCTCGATCAAGCCAAAGAAGGGCAGCGCGTTCGCATCGAAGGTTTCGTCGGTGACGACCTCGTGCTCCAGCGCCTGATGGAAATGGGCCTGCTGGAAGACGAGGAAGTCGAGGTCGTCGGCTTCGCCCCCCTCGGCGACCCCATGGAAATCCGCCTGCGCGACTATCGCTTGAGCCTTCGGCAAAGCGAGGCCGCTCGTATTCGTGTCATTCTGATACTCCCCGACTCCTGATTCCTGGCCTGCCACCATGATGGCTGTTCGCAATCCCACCATCGCGCTCGTCGGCAATCCCAACACCGGCAAGACCACGCTGTTCAATGCTCTCGCCGGCATGAATCAGCGCGTCGGCAACTATCCGGGCGTCACGGTTGAAACCAAAAAAGGCAAGCTGCACATCGCCGATCGAACGCTTGACCTTATCGACCTGCCCGGAACCTATAGCCTGGCGCCGCGCAGCCCCGATGAAATGGTGGCGGTCGATGTCATCCTCGGCAATAACCCGAGCGAACCGCGGCCGGACGTGGTCGTCACCATTGTCGATGCCTCCAATCTCGAACGCAATCTCTATCTCATGACGCAGGTGCTCGAACTGGGCGTGCCCGTCATCATCGCCCTCAACATGGTCGATGTCGCGCGGAGCCAGGGATTGAAGATCGATGTTGATAGGCTGTCTCAACAACTCGGCGTACCGATCGTGCCGATTCAGGCGAATCGCGGCGTGGGCCTGGATGCACTGAAGTCGGCCATCGCGCGCGTTTTGGAGTCGCCCGCGTGTGGCCGTTGCCCGGCGTTCCCGGATGCCTTCGAGCACGAGGTCGCCACCCTCCAGGCATGCACGGGGCCGACGGAACCGGTGTATTTGATTCGCCGACTCGTGCTCGATGTCGGCGGGTACGCCGAAAAACGGCTCGGCGCGAAATACGGCGCCGACCTGATCGACAAGATGCACGCCGCTCGACAACGACTGGTTCAGGCCGGCTTCACGCTCGCCGGGATTGAGGCGCGTATCCGTTATGCCTGGATCCGCAAGATGACCGCCGGGTGCATCGAGCGCCCCGTGGAACGCGTCGTGAGCTGGACCGATCGCCTCGACAAGGTGCTCACGCATCGCATTCTTGGCACGCTGATCTTCCTGGCGGTCATGTTCCTGGTGTTTGAAACGATTTTCGTCGTCGCGGACCCGTTCATGGGCTGGATCAAGCTGGGGGTCGGGTGGATCGAAGAAACCGTTGCGAGCGCGATGGCCGCGGGCCCGTTGCGCAGCCTTCTGGTGGAAGGCGTCATCCGGGGCGTCGGCGCGGTGGTCGTGTTCATCCCGCAGATCGTTTTCTTGTTCGCGATAATCGCCGTTCTCGAAGATTGCGGCTACATGGCCCGGGCGGCTTTCTTGATGGACCGACTCATGGCGCGCGCGGGGCTCAACGGCAAATCGTTCATTCCGCTGCTTTCATCGATGGCGTGCGCGGTGCCGGGCATCATGTCGGCGCGGGTGATCGAAAATCCCCGCGATCGGCTGGCGACGATCTTGGTGGCGCCACTCATGAGTTGCTCGGCGCGCCTGCCGGTATACAGTCTGCTGGTCGCGGCGTTCTTGCCGATCGAGGAATACGGCTGGTTCGTACCGGGACTGGTGTTCTTCAGCCTGTACCTGATTGGAATCATCCTGGCGCCGGCGCTGGCGTTCGTCCTCAAGAGCACGCTGCTGCGAGGCGAGACGCCGGTGTTCGTGATGGAGATGCCGCTGTACAAGATGCCGTCGGCGTACACGGTGCTAAGGCGATCCTTTGACGCGGGCCGGATGTTTTTGAAGCGTGCAGGGACGATGATCCTGGCGAGCATGATTCTGGTCTGGGCCGCCCTTTATTTTCCGAGCGGTGATTTTGCATCACGCATTGAAACGGCAACGCAGCGCCTGGAAGGGCAGCGCGATGAGCTGGACGAGGAATCCATCGCGGCTCAGGAAAAGAAAATCAACGAGCTGCGCAGCGAATGGAAGGCGCAGAGTTTATTGGGCCAAGTCGGCAAGTGGATCGAACCAGCTGTCGAGCCCCTCGGCTGGGACTGGCGCATCGGCATGGCGGCGCTGGCGAGCTT
This sequence comes from Planctomycetota bacterium, assembly GCA_016191165.1. Taxonomy (GTDB): domain Bacteria; phylum Planctomycetota; class Planctomycetia; order Gemmatales; family Gemmataceae; genus SIAQ01. The sequence goes on from JACPPF010000078.1 coordinate 6,862, forward strand.
TCCGGCTCGCGAGGTCATGGTCGGCACGCTCGGCATCATCTTCGGCGAAGGCGAGGGCGACGCCGGCGAGGAAGAATACCGCCGCACGCTGGGAGGCGCGCTGCGCGAGGCGCGCCGTCCGGACGGGCGAGCGGTCTTCAGCGTTCCCGTTGCCCTGTCGGTCCTGGTCTTCTTCGCGCTTTGTTGCCAGTGCGTCTCGACACTGGTGGTCATCAAACGCGAGACGAACACCTGGCGCTGGCCGATCTTTACGTTTGTGTACATGACCGCGCTGGCCTATGTCGGCGCATTCTTGACCTATCAAATTGGCTGCCTGTTCTAGCCGCATTCGGCCTGGCGTTCGCGAGTCGCGCTGCGAGCGCTAAGCCGCAAGCGGCTGAGATTGGAACTTTCGATGGATTGGCAAACCCCTTTCGTCTGGATCGCCATCGGGCTCGCGGCTGTTTTTGTCGGCTGGCGCGCCTATCGCCTCGTGCGTCCGATCAAGGCCGGCTGCGGCGGCGGGTGCGGCTGCGCCAAGGGTGCTGTCGAGAAACCGTCGGTCCTGATCACGCCGGAGCAACTCATTTTGCGTTCCAAAACAGGTCAGCCCCAATAACCACGGCCTGGGCAAGCGTCCAAATGGCGGGACTTTTAGCACCATGAAATTCCACCATGAGATGGAGGATTTTCATGGTGTTCGTTTGCGCGCCAATCGCGCGCAAAACCGCCCGGGAGCGGGCACGCACGCGGCTACATTTTGCTACCATGAAATTCCTCCATTGTGTGGTGGAATTTCATGGTGTATAATTTCCGCATGATCGAACGAGCAACCGACATGCGTCTGGTCCAGACGGCGCTCAAACGCAGCCGGGTGGTGGCGCTTCTGGGTCCCCGACAGTGCGGCAAGACCACGCTGGCCAGGCAATTCGTGCCCGTCAACTCGCTCAACTACTTCGACCTCGAAGACCCCGTGAGCCTGGCGCGCCTGGCTGAACCCGACTCGGCGTTGCGCCCGCTCAAGGGCGTCGTCGTCATCGATGAAGTCCAGCATCGGCCGCAACTGTTCGCGCTTTTGCGCGTCCTCGCCGACCGCAAGCCGCTGCCTGCGCGTTTTCTGATCCTGGGCAGCGCCTCGCCCGAACTCTTGCGGCAATCCTCGGAAACGCTGGCGGGACGTCTGGAAACCATCCCTTTGGAAGGGTTCCGCTGGGCGGACCTGGGCCGCAAGGGGCAAAATCGCCACTGGCTGCGCGGCGGGTTTCCGCTCTCCTACACGGCGCGCACGGAACACGATTCGCTGACCTGGCGGCGGCAATTCTTGCAGACGTTCCTCGAACGGGACATCCCGCAACTGGGGATTCAGATCCCCGCCCAGACCTTGCGGCGATTCTGGAGCATGATCGCCCACTATCACGCCCAGATCTGGAACGGCGCCGAGCTGGCCCGCGCCCTGGGCGTCGGCGAAACCACCGTGCGCCGCTACCTCGACCTCCTCACCGGCGTCTTCATGCTGCGCCAGCTTCCGCCCTGGTTCGCGAATCTTGGCAAGCGCCAGGTCAAGGCGCCCAAGGTCTACGTGCGCGACAGCGGCCTCTTGCACGCGCTCCTGGGCATCCCGGATCGTCGTGGCCTGGAATTGCACCCCAAGATCGGCGCCTCGTGGGAAGGCTACGCCATCGAAGAATTGCTCAAAGCACTGAAACCTGATGAGGCCTACTTCTGGGCGACCCACCAGGGCGCGGAACTTGATCTGCTTCTCTTCAAGCATGGCCGGCGCATCGGCATCGAATGCAAACGCCAGGACGCGCCGACGCTGACGCCCTCGATGCGGATTGCCATGAACGATCTGAAACTGGACCGCCTTCTGGTTGCGTACCCGGGCGATCACCGGTATGCCCTGAGCGAAAATATGGACGTCATGCCGCTCGTGGAATTGATCGGGCCAGGTGTGGACGTGCGGGAAGTATTCAAGCCGGCGCGTCGACTCGGCCGTTAGCCAGAAGCGCGCGCGCCGGTATTGCCTCTGCGTGGTACGGTCACCGAATGCTCCGCAACGCGTCGTTCGCGGCGTCACGGACCATGGGCGAGGGGTCTTTTTTGCTCAGGCGTTCCAGCTCGGGCAACGCCGAATTCGCGAGCGGACCCATGTGCCCCAGGGCCCTGGCGACATTGGACCGGACGCCGGCCTCGTCATCGCTCAGAGATTTTCTCAAGAGGACAAGGGTCGCGGGATCCCGCAGGAGTTTGGCGTCGTCGCTCTCACCCTTGGCGTTCTTGAAGGCTTCCAGGGCCTTGCGTTCGATCCCGAACGCGGCCGCGCTTTTGATCTTCGTATCTTGCAGCGCCTTGAGCAGATCGGAAAGTCCAGTGAGCGGCGCCACACGTTGCGTTTTGACGACCTTTCTGAGATCGACCGTGATGGTGTCCGCGTCCTTGCCATGAAAAAAAGCATGGGCATGGCGAATCTTTTGGCCGCCAATGCCGATGAGAAAGTCGATCTTGTACCTGAAGCCGGTTTCCTGGGCAGGCATTTCAAAAAACCGTTCGGGCCCCTTTTGCGTCGTCTTTGAGCCGTTGATTTCAAGCGTCGCGTTGGGATGAACAAGCACCTTGAGCTTGATGGCCTTCTTCTCCTGGCCCAACGACGGGTTCGCCAACAATCCTGTGACGATGATTGCCATGACCACAAAACCAACGCGCATAAAGGCCCCCTGACGCGGTCAAGCCGCAAATCCAATTTTCAACAATTGACAGGAAATCGGCACTCAAATCAAAACCCAACGCACGAAACCTCGCCACCGAAACGCATCAAAGGAAGCGAAACGTGACATACCACCCGAGGACAAGGACGGCGTCAAGCAAGCTTCCGGCAGTTCTGGTTATTCGTCGGTTTGTTTTCCCGTCGCGCGGTTCAAGGAGCCGTTGCCGCAAACCCGTGGCCGACGCGATCGTGGGTCTGTTTCATGTGGTTTACGCATTCCCTTTCGCGATTTCTCGTACCCGCGATCCGCGAGGTCTGCCCAGGGCCTCCAGGCGTGTCGGGCGTTGGTACGATTCTGGCGTTTCACTTCTCCGTTGGCAGCGGAATCCCCAAGTCTGTGCAAATCTTGCGAACGGTATTCGGCTTGACCTCGGAATGGCGCGGGATTGCGGTCTTTCGCGTTCCGTTCGCATTGGTGTAGATGGTGTGGCACCCGCCTTCCCGTTCCAAGCGGCAACCGTTCTGATGCAGGTGTTTGACCAGCTTGGTTCGTTTCATGCAGGCACCGGAGCGTGTACCTGAATTCCCAGCGGAATCTGCTCGATTCGTCTTGCCTCGGAATCAAACGCCTTGGGATTGGGTCTCGGTAACGGTCGCCCTTCCTCGAGGTACGACTCGGCCATCAGCTTGAGCGCGTCCTTGACCATCAAACGCGCTTCGCGCAGCGTTTTGCCTTGCGTGTTGACGCCAGGAAAGTCGAGGACACTCACGACATACCAGCCGTCATCTTCTTCAAACTTGTAAAAGGCCGCGTGATAGGTGAGCATGTATTTTCTCTGGATGGCTGTGTCAACTCATACTTAACTACGGAACCTGAAACTCCAGCCGCAACTTTTGCGGCGGCAGCTTCTTCGCTTTCAGGTCCAGATCGAACGGCCGCAGCGGGGTATTGCCGGCAACGTCTTCGAGTCGCCCGTCCACGCGAAGGTGGTACGCGCCCTTGCGCCAGGGATGGTTCGGCGTGAAGCGCCAGCTTTTCTCATCCGTGCCGATTGCGATTTTCCCGTCGACGCGTGTGCCCCTGGCGTCGAACACTTTCAGATTGCTTTGCAGGCCGCGGTGATCGAGACTCTTGGGCAGGTCGAGTGCGAGCGCCTCCATGCTGCCGGCCTTCGGGGCGGATAGCTTCCACCTGGAAAGGTCGATGCGGACGCGATCTTCCGACGTGGTGCGGAACTTCTTCACCACGTCCATGCCAATTTGGTTGTCCTGCGGATCGCGCATCGTGCCACGGATGACGAGGGCGTAGCGACGCTTCTCGACAAAGACGGGGCCGAGCAATTCGCGCAAAAGGACGCCCCACTTGATGCGGCCCGGCTGGATGTAGATGATGAGGCAGTTGTTTTCGTCGTCCCAGATTTCGTCGAGAAGCCAGGGGTCGTCGATGACCTTGCCCTTGTCATCGACGAGGACGACTTGTTTGAAGATTTCCTTGCCGCCACGCATGGGACGGTCGAAGTAGATGTAAAAGCGCAGTTGATTGGCGGGCAACACGTCGGCGGTGGGGTAGATCTTGACGACGCGCGGGGGCGACCTGGGCGGCGGCGGTGGGACATGGTACTCTCGCGTCACCGTTTTGCCCATGCCCGCGGCCCCACCCACACGAAAGGTCGCGCGGTAGCTATGCCGGGGTTCAAACGGAAAGCGCGGCGTGAATGTCAAGGCGTTGCCGTCGCGCTCATATTTGCCGAGCATGGCGGGGCCGGACTTTTTCGTTACTTCATCCACCAAGGAAACCACCAGAAGGGTTTCGCCTTGTTCCTGGGTGAGCCTCCCCTTGGGCAGCATGACTTTCGCATTCTCGGGCAGGCGCGCGACGACTTGCTTGCCGTCGCCGCTCGCGCGAAAGAATAGCACCGGCTCGGCGGTTTGCGTCAGAAAGGTGGCGATGAAAAGGAGGGACGCGTTCACGGAAGAGTCTCAGGCAACCTGGAAAAAATCCCCAGGGCTTACGATGCTCGCCCTGGGGTATACACTTTTTTGGGCCAGAGTTACGGCAGTTGCAGCACGCGCAAGGCGAGGCCGCCTTTTTCTTCGCGGATCGTCAGGGCGCGGGCGGAATCGAGCCGGTCCATGTACTGGACGCCGAAGAATTCCTGGGCGATGGTGGCCCGGTCGGTCTCGGACTTGGACGCTTTGCCCGTGCGGGGATTGAAACGCCACAGGGCGTTCTTGTTGACCTTGGTGGTCTCCTTCAAAAGGTCGTGATCGACCTTGCAGGCCCAGTAGGGGCTGGGGCCGACGGGATTGGTCTTGTGGAAGCGCGCCATGCGCAGGCAACCCATGAGGATGTATTTCTTGCCGTCTTTTTCGTAGACGAACATTTCGCGCGGAGCGTTGCCATGACCCAGTTCAACCACGCTGGAGCCCTTGAGCTGGGCGCCGGGCTGCACGTCGGTGAGGGGATAGCGAACGATCGGGGTGCAGGTGAAGCTGCCGATGACGAAACGCTTGCCGGCGTCTTCATAGGACATGATCGTGCGCAAGGGGGCCTTGGTCTCGACGGCGTTGTGCCCCGTGTGGAACGTTTCGGTGCTGAATGACGAACACGGATCGCCCTTGGCGCCGGGAACGATCGAGAAGACCCGGGATTCAAAGGTCGTATTCACTTGCGAGGCGACCAGGATGCGATCGCCGGCCCAGGCGATACCGGTGAGGACCTTCAAGCCCTTGTCGCCCGTGTTCAACGGATAGCGGTTGAACTTCACGTTCTCCAGCGAGAATTCAGCGACTTTGCCGGCGCCGTCGATGGTCAAGATCACGTCTTGCTTGATTTTCATCGAACGGATAGCGATATAAGCTTTGCGCGAGGCGGGGTTGACCACGACCTTGGTGATCTGGATGTCCTTGGCGGTCAGGCCGAGCTTGGCGGCGAGAAGCTGATCGATGTTGGCGATGCCGGCCTTGTTCCAGGTGGTTTCGCGCACATCGCCGGTGTCGACGGTCACGACCGCGGCGGACTTGCTGTCGCCAATGAGCAGTAGCCCATCGGGCCCAAAGCCCAGGGCGTCGATCGATTTCAGCTTGGGATCGCCCGCGTCGGCCTGCGCAAAAGCAGCCGAAGCCAGAAGCACAAAAACGGTGGCAAAAAGAGAGCGTTTCATGGTGGTGGTCCTCCTGAAATAACGGTGGTAGCCTCTTGGGTGACATCCTAACAGAACGAAATAGCGCGTCCAGCACGAAGCCTGGATTTCATTAATTTCTCAAAAGGTCGAGATCCCGCGGTCCGCGTGAAACCGCACGCGGCAAGGGAAGGCGCGTCAGGTCGTCTGGCTCGGGTCGAGCGCGCCTTTCACTTGCCCGAAGTCGATTTCGCAACGGGACGCCAGTTCGATGCCCAGGCCCGGGCCGACGGTGCGCTGTTTGCCGTCGGCGTCGGTGACGGTCCAGGCTTGCTTGGAGCGATTGCGCAGCAGGAAAACCTTGGGATCGTTGGGGCGCCGGCTGACGAGTGCGACGATGCCGTCGGAGCCCTGGGGTTCCAGACCGGGGATGTCGTCGGCGGTGAGCGGCATGCCGATGAGGAGCGGGACATCGCGTACAACCACGAGCTGGAGGTTCGCCCCCGTCGGTTGCGCGCTCGATGCACTACAAACGCGGACCTTGGCGTTGGCGAGGGTGCGCTGATCGCCCGCGGGGACCTCCGCGGTCTTGCCCGTGGTGAAGTCCTCGCAAAAGACGCGATTGCGATCGACGCGGTAGCCGATGGCCTTGGGCGGTGCGTTGGGGACGAAGACGCCGGCTTGCCGTTCGTCGCCGCCCAGGGTGACGGCGGAAGCGCCGAGGGTGACGGTGCGGATTTCGCGCTCGCCGAAGGCGACTTCGAGCCAGTAACGCCGCGAGGCGAGTTCCGCCAGGGCGACCATCAGACCGATGCACAAACCCAGCAGCGGCGCCCCGAGGAGTCGGCCCAGAAAGCCGACCAGGCCGACGCCAATGTATTCCGCGAGGAATTTGTTGGCGACGAGTTCGACCAGCGTGAAACCGACGCCGCCGACGAACCCACCGACGCAACCGCCGACGAAGGCGCGTTTCCAGTTGAGGTTCGGGACAAAAATGCCGGTCGCCGCACCGATCAGACCGCCGAGCACGGTCCACGCCAGTACCCGGCTCATGGCGCTCCACAGGGCGTTGCCCGAGGTCAATTGCAGGAACAGCCATTGCACGACCGTTCCCGCGATCACGCCCGCGATGACGCCAGCGGCGAACGCCTTGAACAATTCACCAAGGCTCGGCCACGATTGCCGAAGGTAACGCTTTTGCGCGACGAGAAGCGTCAAGGCGATCCCCGCGGCAAGGAAAGCGGTCCAGCAAGCATTGGCGAGCAGCAGCCAGATGCGATCGCTTTCCGCATACACGGCGGTGGACTGGATGGCGCGGACCGTGGGCTGGGCGGCCGCGGGCGGGGCGACCTGCTCCACTTCCGGCGGGCGCGGGTCGGCGGACTGGATGATGCTCGCTTCCCCGGCCTTCGGCGGCTGCGGCGCGACGGGACGCGGCGCGTTCACCCCGGCCTCCGGGCGAGGCTCAGGGGTCTTTTCGCCCGGTGGCGGCGGCGGCGGCGGGGCGGAATCCGGCGATGCCGCCGGCTTGGACTTCGGCTCGGGCGCCCCAATCGTCGTCGCGATTTCCTTGCTCAGCAACGGCAAAAGCGACACGAAGCCCGGATTCTTCTTCGTCTTGGTCGACGCCAGCGTGAAATCGAAAAACCCTCCCTTCGCCACCTGCTGAAGGCCGGCATAATTGGGCATGTGAGCCTTGTTGATGATCAGGTGAACCTGGTCGATCTTGGCGGCCGTCAGCGCCTTCATCGCATCGGGCATCTTCACGGAATTCCCGAGGGTTTGCGGGCGTTCATCGGTGATCAACAAGAGAACCTTCAGGGCCTTGGGCCGGAACGGATACTTGGCCGCCTTGACGATGGCGTCGAGACTGCTCTCCGGCAAGTCGCCGCCGCCGGACGCTTGCAGCTTGCCCACTTCGGCAGAGAAAAGCTTGGTGTCGGTGGTGAACAGGTCCCCCTTGAACTTGAGGAACTCGAAGTGCGTTTCCCCCGCGACGGTGATGTCGCGAAAGCCGATGAGGCCGATGCGAGCTTCCAGTTCACGGTCTTTGAGCCCCTTGATGAACTGTCCGATGCCGTTCTTGAGACCTGCGATTTGGGCATCGAGACTTTGCGTCACATCGAGGACGAACACGATGTCGAGCGGAGGCCGAATCGCTGGATCGAACGGCTTGACGATGAGGTTGAACTTTTTGGTAGCGCCGGGCATTTTGCCATCCGGCGCCTTGGGCCCGATGCCGGCGACGTCGATTTCGTATTTCTTGGCCGGGACGTCGATGGTGGCCCGGCCGGTGAAGACGAGTTCATTCCCAAAAATTGTGCCCGGCGAGAAGGTGACGCCCGGTGGGACGTTGTTGAAACTGACCTGGACGGGGCCGATGAAACCGCTGCGGGCAATCTTGACGGTGAAGGTACACTTGCCCGCCTGATAGACCTCGACGTCGGGTGACACGGTGAGTTGCAAGTCAGATGGCGGCGGCAGGATCTCGACATCAACCCGTTCCGACGCGGGCAAGGCAGGCCGGCCGGCGTCCGCCCGGGCCGCAAACATCTGCGCGGGCATCACCTGGCGCAACTTCAACCCAAGCGCGGCCGGCGTGACGCTGACGGTCATGACGCCATCGGTCTGGTCGGCGGGGATGACAATCGGCGGGATCGTCACGTAGGCCGTATTGATGCCGCGCGCATCGATGCGGACCGGTCCCTTGAAACGCGCGCGGGCGATCTTGACGCCGAATGTCGTTTTCCCTCCCGGGTACACCGGCGCCTTGGGTGAAACCGCCAGCTGAATCGTCGGCGGCGGGGCATCAATGTTCAGCGTCAGCGGAATGGCGGCGGTGATTTCCTTGTCGTTCTCCACCACGGCTTCAACACGCAGCCCCTTGATCGGTTCCCCCGGTTTGGCCTGCGGGTCGGCCTCGACCTCGATTTCGCCGCCATCCTTGTCGGCCGGAATCGTCAGGTTGGAAAAGGTGACGAAACGTTGGCCTCCGGTTACCTTGACCTCGATCGCGCCTTTGAATTCCTGGCGGGACACGCGGACGCTGAATCTGTTCTTCGTCCCCGGGAACACGGTGACCTGCGGCGACGCGGCGATTTGCAGCTTGCCCGGCGGGGGGAGAACGTCGAGCTGAATCTCGCTGGCCCGGTTGACGATCTTGTGATTCAACATCGACCGCAATTCCAGGGTCAACATCTTCGGACCAAGCTTGGCGGTCTTGTCCACCGTCACGGGCATCACCCCCTTGGTTTCTTTTTCGTTCAAGGTGACGAGTGGAATGTGAATGCCCTGAGGTAAATCCAGCGCCTCGACGCGGACCGGCCCTTCAAAACGCCCGCGCGCCACGATGAACCCGAACGTGTTTTTGCCCCCGGCGTAAACCGTCACGGTGCGCGGCACCGTCATGCGCAGGTTGGCGGGCGTCGGCTGAATATAGACCGTCATGCTCGCGTTCGCCTTGATCTTCTCGTTGTCCGGCGAGACGGCGATGAATTTCACCTCATGGTTTCTTTCCGCAGTTTCACCGGCGGCAATGCGCAACTCTCCCTCGGATTTGTCCGCCGGAATCGTCGTCCCGGTGATCTCGATCTCCGATGGCGGATCGAGCGCGTCGATCCGTACCGGGCCTTCAAACCCGCGGCGGTCAATCGCCACGCTGAGCGTGTTGGCGGTGCCCGGATACAGGATGATGTTCCCCGGAACCGATACCACCAGCGGCTCGATCACCTGCGCCGCCGGATGAAAGGACCACCAGAAGATCTCGCCAAGAAACAGAATGCCAAGGAGAGCGCCCATCGCGCCATAAAAACCAAACACGATCGGCTTGGGAATGATGGTGTGCAAATACGACAGGAAACCGGTCCCGGCGGCCGCCTTGGGCGCCGGCGGCTTGCTCGGCTCGGCCTTGCTGGGCACATCAATCGCAAAAGGATTCGGCTCGGCCGGCGCCGCCGGCGCCTTGCTCGGCGCGGACGGCGCAACCGCGGGCGTTGGCGCAGGGGGAGTCGCAGGCGCGGCGGCCTTGAAGCGGATGACCGCGCTGCATTTCTCGCACTGAATCTTCTCCGGCATTGGCTCCGGTATGCTGAGCGGATGCTGACATTTCGGGCAAGGTTTACTGATGGCCATGGAGAACCTCGGTGGATTTCATGCCGCGCTAGCGATCACCAAAGGTTGATTGTAATCTCGCCGACACTCGTTAGCAACGATTAAACAACATCGCCCTTTTCACGGCAAACGCCGTTTCAATGGCCTGGGAGGGAGGATCAAGCCGGCGGCGGGGACACCACGTGCTTTTGCCAGGCCTCGTCGCGCTTCGGGAAGTCGGCACGAAAATGAACGCCACGCGATTCCTGGCGCGTCAGGGCGGCTTGCATCATCAGGCGGGAAATCGTCAAGAGGTTTTGCAACTCCCACCCCGCGCGGTGGGCGAACTCGCATGCCAGGGCATAGCGGCACCAGAACGCGACGTCGTGGCTCGCCTCCGTTAGGTCCACACCGTCGCGGATGACACCCATGTGACGCACCATCGTGCTGCGAAGCGAATTCGTCATGTCCGCCACGTCGAGTGCGCCGCCGTCCTCGGGCTCGAATCGACTCGTCAACGGCAGCGCGATGAAGCGGTCCGGCATCGCGCCGGCCACCTCGGCGGCGCCGCGCGCGCACGACGCGCCAAACACCAGCCCCTCCAGCAAGCTGTTGGACGCCAGCCGATTGGCGCCGTGCAAACCACTCGACGTCACCTCCCCCGCGGCCCACAAGCCCGGGACCGTCGTGCGGCCCCGCGCATCCACGGTGACGCCGCCGATCATGTAGTGGGCCCCGGGGCGAATCGGAATCAGATCACTGGCGATGTCCAACCCAAACCCGCGACAAACCTTGGCGATGCCGGGAAAGCGCGTCCGCACCAGCGTTTTGGCGAGATGGCGCAGATCGAGATATACGTTTGGATGCTTGGTGCGCTCCATGCAACGGACGATGGCCTGAGCGACCACGTCGCGCGGCGCCAGCTCGGCGCGCGGATCGACCTCGAGCATGAAGCGATCCATGTGCTTGTCGCGCAGATAGGCCCCCTCGCCGCGGACCGCCTCGCTGATGAGGAATCGGCTCGACCCGGCGACATACAGAACGGTGGGATGGAACTGCATGAACTCCATGTCGCGCAGTTCGGCGCCGGCGCGGTAGGCGGCCGCCATGCCGTCGCCAGTTGCCACGGGGGGGTTGGTGGTTTCGCGATAGACCATGCCCGCTCCGCCTGAGGCCAGGATGGTCTGCTTGGCCCAGATCAGGAGTTTGCCGTGGGTGGACCGATGCACGAGGGCGCCGACGCATTGCCCCTCGTGCGTCAAGAGATCGAGCGTGAAGGCGTCATCCCAGATCGTGACGTGGGGCGCCTCTTTGGCGCGCGCGATGATCGCGCGCATCACCTCGAAGCCGGTGGCATCGCCCAGGGCGTGGACGATACGCCGGTGGCTGTGCCCTCCCTCACGCGTCAGGGCGAGCTGGCCTTGCTCTTCGTCGAAATGCGTGCCCAGGCGAATCAGATCGGCAATTTGCTCCGGCGCCTCGCGCACCACCATCTCGACGATCTGATGATCGCACAATCCGGCGCCGGCGGTCAGCGTGTCCTCGATGTGATTTTCAAAACGATCCTCCGGTGACAAGACCCCGGCAATCCCGCCCTGGGCGAAGGTGCTATTGCTTTGCTGAATCTGGTCCTTGGTGACGACAAGGACGTCGATGCCAGGCGGAATTTCCAGCGCGGCCCGCAGTCCGGCGATGCCGGCGCCGATGATGAGGATGTCGGTGAATACGTGCGGCGTCTGCTTGGGATTGAATTGCACGAGGTAGCGATGCGGTGCGGGCATGTCACCTTTCTGGCGTAGGTCAGCCGTTCCAGCCTGACGTTTCGCGACTTCTGTCAGGCAAGAATGCCTGACCTACTTCTATCAGGGTGCCGTAGGTCAGGCTTTCCAGCCTGACGTTCCGCGCCTGCTGTCAGGCAAGAATGCCTGACCTACTTCTATCAGGGTGCCGTAGGTCAGGCTTTCCAGCCTGACGTTCCGCGCCTGCTGTCAGGCAAGAATGCCTGACCTACTTCTATTCAGGGAGAATCACGGCTCGAATCGCCTGTTGGGGTCGATCAACTCCGGCGGAGGCACCCCGCCGCCTTCGCCGAACGGAGTGTCGCTTCGGTTGGCGCCCTCCACGACGCGAGGTCCGGTCTGGGGGAACGCGCCTGCCTGTCCACGCAGTTCTTTCAGTTGTTCGTCGCGGATCAATTTGGCATTGAGCCGGCGCACCAGCGCATCGTAGGACTTCATCGTGCGCAGGTAGTGTTGCCAGTCGGCATCGCTCAGGCCTGCCCTCTTGAGCAGGTCAGGCGTCAGGCGTTTTTTCCACTCGGCGAGTTGCATCTGGCCCAGCCGGGCGGCAAAATCGCGATTGACCGCTGCGGCGGTGACGTCATCGCTGATGCCCTTGCTCTTGCCCGTGAAGCCGATCGGGCTGGGGCCCTTCCTGGTCTCCTTTCCCGTTTTGGGATCCCGGCCATGTTTGCCGAGCGCATCCTTGACGAGGTCGCGCAGGGCGGAGTCGGGCGTGTTTCGCGCCAGGTCGGCGAGCTGGGCGCCAGCGGCGTCGGCTTGAGGGCCGCGCTGGGGCAACTGTTCGATCCATTTGGCAACCTCGCTCAAGGAGGGCGGCTGCGGAACGGGTTTTGTTTCGTCCCTGCGCGGGTTGCCCGCGTTTGGTTTCTTCGCGGTCTTGGGCGCGCCGGCGTCGTTTTTCGTTCCGCCCTTGGCCGAGGCGATGGGCGGATTGCCGGCGTTTTTCCGATCCTTGTTCAGCGTGGCGGGTCCTTGCTGTTCGATGCCCTTGGCCAAACCTTGCGGCGCGCCATCGGGGCCGTCAGCGGTTTTCATTTCTTTTTTGGCGGTCGCCAGCGGCGCGTCGGGGGTTGATGTTTGATTCTTGGTTGAGCCAGGCATGGGGCCGGCGCTCCCGGGTTGGCCCGCGCCCTTGGCGTTGCCGCCGGGTTGGGATTCGCCTTTGAGCCCTGCATCCCTGGTGTTTGACCCGGCGCCTTTTGGTTGGTCCTTGCTGGCGCCGCTGGAAGCGCCTTTTTTGGGCGTTGGCTTTTGCTTGGTGCCGCTATCCTTCGCCTGGCCGCCGGGTTTTTTGTCACCCTGGTCTTTTCCGTTGCCTGCCTGATCTGGTGCATTCGGCGCCGGTTTTTTCTGGGCCTGGTCGCTGCCGGGCGGCGGGCCGGGCTTCGCGTCGGCATTCTGCGGTTCGCCCGACTTGGCGCCGCCGCGCTGGACTTGCTGGGCTTTTTGTTTGAGCGCCTGGTCGATCTTTGGCTCCACGTTTTGGCGTTCGTGGTTGGCAGCGTCAAATTCCTTGCGTGGATCGGCCTGGCCGCCTGCGTTGCCCGGTTGGTTTTTTTTCTTCTGTTCGCTGTCCTGACGTTGTTGATGCTGTTTCTGTTTTCGTGTTGCCTGCTGGCGCTGGCTTTGTTGCGTTTTCTGATCGATCCTCGCGGCGAGCGTGATCGTGTGAATGTCACTGCGCCCGACGTTGCCGGTCGATACAGGCACGTCGGTGCAATCAGTGGCTTCGAGCCAGTATTCGATCACGGTGCCAGGTGGGAACAGGCGGATCGTCCCCTTGGAATCTTTGAGCTGATCGAGCGGGACGACATCAAGATATTCCAAAACCCGCGGGAACCCGCCATTCGTCTGTTGGAACGACTTACCGGGCCGAAAGAGGATCGGCGGCAGCGCGGTCCTTTCGGCGCCGTTGGCGATGCGCAGCTGAAGTGCGAGCGAGTTGATGCCAACATCACTCGTCGCGGCCCCCTCGACTTCGAGAGTGCCGTTTTCGGGGAGCGTGACATTTTTTTCCGGCCGCGTCAGAATCACATGCGGCGCACCGTCCGGCGCGACGTGGATATCGTGCCAATCGCGATCCGTGTTTTCCTCGCCCTGAGCCGTCGTGAACAGGACGCGAAAGCGTCCCGCCTGGATCAGTGTCCACCGGCATGCGAATCGGTTCGGCTCGCCGGGCATGATGCGTAGGATCGGTTCGCCCGCGCCCGGCTGGGGCGCCAGCTCGACGCGAGCCTGCTTCACCGGCTGACTTGTGCGGACCACCATTTCAACGTCGGTCCCTGGCGGGCCATGAATAATCGGCTGAATCGCGGCGCTATTTGGGAAGACCTCGGTCGCCGATGCGAGCTTCCGGTAGCCGCGATGGCGATAAGTGATTTCGTACCTCACGACGTGAACGGGAGCGCGAGCTCGAATCTGGTAGACCGGCGTCTCCGCATCGCCGGCGCTGATCTTGTACGTGAGGCCCGTCCGAATTTGGCCCGGAAGCAGCTCCGCCATCCAGGTTGCGCCGTCATCCGATCGCAACGGCAACGAGCGGTAGGCCTCGCTCGGCTGATAACGAAAATGCAAACGCGGCGCGCCGGGACGGTCGCCCACGGGAAATCGGCCTTCGATCAGGGCGGTAAACGAAACCGGCAAGCCGGGATCGACGTCAGCGTTTCCGTTCGCCGGTGTCACGAGTGTGATGTGGGTGCGCGGGCCAGTCGCCGGCGCGTGAAAGGGAGCGAACGCCCGCATCAGCGAACCGCCCAAACCCGGGGGATCGACGATCAACAGCACAAGCAACCCAAGCGCCGGCGCGGCCAGGATACCCAGCAGATACCAGTTCTTGCGCGAGCGGACCGTCTCGTCCGCGTCGGCGTGGTTCATCTGCTCCTCGGCCCGGAGGCTCAGGTTCCTTTGGAACGCGCCGGGGAGTTCCTCGTCGTGCAGGTCGAGCCAGTTTATCAGGCTGTTCTTGGCATTCGGTAACGTTGCCTCGATTTGCCTGGCGACGAAATAGGGATTCACCGGGCGAAACCAGCAGCGAACCGTTTGCACCAGGCAAAATGCGAAAAGACCCGCGAACGCGGCCATGCACGCCCAGCGTATCACCTCGACCGCGATAGTCGTCGAATGGCCCGAATACCAATCGAGCATCCCGGCAAACAGGGCGTAGGAAAGAACCACCAGGGACAGGACGAGCAGATCGGCGATGAGATCGGTGCGGCGGATGCGCGCGCACAAGGCGGCGAACTTGCGTTGCAAGGAAGTCGCCGCTCTTGAGGCGGGCTTGCGCGTCAGCAGGTCGGTTGCCATGACTTGAGAGCCTGGAGCGTTCTGTTTGCGCGATGCGCGACGCAAGCCATTATAGGCGCGTTTCGACTGGGTCCGCAATGCGGGTTTACGCAAGCTGACATCAGCCCGAAGCGCAGGCAAAGGATCCGGACGCTGCCAGGGAGATCGCCCATGCGAGGCCGCGGTGCTCACGGTCGGTTTTTGCGCTCAAGCTCCTTGATCTGCTGGAGGATTCGCTCCAGTTGCCTTTGCGCGTCGATCATCTGGCGTTCCGCTTCGCGCTGTTCGCCGGCATTGGGCGCCTGGCCCCGCTGTTTATTTTCAATTTCGAGGATGAGCCTGTCGAGCCGGTCCAGAACGATGGGATCGATCGGCTTGGCCGCGCCTTTCGCGGGCAACGGAATGATCTGGATTCGCGGAGCGACCGGCTTACCGGATGCCTCGCGTTCGATTTGCTTGATGATTTCCTCGATTTTTCTCAAAAGTTCGGGACTGGGTTGGCCTCCGATAATGATTCGGCGTTCGGCCTTAACTTTCGGAACGATCGACGATTTTTGAACCGGCCGCGAAGGGACGAGTTCGATCTCGATGACGCCGGGCTTTTTGTCTTTGCCGGCTTGCGGGGCTGGCACAAGCTGGAAGCGAGACCCGCCGGCGTCCTTCTTGTTTTTGCCCTGGCGGGGAATCCACCGCCCTGGCTGAATCATGCTGGCGGGTCGGGCGTCCACTTTCTTTTTGATGGCGTCCACGTCGCGGCGCAGATCGCCGAGTTGTTTGAGAATCAGGTCAAGCTTTTGGTCCACGCCGGCCGGCGTCTGCTTGCCTGGCCCTGCCCCTTTTTTCAGGATGTCACCTGGCCCGTTCCAGGGGAAGTATTGCCAGGCGCCGGGATGGTAGTGCCAGTGAAACGGCGGCCTGGCTTCCAGGATCGCCTTGGCTTTCTGCTGGGCCCGCTCCAGGGCTTGCCTGGCTTTTTCCAGCTCGGCTTGCCGCGCGGCGAGATCCTTGGCCCTCTCGAATTCCCGAGCGAGTTTTTCCAGTTCCTGGCGATGCTGTTCGAGGAGAGCTTTTCGCAGATCCTGACCTGGCGCGGGCTGGGGCTTGGCCGCGGCGCCGCCGATTGGCTTGCCTGGGGTGACGTCCAGCACCTTGATGCTGCCGTCCGCACCGATGATGACCGTGATCTTTTTGGTCTTGGTCGGCTGTTGCGCTGTTGCCGATGCGCCTGGCAGAAAGACCCACAATCCCAGACCGAGAAACAGGCCGCCGATTCCGCGCATGAGCCTACTCCGTAAAAACACGTAGATGCGTCGAATTTGGGACACCATGTCCCATGAGAGGACGATGGGCCGGGCCGAAAATAACCTTCGTCGTGCCGAGCCCTTGATGGTCAGCCAGCGGGCGTGGGCGTCATGGCGCTGGCTTGAGTTCGCGCAGTAGCTTTTCAATGGCACGCTGGATTTCCTTGCTTTGCGAGTCGGGGCCAACCTTGATCCCATTCACTTCGATTTCGATTAGCCCGCCGCCGGACATGGGCAAGAACTGAAATCGCGGGGAGTCGTTCTTTTGGCTCTTGGGCGATTACTTTTCCACCTTCTTGGGGACAGACGGGCCGGATTGTCCGCCCTGCCCGGGTGTGCCGCGCCAGGAATACGGAAAGTAATAGGGGGTTGTCGGCCCGGTGAGCTTCTTTTGGATGATATCGACGTCGCGGCGCAAATCGCCGAGTTGCTTGAGAATCAAATCCAGTTTACCCTCAACCGTCCTGGGAGCGGCAGCGGGTTCATCGGCGACGATCTGGGCCTTGCCGTCCGGGCCGATGACGATTTTCAGGATCATGGCCTTGCCGGCGGCTGGCGTCTTGGCCTTGGGTTGCGCGACGACGATTTTTTTGTCCTTGAGCTTGTTGAATTCGCGTTGCAAGGCATCCTGAAGGGCCTTTTGCTGGGCTTCAAGTTGTCTTTGTTGCTCCCTGCGGAGTGCTTCTTGGCGTGCGCGTTCAAGGCGTTCTTGCTCCTGGCGAAGCGCCTTGAGGGCCGCTTCATCCGCTTCTCGCCGTTGTCGTTCCAGGGCCTCGCGCCGCAGTCGCTCCTCCGCCTCCTGTGCGCCGTCCTTCCTGGCGGTCCTGACGATCTCCGCGGCGATTTCCTTGCCGGTCTTCACGTCAATGACCTTGATCGAGCCATCGGCGCCGACGATGACCTTGACGGCCGCGGGTTTCGTCGCCTTCTG
Source organism: Planctomycetota bacterium (assembly GCA_016191165.1). GTDB lineage: Bacteria > Planctomycetota > Planctomycetia > Gemmatales > Gemmataceae > SIAQ01. The sequence continues at coordinate 24,072 of JACPPF010000078.1, forward strand.
TGCGTTGGCCGTGCCGCCCAGCAGCAAACCGATGAGCGCCAGGCCGAGAAATGGAACGTGGATGCCTCGCATGAAAAAACTCCAGGGGAAAAAAGTGAGGAGAGGGTGCGATTCCCGAGCCAAATCTTTCGATGATTGTTGTATCTTTCCGAGTTGCAAGAGGCGACCGGAGCGGGTACAAAAGTAGAAAGACCTGCCGACGACGCGAATCCGACCGTCGTCACCGGCCCAGCCGGGCATTCGCAAAGGGGGGGGAACCATGCTGCGAATCGATGATTGCGACACGTCACTATGCGATGGCCTCACACGCCGTGAATGGCTGCGCATCGGCGGTCTGGGCCTCGGCGGGTTGACGTTGCCTCACCTGTTGGCGGCGCGCGCAGGCGCAACCGGCACGGAGCGCCAGCGACGGGATTCCCCCACGGGGCGTGCAAAATCCTGCATCGTGATGTGTTTCCTCGGCGGCCCGCCGCAGCATGAAACCTGGGACCCGAAGCCGAACGCCGTCGCGGAAGTCCGTGGCGACCTGCGCCCCATCCAGACCAACGTGCCTGGCATCCTCGTGGGCGAGTTGATGCCGCGCAGCGCGCGACATCTCGACAAGATCGCCGTCCTGCGGGCGATGGTGACGAATGACAATTCGCATTCCTCCAGCGGCTATTACATGACGACGGGGGTTCCGCACCTGCCGATCGGCGTCGAGAACGCCAAGCCCGGCAGGCCGAACGATTGGCCTTGCCTCGGTTCCTTGGTCAAGCGGGTCACGCCAGCGACGGGCGGCCTGCCCGCGTCGATCACCTTGCCGGAACAATCCGCCAACGACGGCAACCTGACCTGGCCCGGTCAGGACGCCGGCTTCCTCGGCCGGGCGACCGACCCCTGGCTCATCAACTGCGACCCGGCTGCACCCGTATTTCAAATTGACGGCCTGGCGTTGCCTCCCAACGTGCCGGTTTCTCGTTTCGAGGGACGCGCCACCCTTCTGGCGCAAATGAACCAGCGCCTGGATGGAGCGCTGCGGTCAGGCACTCTGGGTAACTTCAACACGCAACAACAACAGGCGCTCGACCTGATCGCTGGCGCACGCGCGCGACGCGCCTTCAACCTGCACGAGGAAGGACCCGCCCTGCGCGATCGTTATGGTCGAACCAAGTTCGGGCAGAGCGTGTTGCTGGCGCGCCGCCTGGTCGAGGCGGGCGTTTCCCTGGTGCGGGTCAACTGGTCGCGCGTGCCCCGCGCTCTCAACAATGGCCACTGGGATACCCATAGCCAAAACACCAATGGCCTCAAGCAACTCATGCCCATCATGGACGCCGCGTATTCAACCCTGCTTGACGACCTCGCAACACGCGGCCTGCTCGATGAAACGCTCGTGGTGTGGATGGCCGAGTTTGGGCGCACCCCCCGGCTCAACGGCAGCGCCGGGCGCGATCACTGGGGCCGCGTCTTCTCGGTCGCCTTGGCGGGCGGCGGCATCCGCGGCGGCGTCGTACACGGCGCCTCCGATAACATCGCCGGCTTCCCCCGCGATGGCCGCGTCATGCCGCAAGATATGCTCGCCACCATCTTCCATTGTTTGGGAATCGATCCCGATACCGAGTATCAAGACGCCCAGGGTCGCCCGATCCCGCTGGTGCGTGGGGATGTGATTCGGCAAATCGTGGCGTGAGCTGCTCAGTCGCGCTTCCGCAATCGCATCGCCAACACCAAGGCGGCGCTGCCGGCGCCGATGGCTGCCAGCCCGATCGCGATGCGCACCCACGGCGTGCCCGTGAAATCCTGGCGGGCCGAATTCGTGCCGTCAATCGTCACCGGGGTGGGCGCGGGCGGGGTGCCGAAAGGCGGTATGACGATCGACTTTTTCGCTCGGTGTCCCGCACCGGCATCGACGTGAACCAGGTAGTTGCCTGGCGCGGGCACAGCGAAACTCCAACGCCCCTTCGCGTCGGTACTGCCGCGGGCGATGACCTGATCGTCCAGGCTGCGCACCTCCACGCGTGCTTTCTCCGCTGGTGAGTCGTCATCAAAAAAGGCTTCCACCTCCACCTTGCCGCCGCGCAGCTGACAATCGACGCCGAGCGCATGCGCCAGCGCCGGGGCCGACGTCATTGCCAACAGGAACAGGGCGGAAACACCAGTGCGAAGAAATCGGCGCATGAATACCTACCGAGAAAACTCCATCTTTTTCAATACCCTTAAATCTACCGATTCGCAAGCAATAGTCTGGGCAAGGCGTGCCGATTCCTCAGGCGTGCCGCGCGTCGAGACGATGCAGATTCTTTTTCTTCCGGTTTGTTGCTGGCGATGCTGACGGCGTTGTGCTAGAATGTGCATTCCCATTTCTACTCAGCTGGGAGAATCACCATGAACGTAAGCGAATTTGAAGACGCGTATGACGACATTGAACGAGTGCGCTCGGCCGTGCTGGAAACGGCGATCAGCGAGGTCATGGTTCGCAAACCGCTGCTGGTGGATGCCGATACCAGCGTGGTCGCCGCCGTCAACGTGATGAACGAGCACCACACCGGCTGCGTTCTCGTGCAGGAGGCCGGCAAACTGGTTGGCATTTTCACGGAACGCGATGTGCTGCGCCGGGTCATCTTCCGCGACGGCAATCGCGCCTGGAAGGTGGATGCCGTGATGACGCGCGACCCCGCCACGCTGCCCCCGACCGCCAGCGTCGCATACGCCCTCAACAAAATGAGCGTCGACGGGTACCGCCACATTCCCATCACGGACGAATTCGGCAAGGCGATCGGTGTTGTCTCCATCAAGGACATCGTTGAATTCGTCGTCGAGTTCTTCCCGGCCAGCGTGCTCAATTTGCCACCGGATCCGGATAAGGAATTCCCCTCGACCGAGGATGGGGCGTGATGTTGGGCAGGGGCTGGAGAAATTTCGGCCCCTACCTGTTCCGACGCGACTCGACAGCCGGCTAGAAAAATCGCCGTCAGCAAGCCCATCTTGATCGCATCCCAGGCCGAGGTCGAGCGCATTTGCGGCGAGCCGCAGCGCGCTTGAGGAAGGCGGTTTTGTTATCACGGAACTCGTTGAGGTTGCCAACGGTGGCGTCATGATTCGGGCAAGGAGGGCCAAGTAATGAGCGTACACGCGTTTATTAAGACGATCGATGCTTTGGTGTCCGACGAAACATTGACCGCCGAAACTCGACGCGAGGCGCTATGGCAAAGTGCGGCCAAGTTTTGGGCTGAAGCTTTCGGTAATGAAACTGCGCCGGATCAAATAGAGGAGCGGTGGCGCCTGATCATTGCTGAAGAAGCCCTCGATAAATCGAGCAACGGCAATCTAATCATCGACATCCTTTCGTGGCCGGCAACCGGCCGGTATCCGTTGGCCTGATGGTTGCTGTATTGATCCAAGCCAATTCCCCATTTCTTCACGATCCCTCCTCTTTTGCCAAGCAAATGCTTGCAATTCGCGAATTCCCCCTGGTAAAATAAGCTGGCCTCGAACCCGCGCCGTTTTTGGCGCCTCTATCAAACAAGGTTGTCGCGCATCTTGCGCGGCAGGGGTTGCTCTTGCGATAGGGGGATTCATGTTAGCACACGCCTCTTCGCCTCTGGACGCCAGCGTTCTGGTCCTCAACAAGATGTTCATGGCGGTTCACGTCATCAACGTGCGCCGCGCGTTCATCCTTTTGTGCAAGGATTTGGCCGAGGTCGTCAGCCAGGAAGACGGGCAGTTCGCGACGTACAGCTTCGAGAGCTGGCGCGAGGTGAGCGAATTCCGGGCCCGGAACTTCCGCGCGGAAGACGACGACTGGGTGCGCACCGCGACCACCGAAATCCAGGTCCCGCGCGTCATCCGCCTGACCGGTTACGAAAAAATCCCGAAGCACACGGTCAAATTCAACCGCCGCAACATCTTCGCGCGCGACAACAACCAGTGCCAGTATTGCGGCAAGAAGTTCGCGACGAGCGAGCTGAGCCTCGACCACATCACGCCGCGCAGCCAGGGCGGCGGCAGCAGCTGGGAAAACGTGGTCTGCGCCTGCATCGACTGCAACGTCCGCAAGGGCGGCCGCACGCCGAAGCAAGCGCACATGGGCCTGATCCGCAAACCCGAAAAGCCCAAACGCAGCCCGACCCTGAGCATGAAGCTGACCAGCAAGAAGTACCAGTCCTGGAAGACGTTCCTGGATAACGCGTACTGGTCGGTCGAGTTGAAGTAAACCAAATCCGTTTAGCCGTGGGCCTTTGGCCCGCGTTGGGCCACGCCGGTCGGGATGATCCGGAGATGGCCCTTTATTATTGCTAGCGAGGTTTCCACCTCAGACCAAAGCAACCCACGCATACTAGCCCGAAGCGTAAGCGAGGGATCGCTTGCAACGGAAAACCTCGCTAACGCTTCGGGCTAGTATGCAAACTTGACTCAATCGCCATGAGTTTCGAAGAACACTAGGCGCCGTTACCAAGGTGACGTCATGGAAATAATTCAATTGAACGACCTTGAAAAGCAAAGGGCAGAAGATCTGCGATGGGCTTTGCACTCTGGCGAGGTTCAACAGCACGCGGGCAAGCTGGTTGCCGTCCGCCGAAAGCGCGTCCTTGGCTATGGCGTCGATCGGGAATCGCTGATCGCAGAAACGGCGAATACGGAAAGGTGCCCAGCGCATGACATCGTCGTGGTCGTTGTGCCGGGCCAGGATATGGCTGAAACTCCGAAGTGAAGGAACCCGGCGGAAAGGTCTCATGCCCGCGACAACCACGCCGTTTCAATGGTCCATTCAATCCGTTACCAGCGAGGGTGTGACCATCCAAAGCGCGCGGCTTGAGGTAGAACTCTTCCTGCGTTCGACCTTGCCGGGACTGCATTTGCTTTGCGAACAAGGCTGGCTCGACACCGGGGCGCCACTTTCGGTCGTCCCTTTTCAGATACATCAGGGTCGGCTCAACTGGAAACGCATCCCTGGCGTGCAACTGATCTGGGCCGGACAGGTTTGCGACCTCGGCACCATCGACATCTGGCTGGCGACGCAAGAAACACCGGCCTTGCGCGGTCCGTTTGAACTGTTGGCCAAATTTCCGCGCAGCGATCCTCCGAACACCCTCGTACCAATTTTGATTGGCCTTGAGTTTTTTCTGTCCAATCAAGCAAGCATGAATCTCCTACCGCCGCCGCAGCAGAGCACAATTGCAATGCCGTGAGCTTTCGTTGGAAGCATTCAATCTGCCGGGACGGTGCATCGCCGAGATGAAAAATGGACATATGATTACGAAATAACAAGTCGGGATGGCCCCGCTTTCGACCCCTTGAGAAGGACCTCCCCCATGTCCCAATTCCTCCGCAACCGCTGGCTGCACCGCGCGCTGTTGGTCGGCACCCTGATCGCGCTCGGCGTCGGCATCTACCGCATGACGCCGCCGGAGGCGATGTGTGTGATTGATGTGCAAAATCGGCATCTATCGTGGCTTTCGCCGGACGGCCGCCGACTCGCCACGCTTCGCATCCAAAGCGATGTCTCTTTTGATGAGCATGGTCCCTTGCAAATCTGGGACTCCCGGACCGGTGCGGAAGTTGGCCGATTTTTTGAAGACGGCGTGAATTTCCTCCATCCAATCTTTTCAAGAAATGGGCGTTATTTTGCCACACAAGTCGCCAAACATGATGCCGCAGCCAAGCCAAATGGCATTCGTGTCGATGGAGTGCTACTGGCGAATCTTGAAACGGGGAAAACCATCCGGTTGCCGATTGAAAAATGCGATGCCGTCACGGTGCTGATCTTCTCGCCGCGCGAGGATTTGCTTCTGCGCGCGGGTCTAAATGGGTGCGACAAACTTTGGGTGTACGAAAGCGCAAGCGGGAATCTTCTGAACACTCGCGCCAGCCTCCACCTCATTCACCCCGCGGATTTCAGCGATGAAACCTTAACGCATTACGTCCGCACTGAATCCGGCCGTGCTGGCATCGAACTCTGGAATCCGCGGCGCAATCAACCTTTGGCGACTCTGGATTCCGTTTTGGGTGCCGTGCGCAGTCCCGACGGAAGATTCCTCGTGGCGCGCGGCTCAACATCCGATGGGAAACCCTCGGGCAAGTCGGTGATTTGGAACTTGAGAACGCGCCAGATCGATGCCGAGTTTTCACTGCCGGGTCCAACTACCCAACCAACACAATTCATTTCGCCGAATAGCCAATGGCTCGGAACCTTCGGCGGCGCGGCACAGGATGCCCACGTTGAAGTTCGGGATCTCGCCACCGGCCAACTTGCCGGCCGGTGTTATCTGGACAAGGTGCACTATGCTTTTTTTTCGCCCGACGGACGCTATCTGGTGTTGGAAAATCCCGACGCCCCGATCGTGGCCATGTTCGAGTTGCCCACAATGCGAATGTTGTGGAAAAAGGAAAAGACATCCTTTCACCTTTGGAACCTGTTTAGCAAGGACAGCAAGACGATGTTCGTGGAATCAACAGATCTTCGCAATATCGCGGCGTTAGACTGTACGACGGGCGCCCGGCGTGCCACGATCACGTCAGCGGTCCCAAACTTGCGACGAACGGCGGATCCTCGCTACCTGCTGATGTATCAGTCTCAAGTGTCGAGACTTGAGCAGCATCCGCTAAGCTGGATTCCGTGGTTGAAAGGGCTTGTGAAAGATATTGAGGGTGACCGCGTATTTGTCTACGACACGGACGTTTGCCGCGAACGCTTTAGATTTTGGGACGCGAAGATGTCTCCGGGGCTCCTCTCCGACGACGCCAACACTCTCGTCACCGTCCACGACGAACCCGGCGACCGCCGTACCCTGCGCTGCTGGGACGTCAACGCCCCAAAACCGCTGCGCTGGGCCATCGGCGTGCCCGCGGGGTTGGGCGCACTGGTCGTGATGTTCGCATGGTGGCGACGTCGGCGGGCAACGCGCATACCGGCCGGGCCCGGGGGTGCAATGCCGGACACAGCCGTTCCCGCGCAGTGCGTGAGTACCTGATTCACGCCGACTCGCAAAGGAATGAACAATACGATGGGGCCGGTGGGCACGGCAGATACCTTGGCGCGTTCACACTATCGGGAGCCGAGCCTCCCGCCGCGCGTTCCCAGGCCGGGTAGCGAGGCTATTTCCGCGGCGCCCGATTGCCGGCCCACAGGATGCCGTTGGTCATTAGACGCAAGAAACTCTCCTCCTGAAAATCCGTCTGGGCTCCCAGGGACGTATAGAAGACACGTCCGCCCTTGACCATGCGGGTCCAGGCGATCGGCTCCTTGTGGCCGGGGATGGTGCCGTAGAGCAAGATATCCACATCCTTCGCCAGGCCGGTATTCCTGTAGAGGCTGCCCTTCGACTGGAACGGCTTGACGCCATTGAGAATGGTCCGAAGTTTTTCCGTTGGGGTCAGCGTGACGTCGCAGATTGGGCCGACGGCGTAGTGCCCCTTGTAGTTGCCGCCCAGGATTTCCTTGTCGAGATCGAGCCAGGTTTGCACAGCATGGCTGGCGGTGCGGATGCCGACGAGGGGTTTGCCGGAGGTGCAATATTTCTTGAGGCGTCCAAGTTGATCGCCCTTGAGTTTCAGGCGGCGTGTGAACAGCACAACCACATCGCACTTGTCGAGCGCCTCCAGGCCGGGCAGATCGTCCCCCTTCGCGGAGAGCATGGTGACGACCGAGGGATACTTCCCTTCCAGGTATTTTTTTCAACCACCCGCTTTATTGATGGGATTTGACGTTTCAGGAAAATACAGACAGCGTTAAGCTACGGCCTGCCCACGGTCTTGCAAGGAGGCAGGTCATGGCTCGTCGTAGCCCGCAAGAAGCGGGGGTCGCAAGAAC
>JACPPF010000045.1 GCA_016191165.1 Planctomycetota bacterium
AATCCAAATCCTCACCGCGCCGATTCCGCGCGCTCCCCCGCGTCCACGGCCCACCGCCACCGCCGTCTGTCACCGACGGCGATCCGAACCCGCCGGCGTCGGCGCGCGGCCGCCGGGAAGGCTCAGCAACGCAACTGCCTCGGAAATAAAGCTATGCTGCACGTGCCACGAAATGACACATCCCCATTTACGAGCCGCGACCGTAAGGGAGCGTTGGGCTCGTTCCCGCGCCCGCTCCCTTACGGTCGCGGCTCATAACGACTGTGCCAATCCCGAGCGCGTATAGCAAATCAAGCAAACCCTTTTAAGCCAACTACTGCCTCGCGCTCCTCTACGGGTCGCGGCCAATCGCAATGCCGCTCGTCAAAGAGCACTTGACCAGCCTCCAGCGCAAGCTGGGGGGGTGTGAGGCTGCCCAAACCACCACCCTTGCGCGTGGGGCTGGTATCGCTCTGCTTGACGAACGGCATTGCGGCTAAACGTGTCCCTGTTTGGCGGCTATCGGCAGAAACGTGTCGTAAGTGACAAATCGCCGGTGGGCTGCCTCGTGCGGGCAGGCAGTGACGCACGCGGGCCGGGCGCCGAATTGCCCGCTACACATGTCGCATACGACCGCCAGGTTCATCACCCAGTCTTGCCGATAGTCGTCGCCGGCGACCGCTTGATCCACCACCGGGGGCACATATCCCGTCAGCCCCACATCGAGCAACATCTCGCCGTAGGTCGATTTCGCCAGCGACAGCGTGACAACGATCTCGTTCGCCCCGGAACGTAGCGCCGCCTGCGGAGGCGCCTCGTCGGGCAGCATGTCCGGCGCCTTCTCGTTGACATGCGACAGCATCGCTTCGTGGGTCCAGCCCCTCTGCTTTGCTTCCTTCGCATCAAGCCTGCGCAGTGCGATCGCCTGGCCGTTGAGTCTCGCGCCCAGGTCCATTGCCGAGGAATCGAGGTGCAAAAGAAACGATTTGCTTCGAGAAGTCTCGGCCGCGGACAGGTCGAATGCGAAGGTGAATTCGATCGGCTGGTCCGGTCGATACCAGGCCCGGAAATCGCGGTCATGGCGGAAGGGGGTTGAGGCGGGGCCCCGATCGCTTGCGCTCCCGGCTGGTTGATGACGCCAGCCGAAGGCGCCGCGCGGGATAACGCCGATCGGGTGCATCTGGATCGCGTTGTAGGGGCAGTTGACGGCACAGCGCGTGCAGCCGATGCACCAGTCCTCGATGACGATTTGGCCGTTGTCCCCTTTGTGGATGGAACCGACTGGGCAGCCGATCAAACAAACGGGATCCTTGCATTGCCGGCAGGTCGAGGGGACGAGGTAGTTCTTGACGCGATCTTGTTCAAAAAGCTGAACGCGCGGGCCATCAAGGAAGAGCCGGCTGCGCCGGTCGCGCGGCCCGCTGTTGCCAAGGATTGGTAGCCAGTCGAACCAGCCGGGCGTGTGGCTCTCGACGCACGCCTCGACGCACTTGTCGCAGCGTGTGCAGCGGTCGAGGTCGATCAACATCAACTTCTGCCCCTGAATCAGGCCCAACTCGTCGAACTGCTGATTGATCGCCTGCTGCTGCCAGATCGGCAGACTCATGCGTTCGGTGGTGGCGGCCTGACGCTGCTGGGATACGGCCTTGACGCGCGCCTCGGTTGGTCTGGCGGCGGCGGCGGCGACTTTCTGATACAGGGCCGTGTTGACGAAAACCAGGCGCACGCCGCCGTAACGGTCATCGGATTGCCCGTAGGCGACGCAGGTCGCCGTCCGCGGGCTCCCCTCGTACATGCCGATCTCGCCGATCAACGATGACTCGGCATCGGTAGCGCCCGCCAGTGCAGCCCACTCCGGCGCCGAGCGATACGCGATCACCCGCGCCGGCTCGATGCCATAAGGCACGATCACGCCTGGCAAGACCGCTTCCAGCACCTGCCGATTAAATCGCCGAATCTGGTCCGGGTCCTCCTTCTTGGCGGCGGCGATCTGCTTCGCCTCATCCGCCCACGCCGCAGCCGGGCCCGTGAACGCGAAACCGATCCGGGCCGCGAAATCCTTCTTCTTGAGCAATTCGTTGACGGCGTAAAGCAATTCTTGCCGGTTGTCCGCGGGGCAGGTTGCCAAAAGCGGCCCAAGCCTGGCATGCGCGGCAATGCCGGCAAGGAACCCGGGCCAATCGGCAATCGTGTCCTTGCCCAGCAAGGTCGACAGGTTCTTCACGATTTTCACGAACCCGCTGCGAATGAGGTAGAGCCCGTTGGGGCGATCGTGCTCTTCCAGAATCATTTCGCCGGGCTTGAACGACAGCAACTCAACCCCGTCGCACAACTCCGCGTAGGCGGCATCGGGCAGGTTGCGGAACAGTTCCAGGTTGCGCAGGTGCAGTTCGAGAAAGCGCTTGCGGTAAATCTCGTCGAGTTGATTGCGAAACGACCCGGTGTTGATCTTGTCGAGCACGTTGCGGAGGAATTCCAGCGCATAGCATTCGCGCTCGGCCCGGACTGTCGCCGAGCGCGGGATGCGGTACAGGCAGCTCATTTCGCCGAACAATTCGCCGGCGCCGCCATAAACCGTCTGCGTCGTCGGTTTCTTGCCCGCGCGATCGACGCGCGTCACCGAAATCACGCGCTCGCTCGCTCCGTTGGCCGACAACGCGGGCAGCTTCAGAGCCTCGGCCTCCGGCTCGGTGAGCACATAGAACGCGGTGTAGCCCGGATCGTCCTGGTTGCAGATTTCTTCCCCGGCCACGAAGCGGCGCAGGACGATCGTGCCGGGCAGGGCGCGCAGATCGATGCGCTCATACTTCACATCCTTGAACAGCGACACGCCCTTGAGTTGTTCATACGTGATCTCGCCGGCGCCGGTTTGGGTGTCGGAAATGCGATGTTCCCGCGCATTGCGCGGCTCCAGGCGAGCGGGCGGCTTGACGACGCGAGGGGGCATGGTCCGTCCTCATTCGTTTCAACAGCGCGTGAAAGGCGAGCGTCGCGGCGTAAGCCCGACGTGGTTTCGGCCGCGCACACGTCGCGCTTACGCCGCGCCGCTCGCCCTTAGCGCTCGTGATACCGGTGACACTCGACACAGGCATTGCGGGCCGCGCCAGGCCCCTTGTGGCATTGCTGGCAGGTTTGCAGCGTCGGCAGGAGAATGTCCGCCGTCGTCTCGCTGTGGGCCACCTTCACGCCCGCGGCGTTCTTGTCGTGGCAATCCACGCACGCCATCGTGCGGTGACTGCCGTGGTTGAAGACGCTGTGCCGATACCAGCGCTCCGGGATCAGCGTTTTCTGGTAGACGGGCAGGCCATCGCGCTGGCCGTTTTCAATGTGGCAATGACTGCATCCGGTCAGCTTCTCGTGCTTGCCCCATTGCTTGTTCATGAACAGGACGGCTTCGGTCTTCTTCACCTGATCGCTGGCCCAACTCCATTGCACCTCGGTCACCGGCTGCCACGGCAACGGCCTGGGCACGCTCGGCGCGCCCTGGCGAAGGACAAGCTTGTGCTGCTGCGCGAAAGCAACCAGCCGATCGCGCAGGACCGCACGCACCACCGCCGGCTCGCGGTGCGGGAGCGGAGTCCCGCTGAACTTCACAGCCGCGGCTCTCAGGTCGCCCGCAAAATCCCCGACGAGTGCGGCGTTGAGCGCGTGGCAGCGAGCGCAATGGTTCTCGTAGACAATGGGCTTCACGTACCGGCGTTCCGCGTCCATCTGATGACAGTCGGCACAAGCCAACTGCGCGCCGAGGCCGGCGAGGTCGTTCCTGCCGGCATTCTTCAGGGCGACGCGCAACGATTCCAGATCGAGATCGAGATGGGCCTTGTGGTTGAACTTGATCTTGGCGCCGTCGCGCTTGCCCGGGGCGGCCGGCTGGAACTCCGGATGATCGCGATGGAAGTTCGTGATGGCGCCGTGAAACGCGGTCGTCTGCCCAGGTTGGAGATGGCCTGGCAACTCACCGTGGCAAGCCGTGCAGTTCCGGTCAGGCACCTGTTTCGCCACCATCTCCTGACCAAGATGTTCGCGATGGCAACTCGCGCACTCCGGCTCGCGCGCTTGCTTCGCATGATGAGCGGCGCCCTCATGGCATTCCCGGCAGCGTTGATTGGATACCGACGCTTGCTCGCATCCGAACAGACGCGACACCGGTTGAAACAGGCGATCGTGGCAATTCGAGCAATCGCGATTCAGGGCCGCGTGCGCCTGCGAAACCGGGCCGGCCTGATGGACACGCTGAAATCCCGGCACGAAACTCGCCAGGCTCGCCAGCGTGGCCAGCAACGTGACCGCCAGCGTGAGGTAGAACCGCCGCGCGCGCAAGGTACGTGGCCGACGAAAATAGTCGAGCGCGTTCCAGCGCGCGAAATCCTGCGGGTAGGGACATTCGTCCTTTTTCTTGTCCTCAAAATCGCGGCGTTGGGATGAGAGCATTGGGCCTTTCCTCGCCGGCCGTTAAACGAACGCCAAGCCGCGAGCGGCTTAATAGTAGAGGGTCATCAGGGCATGGGCGATCATCATCACCAGCATCGCAGCCGACAGCGGGACATGCAAGTATAACCAGCCGTGCAGCATTCGATGCAGGTTTTCCTGGCGCGCCAGCCGGCGGCGCTCGTTGCAGTATTCTTCGAGGCGCGAAAGCAAGAGTTTGATCGGCGCATCCTCCTGGTCCGCGCCGGGAAGCGCGCGCATTTGCGCGAAGATCTGCGTCGTCTTGCTGGCGTCCGCCAGGAGCGGTTCGCGCGAGGGCCATTCAAGAAAGGGCCGCACGACCTCGTCGTACCAGCGTTTGATTCGCTCGCGGGTCGCCGGCGGGGCCGCGCCGCAACTCCCGTCCACCACGCGATCCGCCTTCGCGCGCAGGGCCACGCAGACGTTGGGGATTTGCTCATAGGGAACTTCGCACGGCACCTCGATGGTCAGCCAACGCGGCAAGAATTGCTGAAGGATCAAGCCGGCGATTCCGGTAGCTGTCGCCAGGAAAAACACCAGGTAAAGGAGCTGCTCGAACCACCCGCCAAATCGCAGTCCGCTATGGCAAAGAACCAGGACAAAGCTCAACAGACCGAGCCAGATATGCCCCTTGAGCCAGAACGCCCGGCAGCCGATGAACCACCAGCTGGGCACGAAGCGCAGGGCCGCGAGCAACCAGCAGAAGATAACGATCCCGCCGCCGAGAAGGCCGTAGATCAGGCCAACCTGGCTTCCGCCGGAGAGTGTTTCGGGACCGTCCGGTTCGAGCCAAACTCGCACGCCGATGGCGAAGAGCGCGAGGCCGAGAGTCGTCCCGCCCCAGAGGGAAAGATGCCGTGGATCGTTGTAGAGAAGCAAAGCGCCGCCTCGCTTTCAGCCCGGAACATGGGCGTTATCATATGATGCGGCGCGGGCGGAGGCGAACGGCTAAACAATGCCGCGCTCCCGCAAATACGCGATCAGCGCCGCCGCCGCCTGAGGAGGCGACGTGCCGGTCGCATCCACCGTCACCTCCGGCTGGGTTGGCGGTTCGTACGGGTCGTCGATCCCGGTGAACCCAAGCCCCTGGCCTGACGCCAGCGCCGCCCGCGCTTTCTTGTACAACCCTTTCGGATCGCGCGCCTCGCAGGTCTCGATCGGCGTTGCGCAATAGACTTCGATGAACGGCAACTCCGCCGCGACATGCAAGGCGCGCACCTGATCGCGGTTCCGCCGATACGGGCTGATGAAACTCGCCAGCGTGATGACCCCGGCATCCGCGAACAGCCGGGCAACCTCGCCGATGCGGCGAATGTTCTCTTCCCGGTCGTCGGCGGTGAAGCCGAGGTTCTTGTTCAGCCCGTGCCGAATGTTGTCGCCATCGAGGACGTACGCCAGCCTGCCGGCTTGAATGAGGACATGTTCGAGGGCAAACGCGATGGTGCTCTTGCCTGAGCCGGACAGCCCGGTGAACCAGAGGGTGCAGCCCTTCTGCCTGAGCAGCGCCTGCCGCTCATCGCGGCCGACGTGGCCTTGATGGAAGGTGATGTTGGTAGCCTTGATGTCGTTCTTTTGCATCGGTGAGTTATCTTGGGGTGGACTTTCCAGGTAATCATACCGCTGGCGCGCCGGTTCGGCGCGTTTAGCCGTGGCCCGAAGGGGAGCGCGGGCGGAAGGACGCACACGCCATATAATGGAAGGAGATTGGAGGAACCGATGCCGGATGCAGCGCCGCCGACTCCCGGGCCCCGGGCCGAGCTTTTGTATTGTTTCTGCCGCTTGCAAATGCCCGCGGTGAATCTGCCGCCGGAGCGCTGTGAGCATCACTTGCAGCGAACGCTGGTGTTGTATCAGCAAAAGGTGACCGAGCCGATCACCTGGGAGAAGTACCTCGATCATCTCTACCCGCTGGATTGGTTCCTGGCCTCGGCCTGTCTGGAGGGAAATCGCTCGGCCTGGGAGTTGTTGTTCGCCTCGCGCGCGGGGCGCAGTGACTGCCTGCTGATGGACGCCCTGCGCGCCCGTGCCGCCCGGCTCTATCCGCGCGACGAGGAACGGCAGGACACCGCGGTCGCCGACTTTTGGGGCCATCTGTGCATTTCGGAAACGCCCGGCTCCGTTCCGGTGATGGCGCGATTCGATGGCCAGCGCCCACTGATCCCCTGGCTGATCCGCGTGTTCCAGAACTGGCACATCTCGCAACTGCGCAAGCACGCGCCGGCGCAGGCGCTGCCCGACGACGACCTGGCGATGCCGATGCAGGCGAACCAGGAGATCGACACGCGCTGGCGCGAGGTGTTCGCCGAGGCAACCGGGGACTGGTTGGCGGGCATCAGCGACGAGGAGGTTTTGCTTCTGGGTTTGCGCGTCCGCTATCGCATGAGCCAGCGCGAGGTCGCCCAGTTTTTGAAGGTGCATGAAGGGACCATCTCACGCCGCACCGATCAACTGCGCGAGCAATGCCTGCAACATATCGCCAAACACCTCACCCAGGCCGGCTGGACCGGTGACGACCTGTTTGAGCTCATCCGCACCGAAATGATCAGCCGCCTGCTCGACGCCCCGCGCCTCTCGGTGGACGCCGTGGCCCGAATTCTCGCGAAGAAGGGGAAGATGGCGCCGGGATAGTCCCGCAGCCCAGTCCAGTATCAAGCCTTGCCACCTTAGCATTTCTTAATATTTTGGGCATAATCCTTTTCCCAGAAAGGTATTGCCATGCGACCCGTTGATTCACGTCCCCGCAAAAACAGCAGACAACAAATTCGAGGCACACCATGCGCTACCCCCCCCCCCAACAATTCTCTTGACCGGTGAACGGCACGACGACCGCATCCGAATCGACCTGGATGGAGCGCCGGTTTGGCTGGCGGTGGGGTCGCTGGAAACTCTGGTCGAATTGCTTGTCGCGCGGATCAACCTGGAGTCTGGCTATCTGCCAGTTCATCCGGTGGCCATCCATCGGTTGCGGCGCGCCCGCGACAAGGTCGGCGGCGACGGTTACGGAAAACATCTTATACCGACCGGCGCCAAGGCGGAATACCGCCTGACGATTCCGCGCGCCGAGTTTGGCGAGCGCGTCGGCGTCACGCCTTGTTTCTCGGAACTCGCCGAATTGAAAATCATTTCCGCGGAACAACTCCAGGTGATTCAGACCACATGCGCCCGCAGTAATCGCCAGGTAATCTGCGGTAATCGCACCGTAATCGAGCGGTAATTGACAGGAGCAGACGAGCAGGCGCATAATCCTCCTCGTTGGGGTGGAGTCGGTACGGCAAACTCGGAAACGCATCAGGAGATTCATCATGACACAACTTCGGCTCGGTTTGTTGGTTATCGCTTGTTTTGCGCTCGCAACGACGGCGCGGGCGGCGCCGGCGGTCAAGCTTGACACGAAAGGTGTGACTAACGAGAATAATGCCGCCAAAGTTTCCTATGTCGTAACGGAGGGCAAACTCACGGTCCTCAATTGGCTTGTGGAGTTGGTAATCGACGGAAACAATATCAACGTGGCCAACTGCACTATCACGCAAAGTGACATGGGGACAAAAGGTACTGCGACGGCCCCGATCAACCTGAAGGCCGGAACATACAAGGTCAAAATCAAGGTCAAACTCAGTGACGACTCCACGGTAACCGACGAACGTGATGTGACGTTTTTCAAGGAAGACGAGGGATCGCCACCGCCGCCTCCGCCATTCTTGCCCTGGAATTTTGAAGGTGAAATCCTCCAGGCCCCTTGGCATCCGGCCCGTGCAGATTTGGCCTTGCCAGAAGACAACACCGTTGGGGTTTTTTGTTTGGCATTGGGGTGGTTACATTAATGCGTGGCCCTGACAATCAGAGTCACTCCAACGCCTTTTGGTGCCAGCCGAACGGGCAATGGCGCGCCGACACGCCCGGGTTGTTGTTTCACCTGGGCATCCCGTTTCCCTTTCTCCGCAACACGGCCAAGATTCGCCTTTCGACCGGGTTGCGTGCGAATTCGACGGCGGGCCGTTTGAGCCAGCCAAAAAAATGCCAGCCCAACGATCAGGAGGGAACGATCGATGCGGAAAGGACTGACGCTAATTGAACTACTTGTCGTTGTTTTTTTGGTTGGCATCCTCATCGCCCTCTTGCTTCCCGCAGTGCAGAATGTTCGCGAGGGCGCCGCAATAACGCAAAGCCTTAACAACCTGAGGCAAATCGCTCTCGGTTTGCACCATTTGGGCGGCGCAAACCGGGGACGTCTTCCGGGGATGGTCTGGTGGGATCGTAGTTTTCGCGGCAACACGTTCATCGAGTTGCTTCCCTACCTCGAGCGTCGTGAAGCCTACGACTCTCATACGAATCCGCAGGCAGCGAATTCCGGGCTTGCGCTCCAGATTCCCGTTTTTGTCAATCCCCTGGATCGGTCGTACGGCGCTGGCAACCCAGGGATTTTTCCGGCGGTGGCGCCTGAAAGGCTTTCGGTATCAAGTTATGCGTTGAATGCCCAATTTTTTGCGTTTTATCCGCGCATGGCCTCGATTACAGACGGTACCTCCCAAACCGTATGGCTCACTGAGCACTACGCCTGGAACTGCAACGGCACCAGTTTCGTGTATTCGATAGGGCCAGCGAGCCCGTGGCGGCCAATGCAACCTGCCACATTTGCGCATGGCGGTCCAATTGCGGGTCGCCCTACCCCCGCCGATTTCTTTCCGATAACGGCGGGCAACCCACCGCAAAGCAGTGCCACCGATGGAAGAACGTTTCAGCTTGCGCCGCGGATCGACGATTGCGACCCGCGCTTGCCAAACGCAAGCTCACCGCGAGGGTTGCAAATCGCCCTGGCCGATGGCAGCGCGCGCTTGATCTCTTCGTCCATAAGCCCCCAATTTTTTTGGGCCCTCGTGACCCCAAACGGTGGGGAAGTGGTTAATTTAGATTAGGCTTGCCGGTCAACTTTTCAGAGGGCAAGCCGTCACTTTAAGGGGCGATAACGTTTCTTGGTGCCGCAGGTCATCCATCGATATGCGAATTCGCCGCGCCGTCACGCTGCTGGAATTGCTGATCGTCATCACCATCATCGGGATCCTGCTCGCCCTGCTGGTGCCCGCCGTGCAGCGCGTGCGCGAAGCGGCATCGCGCACTCAAAGCGAGAACAACCTCCGGCAAATCATACTGGCCACTCACTCCTTCGGGGATGGGCACAATGGCCGTTTGGCAACAGTCCACTGGTATGAGCGTGGGCCCAACCCTGGGCGGTCCTTGTTCGCCGCAATTGTTCCTTTCGTGGACCAGGGCGCGGTGTTCAATCAAATGCAGAACATCACGATATTGCCCACACTTCGCGGCCGGTGAGTTTGTGCCACGATTCGGCGCGGTACAATCAATTCGCCGTTATTTTGCATTTCATTTCTTGACTTGGTATAGTTTTCAAACGTATGATATCTCAGCGAGCCGTCGGCGGAGCGATCTGGACCGGCAGCAGCTGATGTCACGCTCGCTCATCTTCCGTCCCGTTGACAGTCGTTTATCCCGTTGGACCTTTATCTGGGAAGAACACCGAAGGGAAGCGGTGCTTACCCGACCAATCTTTCTTGAGGCATTTCCATGACGTCGATTTGGGGTCAGTTGAAGCGCCGCGTTCGCAGCGCCGTCGAGACAACACGCACGGCGAGTCGACGGTCGAGAACCGAAACGCGGCTGCTCGTGGAGGTGCTCGAATCGCGCGAGCTGCTCGCCGCGGAGTTTCATCCCGCGAGCAGTTTGATATCCGGCGGCGGGGCGATGCCGATGGGGACGCCGGGGCCAGTCGGGTACACGCCTTCGCAGATTCGCCGTGCTTACGGGTTCGACGCGATCAGTTTCAACAACGGGACTGTCGCCGGGGACGGCGCGGGTACGACCATCGCGGTGGTGGCTTCCTACGACAACCCGAGGATTGCCAATGATTTGCATCAGTTCAATTTGGCGTTTGGGCTGCCCGATTCGGGATTCACGAAGGTGAACCAGTACGGGGGCACCCAGATGCCCAGGGCCCACGCCGGCTGGGCCAGCGAGATCGCCCTGGATGTGCAATGGGCGCACGCCATTGCGCCCCGGGCGGATATCTTGCTGGTGGAGGCCAGCAGCAACTCGTTTGAGGACCTCTTCACGGCAGTGAGTTACGCGGCGAGGCAGCCTGGTGTCGTGGCGGTGTCAATGAGTTTTGCCGCCCTGGAGTATTACGGCGTGACGAGTTTCGACAGCGTCTTCCGTACGCCGGTCGGCCATAATGGGGTTACGTTCATTGCCGCCTCGGGGGACGTGGGCGCTCCGGTAATGTATCCGTCGACCTCGCCCAATGTGGTTTCGGTCGGCGGCACGACGCTCAATCTGAGTTCCGCGGGCAACATTTTGAGTGAGACCGGCTGGACCGGGAGCGGCGGCGGCTTCAGCGCCTACGAGCCCCTGCCGGATTACCAGGTCGGCTTCGTTCCCGCTGGCACGACCCGGCGCGCCAATCCGGATGTCGCCTATAATGCTGACCCGGACACCGGCTTCCCAGTTTACGACTCCTACAACAACCCGATCTCGAGTCCCTGGTCGCAGTTCGGGGGCACCAGTGCGGGGACTCCGCAATGGGCCGGCCTCATCGCCATTGCCGCCCAGGGCCGAATGCTGGCGGGTCTGGACACCCTCGACGGCGCCACGGAAACCTTGCCCGCGCTTTATGCCATGCCCGCCTCGGCTTTTCGCGACACCACCAGCGGTTCGAGCACCGGTACGCCACGTTACTCCTCGGGTCCGGGTTACGACCTGGTCACCGGGCGCGGTTCGCCCTATGCCGACCGGATCGTCGCGCATCTGGTCGGTCAAGCCCCGTCCAGTCCGGGTGTCACCCACTTCAGTGTCAGCACCAACGCCTCCAGCGTGACAGCGGGCGATGCATTCACGATCACCGTGACTGCCCTCGACGCCGCGGGCGCCGTCGTGCCCGATTACGTCGGCACAGTCCACTTTAGCAGCACCGACCCCGGGGCGATCCTGCCAACCAATTACACCTTCTCCTCAGGTGACCAGGGCACCCATAGTTTTTTGGTCACGCTCAAAAAGGCGGGCAACAACAGCGTCACCGTGACCGACACGGCAACGAGCAGCGTTGCCGGCTCCGTGAGCGAAAACGTCAATCCGGCCTCCGCAAGCGTACTGCGCTTCGGCCAGCAGCCAACGAACACGGTTGCCGGAGGCATTATCACCCCCACCGTGACGGTCTCGGTCCAGGACGCTTTCGGCAATCTGGTCACCAGTGACAACACCCGCCAGATCACCATCGCCATCGCAAATAACCCGGGCGCCGCCACGCTGAGCGGAACCAAGACCGTCACGGTCAGTCAGGGCGTTGCCACCTTCAGTGGGCTCTCGATCAACAAGACGGGCACCGGCTACACGCTGACCGTTCAATCGAACGGCTTGACCGGGGCGACCTCCCTCGGCTTCAACATCACCGCCGTGCCAACCGGTGGTGGCGGAAAGGTCATCGAAAGTTTTGAGGGTTACAGCCCGTGGTACGTCACGGGCGGGGGATATTACTCCTCCGCGGTTCTGGGCGCAAAAGCCGCCCATGATGGCAGCTACGGGCTCGTTGATTATGCAGGCCCCGATTGGATCTTACGCATGGACGCAGGCGCCCAGCTTCGTGCCGGCGACACCGCGTCCGTGTGGTTGAAGTTCTCCGGCGTGGCGGATGGCCGGGCATTCTTCGGCTTCGGCGCCAGCTCGCTCGGAACCCTGTCTCTGGTCGCCGCCCCCAACACGGGGCAGCTCCTTTTGCAAGCCAACCCGTATTACACTTACACCACCCTGGCCGCGGTGAAGCAAACCTATCTGCCCAACAAGTGGTATCGCCTGCAAGTTGAATGGGGAGTGAGCGGCGTGATCGTTGGCAAACTCTTCGACAGCAACGGGACCACGCTGCTCAAGCAGGTCACGGCCACCACGACTCTTTACGCCGCGGGCGGCATCGCCTTCCGCGCCACGGGCAGTAACAAGTTCTTCGACACGGTCACGGCCAACTACGGCGCGAACGCCCTTGCCCATCCGGTCAACCAGCCGACACAAACGGCCGCCTTGCCAGACCCGGACTCATCCACGAATCCGTGGTGGAAAGGCGTTGCCGCCTGGCTCGAGCACAGGCAGACCAGAGAAAGCCGCAAGGCGCCGACCATGTCGTTGCCAGGCTCCACGCCAACCGCCGCCGGGGATCCGCTCGATCCATTCGCCCAATGGGGCTTCAATTGACGCGGAGGCATCGTCACGCCGCCCATCGTTTCGGACAGCGGCAGGCGAAGTAGGGCCCCGCCTTGCCATGGCGCGCGATCAGTGGCGCCTGGGTGCGACTCCTGGCGAAGAAGGGGAAGGCGGCGGCGGTCCAGTAACAAACCTTGCCACCTTAGCATTTCTTAATATTTTGGGCCTTATCCTTTTCCCAGAAGGGTATTGCCATGCGACCCGTCGATTCCCCTTTCCGCAAAAACAACAAACAAAAAATCCGAGGCACTCCATGCGTTGCCCCCCCCCCAGTAATTCTCTTGACCGGTGAACGCCAGGACGACCACATCCGAATCGACCTGGATGGAGCGACCGTTTGGCTGGCAGTGACGTCGTTGGAAACGCTGGTCGAATTGCTCGTCGCACGCATCAACCTGGAGACTGGCTATCTGCCGGTCCATCCCGTGACGATTCATCGTCTGCGGCGCGCCCTGGACGAGGTCGGTGGCGACGCCTACGGAAAACGTCTTATACAGACGGGCGCGCAGGCGGAATACCGCCTGACGATTCCGCGCGCCGAGCTGGGCGAGCGCGTTGGCGTCACATCTTGTTTTGCTGAACTCGCCGATCTGAAAATCATTTCCGCGGAACAACTCCAGGTGATCCAGACCGCATGCGCGAGCAAGTAATCGCCAGCTAATCCTCCGGTAATCGCATGGTAATCGAGCGGTAATTGACAGGCGCATGGGAGCAGGCGCATAATCGTCTTCGTTGTGGCGGCGCCGGTGGCGCTGCGCGGCAAATCCTACAGGCAAAGGAGAACATGATGAAGCGTATGCAAGTCTGTTTGGCGTTTCTGGTCCTGGCAGCGGTCGCCAGCCAGGCAAAAGCGCAAGGAACCGTTTCGTGGGACTCAGGGTATCCAGCGGGTGGATCAACCTCTGGAAGCATCAAGACCGCCGGCACCTTCGCGCTTGATTGCGGGTGGAGCCTTGTGGGAATGGGGGGAAACATCCGGGTTTGGCAGGATGGCGAAACGGTGATGGTCTCTTCCTTTCTGATGGTCAGCTGTAACTCCTGGTCGGAGATGGTTGCCGGCCTCAATGCCGGCACTTCCTACAACGTGACAGTCGAATTCCAGGTCACGGATGGCTGCCAAACCGTTACCATCTCCTCGATTCCAAAAACGGCCTCGGCGACCTGTTTTGCCGGTGGACTCGCGGCTTCTCCCACCGGAAACCGATTGACAGAACTCACGAATGTCGTTCCCGGCGCTACCAACAATAACCTACCTCGGCGTTGATTTTCTCGAACTGGGCTTGACGTGCTTTTCTTGTGGAGGCATCATGAGGTCCTTTGGCTGGGTCGTTGTGGCGGTGCTTTTCGGCTCTGGCGCGCCGAATTCCTTCGCGCAATCAAAAATCACTTGGACCAGCGGGTATCCAAAAACGGGGGTCTCCGCGAAAGGAATATACATCGGCGGCACAATCACTCTCGACAACGGCTGGAAGATCAAGGGTGACGGTGTAAACGTTCGTTTTATCCCAGACGGAGACGGCAAGGGTGGGTTCTTACGCGTGCAGGCCGTTAGCTTGATGGGCAACAATATTCCTGCGGGAGAAGTGTTTACATTACCGGCGCTTACATCGTCAGCATATTATTGGGTCTCCATGGAGGCGACGATTACAGATCCCAATAACAAGGACTGGCCCATCTCAACAATACCTGTAAAGGTCAAAGCCAAGTAGCGCCGCGCTTTAGTATTAATGGAGGCGGAAATGATTTCCAGGTGCTCTCGCCCTGCCGTCACGGTGCTGGAATTGCTGATCGTCATCGCGATCATTGGCATTCTCATCGCCCTGCTCGTCCCCGCCGCGCAGCGTGTGCGGGAGGCGGCGTCGCGCGCCGAGAGCAAGAACAACCTCAGGCAAATCATCCTTGCAACGCATTCGTTCGGGGATGCTCATCACGGCCGACTACCGACGGTCCACTGGCATGAACGCGGCCCGAATCCCGGGAGATCCCTCTTCGCCGCGATTCTTCCCTTCGTGGATCAGGGCGCGGTGTTCAATCAAATGCAGAACATCTCCGGGATATGGCGCTGGCGTATTCCCGTGTTCATTAGTCCCGCGGATCCAACCGACCCTTTGGCCCTGGCAAACCGCGTTCCGTCTCTGTCAAGTTACGCCGCCAACGCCCAGGTCTTTCGCGATAACCCACGGCTGGCCGCGACCTTCGTTGATGGCACATCCAACACTATCGCATTTGCCGAGCATTATTCCTATAACTGCGGCATATATCGTTTTCAATGGGGTTATCAAATGGCCGCATCGGTGCCAAATCATGCGGCAACGTTTGCCGAAATGAACGACGCGAACCCCAAGACGAATGGTAACCCGCCCGTAAGTGGTCCGCCACTATTTTACCCGCCAAACGTCACGTTTCAGGCAGCGCCGCGCTTGAGCGAATGTGACTACGCGCTGGCCCAAACACCGCACCGGAGCGGGATGCTCGTGGCCATCGGCGACGGCAGCGTGCGAATTCTGTCGCCGAGCATTTCGCCCGCAACCTATTGGGGAGCGATCACCCCCGCGCGCGGCGAGGTTCTCGGTCCCGATTGGTAGCACGGTTCTTCACGCCACCTTCCGTTGGGGGCAGCGACATGCGAAGTAGGGCCCCGTCCTGCCTTGCCGGGCGATTAACGGCGCCAGACATAGCGGGCAGTGCGCCTCCGCCAGCGATTCCAGCGTGCGGCGAATGTGCAGCACGTCGCGCCTTGGCAGCAGTTCTTTTCCAGCCGCGTCATCCTCGGCGGCCCGCGGAATGTCGTTCAGACGGCGGACCATCGTTGCGTCTCCTTCAAAAAAAAAACGCTTGCGATTTGCGTTCGCGCGGTGTTCAGCGAATGCTACGCCGCGAGCGGTGATAGGGTGGCGGACATCCCGTTCTTCGTCAGCGCCTCGGCCACGGCGCTGCGCGCCTCGGGGTGAGGCTCCAGCGCTTGCAACACCGTGCGGAACATCTGCATCAACTCCGGGTCGAGCAGCACATTGCGGCCATCCAGGGCCAACTCCGCCGGTTTGACCGACACGCTCCAGCCGGGGTTGTCGCGTGCCTCGCGGCCGGGGCCGTGGATGAGCCAGATCTTCGGGTCGTCCTTGAACACGGTCATCTCGGCGGCGAGCCTGGCCTGGGCCTGCGCGAGACGCACTTCCTTGGCGAAGGAGCGATACGGCTCGCGCGCCTTGGGCTCGCGGGCCAGGCGCATCCATTCCTCGAAACACTCGCGTGGCATTCCCCAGGCCTCGGCGGCAATCTGCGGATAGCCCCCGGCGCGGATGCCGGCGATGATCTGGCTGCGAACTTCGGACGACAATCGAAAAGGTTTGGTGGACATGGCAACCTCGCAGGTAAATCCGAAACTCGAAAACCGAAATCCGAAACAAATCCGAATGAAAAAAATCGAAATTGTAGTGTGGTTCTTGGCGCTATCGTTCAGCATTTTGAGTTTCGAATTTGTTTCGGTATTCGGTTTTCGGATTTCAGGTTTCAATCAACGCCCGCGCCGCCGCATATGGCAGTGCCGGGCCGATGTAGCGAAAGCCCGCGGTCAGGCGCGTGGCGGCGCGGCGGAATCGCCCGGAGCGCCCCGATGCAAAGCTGGGCGCACGCCGCATCTGCCAGTTGGCCGAGCGGAGGCGAGCGCGAATCATTGCCGGATGCGTCGTCGTCGAAATCGCGCGAAAGCCCAGCCCGGCCCAGAGCGAGGCGACGAAGTCCGACAGCGCGTTGCCGATGCCAACTCCCTGGTAGTCGGGCAGCGTCACCGTGCGATGCTCGCGCCGCGTTCTCGGCCCGGCGCCGACGAACGGCAGCCACGCGGAAAACGCCACGGGCTGCTGGCGCCAGCTTGCCAAAAAACAAACCGCGCTTGGCGCCAGCGCATGACTCAAATAATGATGTGGTGCGAACAGCGGCCACGCCGATGCCGCGCAGCGAACGATGTCCAGCGCAAGTGCAGGCCGACGCCGAAGCCGCCTCCATGAGAAGCGTTTCTCGGCTGGACGATAGACCCAATCGGGCTGGAGCCAATCCTCGACATCCTCGTGACAGGTGACGGCGACGAACTGCTGCCCGCGCTGTCGCACCGTCTTTGCCAGGGCCGCGCTGCCGATCTGGGCGACGGTGCGATCGACGACGCTGGTGTATTCATCGAAAACAATCCGCTCGCCCGTTGGAGTCCACGCCAGGCGCAGCGCCAGGTCCACGCGAAATTGCTGACCCGTGGACAACACATCGAAGGGCCGCAGCCACGCCGGCGGCGACGCGAACCCGACGGCGCTCAACAGGGCGACGATCTCGTGGATGGACATCGTCGGCGGAAAGGCGTCCAGGATAGCCGCTTGCGGCTTAGCGTTCGCGGGCGCCCCTGCCAGTGGCAAGCCGCAATCGCCATGAGAGGAGGGGAAAAACCCCCGGGCGATGGTCGTCTTGCCGCAACCCGATGGGCCGACGATCAGACCGACATGCCAGGGTTTTTCGTCCAGCGGCAGATGCACGTCCCACTCCAGCCGGCTGTTTTTTTCGGCCGACAGGTCGAACATGCCGCGCACCTGCTGCACGCGCGGCGAATCGGCGATGAGGGTTTCGACGCTGATCTTCATGGCGGCGTTTCCAAGCCCCGCGATGAGCGCAGCGATTCGCGGGGGTCAAAAGGGGTCAAATCCTCGACAACCCCGCGAATCGCTGCGCTCATCGCGGGGCTTGGCCGATCAACTCATCTTCGCCTGGCACGTCAACCCTTCCGTCTTGAAGCGTGCCAGCAGGTCGCGCTGGTGCTCCTCGTCGTCGCATTCGACCAGTACGAAGAACTGCTCGGGGAGCGCGTCGCCCTCGCGCAGGCGCTGCAAGTCGCGCCGGGTGCGTTCGCTGGCTTCTTGCAGCGTTTGCCAGAGCGACTTCACGGCGGCGGAATCTTCCTCGACCATGTGCCGAAGTTTGTCCAGCGTGTCGGCTTCATAGCCCGCCAGCTGGGCGAGCGGGTCGATCGCCATCAGCAGGGCACGAGCCTCGGCATCGGTCACGTCGAGCACCTCGACATCGACCTCTTCCTCGGGCGTCAGTGCCGCGCGGAGGTGCCCGTCGATCAGCTTGAGCCGACCGTCGGCCAGCGGATATGCCAAAAGGCTGCGCGCGAAGCCGATCTCGTCGTAGAGCATTTGCAACGCCCGGCGTTGGGCATCGGAGTGAACGCGCGGGTTCAACTCGTGCGGGACCAGGTCGCCGGCGCGGATGCGCACGTGACGGAGGATGCGGTTGCGCATGGTCAGGTCTCCAATCCCAGGGACGCGCTGCGCTCGCCCCTGGGCTTCCAATGTCAAACACGCCAGGTCCTGTACGGGCCGAGCAAGATACGCACGGAAATCGGCATCTCGCGCAGGATGCCGCGGGAAACCGTCGCGGGGATCGATTCGGACGCCAGGCCGGGGTCGCGTTTCGTTAGCCAAAATAGCTGGGCGACCCACTGGGCGCATGCCTCTTGCACATCCTCCGGCGCCGCAGTGTAGCCCGCCTGATAGACGACGCGCCAGTGATGCAAGCCCCCGTGCCAGGGCGCGCCTGTGCCACGCGTCAGGCAGCCGGTCTCGGCGTCGACCTGAAAACTTGACAATTCCCGCGTGTGCATTTTCAGCTCAGCCTCGACGTCCTTGGCATCCAAGGCCCCCTGGAGGGAACGCAGATCGGCAGACGCCCGCAGGTTGAACGCGGCGTCGGCGACCGACGCAGACCAGCCGTTGCCCAGGGCCGTAATCGCGGTCGCCAGGGCGGTCAGCGTGACCTGGTCGGCAAAGAGAATCGTGCTGGTGGAGGAGACGCCGGACGCGACGCGGATCAGCACCAGCCCGGTCGCGGTGACCTTGACCGTGGCGCGCTGATTGGTCGCCGAGGCGTTGGTCACACGCAGGACCGGGGCCGGATCGTGGGCGACTCGCTCCACGCTCGTGATCGGATAATGGCGCAGAATCAACTCGTGCTGGTTTTGGCCAGGATACAGTTCGTCGTAACTCGTGACGGCGAATGTTCGCCAGCAGTAGTTTTCGATGGCCGCCGACACGGCGGCGATGAGCGCATCCAGCGTCGTGTCCTCGTCGCTGGTGGTGGCGCGGTTGTTCAGGTTGTAGATGGCGCGGGCGCGGGTGATGAGGTTGCTCATGGTTTTTCTCGCTCATAACCAGCCCGGAGCGCCAGCGACGGGGTTCGTCTTGAATGCCGGCCCCGTCGCTTGCGCTCCGGGCTGGTTGGGGTTTGTGTCAAGCGCGAGTCGCAAGCGTCACGAAACAGGACTGCGTGTTTGCCCCCTTGTAAGGGGTCAGGGCGGCGGTCCACCAGGGTTGCCCGTCGATACGGAAGATGAAGCGGAACACCGATTCGTCGTAGTCGAAGCGAAGGTGGATCGACATGCTCGATTCCATCTGCCCGCGCGTCGCCGTGACATAGTGGCGCAGGTCAGCGAGCACGATGTCCCCCACGGTGCCGAGCGTCGCGCACCACTCGACCGGAATCACCGGGCGACCCATCAGCGTGGCGTAGGGGTTGGCGGACAACCCACCCGGCGGAAGATAGGCGACGATGTCGGCCCCGCCGGAACCGATGGTCATCGTGTGCAGTTGCGGCTCGATGTCCTGGTGGATCAGCCACACCGCGTTCTGCCGACACGGCGCCCACAGGCGCGACCACAGGTTGAGCACGTTTTGCGTGTTGAGCGTGGCCGCGGCTTGACCAGACTCCTTGGCCACGGTGATGAGCGGCGCCGAGTTGAGAATGCCAAGCGGTTGGCCCGCGCCGGTGCCGTTGAGAATGGAATCGGAGACAACGAAGTTGATCTCCTCCGAGGCAACGCGGAAAAGGTATTGCTCGAGCGCAATCCCCTGGGCATCGCTGAGCAGCTCGTCGGAGGCGTTGATGAGTACGAAGAGCTTGCGGAGCGTCAGCTGCAGCCGGCCCACGGTCGCCTTGGTCGCGGTCGCCTGTTCGCCCTCGTCGCGCCAGTAGGCGCGAACGCCGCCCCAGCGCGAGCCGTTGGCACGCGAGGTCTCCGCACTGCGCGGAAAGGCAATCACGTTGGAGGAAACCGTGTACGAATCGGTCATGCCCAACAGGTTCTTCGGGGAGAACACCCGTTCCAGGATTTTTTGCACGAATTCGGTCGGCACAAGAAAGCCGCCGTCGGCGCCGACGTTCTCACCCATTCCCGATGCGGCCTTGGTGATGAGGGCGAGCCGGTCGTCCGGCCGTTTGCCCGGCTGACAGGCGTCGCGGACGGCCAGGGCGAATTCGCCGAAATGCTTGAAGCCGGCGCGCGGGTCGTCGTAGGCTGAATCGCCCAGCCCGCTGAACGCCAGGCGAGCCGAGTCGCGCGGACGGCCGGTCTGCGTCTGGCGGTGCAGGAAGGTTTGCAGAGCGCGCTCGATGGCTTCGTCGAGGCCGCTCTGCACGGCACGGGTGACGGTCGGGGACAGCGGATCGTCATCGATAATCCTGGCCCAGCCCTGGCGGACGAGCTGGTCGGCATCCGCATCGCTGACGTCGATGCGCTCGCCGCTGGGTTTGCCAAACAGTTCTCGAGTGAGTTGCACAAACATGGTAGGGTCTCACAAGGAGGTTGTGGTTGATGTTGGTCGCGCGATCGCCGGGGCACGAGCGGGCCGTTTGAGGCGCGGCCGCGTTCGGGCTCGCCTGATCGATGGTGTATTTTTGTATCGTAATCTGTTTTTTGTAAAATGCGAAGTCAGTTGCGAAATCGGTAAGCCGGGTTTCATCGTGCCCGCCCGCGGGCTATAAAAACACCAACACCTTCGCCAGGTTCAGGTTCTTCGAGACGAGACGCATCATGAACATCACCACGCATCGCAAGCTCGGATCCTGCGTCTGGAACGCTTGGACGATTGTCCCGCTCCTGCTCGGCCTGCTCTATCTGGTTCCCTCGTCGCCGAGCCAGGTTCAGAAATCCGGCGCCCAGGCGTCGCCCGGCGATAACGACTTCTTCGAGCGCAAGATTCGGCCCGTGCTCGCGCAGCATTGCTATTCGTGCCATTCGACTGAAGCGAAGAAGCAAAAGGGCGGGCTTCTCCTGGATACGAAAAAAGGCCTACTCGATGGCGGGGACAACGGCCCGGCAATCGTCCCGGGGCATCCCGAAAAAAGCTTGCTCATCAAGGCGATCCGCCATACCGACCCCGATCTGAAGATGCCGCGCAAGGAAAAGCTGTCGGCTCAGGTGATCGCCGATTTTGAGAAATGGGTGAAACTGGGCGCTCCGGATCCACGCACTCTTCCAACTAGCCCCGTGCGCAAGCGCGGGGACATCGATCTCGCCGCGGGCCGCAAGTTCTGGGCCTTCCAGCCAGCGAAGCTGCTCGGCATTCCGAAAGTCACGAACGCAAATTGGGCCCGCAACGACATCGACCGCTTTGTGCTGGCAAAGCTCGAAGAGAAGGACCTCCAGCCCAGCCGCGACGCCGACGCCGGCGTGTTGTTGCGCCGGTTGAACTATGCGCTGATCGGCTTGCCGCCGACGGTCGAGGAATTACAGCAGTTTACGAAAGCGTGGGATGCGGCGGGCGCTAAACAAAATCGGCAAGCGGTGATCGTTGCCGTGGTCGATCGGCTCCTGGCGTCGCCACACTTCGGCGAGCGCTGGGGCCGGCACTGGCTGGATGTCGCGCGCTTTGCCGAGTCGTCCGGCGGTGGACGCACCGCGATTTTCCGCGACGCCTGGCGCTACCGCGATTACGTCATCAACGCCTACAACACCGACAAGCCGTTCACGCAGTTCATCATCGAACAGTTGGCCGGCGATCTACAAAACGCGAAGACGCCCGAAGAACGCTACTGGCAGCTGGTGGCAACCGCCTTTCTCTTGCTCGGCCCGACCAACTTCGAACGCCAGGACAAGCCGATCCTGGAAATGGACGTCATCGACGAGATGATCGACACCCTGGGCAAGGGCTTCCTCGGCATGACCATCGGCTGTGCCCGTTGCCACGATCACAAGTTTGACCCGATTCCGACCAGGGACTACTACGCCCTGGCCGGCATTTTCAAGAGCACCAAGTTCATCGTGCATTCCAACGTGTCGAAATGGATGGAACGCCCGCTGCCCGCACCGAGCCTCGAACTCGAGCGGGCGATTGCCAAACACGAATCCGCCCTCGCCGCCCTCAAACGGCAAATTCAAATCGTCAAGGCGAAAAACCCCGGCATCGTCACCAACCCGATCAAGGGCACGCCGCTCGACCCGAAAACGCTCCCTGGCATCGTCGTCGATGACACGCAAGCTCGCAAGGTCGGCAACTGGAAACATTCCACTTTCACCGGCCGCTACATCGGCGCCGGTTATCTCTTCGACGATCGCGCGATGAAGGGAGAGAAGACGCTGACCTTTCAGCCCGAATTCGCCAAGGACGGCATCTACGAGGTCCGCCTCGCCTACGTCCCCCACAGTAACCGCGCCGACAAGGTGCAGGTGCGCATCTTTCATCGCGAAGGCGATGACACGGTTCGCGTCAACCAGCGCCTCATGCCGCCCATCGATGGCCGATTTGTTTCGCTGGGCCGTTATCGCTTCACGAAGGGCAGTCAGTGGTTCGTGATGCTTTCCACCGATGGGGCGAACGGGCACGTAGTCGGCGATGCCGTGCAGTTTCTGCCCGAGGCGCTGGCGGATAAGGAACCCGCCAAGCCCGGAGGTAAGCGCAGCGAACTCCTGGGGTCGAGCAGCCTCGCCGACCTGCTGGCCCGCTTGAAGCAGCTCGAAAAAACCGCGCCGAAGCGACCGATGGCGATGGCCGTCGCCGAGGGAGACAAGATCGCCGACATGCACGTCTGCGTCCGCGGCATCTACCACAATCGGGGTGCGACGGTTAGCCGTGGCTTTCTTCAGGTCGCGACCGCTCCGGGCGCCAACGCCCCGCGGCTCGCCAAGAACGAGAGCGGTCGACGGCAACTCGCAAGCTGGATCGCGAGTGCGGACAACCCGCTCACCGCGCGCGTCTACGTCAATCGCGTCTGGCATCACCTCTTCGGCGCAGGCCTGGTACGCACGGTCGATAACTTCGGCGCCACCGGCGAACGACCGTCCCATCCGGAGCTGCTCGATTACCTGGCGGTCAAGTTTTCCTTACCTCACCGGCCCGGAGCGCAAGCAACGGGCTACGGCTGGTCCACGAAAAAACTCATCCGCGCCATCGTCCTCTCGCACGCCTTCCAAATAACAAGCGAACCGAACGCCGCGGGTCTCAAGGCCGATCCGGAAAATCGCCTATTGTGGCGCATGAACCGCCAGCGGCTCGAAGCCGAGGCGATTCGCGACACGATCCTCCTGGTCAGCGGCCAATTGGACCGAACCCAGCTCGGCAATACGATCCGTCCCGGCACGACGGCCGAGCGCGATTACAAGTTCGACGACACACGCCGCAGCGTTTACACGCCGATCTTCCGCAATCGCCTGCACGAGCTGTTCGAGGTTTTCGATTTCCCCGACCCGAACATGGTGCTCGGCAAACGCAATGTCAGCACCGTTCCCACGCAGGCACTTTACATGTTGAATAGCCCATTTATCATGACGCAGGCCAGGCACGCGGCGACGTTGACGTTAAAGGAAAGCATCACGGACAAAGCACGCATCGATTTGGCATATCGCAAGACGCTGGGGCGGCTGCCGACGCCGCGCGAAAGCAACCTTGCCCTGGCGTATGTGTCGGTGCGGCCTGATCAGCGTCTGGCCGCCTGGGAGCGTTTCTACCAGACGCTTTATGCTTGCGTGGATTTTCGCTACGTGAATTGACCTATCGCCAGCGATTGTAAGACTTACACCCGCACATTGTAAATTTTGGCAAGATCGATGAGCTGGGGAAACTGGCCTTTTTTTTGACGCCGATTCGGACTATAAGCCAGGCCGCCCGGAGATCGCTTTGCCAATCGAATGGCCTGAAAAAGGGAAGGAACGAAAACATGCGCAAGGACGCGCGTTTGGGTTGGCTGGTGTCGGCATTCATCATGACCTGGTTGAGCGTTGTCCCGGGCCGATCGGGAGCGTCGTGAACGCCGGCCGGTTGCACTCCGCCGGTCGGTGGAGTTCCTTTTTTTGCGATGCCCGGCTGGCAGGGGCAACCCCCGCGGCCCGCGCCGACGCCCTGGCAGGCGCCCGCTCGGCCAACGTTCACGGCGCGTGGCGTCTCCGGCGCGCCCGCGCCGGCGCGTTTCGTCATGCCCAGCCCGGAGGCGCTTGGCGTCACCGCTCCAAAGCAAGCCGCCCCGGACGGCCAAATCGACTGGCGCGCCATCCAGGCGCGCGTCGAGAAACTACGGGTTATTCGCTATAAGAAACAAGTCTTATCCGAAGGCGTGTGCGTCACCCTGTTTCTGCCCACCGCCGACCCGAAGTTGGCGCAACCCGTGCAAGCTCGCGCATCATCTGAGGGAGCCGCCGTTCTCCTGGCGCTGCAAGCCGCTGAAACCTGGACGGCCAACGCCGGACGATAGGCTGAGGAGGTATCCCCGCGGCTAGGCGCGGCCGCCTGGGTTCGCCAGCGCCTGCATCGCTGCTATTTGATCGGGGTAGAAGTGAAAAAACCGCTCGATCCCCGTGATACGAAATAGATCGCGCGTGTGCTCGCTCACCTGAGCGAGCGCGAGGGCGCCGCCCAGGCCTTCAAGCCGGCGCTGCAAGGTGATGAGTTTCGCGAAGAAGACGCTGATCAGACACTCGGGCTCTTCGGGACCCAGGTTTACGACCATGCGTCGGCAGTTCTCCTCGTCGATGAGCCGGGCCAACTCGCCGCCCAGATCCTCCATCTGATGGTCGGCGACGCGCGGCTGCTTGAGCGACACGCAGAACACGTCGCCGACCAATTCGTAGGAAATGAACTCGTACGGGCGTCCCATGGGCGGTTTCCCCATAATCCGATGGCCGGCGACGGCGGCTCACGGCTTGTTCTTGTAGCGATCCGCGACGCGCTTCAGAAAACGCTGCTCCTCGTCGGTCAGCGACTCCTTGCCAAACTTCTGAATCTTCTGAAGCAAATCGTCCATGCGGCGATCATCCGCCTCGCGTTGCTCCTGTTCCTCCTGCGCACGCTTGGCCGCACGCTGCGCCAGCCAGCGCTGGATGAAATTCTGCTTGCGCAATTTTGGCGGCGGCGCTTCCTCTTTCTCCAGGCTCGTGTAACCTTGTGAAAAATCGTAGCCGAACAGCGAGTCCTCATGGGCGTGTTCCAGGATTGTCAATTCCTGGGCGCACGACATGAAGATGAACACCGCCAGAAACGCCATCATCGGCTCGCGGTAAATGACCGAATACAGGGCGACGCCCGCCATGCACACGAACCCGGCGTAAACCGCGATCTTCGTGGCCTGGAAATGTCCCACCCGCGGCCACAGGATCGCCTGCAACATGCGCCCGCCATCGAACGGAATGCCCAGGAGAACGGTGTTGAATAGCAGCAGGATCCAGTTGATCCAGAAAAACCTCATCAAAAGAATCACGGGCAGACGCTCTTCCAGTTCCAGACCGACGGCGTGCCAGCGCCAGGTTTCAACCGCAATCGAGTCGGCCAGATAACGATAGGGGTACCAGAAAGGATTCACCGGCGGCAGACGCTCAAAGGCGAAAAACAACACCACGCCGCTGACCAGCGCCAGGACCACATTGACCAGCGGGCCTCCCGCGGAATACACGAAATGGGCGATCGGAGTCGGCGGCAGGGACCGGGCGTACGCCAGACCTCCCAGCGGCCACATCAGGATTTCGTCGGATTCGCCCTCCATGAATCGCGCCGCGAAGCAGTGCCCGAACTCGTGAAGCAGGATGATGAAAAACATCATCGCCACCAACGACAAGGCGTCCTGCCAGGTATTGGCTGGAAAATCCTTGTCCAGCGCGACGCGCGCCACCAGGCCGATCATCACGAACGGCAGCAGCAAATGCACGCGAATCGCGATGCCAAACAGTTGGCCTATCGGGAACGACCACGTCAACACATCACGCATGACGGCTTCAGCGCTCCAGCAGGGAAGAAAGCGTTAGACGTTATCCTACCAGTCTGCCGGGTAGTTCGCAATCGTCATCGAAGGGACGGGCCTGGCGCACCGATCCGTCGGCGGCATCCGCACTGGATTCTCGCGGCCTTCAGCCCGCATGTTACACCACGGAGAAAGCGGAAAGCGCTGCGAGATCACACGGCGAAGCTAAAGAGGAAGTTGTGCTGAGATCGATGATTTGCGATCGAAAAAAACTCGCCACCACGCCGCGAGGTTCCCGATTCAATTGCGCAGAAAGGCCAGCAACAGCAGCGGCGCCGCCAGGACAATCGCCAGGAATGTGGGGGCGCGCATCACGGAACGAGCCGGACGGCCGCGGGCGAATTTGTCCATGATCGGGCGCATCAACAGGGTGTCGAGACCGCTCAAGGCGAGCAACACTCCCAGCGCGCTGCCTGGCAGCGGATTGGGGGCGTAGAAATCAAGCGCCATGCCCAGCAGGCCGGGCAGTATCGGGCCGTAGCACGCTCCGGCCAGCCAGAAGCCCAGCGTACCGCTGCCCACGTCGAACCCGCCGGCCAGGTTCCCCAGCACAAACGCGGAACCGATGACAAACAAGAAAGTGACTACGATACCGTGGTCGGGATAAAAATAAAACCACCAGGCCGCGGCTCCGCGCGTGGCGATGAAGGCCAGGCCAAACACGATCAGGTTGAACTTCACGCCGCGATCCTGATATTGAATATCCCTCAAGAAAGCCTCGGGCCAATACTCGAGCAGATTTTCCAGGGCGAAATAGACGAGGATCACGAACACGGCCAGCATCAGGTAAGGATGGGTGGCAAGCTCCAGCCAGGGCGTCGTGTTGAGTCGGGGTTCAGGGAAAATCTCGCGCTCGCACAACGCCACCAAGGCCGCGGGCGCGATCAACAGGACGCTGAAATAGAGCAGCCCCTGACGCGGGCCCCACCAGTGCTCGATGGCTTGAACGAGCCACGGACCGACGAGGGCCCCCAGACCGACCATCACAAAGCCAAGATTCAGGGAAGCCAGATTGAGACGATATTCGACCGACTCTTCCGGAAAGAAGGCCACCGTCATCAGGCGTACCGTGGCGGTGGTGATTAGCGAATAGGCGGTTCCCAGTAGCAGGGAATTCAGCAACAGCGAGGGAAGGTCGCGCAGGAGGGCCAGCCAGGCCATGCCGAGGATCAAGGCGATCAGGCCGAGGAAAAGGATTTCGCGGTTGGGCCAGGCGTCCAAAAACCAGCCCGCGGCGGGCATGCCGGGAAGCCAGGCCAGGTAGAACAGGCGTCCAAACCACACCGCCCGCCCCACGGGTAGACCGAGCCGGGCTTCGATGGGCTTTTGAATTCCGTCCACCAAAACCGGCAGGAGACCCATGAGCAGGGCGCACGTCAAGGTCGCAACGGCAAAGAGAGAAAAAGTCATGAAGGATCCAGTGAAGTCGGTTGAACGTTCCGACCCAGTCCATTCTACGGTCTATCGCCCGCCTGGAGAAAGTATTTTGGCTAGGCCCTTGGTGTTCATCGCGCAGTCGGTATAACAATCCCACAGTTTTCGGAAAAAAAACAGCCCGGGAAGTAAATGAACCTCACTCCCCGCGAAACTGTCTTTTCGTAAGATAACCGGGCCAACTAGCCCGGGCGGAAAGCGGCGGAAGTCAACGAAGGCGCCGGCGAAAGTCAACTTGCAAGGCTTTCGCGGACCTTCTATACTCACCATTTCCACGCTTCGCTAGCGTAGCTCAATGGTAGAGCTCCGGTTTTGTAAACCGGGGGTTGTGGGTTCAAGTCCCTCCGCTAGCTTCGCGAGTCATCGCGAATGCCTAGCCGCAAGCGGCTTGAAAAACCAGGGCAGGTGGCCGAGCGGCCAATGGCATCAGACTGTAAATCTGACGGACTACGTCCTACGGGGGTTCAAATCCCTCCCTGCCCAATTGCCGCTTGCGGCTTAGCGTTCGCAGGACGCCGCGCGAGCGCGAAGCCGCAAGCGGCAGATCGGGTCGCGGGTGTAGCTCAATGGTAGAGCCCCTGCCTTCCAAGCAGGCCACGTGGGTTCGATTCCCATCACCCGCTTGTGAAAGAATTGCAGATTGCAAGAATTGCAGATTTCAAATTGCGAAACCTGAGATTTCAAGCCGAAATCTGCAATTTGCATCCTGCAATGAGCGATCTGCTGCTGTAGCTCAGTCGGTAGAGCGCGTCCTTGGTAAGGACGAGGTCCTGGGTTCAAATCCCAGCAGCAGCTTCTTGATGTGTGTTTTCACCTGGGTTCTGGCCCGCCGTGGCCGGAGTTTTTGTATTTCGGAGGAACGATGGCTAAGGAACTTTTTCAGCGGACCAAACCCCACGTCAACGTCGGTACGATCGGCCATATCGACCACGGCAAAACCACGTTGACCGCGGCGATCCTTGTCCGGCAGGCGCACAAGAACAAGCTCCAGAAGGTCAAGAGCTATTCCGAAATCGCCAAGGGCGGTACCGTCCGCGATGAAAACAAGACGGTCACCATCGCCGTCGCCCACGTTGAGTATGAAACGCCGAACCGGCATTATGCCCACATCGACTGCCCCGGGCACGCCGACTATATCAAGAACATGATCACCGGCGCCGCCCAGATGGATGGCGCCATCCTCGTGGTCGCCGCCAACGACGGTCCCATGCCGCAAACCCGCGAACATATCCTCCTGGCTCGCCAGGTCGGCGTGCCGCGCATCGTCGTCTTCATGAACAAGATCGACACCGTCGATGATCCCGAACTCCTCGACCTCGTCGAACTCGAACTGCGCGAGCTCCTGACCAAGTATGAGTTCCCGGGCGACGAAATCCCGATCGTGCGAGGCTCCTCCAAGCCCGCCCTCGATACTCAGGGCAAAGACGATGACGCCGGCAAGTGCATCGACGACCTGATGGTCGCCCTCGACACCTACATCCCCGAACCCAAGCGCGAAGAGGACAAGCCGTTCCTCATGAGCGTCGAAGATGTGTTCTCCATCGAAGGTCGCGGCACCGTGGCCACGGGCCGAATCGAGCGCGGCATCTGCAAGATCGGCGACGAAGTCGAAATCATCGGGCTCATGAAGGCGCCCAAGAAGACCACCATCACGGGCGTCGAAATGTTCAACAAGACGCTCGACAAGGGCATCGCTGGCGATAACGTCGGCGTCCTTGTCCGCGGCCTAAAGCGTGAGGAAATCGAACGCGGCCAGGTGCTCGCGAAGCCCGGTTCGATCACGCCGCACACGAAATTCGAGGCCAACGTTTACGTCCTGTCCAAGGAAGAAGGCGGACGCCACACCCCGTTCTTCGTCAACTACAGGCCGCAGTTTTATTTCCGCACAACGGACGTCACCGGTTCGATCACCAGCCTCACCGGGTCCGATGGCAACAAGGCGGAAATGTGCATGCCTGGCGACAACATCAAGGTGACCGTGGAATTGCTTCCCGATAGCCCCATCGCCATGGACGAGGGGCTCCGGTTCGCCATCCGTGAAGGTGGCCGCACCGTCGGTTCCGGCGTCGTGACCAAGATCATCGCGTAGTTCTTACCGCCAGGCCCAGGGATGAGCGCAGCGAATCCCTGGGATATTCAATCATGCCTGATCTAGGCGGTTCGCTGCGCTCACCCCTGGACTTTGGGTATTACCATGCGAGAATACGTTTGGCTGGAATGCACGGTCTGCAGCGCGAAAAACTACCGCACGCAGAAAGAAACCCGCGGCGCCGATCGGCTGGAACTCAAGAAATTCTGCCGCAAGGAACGCAAGGTTACCCCGCACAAGGAATCCAGAAAGAAATGATTGCGGATTGCGGATTGTGGATTGCAAGCGAGAACTTGGGGCGGATACGTCCGATTCAATCTGCAATTTGAAATCGGCAATTGAATGAAGGGGCGTAGCTCAATTGGCAGAGCAGCCGTCTCCAAAGCGGCAGGTTGAGCGTTCGACTCGCTCCGCCCCTGCTACCCGGGCCGAGGCGCGAACACGAGAGCGCAGGCAACTCAAGTATAAAGGATAGACCATGTCGGTCACGGAAAAACCACTAACGGCGCCGGTACACCAGGACCCCCACCAACAGCTTTTGGTCGGTAGCGTCCTTGGCGCCGTCGTGGTGCTGGCGGCGCTGGGGATTGTCTTCGCCGGCTTGCCGTGGCTTTGGTGGGAAGCCTGGAACACCCTGTTCGCCAACAACGACGACATGAGGAGAAACACCTTTTTGTCGCGTGCTCTGTTGATTTTGGTGGACCTTCTCGCCATGGGTGGGTTGGCCTACGGCGCCCATGGCGCGTTGCAAAGGATCAGCCAACCGGGCCTGCGGGCAGGAATCTTTTTTCAGGCGGTCGTCTTTTGCGTTGCCGGCGGGGTGAGTTTTTGGATCGGGGCCGCGATGGAGGGCAATGAGCAATCTGCCACCGTCGGATGGTCGGTGATGGCCGTCGTCGCCGGCGCCGCCATCGCCGGGGCCGCCTACCTCTATCTCAAGTCTCCCGCCTGGTTGAATTTCCTTGAAACCCTTGAACAGCAGGGCTGGTTTCACGGCATCTCCTACAAGGGCAACCAGGGCGTGCGCGTTCGCCGCGGCAGCATTATCGGTCTGCTCGCGGTCGGATTGTGCGGCATCATCACGCTGAGCATGAATCGCTTCTTCGGCGTCGAGCGGCCCGATCTTCCGTCCAACGACTGGTTTTTGGACATTCCATTCACGGAGCAAACCAAGTTCATTCCGCTCTTTTATTCGGTCCACCTGATCATCCCGTTGGTGCTGGGCGTGGCCTTGATGTGGGTGGCCTGGCGCGTCGTCAATGTGCCGGCCTTCGCGGATTTTTTGATTGCGACCGAAGCCGAGATGAATAAGGTATCCTGGACGAACCGCCGCCGGCTGTACCAGGATTCGATCGTGGTGTTGGTGACCACGTTCTTGATGACGGCCTTTTTGTTCGCGGTCGATATCGTCTGGATCCGCGTGCTCAGCGCTCCGGGCATTCAGGTTCTGGTGATCGACTTGAAAGAAGCCGAAAAGCAGCAACAAAAAACCGCGGAATGGTAGGTCGTCCCCCATTCGCCATCTGGATTGGTTCCCATGACAACGGACTCCACCACGCCTGAGTTGACCGCGCCGAGCGCCTCTTCCGCGCCGCCAGCGGACGTCCCGCCCGATGCGCCCGAGGAACAACCGGCCCCGAACAACCTGCAATGGTATGTCGTCAAAGTTCAGTCGAACCGAGAGGAATCGATCAAGGAAGCCATCGAGAAGAAGGTCAAGATCGAGGGCCTGCAAGCAGGCTTCGGTCAGATCGTCATTCCCACCGAAAAAGTGAGCGAGATGCGTAAAGGGAAACGCTATATTCGCGAACGCAAGCTGCTCCCCGGCTACCTGATGGTCCAGGTCGAATTCAACGAGGAAATGCTCTACCTTTTCCGCGAAACATCCGGGGTTGGCGATTTCGTCGGCGCGGGGCTAAACAAGAAGCCGTTGCCGATGGGTGAAAATGACATAAAAAAATGGATTGGCCAAAAGGACGGCGGCATCAGCCCGACGACCGAAACGAAGGCTTCTCCCTACAGCGAAGGCGACCGCGTCAAGGTCAAGGACGGCATGTTTTCGGGTATGGAGGGCGCGGTCAAGACCATCCTCGAAGCCAAGGGCGCCGTCGTCGTGGAGCTAACCATCTTCGGCCGGCCCGTGCCCGTCGAATTGGAATACTGGCAAGTGGATTTCGCATGATCTGGTGAGTGATGCGTGGTGCGTGGTGAGTGATGAGCGGCATCTAATTGGCCGACTCGGCACTCGCGGCGCACCACTTGCCACTCGCCACTTACCAAGGCAACCTCATGGCAAAACATGTTACCGCTCAGGTGAAACTTCAATGCCCCGGTGGGCAAGCGACGCCGGCCCCGCCGGTAGGGCCCGCGCTGGGTCAGCACGGCGTCAATATCGGTCAGTTCGTGTCGCAGTTCAACGACAAGACGAAGGATCAGCGCGGCATGATGATCCCCGTGGTCATCAGCGTTTTCAGCGACCGCACGTTCACCTTTGAAATCAAGAGCCCGCCCGCCGCGGTCCTCATCAAGCAGGCCGCCGGGATCCCCATCGAAAAAAAGAAGGGCGGCGACGTTTTGCCCGCCGAAGAAAAAGAAAAAAAGACCGGGAAATACAAGGGTTTCAAGGTCACGAAAACCCAGGTGCGTGAAATTGCCAAGCGAAAACTGGTTGACCTCAACGCCCGGGATGAAGACCACGCCATGCGCGTCATCGAAGGCACCGCCCGCAGCATGGGCATCACCGTGGAAAGTTAGCCAGCAAGCGAAAGCGACCGTTTCCTGACGCAGCGCCGTCCGGAAAAAATACGGCCTCTCGCGCGGAGTCAAGAAAAAAAAGTTCCTCAGCACCGAAAAAAAGCGGACACCGCAACCTGTTGGATGTATAACATCCAGACGGGTCGGGTCGCTTTTTCGATGCGTTTTTGTTTTTACGAGTTCATCCATGGCCAAGAAACAAACGGGCGATGCCGCCGACGCTAAACCCGCGGACGACGCCGGTCAAGCAAAACAAGCCAATCCCGAGGTAAAAGAGCCGAAGAAACCCAGGGCGGCAAAGGCCCCCAAGCCTGAGGTTGCGCCGGACGGCGCGCCCGCGCCGGCCGATGCCGCCAAGCCCGCGGCGCCAAAGCCAGCCTCCGCAGCTGGCGCGGACGGTACGAAAAAAAAGAAAAAAGGAGGCATTTCGCCTGCCCGAGGCAAAAAGCTGCGCAACCAAATAAAGAATACTCTCCAGCGCATTGAAAAAGAGGGGGCTGTTCCGCTGCCGCGCGCGGTGACCTTGCTCAAGCAGTCCAAGCGAGTCAAGTTTGATGAAACGGTCGAGATCCACATGTCGCTCGGCGTGGATACGACTCAAAGCGATCAACTCGTGCGTGGCACGGTGCCCTTGCCGCACGGCGTGGGCAAAAAAGTTCGCGTTGTCGTGTTTTGCCAGGGGGATAACGTGGCCAAGGCCATGGAGGCCGGCGCCGACTTCGCGGGGTCTGATGATTTGATTGAGAAAATCCAAAAAGGCGGCTGGCTCGATTTCGATGTGGCGCTGGCAACGCAAGACCTCATGGGCAAAGTCAGCCGCCTTGGCAAAGTGCTCGGGCCCCGCGGTCTGATGCCGACGCCCAAGGCCGGGACGGTCATCACCGGCGATGTGGCCGGGGCCGTGCGCGATTTCAAGGCGGGCAAGGTGGAATTCCGCACGGACAAGGGGGGCAACGTCCACGCTGGCGTCGGTAAGCTTAGCTTCGAGGAAGACAAGATTGCCGCCAACGTCACTGCTTTCGTCGATGCCATCCGCGCCGCCAAGCCGACCGGAATCAAGGGCAACTACGTAAAATCGATCACGCTTTCCTCCACGATGGGGCCAGGTATCGCCCTGGCGATGTAGTCATGCCGATTGGTGGCCTGGCAGCTGAACCCTCGACTCAACCGGATTGTCCACATGAGTAAAGTCATCAAGCAAATGCAAATGAACGCCTTGACGAGCGACTTCAAGGACGTTCGCGAGATGGTGCTCCTTAATATCGTCGGGCTTGACGCGATTGGTGAGAACCAGGTTCGTCTGGGTCTGCGTAAAAAGGGCATTCGCCTGCAGATGGTGAAGAACAGCCTGGCGCGGCGCGTGTTTGGCGATCTGGGACTGCAAATCCAGACGGGCTGGGAAGGCTCGACCACGGTGGCATGGGGCGCCGGCAGCGTCGCGGAGTTGGCCAAGGAGATCGAAACGGTCGTCAAGAAGTACGACAAGAAAATGAAGGTCAAGACCGCGGTCGCGGACGGCCTGGAGGTGGCGTTCGACATCGCCCTCAAGATGCCCACGCGCCAGGAATCGCTGAGCCGGGTTGCCATGCTGGCGCTCGCGCCGGCTCGCCGCATCGCCGCCCAGATTGTCGGGCCCGCCTCGCAGGTGTGTGGCCAGATCAAGGGAATCAAGGACTCGAAGAAGGAAGAAGAGGCCCCGGCAGAGACGCCGCCCGCCTGACGCCGCTTGCGGCTTGGCGTTTGCGAATTGGAAGAAAGCTATTACGCATGCTGCTCAGCTTCAAGCAGCACCTGGTGATACAAGAACGAACAAACGAACGAAAGGAAAGTTGCAATGTCCGACCGTGCATGGGGCGATGATATCAAAGACATCGGCGACAAGATCGCCGCTCTTACGGTTTCCAAGGCCGTGGAACTGGGCGATTACCTCGAAGAAGTCCACAAGATCAAGCCGGCCGCGGGTGGTGGTGGCGGCGGCCCGATGATTCAGCAGCAAGCGCCGGCGCCCGAAAAGGCTGCCGAGCCGACCGAGTTCCGCGTCGTCCTCGAGGGCTTCGACCCGGCCAAGAAGATCAACGTCATCAAGGTCTGTCGCGAGATCACCGGTCTTGGCCTCAAGGAAGCCAAGGACCTGGTCGAGGGCGCGCCCAAGGCCGTCAAGGAAGGCCTGAGCAAGGAGGATGCCGCCAAGATCGAAAAGCAGTTGACCGACGGCGGCGCCAAGGCGTCCGTCAAGCCGATGTAAGGGACCGCCAATTCGTTTAGCGCCCGCGCGACGCCAGGCGAGCGCTAAACGATCAACGGCATGAATCAACCAAACCGGAATGAAGTCGAGGCTGCGGCAGCGAGGCGGATGTTGGGCACAGGAAGTCCCGCCACTCGTCTGCGACCATCACGTTGTCGTGCGGTGGGAACAGCGTGAAGCGCATTCATCAATTCCAAGAGACCAGAAGCTCCTCCCAATCGAGGTGTGCTTCCAGGGTCTTTTTTCATTCCAGGTTCGTACGGCGGACCCGGTTGTCGCGCGTGG
Source organism: Planctomycetota bacterium (assembly GCA_016191165.1). Lineage (GTDB taxonomy): Bacteria > Planctomycetota > Planctomycetia > Gemmatales > Gemmataceae > SIAQ01. The sequence continues at coordinate 34,536 of JACPPF010000045.1, forward strand.
CAACCCACCCTGATTTTCGCGCCATCTGCCCCGGATGCATCTACCCTGAGCCATACTCTCGTCGCGCGCGTCTGGCCTGTTCCAGGCGCGCGGGCGTGTTCCCTTTTCTGGGAGGAGCCTGAGTCATGCCCATCCCGGCCATTCGTGTCATCACCCCGACCCAGGAGCGCGACTTCGGACGCTTCGGCGACGCCGTCGACGTGCCAAGCCTGACCGACGTGCAGACCGTGTCGTATGCGCGCTTCCTGCAACTGAATGTCGATCCGCTCAAGCGCGGCGACTCGGGTTTGGAAGGCGTCCTGCGTGAGATCTTCCCGATCGAGAGTTACGACAAAACTCTTAGCCTGAGCTACGTCAAGTATGAACTGGGCAAACCCCGCTACGGTCCCGACGAATGCCGGCAGCTGCGGCTGACCTACGGCCGGCCGTTCAAGGTGTGGCTGCGCCTCAACAAGGAACAGCCGGTGGAAGAGGAGGTCTACCTGGGCGACATGCCGATCATGATCGGCGGCGGCGAGTTCATCATCAACGGCGCCGAGCGCGTGGTCGTCTCCCAGCTGCACCGTTCCCCCGGTGTTGATTACGTCATCGACTCGGAAGGGACCGACCGCAAGTTGCACAGCTGCCGCATCATCCCCGAACGCGGCAGCTGGATTGAGGTCAACGTCACCAAGAAAGACACGCTGGGAGTGCGCATCGACCAGTCGGGCAAATTCTCGGCCATGACGCTGCTGCGCGCGATGGATCCGGAATATTCGAGCGACGAGGCCATCATTCGCGCGTTCCTCGCACCAACGGAAATCAAGCTGACCGAGGCCAACCGGGCGAGTATCGAGGGCAATTTCGCCGTCGGCGATATCATCGATCCGGAGACCGGCGAGGTTTACGTCGATTCCAACAAGGTGATCACCAAGGAGCAGCTCGACCGGATCTACGCCAGCGCCCTGAAGTCGATCTCGGTGCTGGTGTCCAAGGACGACCAGGGTAAGCAAATCGACGTGCTCATTCTGAATTCCCTCGACGAGGATCCGACCAACACTCACGAAGAAGCGCTTCTGAAGATCTACCAGCGCCTGCGTCCGGGCAACCCGCCGCAGCTCGAAAAGGCGAAAGAACTCTTCAAGGAGAAATTCCAGGACCCGAACCGTTATCGCCTGGGCAAAGTCGGCCGCTTTCGCATCAACCGGAAATTCAACCAGGACATCCCCGAATCGGAAATGACGCTCCGGGCCATCGATTTCCTCAACGCGGTCCGTTACATCCTGGTGCTGCGCGACGGCACCGGCGCCGTGGACGATATCGATCATTTGGGCAACCGCCGCTTGCGCACGATCGATGAGCTGGCGGCCGACGAATTGCGCAAGGGCTTCCTGAAGTTGCGCCGCACGGTTCAAGAGCGCATGTCGATCCGCGATCAGCAGGACATGACGCCGCGCTCGCTCATCAATCCCAAGAGCATCTCGGCGGCGATCGAATATTTCTTCGGCCGCGGCGAGTTGTCGCAGGTCGTCGATCAGACGAACCCGCTGGCGATGCTGACGCACGAGCGGCGCCTGTCGGCGCTGGGACCGGGCGGGCTGAACCGTAAGCGCGCCGGGTTCGAGGTGCGCGATGTGCATATTTCCCACTACGGGCGCATCTGCCCCATCGAGACGCCCGAAGGCACCAACATCGGCCTGATCTCATCCTTGAGCATCTACGCCAGCGTGGATGAGTATGGTTTTTTGAGCACGCCCTACCGCAAAGTCCACAAGGGAAAATTGTTGCAAGACGTGGTGAACCTGCGCGCCGACGAAGAGTCGCAGGCCCACCTCGCGCCCGCGGACACGCCGGTCGAAAAGGACCGCGTGGCGGACGAGCGCGTCACCGCGCGCTTTGGCGGCGATTTCATCATGACCCTTTCGGATCAGATTCAGTTCATTGACATCTCCCCCAAGCAAATGGTCGGCGTCTCGGCTGGCTTGATTCCGTTCCTCGAACATGATGACGCCAACCGCGCGCTCATGGGTTCCAACATGCAACGCCAGGCCGTCCCGCTCATGATCACCGAGCCGGCCCTCGTCTCCACCGGGCTGGAACGGGAGGTGGCCAAGCATTCCGGCATGGTCGTCAAGGCCGCCAACGAAGGCTACATCACCTTCGTCGATGCCGAACGCATCGTCATCGGCCCGGAAAAGGTCCCCGTGGACGAAGCGGAAGGCGACGACGAAGACCTGAAATCCGTGCTCGCCCGCGCCCGCGCCCAACTCGGCGCGCGCGAATATCAACTGCGCAAATTCGTCGGGCTCAACGAACGCACCTGCCTCAATCAAAAACCGCTGGTCAAGATGGGCCAGCGCGTCAAGAAGGGGCAAATCATGACCGATAGCGCCGCCACCCACCACGGCGAGCTGGCGCTGGGCCGCAACGTCCTGGTCGCGTTCATGTCCTGGGACGGATACAACTTCGAAGACGCCATCATCATCAGCGAACGCCTGGTCAAAAACGATACCTACACCTCGATCCACATCGAGGAATTCGACATCGAAATCCGCGAAACCAAGCTGGGCCGCGAGGAGTTCACACGCGATATCCCCAACGTCTCGCCCAAGGCCCTGTCCAATCTCGATGAAACCGGCATCATCCGCATCGGCACGTTCGTGCAACCGGGCGATATCCTCGTCGGCAAGGTCTCGCCCAAATCCAAGAGCGAATTGACGCCCGAGGAAAAACTGCTGCACGCCATTTTCGGCCGGGCCGGCGAGGATGTGAAGAACGACAGTCTCGAAGTCCCTTCCGGCATCGAAGGCGTCGTCATTGCCGCGGACAAGTTCAGCCGGCGCGCCGCCATGTCCGAGGACGAAAAGAAGACCTTCGACAAGGAATACCGCAAGACCGAAGAGGCGAGCAACAAGGCGATCGGCAAGCAATACCGCACCATGCTCGCGGAGTTGTCCGAAGTCCTCGACAAGAAAGAGCTGAAGCCGTTCGGCGGCGACCGCGAAGACAAGGCCATCGCCGAGACCGCGGCCACGATCACGCTGGACAGCCTCGACATCCGCTCCGAGTCGAAGTTGAAGCAGGTCAAGGCCATCTTCAACAAACATATGGATCGCGTGCATTTCCTCCTCGACGAGAAGGAACGCAAGCTAAACAACCTCAAGCGCGGCGACGAGCTCCCCTCCGGAGTTCAACAGATGGTCAAGGTCTACGTCGCCACCAAGCGCGTCATCTCCGTCGGCGACAAGATGGCGGGCCGGCACGGCAACAAGGGAGTCATCTCCAAGGTGCTCCCCGAAGAAGACATGCCCTTCCTCGTGGACGGCACTCCCGTTGACATCCTCCTCAACCCGCTCGGCGTGCCCAGCCGCATGAATGTCGGCCAGATTCTCGAAACCCACCTGGGCTATGCCGCCGCCAAACTCGGCTTCAAGGCGATCACCCCCGTGTTCGATGGCGCCACCGAGGAGCAAATCCGCGGCGCGCTGAAGGAAGCAGGCATTCCCGAGAGCGGCAAATCATTCCTCTACGACGGCCGCACCGGCGAACGCTTCGAGCAACCCGTGACCGTCGGCTACATCTACATGCTCAAGCTCCATCACCTCGTCGATGACAAGGTCCACGCGCGCGCCACCGGGCCGTATTCGCTCATCACCCAGCAACCGCTGGGCGGCAAGGCTCGCTTCGGCGGCCAACGCTTCGGCGAAATGGAAGTCTGGGCCCTCGAAGCCTACGGCGCCGCCTACGTCCTGCAAGAATTGCTGACGGTCAAATCCGACGACGTTGAGGGGCGCACCAAGATCTACGAGTCGATGGTCAAGGGCGAAAACACGCTCGAAGCAGGCACGCCGGCGAGCTTTGACGTGTTGACCAATGAAATTCGCGGGCTGGCGTTGAATATGCAACTGGAGAAGAAGCGGCTGTAATTTCATTGCAGAGTTGAGAGTTCAGAGTGCAGAATGTGGGGAAAAATCACGCACCCATTCTGGAGACTCTGCGATGAAGAACGACAACCTGAAATTGCGAACGAAAGAATTCGCGAAACGAGTCATCAAGCTATGCCGGCAATTGCCCAGGACGGAGGAAGGGGCTTTGATTCGTCGGCAGGTTTTTCGCTCTGGTACCTCGGTGGGCGCCAATTATCGCGCGGCATGCCGTGCTCGGTCGAAAGCCGATTTCGTCTCCAAGATGGGTATCGTTCTGGAGGAAGCCGACGAAACACTCTATTGGCTGGAGATTATCGTCGAAACCGAAATTATCAAACAAAAACTGCTTGGACCGCTAATGAAGGAAAACAACGAGCTGGTTTCCATCTTCGTCGCGAGCCTGCGGACAGCAAAAGAACAGGATTCGCGAAAAGATGACAATGTGTGACCATGGAAACGAAACTAACTATTCGGAATTGCCCCACGGCATTCCGTTTTCAGTGCCCAAGGGATTGGGAAGAGCTTGAGCGAACCATGTCGCCCAAGTTTCGTCACTGTGCGGCCTGTAATCGGGACGTTCATTTTTGCGGATTTGAGATGGGCCGCACCATATGACACGGTTTGGAAAACTGCACTCTTAACTCTGAACTCTGCATTGTTTTTGAAGGAGGCTAACCATGAGCGCCGGTGAAGCCAATTATGATCGCATCAATGACTATGGCTCGGTGAGAATCAGCCTCGCCAGCCCGCACGACATCCGTTCCTGGTCGTTCGGCGAAGTCAAAAAGCCGGAAACGATCAACTACCGCACCTACCGGCCCGAAAAAGACGGCCTGTTCTGCGAGCGCATCTTCGGCCCGGAAAAGGACTGGGAGTGCTCCTGCGGCAAATACCGCGGCATGAAGTACAAGGGCATGATCTGCGACCGCTGCGGCGTCAAGGTGACGCACTCGCGCGTGCGCCGCAAGCGCATGGGGCACATCGAACTGGCGGCGCCCGTTGTCCACATCTGGTTCTTCAAGGCCATGCCCAGCCGGCTGGGGACGCTGCTGGAGATGAAGACCACCAGCCTGGAAAAGATCATCTACTTCCAGGACTACGTCGTCGTCGATCCGGGCGACACCCCCCTGAAGGAAAAACAGCTGCTCACCGAGGACGAGTTCCGCCGCAGCCGCGATCAGTACGGCGAAGCTTTCAAGGCCGCCATGGGCGCCGAAGCGATGAAGATGCTGCTGGAACGGCTCAACCTCGTCGATCTCTCGCGCGACCTGCGCGAAAAACTGGCCGCCGAAACCGCCAAGGACAAATCGTCCAAGCAAAAGCTGCGCGACTATGTCAAGCGCTTGAAGGTGGTCGAATCGCTGCGCGACAGCGGGCTGGGGGGGCCTCCCAACAAACCCGAATGGATGGTCCTCGAGTGCATCCCCGTCATCCCGCCCGACCTGCGCCCACTCGTGCTGCTCGATTCGGGCAACTTCGCGACCAGCGATCTGAATGACCTTTACCGCCGCATCATCAATCGCAACAATCGGCTCAAAAAGCTGGTCGATCTCAACGCGCCCGAGGTCATCATTCGCAACGAAAAGCGCATGCTTCAGCAGTCCGTGGACGCCCTGTTTGACAACAACCGCTGCAAGCGGCCTGTCCTGGGTTCGTCGAATCGGCCGTTGAAGTCGCTGACCGACATGATCAAGGGCAAACAAGGACGATTCCGCGAGAACCTTCTGGGCAAGCGCGTCGATTACTCGGCCCGCTCGGTGATCGTAGTCGGGCCCGAACTCAAGTTGCACCAGACCGGCCTGCCCAAGAAGATCGCGCTCGAATTGTTCCAGCCTTTCATCATTCGCCGTCTGAAGGAGCTCGGCCACGCCGATACCATCAAGTCGGCCAAGAAAATGCTGGAGCGCAAGGCCGACGAGGTGTGGGACATCCTGGAAGAGGTGATCAAGAACCATCCGGTGCTGCTCAATCGCGCGCCGACCCTGCATCGCATGGGCATTCAAGCGTTTGAGCCGGTGCTGATCGAGGGCAACGCCATTCGCATTCATCCGCTGGTTTGCAAGGGCTTCAACGCCGACTTTGACGGCGATCAGATGGCGGTCCACCTGCCGCTCTCGATCGAGGCCCAGGTCGAGGCGACGGTGTTGATGATGGCGACCAACAACATCTTCAGCCCGTCCAACGGCCATCCAATCATCACGCCCAGCCAGGACATCGTCATGGGCTGTTATTACCTGACCGCCGATCCGCTGGCGATGTTCATGTCCCCCGGCGGCGTCATCGACGAGCGCGTCAAGGACTATCGCAAGAACCTGCCCGCCAACCTCAAGGGGGAGAACATGAAGTTCTCCAGCCCGGCCGAGGTCTTCCTGGCGTTCGCCCTCAAGAAGCTTGGCATTCACGCGCGCATCAAGGTGCGTTTGCCGATCGAAAAGAAGGTCGTCAGCGAGGTTGCCGTCGATAAGGACAAAACCAGGGTCGAGGAGACCGCGCGCGATCCCAAGAACCTGCTGGTGTCAACAACGGTCGGCCGCGTGATTTTCAACGACATCCTGAAACCGCTCATGCCCTTCTACGATCTCGCTCTTTCGGGCAAACACCTGAGCCGCATCATCGCGGATTGTTATCAGTTGCTCGGCCGGCGCGAGACGATCGAGCTTTTGGATCGTATGAAGGAAACCGGCTTCCGCGAATCGACCCGCAGCGGGCTGTCGTTTTCGACCGACGACCTCAAGACGCCGCTCAGCAAGGAACAGTTCATCAAGGATACCGAGAAGGAAGTCGACAAGGTGCAGAAGCAATACTCCAAGGGCTTCATCACGGGCCCGGAGCGCTATAACCGCATCATCGACCTCTGGACCGACGCGCGCGACAACATCACCAAACAAATGATGCAAGAACTCAAGCACGATGTCCGCGGCGGCATCCCTTACCTGAACCCGATTTTCCTGATGGCCCACTCCGGCGCCCGCGGCGGCGTCGAACAGATTCGCCAGCTCGCCGGCATGCGCGGTCTGATGGCCAAGCCCTCAGGCCAAATCATCGAGACGCCGATCAAGGCCAACTTCCGTGAAGGCCTCAGCGTGCTCGAATACTTCAGCTCCACCCACGGCGCCCGCAAGGGATTGGCCGATACCGCCCTCAAGACGGCGGACTCCGGCTACCTCACGCGCAAGCTCGCGGACGTGGCGCAGAATGTCGTCGTCACCATGAACGACTGTGGCTCCACGCAGGGCATCACCAAGCGCGCCATCTACAAGGGCGAGGAAATCGAGCGCTCCTTGAGCGAAACCATTCGGGGCCGCGTCAGTCGCCACGCCATCACCACCCGCGTCGATGACGACGAGGTCACCGTCGTCGGCGAAAACGAAATGATCAACTGGGAACAGGCGCGCCACATCGAAAAGCTCGGCATCGACAACGTCGTCGTCCGTAGCCCCATGACCTGCGAAGCGACCCTGGGCATCTGCCGGCTTTGCTACGGCATGGACCTGGCGACCGGCACGCTCGTCGAGGAAGGCATGGCCGTCGGCATCATTGCCGCGCAGTCAATCGGCGAACCCGGCACGCAGTTGACGATGCGCACCTTCCACATCGGCGGCGTCGGCAACCGCGAGATCGAAGAAAAGGAACGCAAATCCAAGCGTGGCGGCGTCGTCAAGCTGATCCGCGTCACCGCCGTCGAGGACGACAAGGGCCAAACCATTGCCTTGACCCGCAACGGCCAGCTGCAAATCCACGGCGCCAAGGGCATCATGGAAGAGTTTTCCATCCCCAACGGCGCCTACCTGTTCGTCAAGGAAGGCCAAACCATCCATGCCGGAACTCGGTTGTGCGAATGGGACCCCCACGTCACGCCAATTTTGGCCGAGCGCGGCGGCCGCATCCGCTTCGAGGACATCGAAGAAGGCGAAACGCTGCGCAAGGAACGCGACGCCTCGGGCGCCGAGCGCTGGGTCATCATGGAACATAAAGGCGACTTGCACCCGCAAATCATCATCGAGGACGAAAAAGGCCAGGGCCTGGAGGTCCACTACATTCCAGAAAAAGCCCACCTGGAGGTTCGCGCCGGCAATGCCGTCACCGCCGGCAGCGTCCTGGCCAAGACGCCCCGCGAAGTCGCCGGCACGCAAGACATCACCGGCGGTCTGCCGCGCGTCACCGAAATCTTCGAGGCGCGCAAGCCGCGCGATCCCGCCGTCATGGCCGAGATTTCCGGGCGTGTTCGGCTCGGCGAAACCAAGAAGGGTAAACGCGAGATCATAGTCGAATCGATGGACGACAGCGGCAAGCCGATCGGGCACGAAATCCCGCACGCCGTCCCGCGTGGTAAGCCGCTGCGTGTCCACACGAACGATTACGTCAAGGCGGGCGACCCGCTCGTCGATGGCCCGCTCGTCCCGCACGATATCCTGCGCATCAGCGGTCTGGAGGCGGTGCAAAACTATTTGGTGCGCGAGGTGCAAAGCGTCTACCGCAGCCAGCGCGTCGATATCGACGACAAGCACATCGAGATCACCATCTCGCAGATGCTGCGCAAGGTCAAGGTCGAGACGATGGGCGACACCGGCCTGCTGCCCGGGTCGGTCATCGACCGGTTCGCGTTCCGCGAGGTCAACAATCGGCTCAAGGATTGCGTGAAGATCAAGAATCCGGGCGACTCGAAGTTCGAGCCGGGCAAGATCATTTCCAAGGACGCCTACGAAGAAATTCGTAACGCCCTGGAGGCGGACGACAAGACGCCCCCCACCCACGAGAAGGCCGTGCCGGCGACGTGCAGCACCCAGCTTCTGGGCATCACGAAGGCGGCGGTGCAGTCCGATAGCTTCATCTCGGCGGCCAGCTTCCAGGAAACGACCAAGGTGCTGACCGAGGCGGCGCTCTCGGGCAAGGTCGATTACCTCGTGGGCCTGAAGGAGAACGTCATCCTCGGGCATCTGATTCCGGCCGGCACCGGTTTTCAGACGCATCAGGAGGCGGAGGTGCGGATTTATCCCAAGGCCCTCGAAAGCCTCGCCGCCGCTCACGCCAGCGAGGCCGCCAAGGCGCCGGAACTGTCAACCAAGGAATAGGCGCAGTACCATTTGTCGAAGAGCCTTTTGACCAGCCCCCAGCGCAAGCTGGGGGGGTGGGAGGCTGCCCTAATCCCCCGCGCTTGCGCTTGAGGCTGGTAGTTCTTTGCCTGGCGATGCCGACGAATGCTTTTGCGAAGCGTCGCCCACCGTTCGGGAAGGCCAATATTTCCCGTTTCCCTATTGACCCTTGGTGAAAACGGGAATAACGTATCCGTTTGCCGAATTTGAATGGCCCGCTGCGAAGGCATCGGGCGGTACGGAGTCAGGAATGCCGACGATCAACCAGCTGGTGAAAAAGGCCCGCATCCCGCAAACCAGGAAGCCGCGTCACCCGGCCATGACGGGTTGCCCGCAAAGGCGCGGCGTCTGCCTGCAAGTCAAGATCATGACGCCCAAGAAGCCGAACTCCGCGCTTCGCAAGGTGGCGCGCGTCCGACTGTCGAATGGAATCGAGGTCACCGCGTACATCCCGGGCGAAGGGCATAATTTGCAGGAGCACTCGATCGTGCTCGTGCGTGGCGGCCGTGTGCGCGATCTGCCCGGCGTGCGTTATCACATCATCCGCGGCGTCCTCGATTCGCAGGGCGTTGCCGATCGGAAGCAAGCGCGGTCCAAATACGGCGCCAAGAAGGAGGGCGGTTGAGCGCGGGCGGTTCCTCTCCGTCGCTGTTGGGTTGGAAGTGGGTTCGCTCTTCTTCGCCGAAGGCGAACAGTCCGATATCCTTCACCTTCGAGGACGAAAGCTGCATGTTAAGTCTCCTGCTTTGCCTGAAGTTCATGTGTACCGGTTGTGGCAGCGCCATCGACACGGCTCTTCAATGCGAGAGCCCCGAGACGCAGGATCAACAAGGAGCGACTACCAAAATTCACTGCCCTTTCTGCAAGGCGAAGAATCAGGTGGTTTTTACCACGGACGGGGCCATTCACGCCGTGACCCGGGCGCGAACCTATGAACGGATTCCAGAGCCGAGTGTCAATTAGCAATCGCGTGGGACGAGCGCGGCGATCCCCACCAGCGATGTTTTCCGCCAAACCGGTGGGTTTTGCCGCGCTCGACCCACCCTACCAAAGATCAGAAAAAAAGACATGGGACGCAAGACCGCTAGTGCCACCACGCTGAAGCCCGATCCGGTCTACGGGTCGAAGTTGGCTTCCAAGTTCATCAACTGCCTGATGTGGCAAGGCAAAAAGGCGACCGCGCAGCGCATCTTCTACGGCGCGATGGCCCAGATCAAGAAGCGCCTGCCGGACGTCAGCCCGATTGACGTCTTCACCCAGGCAGTCGAAAATGTCAAGCCGCCGATCGAAGTCCGCTCCAAACGCGTCGGCGGGGCCACCTACCAGGTTCCCATGCAGGTGAATCGCACGCGCCAGCAGAGCCTGTCGATTCGCTGGATCCTCGCCGCCTCGCGCGGCAAGAAGGGCAGGCCGATGTTCCTGCGCCTTGCCGACGAGCTCCTCGCCGCCTACCGCCGCGAAGGCGAAGCCATGACCAAACGCGAGAACACCATCAAGATGGCCGACTCCAACAAGGCGTTTGCTCACTTTGCCTGGTAGCGAACCAAGTCAAAAGTAAAAAGGAAAAAGGAAAAGGGATGCGGGCATTGGCCCTGCCTTTTTCCTTTTTCTTTTGGTATCCTACTTTTGCCTTTTTACGTTTGCCTTTTTACTTTCGAGTTCTCATGGCTACCTTCGACCTAACCAAGATCCGCAACCTCGGCATCATCGCCCATATCGATGCCGGCAAGACCACGACCACGGATCATGTGCTCTTCTATTCCGGCGCCAAGCACAAGCTCGGCACCGTTGACTCCGGCACGACCGAAACCGATTATGACCCTGAAGAGCAAGAGCGCGGCATCACGATCTACAGCGCCTGCATCCCGTTCAAATGGCGCGACTGCACGATCAACCTGATCGATACGCCCGGACACGTCGATTTCACCGCCGAGGTCGAGCGCAGCTTGCGTGTGCTCGACGGCGCGGTCGTGGTATTCGACGCCCAAAAAGGCGTCGAGGCCCAGTCCGAGACGGTCTGGCGGCAGGCGGACAAGTACAGCGTGCCGCGCCTCGCCTTCATCAACAAGATGGACGTCGTCGGCGCCAATTTCGAGAATGCCGTTCACGAAATCAAGGACCGGCTCGAAGGGACGCCCGCCCCGCTCATCATCCCGTTCGGCAGCGGGTCGTCCAAGGATAGCCAGACTCCCTTTGCCGGCATTGTCGATCTTCTGGAGGGCAAGGCGTACTTCTTCGATCCGCAGACCGAGGGAAAAAAGTTTCATTCGGCCCCGATCCCCGAAGAAATGCACGACCGGGTCCAGCACTGGCGCGAATACCTCTTCGAGGTGCTAACGCAGTTCGACGACAAGGACCGCATCACCACGCTCTACCTCGAAGGGAAAGAAATCCCGCTCGACATCTTGCGACAAGTCATTCGCGAACAAACCCTGGCCAGGCAGATCCAGCCGGTTCTTTGCGGCTCGGGCCGCGAGCACGTGGGCATTCAGCCGCTCATGGATGCGGTATGTCATTATCTGCCCTGCCCGCTCGATCGCCCGCCGGTCAGGGGCGTGCATCCCAAGAAGAAGGACAAGGAGGAGCAGCGCAAACCCGATCCGAAGGAACCCCTCGCCGCGCTCGTGTTCAAGATCGTGGCCGATTCGCATGGTGATTTGTATTTCCTGCGCATCTACTCCGGGACGCTCAAGGCCAACAGCCGGGTGCTCAATCCCGACTGCCGGCTCTTCAATCCCCCGAAGGAAGTGAAGGAGTTCGCGAGCAAGATTTACCACATTCATGCCGATCCAAAAAACCGCGAGGACATGCCGCTCGCCCATGCGGGCGACATCGTCGGCATCATCGGCCCCAAGGATTCCATCACGGGCGACACGCTGTGCGACCCGCAGCACCCGATCGTGCTCGAGCAGATCCAGTTTGCCGAGGCCGTCGTCAGCATGTCGATTGAACCCGAATCCTCCGGCGACAAGGACAAGCTGACCGAGAAGCTCGACTGGCTCAAGCGCGAGGACCCCACATTCACCTGGCGCATCGACGCGGACACCGGTCAAATGTTGATGAGCGGCATGGGCATCCTGCATCTGGAAGTCAAACGGCATCGACTCGAACGCGATTTCCGCCTGAAAGTGCGCGTGTCAAAGCCGCGCGTCAGCTACCGCGAGACCCTACGAAAAGCGGTGAAGATTCAGGGTGAGTGCGTCAAGCAGGCGGGGACGACGGGGTTGTTCGCCAAGGTGACGGTCGAATTCGAGCCGATTGGCGTCGAGAAGGGCATCGAGGTGATCAACGCGATCCCGCCCGAAGCCCTGCCGGGGGAATTCTCGCTGGCCGCCGAGCAGGGCATCCGGTTTGCGTTACAATCGGGGGAGCTGGGCTATCCGGTGATCGGCGTCAAGGCGACGATGCGCGCCGCTCAATTGCACGAGGTCGATTCCAACGACATCGCCTTCCAGGCCGCGGGCGCCGATGCCGTCAACCGCGCCTTGAAGGGGAACATGACGCTGCTCGAACCGGTTATGAATACCGAGGTCATGATCCCCGAGGATTACCTGGGCCCCGTCACCGCCGACCTGAACGCGCGCCGTGCGGAGATTCGCGAGGTTCTGACGCGGGGGAAGCTGCGCGTGATCGAGGCGCTCGTGCCGCTCGCCAAGATGTTCGATTACTCCGACAAGGTCCGCAGCTTGACGCAAGGCCGCGCCAGCTGGACCATGGCCCCCAGCGCCTATGCCCCCGTCGATGCGGAAACTCGTCGCCAGATGGAAAGCGGCGAATGGTGAGCCGGGCGCGGTGCATTCTCCAAACAACCCCTTGCCAGAGGGCATTTTTTCTGCGATAGTGGCGTCCTCTCGTTTTTTGGAGAGAACGCGTATGGTCGCCGGGATGTTTCATGTCGAGGTCTTCGCCGGTCAGGGTGAACGAGATGACTTGCGCGCCTGGCTAAGTGGCGCGGGCCACGAAGTGGGCGTGCGTTCCTTCCAGGATGCGCAAGCGCCGGCTCATCTTGTGGTCGTGGATGGCGGAGTCCAGATCGAACCGGCGCTTCAGCTTTGTCAGCGGCTTCGCTCCGCGCAGAACGGGCATTATACGCCCATACTTTTCATCACGCCGGATGCTTTTGCCAGGGCGCGCCTGGCCGGCCTGGAAAGCGGCGCCGACGCGGCGATTGCCCGTCCGCTTGATGCCGCCGAATTCCTCGCCCAGGCGCACGCCCTGCTTCGCGTCAAGGAACGCCACGACCGCCTGGCAAGCCAGGCCGACGAGGCGCTGACCATCTCGCGCCGACTTCAGGAAGCCCACGAACGCATGGAGAGCGAACTCGCGCTGGCCCAGCGCCTGCAAGAGAGCTTCCTGCCGCAAACCCTGCCCGAATTGCCGCGCGTCAAGCTTGCCGTCAAGTACAAGCCCCATGACCGCGTGGGGGGCGATTTCTATGACGTCTTTCGGCTCGATGAAAAGCACCTCGGCTTTTACGTCGCCGACGCGATGGGCCACGGCGTGCCCGCCAGCCTGCTGACCATCTTCGTCAAGCGCGGCGTGCGCGCCAAGGAAATCTCTGGGCAGACCTATCGCCTGGTGGCGCCGACCGAGGTGCTCTATCGGCTCAATCGCGACCTTCTTGAACAGCAGATTCCCGACTTGCCGTTCATCACCATGATCTACGCTCTGTTCAACTGCGAGACCGGAACGCTACAGTTTTCGCGCGCGGGGCACCCCTATCCCCTCTACATTCCCAGGCACGGCAAGCCGGTTCTTTGGCAACAGGAGGGCAGCCTGCTTGGCGTCTTTGAGACGAAATTTCACCTGCAAACCAGGCAACTCAAACCCGGCGACAAGTTGCTGCTCTACACCGACGGCATGGATGGGGCGTCATTCGAGCAGCACGCCGTCGGCCTGACAAGCCTACTGGCCGCCGCGGAGGAGTTTCAGGCGTTGCCGATCGATGAGATGGTGGAGCGCCTGGCGTCCGATCTTTTCACCCAGACGGTGCAAAAGGACGACCTGACCGTATTTGGCGTGGAAATGACGGATTGAAAACGACGACCCAACATTCGCAGCGTGCCAACCGACGCGCTGCAAATGACGCTTGACGGTTTCGCGCGGCGGGCGAAATCGACAACAAAATCCTACTGCTGATCCAGCGAGTCCAGCCAGCGGACGGCCTCGGCGAGGTCCTTGGTCGTCAGGTACTGGCGGCCGCGCTCGGGCATCTCGCGGTAGAACGCGGGGTAACGGCGCTCGGCCAGGCGTGTGCGGCTCTCGGCGATGGTTTTGACGATCGGGTCGAGACTGCCCGCGGCGAGGTAGAACGAAAGCCGTTGACTGGGGACGTTGCTGCTGATCTTCTGCGCCGAGGCGCCGACCGAGCAGGCGCCGCGGAACAGGTCGCGATGATTGAAAGCCAGGTGCAGCGCCATCTGCCCGCCCACGCCCATGCCGTGCGCGACGACGCGGCGCGGGTCCACCGTGTAGGTCTTCATCGTCTCGCGCGCCGATGCAATCACGTAATCCGAATAACTCGGCAGCCAGGTCCCCTGTTTCTCGATCGGCATCACCAGGATGATGTGGTTGTTCTTGCAGTAGTCATCCCAGAGTTCCTGGAATTCTTCCAGGTCGTCCTTTGAGTTTTTATTTGGCGGGTGCAGCCAGACCAGGAGAGCATGGGCGACTTGCGGATCGTAATCCTCGTGGACGTAGATCCAGTATTTGTGCTGACCATCGGGCGTGTTTTTCTCGATGAGGCCCGTGTCGGGCATCGCCGGCTTTTGCTCGACCTCCTTGAACGCTTTGCCCAAGACTTCCAGGGGCGAGAGGGCCTTCTTGAAGGACGCCTCGGCCGGCAGCTTGTCCGGAATGGCCGCCGGGGCGCCAGGCGTCGATCCGGGCAGGTCGCCGAGCGTGACGCTCAGCGTGTCGGTCTTGCCGTTGCCTTTGCGCTTGACGGCGACCTTGATCTCGGCGCCGGGGTAGAGGGTGTTGAGCCATTCGGTGAATTGAGTTTGTCCTCGCTTGGCGCCGCTGAAATCGATCAGCTTGTCGCCGGTGCCGAATCTCACGATGCGATCGCCAGATTTGAGTCCGGCCTTCTCGGCTGGGCTTTTGGCATAGACATGGCGAATCTCGACGCCAAGCCGGGGATCGTCGCGCATGGGCAGAATGCCGAAGAACGGGTGGGCGACGGTGATGGTCTGGCCGACGAGTTCCAGCCCCTTGATCTCCTTGACCTCGCCGCCGCGCTGGTACTTGAGGGTAATGCGATCGCCTTCGTACTTGACGCCAAGCGTGTGCAGGACCTGGGCCATGCTGACGACCGCCTTGCCCTCGATTTCGACGAGCACGTCGCCAGGCCTCAAACCCGCCTTCTCGGCGGCGGAGTTTTTCATCACGGTGCCGATGGTCGGGGCCACGCTGTACATGTCCTGGCTTTTCATGGCGACGCCCAGCAGGCCCTTTTGCAAATCCTTGCCCAGTTTGAGGCGGGGCAGGATGCTCATCACGTCCTCCATGGGGATCGCGAAGCCGATGCCGGAGTCGTACCATTCAAAGCCGGAGATCTCGTCGTTGCCTCGCGGCGAGGCGGGGATGAGAATGCCCTGCACGCGCCCCTGGATATCGACGATGGGCCCGCCGTAGTTGACGGGGGAAATCTTGGCGTCGGTCTGGATCGCCTTGCCCCAGATTCGGCCCAGGGCGCTGACGACGCCGACGGAGACCGCGGGGGCCCTTTCCATTTTCAGGTCAAGCGCCCGGCCAAGCGCGATCGACCATTGCCCTTCCTTCAGATCTTTTTTCGGGACGATTGCGGGCACGGTAAGGTCCTTCGCGTTGACCTTGAGGAGCGTCAGCATGCGCGACTTGTCGGTCGCCACGCGCTGGGCGACGAGCGGTTCGCCCGCGTGGCCCGCGATGCGCACGAGGATGATGGTCGGGCTGTTCAGGAAGTTGAACGCGCTGGAGATGATGTACCCGTCGGCGGTGAGGATCACGCCGGTGGTCGGACCCAGCGCCTTGCGAAACGTCTGCCCCTTGGGCCCGGCGACGATGATGTCCGTCCCGCCGCGTGTCTCGATCTGCACGACGCTGGCGCCCGCCTTCTTGGCGGCGTCCTTGGTCATCTTCTCGAGCACCGCGTTCAGGTCGTCCTGAGCGCGCACGCCCGAGGCCAGAACGGCGATCGACACGACAGTCAACACGCACACACGTTGCCACATGGCTTCATTCCTCACGATGCAAAGGAAGCCCCGGGACGCGCGGAACGAGTCCCGGGGATTTGCGAATCCACTTCAGCTATTTGGACACCGGCGCCTTCGGCTGGGCCGTGAGTTTCATCTTGGCGCTAATCAACTGATTGCCGCGCTGAAACTGAATCGTCACCTCGCGACCAGGCTCATACGCCTTGATGGCTTCGCGGAAGTTCTTGATCGTGGGCACCGACTCGCCGTCAACGTAAAGGATCAGGTCATCTGGCTGCAAGCCAGCCAGGGCGGCGGGTGAACCCTGGGCCAGTTCTTCGACATAAGGAGGCGTCGAGCTGACCGCGTTCACCACGAGGGTGATGCCGTGGTAGGCGCCCTTATCTTCGCGTTTGGCTTTTACTGTCGCCTCATATTTACCCACAAGGGCCTTTTGCACGAAGGTGACGATGCTCTCTTTGTTCGTAACGGTCTTGCCGGCCTTGACGTCCAGCCGCTGCACCTCGACGGTGGCCTGGATCGGAACGGCATAGTTGACCCAGGTGTTTGTGCTGGTGCTTTTGAGTTCGCGGCCCAGAACGCCGAGCAGTTCGCCCTTGCGATTGGTGAGGACGCCGCCAGCGGCGCCGGGGTTGCACGCGATGACGTCGAGGAAATACGCTTCGCCGGCATAGGGCGCGTCGAAGACGCCGCGCCGGCCGCGCAGGTCCGCGACCGACATGATGACGCCGCGCTGCACCGACATCGGTTCGTCGCGCAGAGCGATCTTGAACTGGTTCGAAAACGCCAGAATCCAGTCGCCGTTCTCCGCGAGCGGCTTGGTGGCCGCCCCTTCAAACGTGAAGTGCGGCAAGAAGTTGATCTCCTCGTCGATCTTCAACAGGGCGACATCCAGTTCTGGCTCGCGAACGAGCACCTTGGCCTGATACTGCCGGCCATCGTACAGATGAACCAGGATGCCGGGCGTGTTGAGAATGTGGTTATTGACGGTGAGGATATGCCCCTTGGCCGAGACGAGGATGCCGGAGCCATAGGACGGCAGGTTCTTGAACCCGCCGATGCCAAACAGCTTGACCATGCGTTTGTTGACATCGCCGACGACCCCGGTGACCGGCGCCTGCGCGGCGACGTTAGTCGCGGCGATACCGATCACGCAGCACGCCAGGGCGAACTTGCAGGTATAGGTGAATATTCTTGTCATGGTTTGAGTACCGGTTCTTCCGTTTTTCGGCTTGTCGTTTAGCGCTCGCAAGGCGCCGCGCGGGCGCTAAACAATAAGCGGGCCTACTTGAGGTTGTAACTCGTGATGGTGAAGGTGCCGTAGTGAACGCCTTCGTAATACACTTGCATGCGGTGCGGGAGTTGCCGGCCGCTGACCGCCCGGTAATCGGAGAAATAGACCTCGCATGGATCCTCGTTGTATTCTTGCATCCGCAGCTCGAAGCCTAAAAGTTTTTGATCGGTCTTGGCGTAGAACCATTTGGTCTTGTAGTTGCCCATCGTGCTGGTGATTACCTCGGTGTCCACGCGTTGCTTGGCCCATTCCTTGGGGACCGAGTTGTCGGTCGGCGGCGGATAGAACGGCTCGGTCCCGCCGCGAATGCACTCCGACAGACCGACTTCCCCCTTGGTCAGGAAATGTTTCCATACGTAGAGCGCTGGCATGAACCCGCCGCTCCCCTTGGGCATGCGCCGTTTACTGATCTCGACTTCCTTGTCACCCGGGAAAATATCGAGCGTGTCCGCGAAAGCGCCGATCTTGAGGATTACCGTCGGCTTCTCGCTGGCGCCGACCTTGATGTCCTTGATTTCCGCGACGAAATCGCTCGGGAAATTTGCCTTGAGCAGGCGAATCTTGCCCTCGAGTTTCCAGTCGCCGCCCACCGTTGAAAAATCGCCGTTCTTCTTGAAAGCCGCGAGCAGGTTTTCTTTTTCGAGCTTGTTGAAGTAGTAGTTTGCGAACCCGGCCCTGGCGACATAAAACTTGGCGGCGGGGCCTTGCGGGCCTTTTTTGCCCGGCAATCCCTTGGGTGGCTTGGGGTCCACTTTCGGTTTGGTCGTGTCGGGAATTTCCTTGCGCTGGGCGCCCATGAGGCGGACCAGAATCTCCTTGCGCGTGTCGCCCCGGCTATAAACGAGGGGCACGCGCCAGCCGCGCGGGAAGATGCCGACGACGTTTTTGTAATGGTTATCGCTGCTGATGAGGCGGTCGGCGAACGAGACAATTTGATCATCGACCTGCAAGCCGCGGCGGGCGGCGTCGGCCTCGTCGAGGATGGTCGTCACGTTGGTCTTGCCGATGCCGAAACCTTCCGCCTCGGTGCGGACCAAAGCGCCCAGGCTCGCATGATCGCTGTCCAGCCCCGCGCGCAGATGGCCCATGAAGTTCTTGATCTGGTTGATCGAGATCGCGTAGCCCACGCCGGAGTTGATTCGGCCACGCTTGTCGAACGACCCGCGGCCGTTGATGCCGATGACTTCGCCCTTGAGATTGAAGAGCGGCCCGCCCGAGTTGCCCGGGTTGATCGACGTGTCGATCTGGATGCAATCGGTATATTCCAGTAGTCCGCTGCCGGCCGGGGGCTGGTAGCGATGCACGCCGGAGACGAGGCCGAAGGTCACCGTGGGGGTGAAATCGGTCGCCAGCAGGAACGGGTTGCCCATGGCGATCGACCAGTCGCCTTCGCGGACCAGGTCGGAGTTGCCCATCTGGGAGAATGGGAATTTCTGCCCCTGTTTCTTCGGGAGCAGTTTGATCAGCGCGACATCGCCGATCTTGTCCCAGCCGACCAGAACGCCATCGTAGAGCACGCCGTCGGCCAGGCCGCACTGCATCGTCGGGCCGGTCGGCGCGACGACGTGGAAGTTGGTGAGGGCATAGCCGTCATCGGAGATCAAGACGCCGGTCCCGCCTCCCTGCCCACCGCGTGCGAACACCGCCACGACCGTCGGCTTGACCCTGGCGATCACCGCGACGCGGTCGGCCTCCTGCTTGAGCGCCATCGGCGGCTGCGCGACGGCCAACGACGTGAAGACAAACAAGGCCGCCACGGCGGGGAGGTATCGTCTCATGTTGCAATTCCAAAAGGTGCTCTTGACTCGTTCCCAGGCTCTGCCTGGGAATGCACTGGAAACGAGGCTCCGCCTCGTTGGGACCTCGCCCGTTTGCGTTCCCAAACGGAGTTTGGGAACGAGGAACACGGCGCATCACTGGCTAATGTGGGCGTTCACCAGCATGGCGTGCCCGGAGAAGCCAGTAAAGTTTGAGCCCGATACAACGATTCGCAATGTGCTTGCGTCCTTCACGTTGATCAAAATCGGGATCGGCGCCTTCGCCGACACCGCGTACTCGCCACGCTTCTCGCGGTCGCAGTAAATCGTCACCTTGACCTTGTCTTGCCCTTCCTCCGCGATGCGGGCATCCACGCCAAGGATTGCCTTGAAGCTGGCGTATTTGCCGTTGAGGTTGTACTCCAGCTCGGTGCCAGCATACATCGACAGCCCCTTGTCGTATTTCTTGTCCTGGAGAATGATCGGATCGCCGTCAAGGTTCGCGTTCTTGCGCACCGGATTGAACCCGCCCAGGAGCGGCGTCTCCGGCATCTTGGCGTCCAGGTCCGACAGGTAGGTCAAGCGGCCAAAGTTGAAGTCCAGCCGGGCCACCACCTTGGCGTCCAGCGAGACCTTGTGCCCAAACGGCGTGCCAAGCTGCATCACGCCCGCGTCGAAGGTCAGCTTGGACGCGACGAGCACGTTGCCGTCCACATCAATGATCTTGCAAAGGCTGGCCTCGCCCGGCGCGTCGGTGCGCGTGAATTGCAGGCCCTGATACTTCTCGATCGGCGATTCGATCTCCGGCAACGAATCCGGTTTGAATTTCATCGTTTGCTTGGCGACATCGATGGCGCCGAGTCGGCCGTTGATCGGATTGAGGTTGTCGTCACGCAAGAGCGCGATACGATCGACGTTCTTCTTATCGCGCAGGAGCCGATCCCACTGCTTCTTCAAATCGGCCTTGTGGGCGTCGCGCAGAATGGCAAAGAGCGCGGTCAAGGGCACCTTCACGGTGGCGCCCGACGTCAAATCGAGCGTGGCTTCCTTCAGGCCGAAGGTCACCTTCTTGCAACGCAGCAGCGAATCGTCAGTGAGTTGAACCTCGATGTACTGGGAAAGCGTCGGGTACGGATTCCCCGGCCGGAGCGAGACATCGAGAACCTGCGACAGCGGGGTGGCCAGCGATTTGCCGGCGACCTGCAGGACGATCTCGTTGCCGGTGATCTTTTCCAGCGTGCCCGTGGCCGACTTGCCCGCGAGGGTTTTGATTTCGTCGGCCCGTACCGGTGTGAACGCGAAGAGAACGCCGAGGACGGCGGTGAAGAGCAGTCGAGTCATGGCAAACCTCGCGATTCATTGGTAGGTCAGCCTTTCCAGGCTGACGTTTCGCCAGCGTTTCCAGGGTCACAAAACTCGTCAGGCTGGAAAGCCTGACCTACGCCGGGGCGATGGAAACAAGGGCCGTGGCCACTGTTGTAGCCACAGCCCTTCTTTTCGTGGGGCACGAATGATTTATGCCGAGGAGAGGACGGCACGACCGGGCGTGCCCCACGGGATCGACTAACGCCGGTTGAGAGCCGGGTCGGTCAGGTTACGGAAGTAATTCTCGATGGCCTCGCGGTAGCGGGGCGCCATGCCGCGGGTCAGCTGCTGCAAGGCGGCCTGTTTTTCACGCGGGGGGAGCCGACCCCAGTCGGCGACCAGCTTCTTGAACTTGGCCTGATCGACGGCGCCCGTGGTGTTGCCACCTGGATCGCCAACATCCTGGGCTGGGTTCTTGGACGGGTTCGTGCCCTTGGGCGGTCCGGGCTTGCCGGGTCCAGGCTTGCTGCCGCCGTCGGGGCATTCGCCGTCGCCGGGCATCGGCGGGCCATCCTTGGGATCGCCGTCGCCGTCGTCGTCTTTCTTTTTCTTCTTGTTTTGGTTCTCGAGTTTCTTGATGATCTCATCGAGACGGTTGAGAACTTCGCGCTGCTGGCGCTGGGTTTCCGGACCGCCGCGAGCGATGTCAAGGCGGCGCTCGATGTTGTCCATCTTGCGTGCGATGTCGCCGAGGTCCTTGCCCTTCCAGGTGTGCATATCGAGCAGCATCAGGGTCGCGACCGTCTTGTAGCGGTCGGGAGAGATGGCTGCCGCTTCTTCGAGGAGCCGGGCGATGGTCTTGTTCGCGTCGGACTTCTGAAGCATGGCGTGCTCGCACACGGCCTGGTGGAACAGGAACGAGGCGGGATCGACGACCTGCTCGGCCTTGAACAGCTTGAGGGTGCTCAGGGCCTCCTCGTAGACGCGCCGATTGATGAGCGACCGGGCGTAGATCAGGCCCAGGTTGGCGCGGTAGAAGGCCGAGGTCTTTTCGTTCTTGAAGACCGCGGGCAACACGATCGGCGCCGGAGCGGCCGGGTCGCGCGCTTCTTGCATCAGCTTGGCGGCCACCGCGTCGCCCAGGGCGAGTGATTCGGCCATGCGGTCGAGCGCGCTACGGCTGGATTGCTTCCAGATCGCGTCGAGTTTTTGCAGGGTCGCCGGGTCGGACTTGCCGACCTCTTTAAGCCAGCCCGCGAGCTTGGCCTTGGCGGCGTCGGCGGTGATGGCCTCCAGCGCGCCGAAGTTCGGTTGCTGGTTCTGGCCCAGGGCCACGCTGTTGCTCAATGCGAGGAACGCGAGCGCGGCGACGGTGGTTAGGATGCGCTTCACTTGTTATCTCCTTTCGCAATTTTCTCGACGATTTGCTGAATCCGCTGTTGACGTTCACCCAGGTTGCGCAGTTCGCGGATGATCTGGGGTTCTTTCGCCTGTTCGCCTGGGAACTGACGGGCGTAGGTCTTGGTACGATCGTTGACGCGTTTCTGTAACGCGCGAACCATCTTGAGCTCTTGCAGGAGCTCAAGCAACTTCTTGTCGCCTTGCTTGCCCTGCTTGCCTGACTTGCTCTTGCCGCTCTTGGACTCCTGGTTTTTTTCTTGCTCCTTCTTGAGGGCGTCGATCATGTCCTTGAGGGATTCGATGATGTCTTTCTCGATCCCTTGAGTGACGCCGTGAACGTCGGTAAGCTCGAGTCGCTTCTGGACATGGATCATGTCCTGGCGGATTTGCTGGAACACCTCGGGGAAGGCGACCGCGGTGCCTTCGGATTCCAGGATGTCGATGCACTTGTTGACTTCCTGGACGATTTCCTTTTCCTGGTCGGCGAGCTTGAGGGCGTCTTTCTTGTCGCCGGAGTCAGCCTTCTTGCCGGGCCGTTTCAGGACGCGAGCGTCCACGTCAATAGTGCCAGCGAGAACTTGCTGCTGCATGACGAGCATCTTTTCGCAGCGAGCTTGGAGAGCTGCGAGGACGCGTTCGATTTCCTCGTCGCGAAGTTGCTGAAGGAGTTTTTCGAGCTTCTTCTTGGCTGCATCCAGGTCCTTGGCTGCTTGAGCTTGCTTGTTGGCCGCGTTCTTGGGATCGCCGGCCTTGATGTCCTTGGCAGCCTGGTTTTGTTCGTATCCAGCTTCTTGAACTTTCTTTTTGCTTTGAGCGATGTTTTGATCTTCCTTATCGCCGCCGCCTGGGGGGGGAGGCTGATCGCCGCCCTTTTGAGCGGAGGGGGGCCCTTGCTGGGCTTCCTTGGGATCGCCGCCGCCGGCTTTCGCCTGGCCCTTGCCGGCCTTGGAGTCGCCCGCTTTGGCCTGGCCCTTGCCGGCCTTGGGTTCACCGCCCGCCTTGGGGTCGCCGCCAGCTTTCGCCTGGCCGCCCGCCTTGGGATCGCCGCCCTTGTCGGCCTTGGAACCGGGCTTCTTGCTATCGGGATTGCCCTTGTCGCCCGCCTTGGCATTGGCGTCGGGGAGGCCAGGCTTTTTGTCTTCGTTGCCACCGGCCTTCTTGTCTTCGCTGCCCTTGGCGGAGCCTGGCTCGCCGGCTTTCTTGTCGCCGCCCTTGGCCGCGCCTTCTTGGCCCTTGCCCTTGCCGCCCTTGCTATCCTTGGCGGCGCCTTCTTGCCCCTTGGCGCCGGCTTTGCCCTTGGCGCCGGCCTTGGCGCCTTCTTGCCCCTTGGCGCCGGTCTTGTTGCCTGACTTGGGTTCGCCTGATTTTTCGCCCTGCCCGGCCTTGGGGTCGGCGGATTTGGATTCGCCCTTGGCGCCCTTGGATTCCTTGCCGCCGTCTTTCGCTTCGCCCTTGGCGCCTTCTTTACCTTTTTGGCCGGCGTTCTTGGCTTCGCCCTTGGCGCCTTCACCCTTGCCGCCGTCTTTGTTCTTGCCCTTCTGATTCGCCGCCTCAAGGCCTTTGCCGTCCTTGTCGAGTAGTTTGCCGATATCCTTTTCAATTTCGCCGGTCTTATTGGCGGCAGCTTCCTGTTCCTTGCGGAGCTGATCCGGATCGGTCTTGCCGAGGCGATTGCGGGCTTCGAGATCCTTTTGCCGCTGGTAGGCGGCGTCGAGGTCCTTGATAATCTTTTCGAGCGTCTTGCGATTGTTCGACAGATCGCCGCGGTTATCGCGCATGGCCTCGAGAATCGTTTGCAACCGGCGCGTCAGGTCATCGCTCTGGTTGGTGAGTTTTTCGAGATCGTCGGTGTTTTGCAGCCGCGCGGTCTTCATCATTTCGATCATCTTGACGAATTCCTGGTTGACCGCCAGTTCGCGACAAAGGTCGAGGACCTTGCCCAGCGCCTCGGCGCGGCGTTTTTCTTCCGGCGTGCCCTTGGAGAGCCTGTTCTTGAGCTTCAAGAGCGAAGTCTGGAAATCGCCGAACTGGCGCAATAGCTGCTGCTCGCCGTTGACGATGTCGTCTTTTTGTTGCGAGGATTTGGCCTGCTCCTGGGCGTAGGTGCCAATCGCGAAAAGCGACAGAACCGCGAGCCCGATCGAAGCGAGGATGAGACGAGCTTTCATGAACAGAGTCCTCCCAGGAAGAGGGTGCCGGATCCGTGCGCGGGATCCAGGTTGTTTCGTGCAGCCCGCTCGGCCAAAGGAAGAGAACCGGCGTCGCAGGCGATATTATGACGAGTTATTGTGAAACTCCAAACAAAATTCGGGAAAATTTGCAACAAATGACTCTTACGCTTGTACACCTATTCGTTCCCGATGCGCGAAACGGCCACGCCTCCTCAAGGTAGTACACGAGGCCAACCGTGCCTTTGAGCATTTTACCATTACCTGCCAGGATTTCCTACTCCGTTGTTGATGGCGGTTGTAGGTCAGGCTTTCCAGCCTGACAGCGGCGGTCACCCGGTCAGGCTGGAAAGCCTGACCTACCAGGCCGGCGCCACGACGGCGGAGCGCTGATTCGACTTCGTTCCGGGACCGATTGCCAGGAAACCGGAATAGCTCCCCGCGACCTGGGGTCTCGCAGCTGACTTGTCTTCTTCGGCTCCGGTTTCTTTTCATCCTTCTTGTCCTTGCCGAGGAGTTTTTCGATCTCTTCACGGATGATCCGCAGACGCTCCTCATCGAGGAAGCGGGTTCGTTCGCGTTGCCGTTGTTCGATGGACGCCAGCAGGGCGATCAGCTTGGATTCGACGACGCCTTCCTCCAGGGCGTCGAGCAATCGTTTGATGTCGTTGGAAAGCACGCTCATCTGGCGCTGGGCGGCGGACATCGCTTTCTGGTGGGCGTCGGCGTCGGGGGGTTGCTGGGCGCTGGCGTCGCGTTCGACCTGCTGGCGGGCGAGGTCGAAGAGTTCCTCGGCGCGCGGGTGCGTGCCGGTGACGGGGTTCTTCGGATCATCGAATGAGTTTTGCATGACGATGTCGGTCAAGGGTTGAATGACGCGCTTCTCGATGGTCTCCATGCGATCGGCGCGGATGCGGTTGACCTGCATTTCGCGCAGAATGTTCTGGTAGGCGTTGTTGGTGTCGCGCAGGTTATTGCCCGCCAGCGAAAGGGCGGTGCGGATTTCGTTCATGCGATGCAACACGGTTTCCATGTCGGTCTTCGGGTCGCGCACCTTGCTCTGCTGTTCGAGCAGGCTGACGATGCTGGCGTCCACTTTTTCCTTGGCCGACTGGAGTTTTTCCAGCAAGGTTTCTTCTTCCAGGGCGATCTGGGCCAAGAGCTCGTTTTCGCTGATGACGAGGAAGTTGATGAACCCGTTGGGGTTTTTCTTGGTGGTGCCGCGCAGGGTCTTGCCGGTGGGCCCGCGATAGCCCGGACCGGTCTCGACGTTGTTGTCGGTGGCCTGCACGGCGATTTGCAGGTGGTAGTGCATCTGGCCGATCTTATCGGGATCGACGGCGCGCAGGGCGGGCAGGACTTCCTTGACGTCGAACGCTTCGCGCCGATCCTTGAAATCGAATTCCCAGCCGCGCGCGACGCGGCGCGCGGTGAGCGCCTTTTGAAGTTGATCGAGCGTGATCATTTCGCCATTTTCGACGCGGTTTTGCAGATCCTTTTGAAACTCGACCGCGTCGGCGTAGCCATCCTCGAAGCCCTGCGATTGCCGCAGGTGTTCCTGGAGAATGTCGGACGTGATGGCGACGTGATAGTTGCCGAAATGCCAGCTGATCGGGTTGCCTGGCCAGAACTGGAGGTTGCTCAGGACGAGGCCGCTGCGGTAGCGCACGACGTTCTTATCGACTTCGAGCCTGGGGAGTTTCTTGGCGCCGCCGGTGGCGATCAGCTCGAAGTCCACCTTGCGGTAGCGGTGCTGGTAGCCGACCTTGACGAGGCCGTAGTCGTCCTTGACGATGCACTCGAAGGGAATGCGGGCGACGGGAGTGATGAGGAAGGCGCCGGTGAGGTCGGCCTGGTCGCGTGGGTTGCCTGCGTCCTTGGCGGCCGGTTCGGGGGCGCGGAATTTCGCCTTGCGCAGCAGCACGCCGTGGACGCTCAGGTTGCTGACCTGCGGTTCGCCATCGAGGATGGAGAGGATCTTGAAACGGCGCCGCCCGCGGATGTTGTCCTCGTCGATGAATTCGACCGTGAAGTCATGCCGGCGCGAAATCTTGTCCATTTCGATGGTGAAGCCGCCCTGATCGGCGTCCGCGCTCACCTTGCCCTGGAAGCCGAGGTAGCCTTCGGGCAGGACGGGCGGGTCGCGGGTGAACACGGCGCGATCCTTGCGCAGCGGGCGGTCGATGCGCACGTGCACGGCGAGCTTCGAGCCCAGCGCCACGTCGATGGTGTTGGTGTCGCCCGTGAAGGAGAGCGGCAAATCGCGGGTCAGGTGCTTTTGCCCTCGCAGCGGGGTCTGGTCCGGGCCGATGAGCCGATGGTAGATGTAGGCCGGCTCGTCCTTGTCGATGGTGATGCCCTTGGGCGCCGGGGCGCCAACGAGCGTGATGGATTTCTTGGGCGTGAAGAAGTCCTCGCCGCGGGCGCGGAAGTTGAACTTCGTCGAATCCTTTAACTCGCGCAGGGAAATCGTGAACTTGTTGGCGTTGGGCTTGTCGATCGATTCGCTGCGCCCCGATTCCTCGCCGCGGAAGACCACGTCCACGCGGGAGGGGACGGCGAGCTTGCGCAGCGTGCGGCCCATGCTCGGGGAGTCGCGGAGTTCGTCGAGCTTCGTGAATATCTCGTCGAGAGCCTGGAAGTTATCGAGCTGGAGCGCCACGCGCACGTCGGGGTCGGTCCGTTGGCGATCGATCTCGTCGATCATCCAGGTGCGCCAGTCGAGCCATTCGTCGAGTTCCGTCTGGGCCTCGCGCTGGTCGATCTTGGCCTTGATTTCAGGGCGCTCGAAATGGGCGCGCACCTTGCCGCTGGTTTTGCCGGGCGGGACGTTTTCAAAGAGAGCGGCGACCAGATTGGGTTCGAGCTTGTCGGCATCGATTTTCCAGTCGGCGAAATCGGCCGGGATCTTGACGCGATCGAGCAGCGCCGGCTCGATGAGTTTCTCTTCGGAGAGGTCCTTCCAGCGCAAGGGCCGCCAGCCGTAGGGCGCCTTCGGGTCGGCGATCACCCATTCGACGGCGCGGATTTGCAGATCGGGCCGGCCGCCCGGATCGTCGCGCGGCACGCGCATGTCGTTCGCATCGGTCTTGGATCGCTGGAAGCCTTCGATCTCCAGATGCGCGTTACGCGGCCAGTAGGAGGCTTGAATCAGCAGGTTGCGTTCCGTCCAGATGGACGCGACATGGTAGAAGTTCCAGCAGTAGCGATACGGGTTGATGCCCTGTTCCGCGACGACGTACGAGCCGCCGCTGATGACGACCAGGTTGACGATAAACAGGCCAATGGTGACCACGCCGACCAGAAACCACAGCACGAAGAGCCGGCTCCAGTTGAAGACGCTTGACACCGGCAACTTCTTGAGCGTTTCCACCGCTTCGCCAATGGTCTTTTCAACCATCGCTTGCGAATAACCGTAGCGTTTGGAGAGCTTGGGATCGGCCAGTTCGACGGCGGTGATCAGGCGATCGCCCAGCTCTTTCTTGAAGCGGCGTTCGAGCACCAGGGCCAGCGCCTGATCGTTGAAATCGCGCAGCCAGCGCACCACCACGCGCGTGACCGCCAGATAGGCCAACCCCAGCGAGATCACCGCCAGGACCATGATGCGGCAGACCCGGCTGCTCGCCAGACTGGGATCGACGTCGTCAAGTTCGAGGAGCCAGTCCAGACCGTGGATGTTGACAAGGTCGATGTGGATCAACGTCAATCCGAAGTCGAGCGCCAGCCCGAGCCAGAACAGGATGGAGGCCGCCAGGATCGTCAGGGCGAGCCCTTCGAGGATGACGTAGCGGCGAATATATTTGCGCAGGAGTTGCAGCGGGTGGCGAACGCGCCGCTGCGACTCCTCGTGATTGAACGTTTTGGGTTGCGTCACCGTTGCCATTGCAGGTCTCCAAGGCCGCGCGGGCCGCGCGGCGCCATTTGCTTTGAGCTCGTTCCCAGGCTCCGTCTGGGAACGCATTGCCTTGCAGGCTCTGCTTGCCGAATTTCGGTCGCGGTTCGGCGCGGCCGAGTCTCGCGCACCGGGCGTTCCCAGGCGGAGCCTGGGAACGAGGAATATCATCAAGCCAGCCGCAGAAGTTTGCGGGCCAGCCATTCGATGCCGAGCAGGCTGACGATCATCAGCATCAGGTACGAAAAATTCACGGGCAGCAAGCCTTCAAACAGATTCGCGAAGATCAGGTCGGTCGCGAACACGCACCCCGACATGAAGACGCACACGCCGAAGAACGCCAGCGCGCTGATCCATTGCCTGAGCACCAGCAGGATCGTCGAGCCGATGAAACCGACCACGATCGGCGTGATCAGGACGCCCCAGAAGATCGAGACCGATTGACCGGCAACCAGCGTGATCAACAGCGGCACGAGCCCCAGGACCAGCCCGCCGACAAAAGCGATGATCCCCGCCTGCCATTGTCCCACAATGACCAGGACCAACGCCACCAGCAGACCCAGGACCAGCGGGATCAAGGTCATGGTCCAGAAAATCTCCCAGGGCCATTCACGTGGAATCGGCGCGTCCCACAAATCCTGGAAGCGGCCCTTGATGATGTCGGTCTTGGGCGGCACCGGCACGATGCACTTCGCCACCGCGTCGGCCGAGCTCAGCGGAAAGAAGAGCCGTTTCGACGATTTCGTTCCCTCGGCAACCGGCTGATCCACCGGCACTTGAATACTTGACTCGATCTCCTTGACGATGTCCGGCGGCAGCTTGCTCGCCTCCGACGCCAGCTGGTACAGGTAGCCAAAGTTCGTCCGCACGTTGTCCAGCTCCGGGTTCGGTTTGCGGACGATGAGACGGGCACGTAGCGACTCGTTGGGCAAATCCTTGATCGGCACAATGAACTCGTATTCGCCCGGTTCCTTGATGGTATGCTGCCCGACGAAATAGCCCTGCCACGGGCCGTCGCCGACGCGCGCCTTCAGAACGAACGAACTGATGGCGGAGCCTTGCTTCGACCCCGCCTTCTTCCCCTTACCAGGCTGGTCCTCGTCGGGGCGATTCTTGTCGATGCGTTTGACCTGGACCGTGGGCGATTCTTCCGGCCCAAGGAACAGCAGACCTTTGCGCTTGATCTGGGCCTCGAAGTTGATCTGCCCGACCGGGGCGCTGCGGGCCATCAGGATGCGGCCATACTTTTTCTGCTCGGTGGCGCCGGAGGCGACGTAGCGCGCCATCTTGATCCAGATGCGCTCGTGGAAGCCGTTCTTGTAGGCGCGCAAGCGCCACAGTTCGCCCGAGCCGAGGTAGAGCGTCTTGCCGGAGCCGAATTTCATGGAGACGATGAACGGTTGCTGATCCTTGAATTCTTCGGACTTTTCGCCGATGCGCGAGGTCACGGGACCGGCGAACGTGGCGGCCACGTTGGAATCGGTTTTCAGGCGTTCGACCGGGTAATAGTTGAACATACCGCGGCGCGGCTTGACCAGCTTGGACTCGGCTTCGCTGATGCTCTCGTTGTTCCAGAAAAAGCCCTTCCAGCCGGCGATGGGTGACTTGCCGCCCTCGTCGAGCTTCAGAAAATCAAACTGCGAAGCGACCGGGCTGAAATTGAGCGGGTAAGGACGCGACGAATCGTGCCCACCGCTCCCCGGCAGGTCCAGGCCGTGGATGCGGCTATCTTTCAGAACGACCGGATAGACCGACAGGATCGAACTGTAGTCTTGACCGCCTGGCCTGGCCAGCTTGTAGGAATTGACCGGACCGGCGACGAAGATGACGCCGCCCGCGTGTGTGCCCACCCATTCCTTGAGGGCGGCGCGTTGCTTCATGGTCAGCTTCTCCCAGTCCGGGTCGAACGCGATGATCACGTCGTAGTCGCTCAGGCTCATGAATTTCTGACCGCCGACGTTTGGGCCCACTCGGTCGGGGAAGCTCGGCAGCAGGCGATCCGGCTCGACGTCCTGGTCAACGTGATCTTCACGCCCTGATTGCAGCAAGATGGACATCTCCATGCGTTTTTCGATCGTCTCGCGATAAAGAATCGAGCGTAGGAACTGATACTCGCGCGTCGGCCCGCTGGTGACCAGGAGCACGCGCAGGGCGCGCTTTTGCACCTGCACCTTGACCGATTCGGACACGTGGAACGGCTCCGCGAACGGTTCGTTCTTGTGCCGCGGAGTCTTCGCCCAGATGTGCCATTCCCCTTCCAGGATGGCGTTCTTGTCCTGAGGCGCCTTGACCTTGCGCAGCTCTTCAAGGTCGATGATGTAGTCGATCTTGCCCTCCTGGAAATCGCCGGCGCCCTTGAAGACGCCTTCCTTTTCGCCCAGCGGGATGGGCGCCTCATCGACGACCTTGCCGGTCACATCCTTCTTGCGTTGGATCCAGGCGTTGAGCAGAAATTTCTCGCCTTGCAGACCGGTGCTGACCACGGGGATCTTGATGACAAACTTGTCGTCGGGCCGGGTCTCTTCCGGCGCGTGAATGTCGTCGATGCGAATGCTGGTCGGCATGCGGAACTGCCCGACGCCGATCGTGATGACCGGGATCGAACGTTTCGAGTTGTTGACCCGGCTCAGGAAATCGATGCGGGCGTCGTCGGAGCCGAGGTTCGATTGCCCGTCGGAGATGACAATGATCGCCTGGATGTAGCTGCTATTCTCCAGCTTGTGCGCCTGCAAACAGGAAAGCCCGATGTTGGTGCCCGACTTCAGCGTATCGACCATGTCGATGCGCCGGGCGTATTCCGCCATCTTGGCCTTGGCTTCGTCCTCCTTGAGGTTGGTCACGTCCGGCTGCTTGACATCAATCTTGCTCGGATTGAGGAACTTGCTGGCGCTGGCAAATGAGAAGGTCTTGTCTTTCTTCGGGTGAAGTTGAATCACCTCGCCCTCATCGAGAATCGGCCCGAAGCGGTACATCGACAGGTGCGTCTTGGCCAGCACCTGGTCGATGAACGACACCTTGTCGCGACCCTGCTCATCGACGTTGCCGGCGAGGAACTTCAGGATCTTGTCTTGCCGGGTGGGCAACTTGGCGGGGTCTTTGCCTTCCTCGGGCAGGTCGTCCTTGGTGCCCATGCTGCCGGAAACGTCGTAAAGGATCAATACCGTCGATTCGTATTCCTGTTTTTCAAAGTGCTGACAGCCGGGCATCAGGAAGACAACAGCGAGGATCATGTAGACCGTCGTGCGCAGCATTCCCAGAAACAGGGCCCACAGAAAGTGGACCGAGCGCGCGTCGCGAATATACATGAGCCCGACGTAAAAGAGCGCGACGCCCAGGATCGGGATCAGGATAACCATCCACCGGAAATGCTGCACGAGCACGAACCCCAGCACCAGATACAGCAGCGAAAAGACGGTGACGATGGCGCCGCCGATCAGGGCCGACAGCAGCTTTTTCTCCTGGCGGAAGATCACGATCAGTCCGACGACGATGAACGCGAAAAGCACCGGGACGAAGATCGCCCAGGTCGGGCATTCTTCGGCCATGCGCCGAAACAGAAACTGCGACACCGTATTGTCGGGCTGGATATTCTCGGGGTTCATCGACCGGGTCCTCAGTATTTGATTCGCCGCTCGCCTCGGGCGAGCGGCACCTCGCGGTTGCACGGGCGGAAGGTTATCCCACGCGCGCTCCCGCGGGCGTCATGTCTGATTCGGTGTTTTTCAGGTGGAAGCTAAGATGCACCGCCAGCGCCTGCTCCGCCACCAGGACGAGGAGCAGAATGAGAAACAGCCAGGGCGATTCGGAGAAGTCGTTGTTCCTGGGAACCAGATCGCCATCGGGCGCGCCGGGCTGGATCGTCTTGATCGCGTTTTCGCTCGGATCAACGTAGCCGCTCTTCAGCTCGGCGTCGCCGATGCGCTGTAGCCGGCCCTCCTTCATGGTGTCCACGTTGAAAACGTAAGGCAGTTTGAACAACGGGGCCGCATCTTCCTGGGCGTTGGCGTCCACGATCTTGGCGAAGTAAAGGCCTGGCTTTTGCGTGTTGACCATGCTGAACGGAATTCGGCCATTGGCTTCCTCGCCGACTTCGCCGCCGATGACTTCCTCGACCGTTCCCTTCTCGTTGCCGGGCCGCATGAAGACGCGCTGAAGCTTGAGCTGCTTGCCCTTGAAGAGATCCGCGTCGACGGACAGGTTGACCCTGGACCCGACCGTGAGGTTGGAGTTGCCCGAGGGGCTCGAAAGATAGTTTTGCAGTTCCCAGGTGAACATCGGGAAGAGGACGCTGGCGGCGCAGCCGCCGGGCCAATCGTTCCAGTCCTTGCCCGCCGTGGACATGACGGCGACGACCTTGCCCTTGCCGAATTTTCGCATGATGACGAACGGATCGCCATAACGAACTTCCTTGCGCAGGGCGTTGAGCTGCCGTTTCACGGTTTCCACGTCCGGATCGGAGCTGCCCCAGAGTTGCGTCATGTCCGGGATGGGGTCTTTCGGATCCTGCCGGCCCTTGTCGGTAAGCAGCGTGTCGATCTGGTTGGCCAGGTGATAGGCCTTGAACGTGCCTCCGACGCGCACCGTTTCCTCGACCTCGCGGACCAGGGCCACGAGCCGGGTGCGATACTTGGCGAACTCCGGCTTGGTCTGGATTGCCTTGTAGGGCTCTCCGTCGCGCGTGATACTCGCGACCGCAGTCTCATAATCCACGGCGGCGTTCTCGTTGGGCAGCGTCGCCAGTTCGAAGACCTGGTTGGTCTGTTGCTTCCAGGCTGGGATATTGACCTTGAAATAGCGGCGGATCGGCAAGTTCATCAGCGGTTCGCGCTGCTTGGGCTCGTCGAACATCGGGCCGAAGATCGGAAGCCGATTCTCACCCGCGGGCAGGGCCAGGTCTTCGCGCGTGATGAGTTGGTGGGTGTCGCTTTCCTTGGGTGAAAGTTCCTTTTCGCCAATGCGGGGGAAGACATCCTTGATCGGCGCCGGGAACAGACCTTTCCCCTCGTTGTAAAGCTTCTCGTTATAGAACTTGAGGTCTCGGCCCGCGATGTCGCCGACAAAGATGCCCAGGCCCCCGCCCTCCTTGACGTAGTTTTCCAGATTGGTCAGTTCCTGGTTCGACAGGGCGGGCGCGTTGAGTAGGTAAATCGTCGGATACTTGCTCAGGTCGGTCTTCGCCAGGGCCTTGGTCGCGGCGGATTTGCTGATCTCGTCGCCGTAGACCACTTCGTAGCTGGCGCCGGGGACGGAGATCAAGCTGCGGCCGATGATGAAGGAGTCCTTGCTTTCCTTGCGGCCGTCGGCGCCCGCGCCGTCGATGACGAGGATGGGGACCTTGTGGCGCACCTCGACGACGGTATGGCGGATGTTGTCGCCCAAAATGCCGTCGTTGTCGAGGGCGGCGTGGGCCCGGTTGGCGAGGCGAACCGACAGGTGGGCGAACTTCGTTTCGCCGGCCTTCAGGTCAGGGAAGAACGGCTTGTTTTTCACATCGCCGCGCTCGAAGAAGACGGTAGTCGGCGTACCCGGCGAGAGCTTGATCGGCGTCTGCGGGCTGAAATCGACGTCGAGCAGATCGCGTCCCTCGTTTTCGTCGCGCACGACCAGATCGACATCGATGGCGTTGCTGCTGAAGTTCTGGATCGTGACCGCGAAACGGACGGGCATCTTGTGCCCGGCAATGCGCGTGCTCGGCCGAATTTCCGAGATGCCTACGTTGTCGTTGGAAGGCGGATACCCGTTCTGGTTCGCCGCTCGCGCCGGCAGGGCGCAGTCGATCAGACGAACCCGCACCTCCTTGCTCGACTTGGCGATCTGCACCAGCTCCTTGCCCAGCGCCTCGGCATCGGGCTGTTTCCAGTCCACGTCGCGCAGGTCCGACAGGATGTGAAGCGTGATCTGGCTTTCAGGAAACTTGGCCATGATCGCCTTGGCCGCCTTCACGCCGCGAAGCATCTCAACGTGCATCATGCTCGGCTTCATCTCGTTGACTTCTTGCGTGACCTTCTTGAGGTTCTCCGGGTCGTTGAGGCGATCAAACGTGGGAGGGGATTCTTCAAAGGTTGGGTCATCGATCCGCGAGAGCGGGACCAGCACCAGCTTGTCGTTGCTCGTGGCGCCCGACAAACCCTTGGCGATCTTCTTGATGAGGATGTCGGTCTTGGCGACGTCGAAGCAGCTTTTGGCGGTGCCGTCGGCTTGCTTGACCGTGTCGCTCATGCTCAGCGTGTCGTCCACGACCACAATGTGGATGTTCGGCTTGCCCGAAAGATTGGCATCGCCGCAGCCGACGAAGCGGGAGACGAGCAAGCCAACGAGGGCCAGGAGGAAACAGCGCAGGGCAAGGAGGAGGAGTTGCTCGATGATGAGCCGGCGCCGCGTGCGCTTTTGCGCCTTCAGGAGAAACTCCATCGCCGCCCACTGGATGCGCTTGAAGCGCATGCGGTTGATCAGATGGATGATGATCGGCACGCTGATCAGCGCGGCGGCGACGAAGAGAAACCCGGGGTTGAGGAACAAGGCTGCAATCATGGGATGCAATCCAAAACTCGAAATCCGAATCTCGAAATCCGAAACAAAATCGAAAATCGAAAAAGAAAACCGCCGCGCTATTCCGCTTTTCGCACGATTGAACCGAAAATATTCATTAATTCAACACTTTCTTGTATCAATGCATCGCGTTCTTCATTCAGCGCCCGCAAATCGCTCGTATCGATCAACCGGCGCCAATACCGGGACTCCTTGGCTTCCTTGCGCGAAATCTTGACATGCATCACGAAGTCCTTCTTGCCGAGCGATTCGTTCGCTTCGATGTAGTTTGCGCCCACGGAACCGGATGACCGCACCAGCTGCCTCACGTCTTCAAAATTGCAGATCGTCCGTGGCAGACGCTTCACGAAATCCCGAACGCGCCGTGCAAACAAAAACGTTCGCTCCTCCAAGTCGTAGGGTTTCTTGCCCGGCTGATCCATGGCGAAGTCGCCGTGTTTTCGGATTTTGAATTTCGAATTTGTTTCGGAATTCGAAATTCGATTTTCGGATTTTTACGACGGCGCTTGCGACTTCGCCGGCGCCTTCGCCATGGCCTCGCGGTGATGCAGGAATTTCGACAGGGCGGCGTCGAGGTAGTCCTTGGTCGATATCATCTGGTAGTCGATGCCCTTGCGAGCGCAGCCGCGGCGAACCTCGGTCAGGTATTCTTCGACGACCTCGATGTAGCCCTGCCGCAGCGCGCGCGGGTCACAGGTGATGACGTCCGGCCCTTCCAGGTCCTCGAAGCGCGTTGTGCCGGAAAAGGAAAACGTCAGCTCCTCGTGATCCATGATGTGGAAGACGAGAATGTCGTGCCGGCCGTGACGCAGCATTTCCATGCCACGAAAAAACGGCTCGCGATCGACGAAGATATCGGAGATCAGGACCACCATGCTGCGCATCGGGATATTTTCCGCGACGCGGTGCATGATCTTTTCAATGTCGGTCTTGTCGCGCGGCCGGCTCACATCCATGGCTTTCAGGATGGCGTCCATGTGGTTGTGGGCGCTGCGCGACGGGATGACCTGGCGCACGTCCTCGTCGAAGGTGATCAACCCGACCGCGTCTTGCTGGTGCAGGAGCATGTACGCCAGCGACGCCGCCACCGTGCAGGCGTAGTTGTACTTGTTCAGGCCCGTGCTGCCATAGTGCATCGAATTGGAGACATCGACGACCAGCTGGCAGCGCAGGTTCGTCTCAGCCTCGTATTGCTTGATGTAGAACTTGTCGGTCTTGGACCAGACCTTCCAGTCGAGGTGGCGGATATCGTCGCCCGGGGTGTAATCGCGGTGCTGCACGAACTCGACCGAATGTCCGAAGAACGGACTGCGGTGCATGCCGCTGATGAACCCCTCGACGACCTGCTTGGCGCGCAGGTCCAACCGCGCGATACGCGCGATGGTGTCCGGGTGAAGAAATCGTCTCGAGTCGTCTCGGGTCTTGGCCACGGTGTCAATCTCGGGTGGTAGGTCCTTGTTTAGCGCCCGCGCGGCGCCGCGCGAGCGCTAAACGAGTACACAGAATTAGGCCGCGAAAATCTTTTTGAACCGTTCGTCCTTGGTCAACTCGCCTTCCTTGGTCGGCGTATCGCGCAGCAGGCGCTCGATGACCTTGTCGGTGGAGACGCCTTCGGAAGCGGCCGTGAAGTTGGTCAGGATGCGGTGCCGCAGCACGGGCAGGGCGAGGGCCTGGATGTCGTCGGTTTGAACGTGGGTACGGCCTTTGAGCAGGGCGCGGGCCTTGCCGCCCAGGATCAGGTATTGCGTGGCGCGCGGGCCGGCGCCCCACGACAGCCATTCCTTGACGAACTTCGGCGCGCCCGGCTCGTTCAGGCGCGTTTGCCGAACCAGCGCCAGGGTGTAGTGAAGAACGTGATCGGTCACTGGCACGCGCCTCACCAGGCGCTGCAGTTCCAGAATCTGGGCGCCGGAGAGAACGGGCGTCGATTCTTCCTGCGTCGAGGTCGTCGTACGCCGGGCGATCTCGAATTCTTCCTTGAAGTTCGGGTATTTCACGAAGATCTTGAACATGAAGCGATCCTGTTGCGCTTCGGGCAGCGGGTAGGTGCCTTCCTGTTCAATCGGGTTTTGCGTGGCGAGCACGAAGAACGGATCCTGGAGTTTGTGGCGCACGCGGCCCACGGTGACCTGGCGTTCCTGCATGGCTTCCAGAAGGGCCGCCTGGGTTTTGGGCGGGGTGCGGTTGATTTCGTCCGCGAGGATCATGTTGGCGAACAGCGGGCCCGCGATGAATTTGAACTCGCGGTTGCCCGTCGTGCGGTTCTCCTCGATCACCTCCGTGCCGGTGATGTCCGACGGCATCAAGTCGGGCGTGAACTGGATGCGGCTAAAATCCAGCGACAGACATTTCGACAGCGTGCTGATCATCAACGTCTTGGCCAGGCCTGGCACGCCTTCAAGGATGCAATGCCCTCGGCTAAAGAGCGCGATGAGGAGTTCCTCGATCACGTCTTCTTGGCCGACGATGACCCGGCCCAGCTGTTTGCAAAGGCTCTTGTAGGCGGCCTTGAGTTTTTCGGCGGCCTGGAGATCGTTTTCGGTCAATTCGCCGGTATCAACCGGGATAACGGATTTCACGGGGGCCACCTCGACGGGTTTGACTTCTTTGATGTCGCTCATGCGTCACTCGGTCTCAACAAAATGGAAACAGGGGCACGATTCGCCGCACAGCGCGTCGAATTCGCAAAACTTCGGGGCCGTTCGCGGCGTGGGTCAGTCGGCGCGAACGACGACAATCCGCAGGCGGGATGGCGGACTTGCATGGAGAGGGAACTGGGAGGCTCCGTCATGCGAAAAGAACCAGACTCGTTCGCGGTTTCGCGTGCGCAGGCTGAATGCGAACGCGAAGCCGCTGGCGAGAATTACGTATCAGCGCTGAAACACGGGCAGGCAGTTGTTATCCATCTGCATGATGGTGGTGTACACCGCGGTGGTGTAGATTGGACCTACGCTCCACCCGCCCTGGCTGGGCCAGCTACCGTCCTGGTTTTGCACTCGGCACAATCCGTCGAAGAAGTGGTTGCGGTATTTGGTCCAGGTCAGGGCGTCTTTCTTGGCGGTGCCGGGGAACATCTTGAGCCAGCCGTCTTCGCCGATGAAGTACATGGACGGGGCGAAGTAGAACTGGGTGTATTCATCGAACCCCTGGCGGATGCCGCCGCCGACCTGGCCGCCCTGATGAATGTTGTGGCGTTCGCAGAATTTGAACCATTTCTTGACGTGTTCGTCCTTGTATTCGCCCGCGCTGAAGAAGCAGGCGATGGCCGCCGCGGTGAGAGCAGGCCGACCGCCGCCGGCGGGAGCGCCGAATCCGCCACGACCCAGGCTATAGACCACGCCGCCGTCCTGGGTGGTTGATTTCCGCAGGTAATCGAACCCTTTCTTCATGATTTCTTTTGGCACCGGGATGCCGGCGTCGCGGCAGGCGCGCAGGCCTTGCATCTGTGTGACGGTCACCGAGCCTTCATCGGAATCATGGCCTTCGGTCTTGGACGTGTAGAACCAACCGCCCTGCGTCGATTGCGCGCTGCCACAGTATTTGACGGCCCGGGTCAGGATGTCTTTCATTTCCTCGCGCCGACGCTTGTTGTCTTCTTCGCCGTAGGCGGAGGCCAGAAAGAGAAGGGCGAAGCCGTGACCATACATGTAGCGGCCCGATTCACCCGGATGGTCGGGGTTACCGACAAGCCCATCGCGGTTGCCGCCCTTCATGCTGCGTTTCATGAGCCAATCGGTGGCTCTGCGGATGTTTTCGCGGTATTTGCCCTGGGTGACGGTGCTGCCTTCGCAAAGCATGGCGAGGCCGGCGAGGGCCGTCATGGCGACGGGGTTTTGCCCGCCGGCGCTCCAGGTGCCGTCCTTGTTCTGCGTCTTCTTCAGCCATTCCAGGCCTTTGTCGACGTGTTTTTGGTATTTCTCGGGCAGCGGATCGGCGCTGCCGCGCGAGGCGAACAATGTCGCGACGGCACAGCCGACCAGCGCGAGGGTCCAGGGCTTGAGACGGTTCATGGCAACTCCTCAAAGGTCGGAGAGGTAGGTTAATGCGGACTCTGCCAAATAATTCGACGAAACAGAACGTCTTTTCTCACTCAAACTTTGTCCCCGCGAACAAATTCTGTCGATCCGGAGGTCGGTTGGCACTGCCTACCAACCGGTTCTGCCATGTCCAGGTTCCTACCTTTTCTGCGGAACCACGGGCGGGCGATTGGGCAGAACGCGAACGCGCGGCGGCAGGATTCGTCCCGGCGGGAAGTTCCCGTTGGGCGGCAGCCTGAAGTTCGGCGGCAGGCCGATGCCGTTGGGTGGAAACGGCATGGCGCCCGGACCGCCCACCAGCCCTGGCGGATTCAGCCCCGGATTGATCATCGTGCCTTGCCGCGGGAGCGCGGGCGGTCCCTTGCCGTCGTCGATGTAGTGCTGAATGCTGCCCGCCCCGAAGTTACCGATCAGGTTGACCGTTCGGTTCTTGGGATCGATCCGGAATCCGGAGAACAGCGCCGACGCACCGTTGGTCTGGCGCGGACCAGAATCGAAAATCATTTTGCCACTGGCCTTGCTGAAACTTTGCGTGACTGAAACCCAGGTTCGGCCGCCGTTGGCGTGGATTTGAATGTACCGGGCCGTGAAGAGGACCACCGGCGAATCCGCAAACTGCTCGAGGACGAGCATCTGGTTGGTGACCGGCATGTAGGTGTGCCAGGCCAGGTCCCCCTTCTTCCACGCGAGTTTGCGCTGGCCGAGGTTCCGTTGCCCGTCGCGGCGATGAACGGCGACCAGCCAGCCGTTGACGACCGTGCAGCGCGTGCCGATGTTGATATTGTTGTTCAACGAGGTCACGAGCTTGTTGACTCCGTTGACGTAAATGCTAATGTCAGCGACCTTGCCCTTGTCGATGGGTCGATTGAGTGCGACGTAGAACCGGTCGCTGTCCGCCAGCAACAGCGGTTCGCGGAGATTGACGAGATCCTGTGCGGTCACCCGGCCCTGGAGGATGTTCGACGTGACCAGTTCCTTGCCGTCGGCGACGCCCAGTACGGTTAGTTGGCCCTTCAGATCGAGCACGCCCGTTACCGTGGGATCTTCGCTCTTGAGAACGTAGGCGCCGGGGGCAAATGCCTTGGACCAGATGTCCTTGCCAGAGACGATGTCGTAAAGCCGCAGCGTCAGGTTGCCCACGCCTTGCTGGGCCGACAATATCCGCCGGCCCGAAACGGCCACGCGCGTCTGATAGGCGTTGCCGAAGTCCTTGGCGGCGACCGGCTCGCCGTCGATGGCGCGCAGCGTCCGGCCCGCGCCGATCGTGTTGTTCTCATTGGCTTCCGCGAGGAACAGGTGGCGATCATCGCCGAAGACGTGGGAGTTCATCGAAACGTCGGCCTTCTTCCAGAGCGTGGTCCCGCGCAGGGGGTCAACCACGTTCAGGCCCTGGTTGGTGACCAGGGCGACATAGGAGGCCTGAACGGCGCCAATGTGGCCCAGCGTCATCTTGAACATCTGGCCTGTCTGTTGGTTCCGACAGAGGAATTCCGCATTGCCATCGTCGTCAAAAATCGTCTGTTGCAGCGAGATGAAGCCGTTGTTGGCGAAGGCCTCGGTGGTGCGCGATTCCCAGAGTTTGGTGCCGGTATCGCCGTCGATGCAATAGACCATGACGCCGACCTGGCACACGATCAGGTGTCCCTTGACGTGGTAAAACCGGTGGCGGGCGTCCGGATGGTATTTCTGGTTCGAGTTGTTTTGTTGATAAAGCTGATAGAGGATGGTCTGATTGATGCCGAAGCCCTGGGCGACGGTGGTGACCCAGCGATCTTCATTGGTTGCCAGGTTGCGCAGGCACAATACGGGCTGCCCGACGTTCTTGGGGTGATTGAACGTGAAGATCAGGCGATACTGTTTGGCGAAGGGTGTTTGGTCACCCTGGGGCGTCATGACGAAGCCGTTGAGTCCGACCGGGATCGCATTCACGCCAAGATCGCGGGCCGCCATCTTGACGGGACCCCACGAATTGCCGCTTTGTTCGAGGAAGGGAAGGAAACGTTTGTCGGTGGCTAATTCGTTGAGCAGATCGGCGCCCGTCTTGTTGCCGCGCACTTTGACGGCGGCGAAATCCTGACCCAGCTGACGATAGTACGTCGCCGCCAGGCGCATGGAATCGACGGTGCCTTTCTTCTCTTCAAGTTGCGCCAGCGCCGCCAGCGCCCGTCCGCCCAGTTGCGGATCGGTGCCGAACTCGCTGCCGAAAACCTGCAACAGCGATAGCTCGGCTTCGAGGTAGCCCGCGCGGTCATTGCGTTCGATGATGATTTGGGCGAGTTTCACGCGCGCTTCGCGGCCCACGCGGACCGGGGTATCGAACATACCGACAAAGGTGCGGATCGCGTCGAGGTCTTTTTTGGCCTCGACCGTTTTCCATTCATCGGCGATCTTTGCTTCGAGAGGCTCCCGCTGGGCCGGCTTGGCGTTGGCGAGCATGGCGGAGATTCGGCCGCGCAGCCAGACGTTGACCGGGATTTTTTGGTTAGGATCCTCGGCCGAGGGGACGCCGCCGCCATCGCGGAACATCGGCAGGCCGCCGAAGTCCTTGTACATCTGGAACGCTTCGACCAGGTTGCCCTCGGCCTCGCGTCCCTCTCCAACCAGCCGGAAGTATTTGGCTTTGCGGTTTTGTTCTTCAGTCGCGTTGTCGGGAACGGCGCAGAGCGCCTTGTAGACGGTCAGGTGATCCTTGGCCGCGTTGCTGAAGTCGATGTGCATCAGGTCGGTGAGGGCTTCAAACAGACGATCCTTGACGCGTTTGGCGAGCGGGCCGGCCGGGTTGCCGTTGTAGACCTTGAGGAGGTTTTCAACCGCGAGTTTGACCTGTCCATCCTTGAGGAGGAGTTCGCCGAGGTCCGCGAGCTTGGTCATATCCTGGGGATTCTTGGCGGCGTCGATTTTGGCGCTGGCCAGGCGGACACTGAGTTGCGGGTAGGCGATGATTTCGGTGGGGGTTTGGGAGAGGACCATACCGTCGTAGAAAACGAGGTTGCCTGGCGCCGCGCCGCCGTTGCCCCGGTTGCGGGCCTTGACCTGACCGGTGACGACATCCACGGCAAGGATTTCACCGCGGCGGAGCGGGAGGTAATAGATATCCTTGCTGGCGACGCCCTGGCCGGAGGGGAGGTCCCCGGTGGAGGCCGCCCAGCGCTGGCTGCCATCCTTGAGGTCCAGAGCCCGAATGCCGGTCTCGCTGACGACGATGGCTTTGCCCTTGAAAACGCCCGCGAGGAACAGGTCTCCCTTTTGCTGGGCTTTTTTCCAGACTAATTTGCCGTCGCGCAGGCTGATGCAATGCACCGAGTCGGCATCCGGTGCCGTGAACACGATTTTGCCATCGGCAATCACCGGTGGCGAGGATTTCCATTTCGAGATACGGGGCGGACCGAAGTTGCGATTGACCTGCGGGAACCCAGGGCGCGGATTGAATAGCCCGGGCAGCATCACCTGTTGCGGGGAGTTCTCGCGGTAGGGATAGGACCAGACCAGGCTGCGCGTCACCACGTCGATGCCGAATACTTCGCCCGCGTTGGTCGGGCACACCAGGACGCCGTCGCCAAACGCCAGCTGCACGGCATTGACGCGCCGACTGACTTCTTGCACAAAGCGGTTGTCCTGCTGCACCGTGCCGAGCACCTGGATTGGCTCGACGATGGTCGGTCGCGGTCCGGCCCCCTTGGTCGGATCGATGCAAACCAGGCGCAACTCGGATTCGCCGGCGATGGGATTCATCCGCCCGCCGATGAACGGGTTCGGGTTGCCGTTCTGGTTCGGGTTGATCATGCGCTCGTTGAGGACATAGAGCTTTCCGCCAACCGCGAGCGGCAGGCTGAGGAAATGGCTATTCTTGAATTCCGGATCCTCCGTTTTCGCGTCGTCCGGATTGAGTTCCCATTTCAAACGCCCCGAGAACAGGTCGAACGCCAGAAGCTGATTCTGCATGAGGAGCGGTTTGAGATTCTGCGGATTGAACTGCGGCTGATTGAACGCGAACTGGGTAAAAACATTGGGATGCGGCGGAACGGCCAGGTCATTGATGGCGTAAACATGGCGGTGATCGGTCGCAAGGGTGCCGATGACGGTGTTGTCGTAAAGCAGACTGTTGTACCCGACGACCTGGTTGTAGTTGTCGAGCCAGCCTTCGCATTTGGTGCGCGTATCGTTTTTGCCCAGCAGGATGGACAGGCTGCGGTTCAACTCCATCGACTTCCAGATGATTTCGCCGGCCTTGAACTCAAAGACGCGGTCGTCCTCGTATTTGATCTTCATCGGCTTGAGGGCGATGGCGCGCACATCGCGATGGCTGCGATAAACCATGATGCCCTGGGAGCAGATTGGGAAGAAGCCAGGCATGACCGGCTGATTGGCGTCGGCGACCTGCTTCATGGCTGCCTGGATGCGCGTCTCGGCCGCCTGGTCGTTGTCCTCGGCAAGGTCCTCGAGTTTGTCCCGCAGGATCTTTCGGCTGAAGAGTTTATCATCCAGAAGGGGAGGGCTGCCGTTGGCCTGGGCGGCGTTGCGGTTGTTGCCATGCCAGCTGGGCCAATCGTGAACGTTGACCTGATCGACCGAGGGAGTTTCATTGATGACGGTCATGAGCTTGGCGACCGGGATGGGATCGTCGCCGCCGAGTTTGAGACCGGCCGTGCCTTCCAGTTTCTTTTCGAGCCTGGCCCAGGTCAGATCGAAATTCCGCGTGTCCCCCGCGCGGCGAAACGCGAGGGCGGCCTTGAACAGCGTGAGATTGCTGAGCTTGGCCCGCTCAGGATCCATTTGCAACAGTTTCTCGAAGCGCAGGGCCGCGGTAAAGACCTGTCCGCGCGCAAGGTAGAGGGTGGCGAGAATTTCGTTCGCCTCGATGCCGGCCAGCGTGTGGCAGTAGCGCTGGGCAACCTCGGCGAGCAACTCCCGATCGCCGTTTTTCTTGGCGTCGTCGAGCATGGTCTTGGCTTTTCCGCCGGAGGCCAGTTCGTAGGCGGCCAACCCGTCCGGCTTCATGGAGCCGATTAGGTTGTTGGCCTCGAACTTTGCGCTGGTCCAGCGCTGTACGCTTTGGCGGCCCGTGGCGTCCGTGTCGCTGATCTGGACGTAGTAATCCTTCTTGTCGTCAAGAATTCCCTGAAGCGCCTTGACGGCCTGGTCCCACGCGCCGTCAATGATACATTCGCGGCCCACGTCGATGACTTGTCGGACGCGGGAATCCTCGATGATTTGCACGGAGCTAAGCCCGGCTGCCCGGCCGCTCGTGCCGCCTTTCGGCGGTGGGTTTTGAAAGGCGGGTTGCTGGAAGATCGCTTTCTGAGCTTCCGCGGTCCCGGCGCCGCGTTCGAGGACGAACGCTGTCAACGCCAACACGCCCAAACCCAGCCCAAGCCACGCAGTCCAACGGCGCATGTGTCGCATCACGGCTTTCTCCCGCACGGTGTCGTCGTTTGATCCGTCTGGATAAACTATGCAAAGATTTCTGATTGTCGCACAGCTATTTCGCCTTGGCAAGAACAATCCAGGTGGATTTTCAGGTAAACACGGAATTCGCTCCCTATCTTTATAAGGACGATTCAAATCGCCTACACCAACATCGGCACCAAACCAGCCCGCGTACTTTCACGTTTTACCCCATGTGGTGAGAAAAGGCCCATTCGCTTAGCCGCGACCGGAAGGGGAGCGTGGGCGCGCCCGGGCGTTTTCCCACGCGCGCTTCCCTTCGGCGCAGCCTAAACGTGTCCAACCCCGCCGCATGCCAAATACAAAATGCTCTTTTGTTCGACCGGGCATCTGGTCCAAACTCCCTTGCTTTTTTGCGAGGAATGTCTATTAGTGCGGAACGCCATTCCTTTCATTGGTTTGATTTTGACGAAAAACGGCCCCGATTCCATGTGGGTCGTCAAACTCTTCAGTTTCATCCGTGAGAACCACGCCATGCGGTATTACTTGATCGATCGAATGATGATTTCCGGCCTTTTTGCCCTGGCGCTCGCGGCATCCGGGTCGGTCGAGCGAATGGCCGCTCAGGAAAAGGCAGGCGGCCCCCTTCGATCAAGCGACCAGGCCGCCCTGGTGCAGAAGGCCGAGCGAATTGTCCAGCTGACCAGGCAAATCCAGACCGACCAGCAGGAACTCCGCGACGCCGAGGCCAGGTTGAACCAACCCGGCAGCGAACACACCCGTGCTCTGGTGAACCTGCAAGAAATCGAGGCCGACTACCAAATCACAAGCCGCAGGATGGCCCAACTGAAAAGCGCCAAAAAGAACCAAGAGGTGGCAGAACTGGAGAAGACCCTAACCAAACAAAAGGAACGTATTCGCCTGGCACGCGACCGATTTGTCCTGGCCCTGAGC
The DNA here is from genome assembly GCA_016191165.1 of Planctomycetota bacterium. Lineage (GTDB taxonomy): Bacteria > Planctomycetota > Planctomycetia > Gemmatales > Gemmataceae > SIAQ01. Next base: position 79,472 of record JACPPF010000045.1, read on the forward strand.
GAGCGGCAGATCTTGCGTGATCAGATCGCGACCCTTCACGAAAAAACACGCAAGGAGTTCGAGGAACTGATCCGAACCACCGGAAAAAGCGACGTGGAGCGCGTCTCGTCGCTTCAGGTGTCGCTGGAACTCGACGCCGTTCAACTGCAAAAAGTGAAGGCCGAATTGACGAATTCCGAACCCGGCTACCTGAAAATACACCGGGCGTATCGGGATGTGGATTCAACCTTGCGGCAAAAGCTGGATGAGTTGTCCACGCTCAAGTCGCGAAAAAAGCTCAAGGAAGCCCTGGCGCTTCAGGTGGACATCGACGCGCTAAAAAAGGAGTCGCGCGCGGCCCGCGAGCAAATGGAACAGGCGCGCGATAAGGCGAGCGGCAGGAAAATATATCCCCACCAGCCCGGAGCGCAAGCGACGGATCCAGCGGACATCTGCCCCGTCGCTTGCGCTCCGGGCTGGTAAGTTAATACCGACCGCTCGCCTAAGCGAGTCGCGCTTTTTCAACGCGAGGCGACTCTGGAGAAGGGCATGGCCTTCCGCAAAAGATTGCTAGCGAGGTTTCAGCTGAGACCAAAAGGCCCGCCACACAAGCCCGAAGCGTTAGCGAGGGAAATCTTCCGCATCCTCCCTCGCTAACGCTTCGGGCTTGTATCGAAACTTGACTCATGCGCTATGAGTTTTTTGGATTAAGGAACCCTAGCCACCCTGCGAAAGGATTGGCGCCTGGTCACGATTGACGGCGAACGCATCACCTTGCGCATGACCGTCGTGCGCGACATCGAGGGGACGGTTCACTTCATTCCCAATGGCCAGATCACCGCCGTCAGCAACCTGACTCAAGAATGGTCCCGCGCTCTGTTTGACATCTCGGTTGCGTACAAGGAAAATGTCGACCAGGTGCTCGACGTCCTCCGCGCCCTTGGCAACGAGCTCCGCTCCGACGACGCCTTCATGCCCATGATACTCGAAGACTTGAAAATGCTCGGCGTGGAAGCCTTCGGCGATTCCGCCGTGGTCATTCGATTTTACATTCAGACCTGGCCCGGCAAACAATGGGACGTCAAACGCGAGATGCTCCGACGTATCAAGAATCGCTTCGACGAATTGCACATTGAAATCCCGTTCCCGCAGCGCACCGTCGTGCTGCGGCACGAGGACCATGACCCGAAGAAGGCCGGGTCCGATAGCCAAGCCGCCTGAAAACAACGATAATATACCGCACGCGCTCGAAAATAGCACAATCATTACGAGCCGCGACCGTGAAGGAGCGGGAACAAGCCCAACGCTCCCTGACGGTCGCGGCGTGTTAATGAGGACGCGTCATTTCGTGGCGCGTGCGGTATCGTTGTGAAACAGGCGCTTCCGAGCCTGAGCGCCAGCGAAGGGCAGACGACCGCCCGAACCGCGCCCTTCGCTGGCGCTCAGCCTCGGATCTCTTTTCCCCTGAAGGACACCCAAAGCGTGTACACCCCTCCGCGACGATTCAAGCTTGGCCTGATTCAAATGAAATGCGATCTGGAACCCGCGCGCAATCTTGAGGTCGCGGTCGAGCGCATCACGATGGCGGCCGGGCTAGGCGCGGACATCATCTGCCTGCCGGAATTGTTCCTGTCGCACTACTTCTGCCAGCGCACCGATTGCGCGCTGTTTGACCTGGCGGAGCCGATCCCCGGCCCGACAACGGACCGGCTCGGGCGACTCGCCAAATCGCTGGGCAAGGTCATCGTCGCCTCGATCTTCGAGCGGCGCGCGGCCGGCATCTTTCATAACACGGCCGTCGTGTTGGATGCCGACGGAACGCTGCTTGGCCTTTATCGCAAGATGCACATTCCGGATGATCCGCTTTATCACGAGAAATACTATTTCACGCCAGGCGATCTTGGCTTTCGCACGTTCGACACGACGTTTGGCCGAATCGGCGTCTTGATTTGTTGGGATCAGTGGTTCCCGGAAGGCGCGCGCCTGACCGCGCTGCAAGGGGCGCAGGTGTTGATCTACCCGACGGCGATTGGCTGGCACCCGCGTGAGAAGGCGGAATTCGGCGTGCAGCAGCATTCCGCGTGGGAGACGATCCAACGCGCTCATGCAATTGCCAATGGCGTGTATGTGGCCGCGATCAATCGGACGGGACATGAAGGCCCAAAGGACGGCGGACTGGAGTTCTGGGGCGCGTCCTTCGTCAGTGATCCTTTTGGCGTGGTCGCAGCCAGGGCGGCACACGACGTGGAGGAAATTCTTATTGCCGAGTGCGAGCCGGCGCGCATGGAGGACGTGCGGCGCAACTGGCCGTTCTTGCGCGACCGCCGGATCGATGCCTACGGCGGCTTGACGAAGCGCTGGGGCGACGGAAGCGCAAACCAGTCGTAGGACGGATGCTCGATCGTGCCCGTCCAGGCTTTGGTCGCCGAGATGTTGCTGCCAGAGCGGTCTAACGACGCGCGCCGCCCTTGTTCATTTCCGCTTTGACCTCGGCCTCGGCTTCCAGCCAGTCTTGCTGGTGATTACCATGCTGACAGCCTTTTTGGATCCATTTCTCGTAGGCCAGCATGGCGATCTTGTCCTGCATGGCACACGTCGGCGGGGCGGCGGCCGCCGGCTGCGGCTTCGCGGCCTGGGCCTGTTGGCTCTTGGTGGCGGTCGGCGTGCTGGTTCTGGACATGGTGTCCCTCCCTGGTTGAAAAGTGTTGTGCGGGGCGTCGTCCCCGATTATGGGCGTTATTTCACGAATTCAATTCTCCGGTGGCAAGGATGCTACCAAAAAAACAACTATTTTACCTGGGCCAAAAATTTCGCCTCGTTTACCAGCTGGGCAAGCCCAAGGCGTGAGCGCAGCGAACGCCTGAGATCGAGGGCCTGGTTCAAGCTGACGGTCACAGCGAGCCGCCGGGCTTGTCCCGGCGGTGCATCCTGATCCGCCTTGGTTCACCGCCGGGACAAGCCCGGCGGCTCGCGGATTGTTTGTTACCCTAGCTCGATGGATTTGAACCCGGCCAACTCGAGTGTTCCAAAGCCTCCGTTAATCCCGCTCCTCGTCCGCAGTTAGTCCAACATGAAACTCGCCGCCGTCATCACCTGGGTGCCAATTCTGATCCTGCCGGCGGCGTTCATCCTGGTGGCGCCGACTGGTTTGGACCGCTGGGCGTTCATGTGGGTTCTGGCGTGGACGATTTTCGTCGGTTGCAAATGGCTGACCTGGCGATCGGTCCCAACCACGGGCGCTTCGATCCCCCTCCAATTGGGCTACCTGTTCGCCTGGCCTGGGCTCGACGCACCCGCTTTCCTGAATACGCCGAATTTGCAACGGCCGCGAGTTTCCGCCTGGTTTTTCGCCGCTGCGAAACTCACAATCGGCCTCTTGTTGATTTTTGCGGTCTATCCGATCATGCCAGCTGAGGCTGTCCTTTCGCGCGGTTGGATTGGGATGATCGGGATCGTTTTCGTTCTCCATTTCGGAGTGTTTCATCTGCTCAGCCTCGCCTGGCGCGCGGCAGGCGTGACCGCCAGGCCCATCATGGACTGGCCGGTGCTGGCATGTAGCGTCAGCGATTTCTGGGGCAAACGGTGGAATACGGCCTTTCGCGACCTGACCCATCGCTTCCTCTTTCGCCCGTTGACCGCGCGCTTTGGCGCGAAGGCCGGCCTGGCCGTGGGTTTCCTGTTCAGCGGATTCGTGCACGATCTTGTCGTCTCGGCGCCAGCGCAAGGGGGGTACGGCGGTCCGACGCTTTTCTTTCTCCTCCAGGGCGCCGCCATATTGTTTGAACGTTCGGCGACAGGTCAACGGCTCGGTCTGGGCAAGGGCGTGCGCGGGTGGGCGTTCACCGTGGTCGTACTGCTGGCGCCGTTGTTCTTGCTGTTTCACCCGCCTTTTGTGCGTGAAGTGATCGTCCCCTTCATCGACTGGATATTACAAGCCGGGGGGAGCGCCGCGAACCCCGGGGACTCGTTATGAGAAATAAACATGAACGAAAATCTACCTATCATCCTTTTTTGCGCCGGCTGGGCCCAGCTGGGCGTGTTGGTGGCGTCGTCGCTGGTCCCGCTGCGGCTTCAGTGGAAAACGTCGCTCGACGTCTTGCCTCGCCTGCATCGCCAGCTCTACTGGATCTACGGCGGGTATGTCGTGATGGCGATCATCGCCAACGGCCTGATCTGCGTCGTGAACGCCGACGCCCTGGCGGACGGTTCACGCCTGTCGCGCTTCGTATGCGCCTACCTCGCAATCTTCTGGGGCGTGCGCCTTTCCCTGCAAACCGTCCTGGATGTGAAAGAACACCTGACTATCTGGTGGCTCCACGCGGGCTACCACACCCTGACCGGGCTCTTCCTCACCTTCACGCTGGTTTTCGCCTACGTGGCGTTTCGAGGTTAATTGGTTCCCTTTTGGAAAACCCTGTACTTTCCGTTGGAGGGGCGTAATCTTTCTGGGATATTCCTCGGTCCGCAATCATCACGGAATCTTCGTCCATGACGGCACGTTCGGTCTACTGGCAAGACGGCATGTTCATGTGGCCCCACCACATGCAACAGGAGGAACGCTTCGATTTCGAGCGGAATCGGCTCAGTCATCGCTGGAACGTTCACCACAACTGGGGCCTGCGCAAGCTGGAACTGGATACCGATGCCTTCAAGAACGGCCGACTGCAAATCCGCGAACTGCAAGCCAGGCTTCCGGATGGGAGCCTGATTGACGTGCCCGCGGAAGGCCGACTGCCGACGCTCAACCTCAATGAGATTTTGCTAGCCAAGGAGCAGGTGGTCGTGTATCTGGCGATCGCCAAGTTGCACCCGAATCGGGTCAACGCGGTCCCGCGTGTGGCGGGCCTTCCGGTTCCTGGCGCGGCGGCGGCGGGCGACACCCGGTTTCTGATCGAGGACCTGGAGGTGGAGGACGAGAACAGCGGTGAGGATCGTCAGACCATCCAGTTCCGCGCCTTCAACCTCCGGTTGCTACCCGACACCGAGGATCTGGCCGGTTACGAAATTTTACCCATCGGCCGCTTCCTGCGCGGCGCCGCCAATGGTTTGCCCGAACTCGATATCAACTACATCCCCCCGCTTTTGGCGTGCGACGCCTGGAAGCCGTTGGCCGTCGATATTCTCCAGGGCATGTATCACCACATGAGTAGCCGGATGGAGAACCTGGCCAAGAAGGTGATCACGCGCGGCATCACGTTCGAGACGCGCAATCCGGGCGACGACGTGATGTTAGGCCGACTCGCTGTGCTGAACGAGGCCTCGGCCGTGTTGAACACGGTGGCATTCGCTTCGGGCATTCACCCGTTCACGGCCTACCTGGAGTTGTGCCGCCTGGTCGGGCAGCTGGCGATTTTCACGCCCGAACGCCGCGCGCCCCAGTTGCCCGCCTACGATCATGACGACCTCGGCATGTGTTACTACCGGGTCAAGCGACAGCTTGACGACATGGACGTCGACTTTTTCACCTACGAGGAACGCGCCTTCATCGGCGCCGGCTTGCGCATGCAGGTCGCGATGGAGCCGAAATGGCTCGAACCCGCCTGGCAGCTCTTTGTCGGCGTCCAGTGTCCCTTGCCGCAGGCCGAGGTCATTCGGCTTTTCACCAAGGCCGGGCAGATGGATATGAAGATCGGCAGCGGCGAGCGCGTCGATGCGATTTTCGAGCGCGGTCTGAAGGGCCTGGAATTCACGCACGCCACCCAGCCGCCGCGCGTGCTGCCCTCGAACACGGGCTTGACCTATTTCCAGGTGAACCGCGATGCGCACAACAGCGAGTGGATTGAGGTGCAAAAATCGCTGACCCTGGCGATTCGCGTCAACCAGAGTCGATTTGAGTTGGCTGTGACAGGCACCATCCAGGGACAGCGCGTGTTGTCCCTGAAACAACAGGGAACGCAGCCGGCCACCACCATGGAATTCACACTCTTCCTGGTTCCCGGAGAGACCAAAGTCCAGTGAAACTCGCTGCCACATTTTGCGTCCGCATGGCGCCATGGGAACGCCAGGAGGGTCCAAAGAAATGAAGTAGGTCAGGCTTTCCAGCCTGACTTTCCAGCCCGACGGTCAGGCGGGAAAGCCTGACCTACACTCGTTGTTTTTGGCACTCTAAGCCACTACTGTCCGGTTAGCGTTTCTGGTTTTTGACGCAACTTATACTGTAGCAATGATCTAGGTTCGGTCATGACTGTTTTCGATTTCAATTTGGTCGTAGCTTGGAGCCATTCTTTCCGCCTCAACCTCTGGCGAGGGAT